>DASYEU010000183.1:0-114833 GCA_036498865.1 Acidobacteriaceae bacterium | reverse complement strand
CAGGGTATGCTGGGAAGGAAGCGCAGGATATAATCAGGGTTCGTCCCGGCACTCGGAGTGGAGTTGCGGGGAATGTGGAGAGTTGGCCGAGTGGCTGAAGGCGGCGGTTTGCTAAACCGTTGTAGGACCAAAAGTTCTACCGGGGGTTCGAATCCCCCACTCTCCGCCATCTAACTTCGAATCAAACATTTATAGGTCCCAAGGCGCTGAGATCCCTGTTCCGAGGGTAGGTTTGGTCATGCGATCCAGGACAGTATTTGCGGGATCGTGCAGGGCGAGTGCGAGGTGACGCCCTGGGCGGTTGACGGAGAGATGGCGAGGGCGACGTTATGATCTTCCCACCAGGCCAGGAATCGAGACTGCTCCGCACCAGGCAGCCGCCCCTGATTGATCCAGGTGTAGTACGTGCCCATTTCGGCGTCGACGAGCGAGCCAGCTGTGTCTTGAGGTTGCATGAGCGGATCGCGATTGAGCATCTGCTCCATGGGGGCAGCAGTCTGCCGATCGGCGAACCGTGCGACCAGGGTGAGCGGCTGGGCTCGGTGGAGGCATTCGCGCGCGGCCCATTGCACGAACGTGGTGCTGAAGATCTGGCAACCGGCGCCCTGGGTGAGGATACTGACTTCGAAGTAGCGAAGAGGGTCGTAGGGCGTGCCCTCGATTCCCAGCATCTCTGGAGTGAGTGAGGCGACGTACGAGGTGACGGACTCGACCGTGGGTTGAGTTTGCGGTCGGCTGGACACCTGTCGGATCAGTTGGAACTCCTTTCGCGCAGCCGGAACGAGGCGCCTGTATGAGGCGATCGTGAGTCCCGGGGCCGGCAAAGGATCGGAGCCGTCTATATACCAGTGCCCAAAGGGAACGGGATATTTCGTGGCGCGGGCCGAGGCTTCGGCAAGAAGAGCAGTTGTGCCGCCTGAAGGATCGACGTTGGTGAATAGCGTTCCATACGGCGCCAGTTTGCGGAAGAGCGGACGAGCGGGGGCTTGAGCGTTCCGGCCGATGAGAACAAAGGTCCAGCGCGGGGCAATTGTCTGGGGCTGCGGAGGAGGAAGCGCCTGGCGATATTGCTCGACAGCCGCGTGGTAGGCATCGATGCGCTGGTGCGACCAGAGCCATGCGGTCAACCGCTCGGTGAAGAGCTGCGGCTCGTTGAGCCAATCCATTTCCACCAGGGCAGGCGGTAGCTCGAGAGCGGCGAAGGGCTGCATGAGGGCCTGAAAAGCTGCCGGAGTGGAGGACTCGAGAGCGGTAATCTGCGACTCTAACTGCACCCGCTCGGCCGGGAAACTATAGTCGTACCGGAGAACCTGCAGGAGCAGCACAGGAAGCAGCGATTGAGGGATGCGTCGCAAGGTGGCGAGATGCGCGGCGGCGAGCGCTCGGCCCTGGGGTGGATAGCGCGAGAAGCTGGCAGCGGTGAGCCGCGCGGGATCCACTAGAGGATCTCCCTTGCCGGCGCACCTGCGGCGAAGGGCGTGGCAAAGCCCATCAGCGCGCCAATCGTCGGCACAAGATCCAGCGAATCGAGCGGGCGGTCTACGGTGGTGTTTTGGCGAATGTGCGGACCGAGCGCCATCATCCAGGTCGTGCGCGAGAGAGGGTCGCCAGTGCGGTGGTGCTGGAAGCCGTTGCCCGAAGGGCTGAGGTCGGAGTCACGACCGAAGTCAGGCAGGACGAGCATGGTTGTGCGGTCCTTGTACTCGGGCTCGGACTGGATGTTCTGCCAGATCTCCGCGCACAGGCGATCGCTGCGTCGAATGCCGTCGAGGTAGAGCGAGAAGGCGCCGGTATGCGCGACGTCCATATCGTGCAGGGTGATCCAGATGAGACCGGGCGCGTACTGCCGCATTACCTGGCGAAGGATGTACACCGAGAGTTCGTCGGCGCTGGATAGTGTAGAGGCGTGGCGAGCGAAATCATCGAAGGAGATATGAAGCAGGTCCGCGATACGCGATGTATCGTCCACGGCGTGGAGGGCGTCGGGACGGAAGTAGACGTCCTCGAAGTTGTCCTGCAGGAGAAATTGGGTGTTGCCGGGCGATGGATTGCGACCAAGAGCAGCTGTAAGGAGGCGCTTAGGGAGAACGACCTCCGCGCCGAAGCCTGACTTAATTCGTGAACCGTCGCTCTGGCCGATCCGGTTGAAGCCGTTGGAGGGAGCGATGACCCATGCATCGCTGGGAGGACGGTCGAGGCCCTTGCGAAAGTATTCGAAGACCGTGGGATTGCCGGGGGCAACATCGGCAAAGTTGTCGAAGGTCTCGTAGAGTCCAGTTGCCAGGCTCGCGGTGGCGACGTAGTGGCCGAGGATTCCGCGGTTCACCACCTGGGTGAAGAACGTGGCCTGGGGTATCAGTTCGCCGATGAGGTGCGGGATGTTCTCCTGGCCCTCGGGGGCGAAGGTCTCCTCGTCGCGAGCTCCGCCGCCGAAGGTGACCACGATGACCTTGCGGGCAGTCTGGGGGACGAGTGGCCGCGTTGGAGCAAAGCCGTAGAGGCGGGAGGCCACGCCGGACAACGCCACAGAGCGAAGAAACTGGCGGCGGGAGATGGCCCGTTGCAACGCGATCTGGGAGATAGCATCCATCAGCGCGGACTCACAAAGGATGACTCTAACGCTATTCGCGACTCCCGAATAGTCCGACAGCCGGATCGCCCCCCACCGCCTGGGCGATCTGGCTAGAAGACGTACTTGCCGGAGAGTTGGAAGAAGCGTGCATCCGGCGTGTTGGACTGGAACGACTTCGCGGCGGTGATCTGTCCTCCATTGGTGTTGTTGGTGAGGGTGCTTGGCTGATTCAGACTTGGATGGTTCAAGACGTTGAAGATATCAGCTCGGAATTCGACATAGGTCTCGCGAAACGCGGTGAACCGCTTGAAGAGGGACATATTCGTGCGGTTGTAGCCGGGGCCGTAGACCAGGTTGGCGCGACCACCCAGATAAGCGACGGCATTCGAAAGTCCAGTGACCTGTGAGCCCACGCCGGTCTGAGGAATCGTGTTCCCAGGCAGCGGATTGGCAAAGGCGCACGGGTTATACCAGTTGGTGCGATTGCGAGTGGATGGTGCACAGGTTACGGTCTGGTTGGTCGGATCGGCCGATCCACCCGCCGCGAAGGGATCGCGAACGCGGAAGGCTCGCGCGCTGCCACCTGATCCGGCGGGCGCGGCGGTAATGTTGGGAGTGACGGTAAACGGATTGCCGGTCTGGGCCACAAACGTGAGACTGGCAGCCCAGCCTCCAGCGACAAAGTCGAGCGCTTTATTGTTGAGGGTATGCGCCTGGCCGGCGCCAAAGGGAATTGCGTAGTAGGCGTTCAAGGTGACACGCTGACGTACGTCCCAAATGGAGTTGGTGTATTCCTCACTTTGTGGAATCAGGTTGTACTCGCGCTGGGCGGCATTGGGTTCGATGGGCGAAACGCTGTTATCCAAGGCATGCGAGAGGGTGTAGTTAGCAAGGAAGTCCAGCCCGTGAGTGAGGCGCTTTTGCAACTTTGCCTGCAGGCCGTTGTAGTTGCTCTCGCCCGTGTCTGTGGATGCGATGTCGCGACCGAGGCCGGGAAACGGCTGGACCAGCAACGAACTGTTGGCCGGATTCACCAGCGCATTCGGAGCGTTCGGATTGACCAGCGTGAGCAGGTGCCGTGAGGCGTTGCCGACGTAGCTCAGCGTCCCGACGAGGCTGTTGGTGAATCCTCGCTCGAGCGAGAGGTTGTAGTTCATGGTGTACGCAGTCTGGTAGTTGGCTTGCGCACCCTGAATTGAGGGCGTTGAGGCAAAGTTCTGCAGGCCAGCGGCGATCTGGGTGGAGAATCCGTTTTCGAGCGTGATGCCGTCGGAGACGCAACTGGTGACGGTGCAGCTTGGAGCCACTACGCCGCCCGTGAACTGGAAGGGATAGCTTTCGCCGAGGTTGACGCTACCGAAGCTCTCCAGACCACCATAGAAGATGCCGTAGCCGGCCCGAATCACCGTGGAGGGATTGACTGAGTATGCAAAGCCAAACCGCGGAGCGAAGTTTTTCTTTTGCGATGAAACGAGGGACCGCTCCGGAGTGTAGGCGACGGTGACGTGGTTGGACGTCAGGAGTGAGAGGAATGCAGGCGCCAGGTACGTGTTCGCGCGGCTTTTCGGATAGAGGAGCGTTGCCGTCCCGGTACCGATTCCCGATGTGTTGACGACGAAGTTTGCCTGGCCGTCGCCGTTCTCCACCCACGGCTGGTAGAAGTCGTAACGCAGACCGAGGTTGAGGGTGAGCTTATCCGTGATCTTCCAGTCATCTTCAAAGTAGCCGGAACGGTACCAGCGAGTGTCGTTCACGGTGCTCTCATTGGAGAGCTGAGCGCTGTTCATCTGATTGGCCAGGAAATCCGCGACGCCATAGCCGGTGAAGCTGGCGTTCAGGTTGCTGGTGTAGAGGCCGGTGTAGTTGTAGATTCCGCGCGAAGCCGGCGGCTGGAGAAACGCCATGCGGACGCTCTGCAAATCCAGGCCGATCCTGAGAGAGTGGCGGCCGGCGATCTTGGTGAGGTTGTCGAGAATCTGATAGACGTTCTGGTGCTCGACGGAAGGGACGGAAGCGCCGGTACCGAATGTCGTGATGCCGCCGATCGCACCTGCCGGCAGGCCGCCGTTGTATGGGAATCCAGGTCCGGTCGGAACTCCTCCAATTCCGAGGCCGGTGGCGACATTGCGATCGAAGTTCTGCTGGAGGTTGAAGAAGGCTCCCCAGTTGTAGCCGAAGCGCGCCTCGTTGGTGAGCGTGGGATTGAAACTGTGCGTCTCGCTGCCCATGGTGTTCTCAGCAACAATGGTGACGTGAGACGTACCGTTGCCGATGATGGGTCCGAGCGACGGCGGGTTGTTGTTCTGCACATGGTCATAGCTCAGTCGAGCGTAGGCCTGGTCGCGGGAGCTGGGGTTCCAATCGAGGCGCTGGTCCCACTGGATGGTGTTGCTGTGGTTCGTTGCGTTGGTGACAAAGTTGTTGGTGGTGCGGCCGTTTCCAGTGTTCGGCAGAGGATAGAGATTGAGCATGGTCACCGCAACCTGGTCCAACTGGCTTGCGCAAAACACGTTGGCCTGCCCGTTGCATGTGAGCAGCTGTTTGCCGCCTGAGTTCGGCTGGTACAGCGTGATGGCTTTGGCCGAACCAGTAAGGGCGGTATTGAGCAGTTCAGTGAAGTTGCCCAGCCGCATCAGCGCAGTCGGGACCGAAGCCGTCGCCGGCACGCCGACGACGATGCGGTTTGACTCGATGTCTCCGAAGTAGAACAGCTTGTTGCGAAAGATCGGGAAACCAAGCGTGGCTCCGAACTGGTTTTCGTTGTACTTGGGGATGGAGAGTGCGGGCCAGTCCTTGGCATCGAAGATGGTGTTGCGGATGTATTCCCAGGCCGAGCCGTGCACTTGATTGGTTCCAGACTTGATACTGGCGTTCAGCACGGCGCCGGCCGAGTGCCCAAACTCCGCGCTGTAGTTTGAGGTTTCCACTTTGAATTCGGCAAGCGCATCCGGCGGCGGACGCACGGAGTAGCTGGTGCCGTTCATGAAATCGATGTCGTTGATGTTGTTATCGACTCCGTCCAGAACGAAGTCGTTCTGGGTTGCGCGCTGGCCGTTGGCAAAGAAGTCGCCGCTGCCTCCGCCACGACTCTGACCGCTGATGGAAGGAGTTGCGCCGGCGGTGAGCTGCGCGATGTAGATCCAGTTGCGGCCGTTGAGCGGAGTGTTGTTGATGGTTTGCGTATTCAGCGTCTGGCCGACGGACGCTTCCTCGCTTTGGATCAGGGGAGGTTCGGTGCTGACGACGATCTGCTGCGTCGTCTCTCCCGGCTTCAGCACGATCTCCAGGTTCACCTTCGATTGCGCTTCGACGTGGAGATTCTGCTGAGTGCTGGTTGCGAAACCTTTGGCGGTGACGCTCAGCGAGTAGTTGCCGATCTTTAGCGGCGAGAAGACATAATTGCCGCTGCTACCGCTGCTGCCCTGCAGCACGAGGTTGGTATCCGTGTTGGTCAGGGTGAGCTGTGCGCCGGGAATCACGGCTCCGGTTGAATCTCGCACGACACCGATGATTGCGCCCTGGTCCACCTGAGCACTCGCGGTCAAGAGGGAAACTGCCAGAATGCCGAGGATAAAGACTGACTTGCGAACGATGTGGTTCATCACGGTCTCCAGGTAATCGAAAAAAGCGGCTTCGCCGTATCGCTGTAAGAGTTCGAACCCTTATTTGAAGTTGGCTGTCATCCACTGCACGGCATCGTTCAGCGTGCTAGTAGGCAGCCGGTTGTAGTCCCACGGTTGCTTTAGCGCAAGCTTCTCTTTGGCGCCGTACAGGTCGTAAACCCTGCGTGCCTGCCCGACGGCAGCCTCTACATCTGCGGGTGTCGCGTCGCGGTCGAGCAGCGGTTCAACGATGAGGGCCGGACGAGGCGCAATCATTCCCAAGAGGCCGTCATAGTCGACCGGGATCTGCTTCTCATGCCCGACGAAGAAGCCTACCTTCGGGATGAGCCCACGTTCGAAGGCGTAGCGTCCGACGCCGCCGGTGCCTTTATCTGCTGTGTCGGTGCGCATGGGAGTGAATCCGACGACGGAGACGATGCCCTTGACTCGCTGATCGAGAGCGGCGGTATAGACAGCCACGTTCCCGCCCAGCGAGTAGCCGAAGAGGTAGATGTGCTGCGGATCGACGAGCTCATCCGTTTGCAGATAGTCGATGGCGGAGCGAGCGTCTTCGACCAGGCGACCCATTCGCGACCACTCCGGATAGCGATCGTAGAAGGGGCCCGCCTCATTGAGGCGGCTGCCGAAGCCGCTCTGGTCATAGGCGAGAACCGCGTAGCCGGCCTGCACCAGGCCAAGGATGGGATGCAGGTCCGGATGGTAGACCCACATGTATCCCAGCGGATAGCTGTAGCCGTGCAGCCAGATGACGGTCGGCAGTTTCTTGCCCGGCGGCGTGTTCTTCGGGTAGTACAGGTCGCCTGTGAGGCTGCCTCCGAAGCGAATCCGGCGGGTTGCGGTCTGGTCTTTTTGCGGTTCCAGCCAACCGAAGTCGACTCCACCGCGGGCGATGACCCAGGCGGGCAGATCCGGCGCTACCTGACCCGCCGAGCTTACGGCTGGGTTGGGCGTGCGCGGAGGACGACGCGCGGCGGCCAGGTCTCCCTCGGACATCTTTGGCGGCTCCTGTCCGAGCAGCCAGTGGACCGATTTACGGAGTTCGCCGGAGTGCGTCTCCCATTGGCCGGTGGATTGAATTGGACTGCCGTTGTCCAAGGAGAGAAGGTCATTGGACGCGTGAGCCTTGAAGGTTGCGACATCCACTGAGGTGTGGGTGTGCTGCGCCCATCGATTCCAGTCCCATTGAAAGATGAGATTGCTGTTCCAGGGGCGGTCGGTGCGTCCGAACTGCATGTCCAGCCAGTCCAGGCACGCCTCTTCGTCGTTTGCGCCGTGGAAGCCCGGAACTCGGAGAGTGCCGATTCGCTTCTCGGCGCCCAGCAACTGATAGACCTTCAGGGCCGAGTAGTAGGTCTGCTCGTTCCCCCATGTGCTGGAGACCTCGTCATTGTTGCCCCACTCCATCAGCAGGGGGCGCGGCGCGATCATGGCCGCTACAAAGTTGGCGTCGACGGGGAGGCGGTCTTCCCTGCCCGCAAAGAATCGGAGCTGAGGCGCGAACCAGGTGGGGAAAGAGCGCGTGGTGCTCTCAATACCTTCGCCGAAGCCACGCTCGCCAGTCGCGCGCCATGGCAGAACGCCACCGACGCCGGTCGATCCCGCGATGACTGCGGTGATGCGTGGGTCGAGCGCGGCCGCGATGGCGATCATCTTGCCGTTGCGCGAGTAGCCGAAGATGGCGATGTGCTGCTTGTCGACCTGGGGAAGGGTGTACAGGTAGTCGATCACCAGGCTGGCGCACCAGGCACGGCGCGGGAGCAACGCGAAATCGTAGTCGGGGTAGAGCGCGCTCAAGGGAGCGGCGTCGTCCATGGAGTCGTTGCCGGCGTAACCGGCTGAAATATAGCGGCGACGAATGAGTTCCGGCGCCCAGCCTTGAAGGTCGGAGTTGATGAGGACCGGCATGGGACCGGCTCCGTCGGGGATGATGACTCTGGCACGCAGCGTGCCTTTGCCGCCCGGCCCAAATATGAATTGCAGGTTCCGAACGGTGTATCCGTCGCTGTGTTTCTCGTCGACCACCACGGTTCGGGTGATTTCCGGCCGCGGCGGGACCGTTCCCCAGACGTACTTTTGAGTGAGAGTAGATATCTCCTTGCGCCGTGCGTCCCAGTCCGCGGCTGTCCGCACCGTCCGGCCGTCGAGGAAGGTGAGCGGGTCGGGCAGCTCATTGTGCTTCGGCAGCGAGTTGAAGTCGGGAGGCAGGGCGTTCGTCTTCTTCTGCCACTCGGTCCAGCTCGGGACCGGGGGAAGAATCTGCTCGAGCTTGTGGAGGTAGTCCTGCTTCTCCGCGGTCGTCATGGGGGACGACGGCGACTGGGCGAACGCAGAAGGAACGCATACGATGAGCAGTCCGCACACAAGGATGGACATGCGCAGGGAGCAAGGTCTGGCCGCAAGGCTGCCGGGCATAATGGACATGCCTATTTCATTAGTCGCCGATTCACCCGCAGTCCTTTTAACCTGCCAAAAGAACCCTTAAATTTTTCTTAATGGATTGTTTTCTTTAGGTTGCGGCTCGAAAAGAAGAGGATTTGTGTTGGGAGCGACCTTGAATCCGGCCAAGCGATCGTTGGGCGCTAACGAGTTACGCCGGGATAGGCGATCTCAAACTGACTGATGATGGCGCTGTTTCCCAGGCGCACGGTCCCGGACCAGTACGCTCCGGCTCCGCCGAAGTGATTGGGGGTGATTGTTCCCTGGAGCGAGAGGGTGTCGCTGTCCATGGTGTTGGCGGCTCGTGCGGTAAAGGTTGAGCCGACAATGGAAAGGATGAAGGTGGTGTTGGGCTTGAACACTCCGGTCAACTGCTGTAGCGGACTGATGGAGGAGCCTTTGCCATTGTCGATCCGGAAGAGCTGAAACATGCAGGTGCTCGCCGATTCGAGTGTGTGCCAGAAGCGGAGGGAATAGCCGGTGCGGGTGCGCGGATCGTACTTGATGAAGATTTCCGCCCGTTGCGAGCCCTCGTCGGCGGACGAGCCGGGTGACCCGAACCCCTGATAGCCGAAGCCTTCACTGACCGTCTTCTCCGGGATCATCACCACTTTGACCTGCATGTCGCCGACGGGCTGATCGTTTTGATAGAGCAGGGATCCGCCTTGCGTGTTGACTCGCAAGCCGTATCCGTTGGCGAGGTCGTCTCCGGTCGTGGACTTCCAATAGACGAGATTGTCGTTGGTAACGATCTGCCAGTTGCCGAGCACGGTCCACATCCCGCTTACATATTGATCGTTGGGCGCTTCGACGAAGTTTCTGAAGTTGGGGGAGACTGTGGCGGCAGCAACCTCCTGCCCGGTGACAGGCTTTACGGAGATCGCGGTCACCGCGGCGCCGAGATCGCTTCGCTCGCTCTTCGGCTGAACCTCCGCTGCGACGTATTTGCCGACCGCTCCGACGCCGAGTTTGTACTGCCGTAATGGCTGCTCTCCGCGGCTGACGGCAACTTTGCGACGCGCGGCGCACTGCGCGTCGTCGCAGAGATACCAGGTAATCAGCGAATGGTCGTCATGGCCGCCAAGGTCGAGTGAGTAGCGGATGGCCGCTTCGCGGTTCTCGACGACAGGGGGAGCGGCAGCTGTCTTGAACGCCGGCGGAGGAAGCTGCGAAGGCTCTACGTCAAGCTGGATGGTGGAGAAGAAGCCGTTGGAAGCAACGGCTTTGACGGTCGCATGCTCCGTGTGGTCGGTGTCGTTGCGGGCCGTGACGTGAACGCTCGTGCCGGCCGTCTCGTCGAGGGTGATGGCAGAAGAGCTGGTCGACCAGGCAACGGGTTCATCCTGCACCCGCAGGGGGAGCACAACGGCGTTCAGACTGAGCACCGGACCTCCTGCACGGACTGTCTGCGTGATTCCGGCTTCAGAGTAGGGCTGCTGGTTGCCGGGATAGCCGCGAGCCGCGGCCACAGAGTTCGGACCGAGCACCATCCTGAAGGGCAGGCTTCCCTGCGAGGCATATTTTGCTTTCGCACCGGCCGGATCCCAGTCGTCCACAACTCCGGTGGGCGTCGCGCGGAGGAGGTTCCACGGGTTGAATGCAGCCGCTTCCTGGTCCGAGAGTTCGCGGGAGTGAGTGAAGGTGGGCGGCCCGACATTGCTGTCGAAGACGACCGCTGGATTCCCTTTGGCGTCCTTGGTGCGATACGTGAGCGAATAGAAGCTCAGTTCTTTGGGGGTCTTCTCCAGCATCCAGGACACGGGCGACTGCGGAGTGTTGACGGGAAGGACACAGTGGATGAGCGCCGTAGGCGTGTTGAAAGGCTTGTAGAAGGACAGGCCATGGGAGGCTTTGAACACGGTGTTGATAAACACGACTCCGGGAGCGAACATGATTCCGCTGCCCGTGGGGAAGTAGACCTCGGAGTCCTCCCAGACGCTGACGAGGCCCGAGCCGATGCCGAGGAAGTCCTCGTTGCCTTCGACGTAGACATGGGTGAAGTACGAACGAAGGGTCTGCAGGTAAATTGTGTCGTGCAGACCCAGGAAGGCCACGTGGGAGAAGACCTGTTTGTCTCCGCGCATCGACATCGCGACCGCCTGTGCATCGAGAGGGCTGCGCATCGTCAAATTCTTGGAGGGGTCGCCGGGATACTCGTAGTCGGTGTTGCAGTAGTTGATAAAGGTGAGATTCATCGCGGTGAAGCCGATGGAGTCCACCGTAATCATGTAGCCGTTGTCGGTGGCGCCCTCCATGTGGCCTCGGTTGTCCGCAAGAACCACTTTGCGGCGGTCGTCGGTGAGGCCGAGCAGGGTGAGGTAGTTCTTCTTGATCGCGAGCCCAGGGGTGGTCATAGTTCCGTGAACGAAGTACACATCGGGCTTGATTCCGATGACGATGGGCTTCGCGGGCGTTCCCTCGGGAGCGGCCTGGTACGCCGCCTGCAGGGTACGGAATTTCCGGTTGGCGGGATCATCCGCGGGGAGGCTGCTATCGACGAGGTAGTCATACGCGTATGCCCGGGTATCGAAGGGCACGCCGGTGTAGCCATTGATCGGCTCGCCGGTGATCAGGTTGTCTTGCGGCAGGGCCCGCGAAGTTGCGGCCAGGAGCAGAAGCGCAAGCATCCAGACTGCGCAGTGCCGCCGGTTTGCGGCTGATTGAATGCCGGCTTCCGGGTGGAGTTTCCGGGCAGCGCCCTGCACTCGCACTCCCGGATTGAGATCTGCCAGGGAAGCTATCACTCCTGAATCGTACATAGAACCATTGG
The DNA here is from genome assembly GCA_036498865.1 of Acidobacteriaceae bacterium. Classification (GTDB taxonomy): domain Bacteria; phylum Acidobacteriota; class Terriglobia; order Terriglobales; family Acidobacteriaceae; genus Edaphobacter. The sequence continues at coordinate 103,432 of DASYEU010000183.1, read as the reverse complement.
GCCGACTCGTTTTCCGGGTGGCCTTTGGGATCGCCAAAAGAATTCTAAAAAAGAGGTTAAAGAGGCGCCGGGTGGATTGCCCGATAGATTTGGGCGTCCGAAACCTGCAAGGGGAGTCGCCCGTCTCCCATGGGTAGCCAAATCTTGACCATAGAATCATTCGTCATGTATACCCGTGGGGCCGAGTTCTCCGTGCAAATCCTTTTTACGTTCGCCGGATCGCCTTCCATGTCAGGGCGGGAGAGGCGGGAGGTATGACAACTCCGTATATTTATGAATTTGGGCCCTTTAGATTCGATCCCACAGAACACTGCCTGGTTCGTGACGGTGTTCCAATTGCCCTAACCGAAAAAGCGTTCCAAGTGCTTACGGTGCTGGTGGAGCGAAATGGCCACCTGGTTGAGCGGTCCGAACTGGTCAACGCCGTGTGGGGCGACACGTTCATTGAAGAAGGCAATCTCACGGTCACCATCTCGATGCTCCGTAAGGCGCTTGGCGACGACCGCGGGAAGAACAAGCTGATCGAAACCATAGCCAAGAGGGGATACCGCTTCCTGCCCGAGGTCCATCGCCGGTCGGTCGAGCCTTCCACGTATCCGGACACGGCTGAGATGGAACCTGGCGACCATGGTCCGCTTCCGCTGGGAAGCCCTGTGGCCGCTGGCCACTCTCGTGCGGTCCATCTCGGTGGCGTTGCGCTCCTACTGCTGTTGCCGGTTACGATCGGCGTCGCGTGGAGGCACGGTCGCACCGGCCACCCGGTCGCCAAGAGTCCGCCGCGCCTGGAACGGTTTGTCGCAGTTGCGCCCTTCAACGTGGCCGGCACGGGTGCAACCGATCCGCACATTGGAGCGACGGTAGCGGCAGACCTGGTCGGGAGATTTGGCAGAAAGGCGGGGCTGAAGGCGCGATCCGTAAGTGAGCTGCCACGCTATTCGCGAAATGGCGGCGAGGCGAGCCCTGAGGAACAGACCGAGGAGGTTGACGCGCTGCTGACGGGGTTGATCGATGTGAAGCCCGGGGAAACGCGCGTGACCGCACGGCTCTCGAATGCGAAGGGCGAAACGCTCTGGTCGGGATCATATGCTGGAGCGCCGGAGCAGATGCAGCAGCTGGAGGACCAGATCGAGTCCACCGTGCATGAACGCATGCTCGACCTGATGCCGGTCGCTCACCCGGAGCAGCCGAGCCACGATCCGCAGGCGCAGAGACTTTACCTGGCGGGACGCTATTTCTGGAATGAGCGCACCGAACTTGGGCTGCGCCGGGGAATCGAGTGCTTCCAGCAGGCGATCTTCCGCGATCCCAACTTCGCCGAAGCCTATGCCGGGTTAGCGGATTCGTACGCACTTCTGGCGTCCTACAGCGTGGAGCCGCCTTCGGAGGCGTATCCAAGCGCGAAGGCTGCAGCACAACGGGCACTGCAACTGAACGCCAACCTGGCCGAGGGACACACTGCGCTCGGGATGGTGGCGCTCTACTACGAGTGGGACTGGAAGGGTGCGCAGAAGGAGTTCAAGAAAGCGATCGATCTGTCGCCGGAGTATGCGGGCGGATACGCTTGGAATTCCCTGTACTTTGCCGCGGTGGGCGATACTTCGCAGGCGCTTCAGCAGGCCCTGAAGGCGCAGGAAATGGACCCCATGTCCATGGCCGCGATCATGCACCTTGGCAGCGCCTACTACTGGGACCGCCAGTTCGACAAAGCTGAAGGAACGTATCGATTTGCGCTGGCGCAGAATTCAAACTTCTCCCGGGCACATTCCCGGCTGGGGATCGTTCTGGCGGCGGAGAAGGACTACGCGGGAGCGATTCATGAGTTTCGCGAGACGGAGCGGTTGTCCGGATCCGATCCTTACACCGATGGGCTGATTGGCTATGCGGAGGCGATGCGCGGCAATGTAGCGGCCGCGCGCAAGATCCTGGATGAGCTGACCAGGCGATCCGCGCATGAGTATGTTCCCGCGTTCAGCCTGGCGCAGTTGTATCTCGGACTCGGGAACCGGGACATGGCGCTGGAATGGCTGGAGCGTGCGCGCAAGGATCGATCGACCTACCTTGTCTATGCCAAGGTAGATCCCTTGCTGGACCCGCTGCGCTCAGACCGCAGATTCGATCTGTTGCTGTCGAATATGGAGTTGCCCGCTCGAAAGCTAGACCGCGACCACCCGACCGACGACACTGCAAACCCCGAGATCGCGCGGATCTCGCTGGTCAACTAACGCGAGAGCCGTTCGGGTGGGCCAAGCTGCGATGCACTCCGATTTGGCGTGCATCGCCTGGGTTAGAAGTTGATCCTCGCCGCAAGCTGGATATCGCGCGAGGTATTCGTCTGACCGCTGACCTGGCCAAACGTCCCCGAATCGATGCTGAGCGAACTGATGCCAAAGCGGACGTTGTTGGTTACGTTATAGGCGGAGACATCGAGCAGGAGCTTCACGTTCTCAAACAAGGGGAACGATCGCTTCACACTCATGCTGAGCGTATCGGACCACGGCCCCCGCAGCCCGAGCGGAAACGTGCGTGCGAGGTTGCCGATGGAATAAGCAGGAGGATCCACAAAGGCCGCCTTATTGATGTAGGACGGCGACGCGATTCCTCCGAGAGCGCCCGTTCCCCAGCTTCCGTTGATGCGAATTGGCCCTGAGAAGCTGGTGGAATAATTTGGCATGCAGGTGCCGCCATTCGGCGTCGTGCAGGTTCCGGCTATCTGCAGCGGTTGTCCAGCGTTGAACGTGTAGATGCCCGAGAGCTGCCAGTCGCTGACCACGGAGCGCACGATTAGATTGTTGGCGCCGAATGAATGACCCCTGCCCAATGGAAGGTTATACACAAAAGTGAGATTGAGAATCTGCGGTGTATCTCCGGCTCCCCGCGCGCGCTCCACACGAGGCGAGAGGTAGCCGTTCCGGTAAGTGCCCTGGTTGTCAATCTCGTGCGAGAACGTGTAGTTGACCATGGCATCCAGTCCGTTGGACATGCGCTTCTTCACGACGACCTGCACGGCGTTGTAGTTGGAGTTGGCAATGTTGCCGTAGGTATCCGAGACTCCGGAATACTGCGGGAACGGGCGCAACATCTGTGCGATGGTTCCGCCGGACCCGCCAAACGTGGCGTAGGGCAGTTTGACGCTGGGAATGATCGCCTGCGCCGCGGCGAGATTGCTCGGCGTGGGCGTGGCATTCAGCAGAGTGCCCAGGCTGTAATACATGGGATCCAACTCGTTGGCCCAGTAACCTCTGGCGCCGTTTCCGGCAGGCGGCAGGAAATGCCCCTGCGTGCCGACATAGTTCACTTCCAGGGTCACGTTTCTCATGAGCTGGCGTTCGATGCCTACGTTCCAGTTCGCGGCATACGGACCGCGCGCACCAACGACGGGGTCGTCATACGTAGGTGAGAGCGCTGTTGTGGTGATGGTCGTTGAGAATCCGGTGCCGAAGGACGGGACGAGAAATGGGGGCAACTGGTAGGACGGGAAACCGTTGTCGAGAATAAAGGCCGCGACGCCGCTGGAGGGGCTGACAGGGGCCACGTTGGCGGTGTATCCGATGTTGCCGGGGCCCGAACGGCCAATGTTCATCGCACCGGTTGCATGGGTGAAATTCAAGGTGTAGGCGCCGCGGATCACTGTCTTGCTACCGAGCGCATATGCCACACCCAAGCGCGGGCCGATGTTTTTGTGCCAGGTCATCAGCGGCGAACGGCAGTTGCAAGCGTTCGTTCCGTTACCGCCGAACTGCAAGGCACCGGGATAATTCACGGCGGGATTCGTCAGGTTTGGATTCAGCCATGACAGGCGGTCCTTCGCTTCGTAGAACGGAGGGAAGTAGTCCCAGCGCAGGCCGATGTTCAGCGTGAGTTTTGGCGTGACTGCAATGTCATCCTCGCTGTAGATCGACCAGGGATACATGCGCCCGTATGAGGTGACGACGGCTGAGTGAGTCAGCGATGCGGAGTTCACCTGGCCGAGCAGGAAGCTGGCGTAGGCGTCACCCTGTGTGTTGACCAGTGTGCCGCCAGAGCTGCCCGTGATCGTGCTGAACCCGGCAGTTTGCGCGTTGCTGTAGCCCAGCAGCACGGGCGAGGTCCCGGTGACGTACATCGTGTAATTGTCTTCGAGCCATTGGTGGACCAGCCCGACCGTAATCGAGTGCTTGCCCTTCACATATTGCGCATTGTCCAGCAGAGCGAAGGTATTCGTAATCTCGTTGTCATTCTTCGCAATCGCAAAGGACGAGCCCGCGTTGGGCCCGGCGAAGTTGACGTTGGGATAGCTCTCCTGGGCTTGCCCCGACGGCAGGCCGGTGATGCCATACGCTGTGAACGCTCCATAAAGCTTGTTGTGGGTAGGCGCATCCTGAAGTGTGGAGTTGCGGAAAAATCCATACTTCAATTGATTCACGAGATGGCTGGTGATCGTGTAGTTGTGCTCCAGGATCAGATCCCGGGCGTAGGTCAGCCCCACCTGTGCAGACACCCAGGGCACCGGCAGCGGAACGCCGAACCCCGAGAATGGCGTGTATCCATACGGGTATGACTTGTTCGAGGCGAACAGCGCCGATATACGCTGCTTCTGATTGAGCACCGCGTCTAACTTGCCCGATGCCTTCCACGTGAACGTGCTGAAGACCGGCGCCGAGATCCAGTTGTTCGCAACCGCCGTTGCATTCGTCGGTGCCGGAAGACCGCTAATGAGCGCCTTGGATATGGAGCTGACCCGGGAAGGATTGATGACATTGTTTGCGCCGAGGTATGAGAACTGTTGCCGCGTGCATTTACCGGAAGTGCAGGATGTTGTCGCGGGATCGTAGATGCTCTGGCTTGCGGGCAGGTCGGCAAAATCGCCGGCACGCTGCCTGAGCGTCGGCAGTGTTCCAAGTTGAGGATTGCCGACGTTGACATAGCGATAGCCGTCGTAGACTCCGTACAGGAACACGCGATTCTTGATGGCAGGGCCGCCAGCCGCCAGGCCGAACTCGTTCTGATGCTCGACGGGCTTGGTGGGCTTTCCGGTCTTGGGGTCAATGATCGACGCCGATCCCCAGCTCCAGGTGTCCAGCGCGGTATTGCGGAAGAACTCAAACAGCGATCCGTGAAGCTGGTTCGTTCCCGACTTGCTGACGTAGTTCTGGACTCCGATTCCCTGATACTCAATGGGGCTTCCGCCAGTCAGCACCTGAAATTGATCCACGGCCTCGACCGAAATAGAAGCGGAGACGGTGCGCGCGTCGCCCTGCTGAGCGATTCGGGTGGTCGGCACACCGTCAAGAAATACCTCGTCGATTCTGCCGATGCTGCCTGTGCCGTTGTATACGCCCGACGATCCGGAGTTGCCCTGCGAAACCCCGGGCATCAGATAGACGAACGCCGTGGGATCGCGGGGGTTGCCGTTCATCTGCAGGGGAAGCGCCTTGTAGGTCTCGTTTTCGATGGTGCCGCCAATCGTTGCGCTCACGGTATCCAGCGCCGGCGGAGCGGCAGTCACCTCGACGTTCTCATCGACAGACCCTACCTTCAGGCCGATGTTGAGACCCACGACCTGCAGGGCATTCACGACAATATTTTCCTGCGTGAGCGTTTTGAATCCCTTCGCGACCACGCTCACTGAATAGGTCCCTGGATCCAGCGGCGAAAGCACGTAGTAGCCGCTCGACGTCGCGGTGCGGATGGTTCGTGTCCCCGTCGCAACATTGGTGGCGGTGACGCTTGCATCGGGCACGATTGCGCCGGATGGGTCGGTCACGGTGCCGTTGATTGATCCCTCGCCACCGAGTTGCGCCATTGCAAATGCGGGCAAGGCGATGAGGCAAAGCAGCAGCGTCAGTTTCATCCAGTTGTTGGTTACGGAGATATTGTTTGTCATACGCCCCCCTCAAATGAGCCGTCGAACGCCGTACAGGGCGCCGAGAACAACCAAGGCCTTTTCTATGAGGGCCATTGAGCCTGATGTAGGTGGTAGCTGGCCTTTGGCATCGCCAAAATTCTTCTTAAATGCGTGTTAAAGCATAGAAAAGACTCCTCCGCCAGCAGCTGGCGATGGTTTATGAGGCTCTACTCGGGTAGATCGGACGCTCACTTTAGTTGGGCTTGATGGGTGGGGTAGGCGGGGGTTCCGTCCGCATCTATGGGATCGATGATGGTGACTCGTTTGCCCAGTGATGCCACTACATCCGGCAAGTCGAAATGCAGGAGTGCACCGGGCAGAATGCTCTCCGAAACGTCGCGATGGAGTTGCGTATCCACGACGCTGCGGTAGCTCGAGAGCGAACGTTCCACCGTGATGTGTGCCAGTCTCGGATCGAGAAGCGCGGCAAAGAGCAGCGCCGTTCCGTAGTCGCCGGATCCCGTGGCGGACAAGTTGGAGCAGTCGGCATAGGGCTGGCGGCACAAGCCGTCCAAAGCTGTATGGACGTCATCCATCCGCAGTCCCAGCAGTGTCCTGTCGACAAGCATGGCGCGCTGCGACATAAGGTAGAGCGTACCCAGGTAGGCAGGATTCATGGTCGTGCAGGAGTTTCCGTTGCTGTCCACGCAGTGTGCGGGCTCACCTCCCGTCGGAGACGGGCGCAGCGCAACGATGAGGACAACGTCGTCGGCAGTCGCGTAGGCACTGAGCATCGCCTCGCTGGGCTTGCTATCGAGCACGAGCTTGACGGGGTGCCGTCCGGGCGCGGCAGGCGTGGACAGCACGGCGGGTAAGGTGCTTCCCTGCTCTTCAATGCTCAACGTTGCGACAACATGATCGTGATGGTCCTCTGTGCCGTGAACATCCTTGAAGGATGATGCCTCGCTCGGTTTGGGCATCACGGAAGCGTGGGTGAGCGACCGAACGCTGGCACGAAGCTCCGCCTGGGACGGCAGAACGCGGTGCGCGAGCAGGCTATCTGCCAGCTTGCGGTTGATGGAGAAAACGGTCTCCCCGCTAAGCGAGCTCGCCACTTGGCCGGTCCTGGTGCACAATTGCGCCTCTTTGGGCGGGGCCGAGATGGGGACGATGACAGGATTGGGCGCGGTCTTTGGAACTCCCTTGAGCGATTGAAGAAAGAACGCAAGAATTTCCGGCATCAGTGGACCGAGATTGCCATGACGCCCGGGGCCAGTGATCCAGTGCAGATGATCTTCCGCACCCATCGCAGCGTAAAAGCGCTTCGATTCTTCGTAGGTCGTCCGTGCACCGGCGAAGGGAAACATGTCCTCGGTCGTCGAAATCATTGCGTAGGGCTTTGGCGCGAAGAGCTCAACCCAGTCCGGGAAGTCGAGACCGGATGCGACAAAGCCGGGAATGCTTTGCTCCGCGTCCTGAGGGCCGTGCGAGACGAGCAACTGCTGCTCGGAGGTGAGATAGCAGCCGACGCCGGCGGCCTTAACCCGTTCATCCAACGCGGCGAAATAAGCGGTAACAGTTCCACCGCCCGAACAGCCGTACGCGCCGATGGATCCCGCCTTGATGTCGGGCCGGCTCTGCAGATAGTCGAGCGAGCGCATTGCGTCCCAAACAAAGTAGCGGGAGATGTGCTGGCCAAGGAGCATGGTCTGCACACCGGATTCCGCGTGTTCGTCGATGGTCTGATTGACGATGGAATTGCCGGAGGAATCCGGATACTGAAGGCGCTCTCCTTGCCCTAAAACGTCATAGACGAGCACAGCTATGCCGTTGCGCGCGAAGTTTCCCGCAAACTGATACGAGCCTAGCTTCCCTGTAGCCCCGTGGCCAGGCGAACTAATGACAGCTGGGAACGGCCCCTTCCCCTCCGGAAGATAGAGGTTGGCGGTGACGTAGAATCCCGGCAGACTCTCATAGATGATCCGCTCCAGCCGAAATCCATTGCCCTGCCAGGTACCCAGCGACCGTGCGTGCAGAGGGGTCCGCTCTTTGGGTAGGCCGCCGATCAAATCGAGAATCCGCTTCCGAGCGGTTTGCTGACGCGTGAGGGCTGCGCTCTTTGTCTGGATTTCCGCGACCCTCTGCGCACGAGCCGATGTTTCTTTGTAAGCGACGCGGTTCAGGGAATCGGCGAGTTGCTCACGGGCAAGAATTGTCGGGTTAGCCGGTTCGTCGGACCGGTTGTGCGGAAAGGTCTGGGGTACCTGCGGTTGCTGGCCAAGGACAGACGCCACAAAGGCGACCGACAGGCTGACTGCGAGGCAATGACGTACGGCTGAGCTCCAGGAAGCGATACCAACTTGGCTCTGCACACTCGACTGTTTCTGCAAACCTGAATTCTTGGACACACGCCCCCCTGAAACCGCCTTCCGGTTTAGTTTGGGTTCAAGGGGATACTCCCTGTCCTTGGATACTTCAAAAACAGTTCTAAAAAAAGTATTAAACCGGCTGATTTTCCGTCCCGCCCGGGCACTTAGGCCAGCTGCCGGAATGTTTCGTCGACGCAGGCAAGTCAATTTCGGCTCAGCGAGGCCAGGAAGAAAATCTATGTACGTCACCAAACGTGCGGAGCAGGGCACGGTTTTGCGATTTTCCACACAACGCCAAGATATTGGGCTTGCGGTGATGCCTGGTCCCATATAAGGTAGTCAACGTTCGTGGTGTTCTGTACCTGGTACAGAGTGAAGAGGGAATCCGGTGAGAATCCGGAGCTGCCCCGCAGCGGTAAGCAGGAACGAAAGCTCACACAAGCACTGGCCGATTTTGGCTGGGAAGCCGAGCAAGTAGGTAGCCTGCAAGTCCGAAGACCTGCCGCGAATCTATTTGCTCGCGCCTCCGAGGGGAGGCGAGGTGGCAGCTGCTTGTCTGTCCCATTTTCGGGAGGACGACGCTGTTTCTTCGCACACTTCTGAGGCCAAGGAGAATCATCCATGGCCACGATTGAAGATCGCACCAACGTTCAAACCAGCCTTTCCGATATAGCTCCAGGGTTTCCCGTCCACGAGGAAACACCGGTGATGCACGTTCGCAAGCGCAACGGCGCACTTGAGCCCGTCGACGTGAACAAGATCGTTCGAGCTGTACAGCGTTCGTCGTATGGGCTTACGCACGTTGACGCGATCCGGGTTGCATCCAAGACGATTGGCGGGCTTTACGATGGCGCGACCACGCGCGAGCTGGATACGATCTCGATCGACACGGCAGCTTCGCTGATTGCGGAAGAGCCGCAGTACTCGCGGCTGGCTGCGCGTTTGCTGCTGGCGACGATTGTGAAGGAAGTTTCCGCGCTAAACCTGCACTCGTTCTCGCAGGCGGTCGCGTATGGACATCAGGAGGGGGTGGTGAGCAAGGCGACGGCTGAGTTTGTGCAGACCCATGCGCGCAAGCTCAATCATGCCATCGATGACACCTTTTCCGACCGCTTTGAGTACTTCGGGGTGCGCACGGTGTATGACCGTTACCTGCTGCGCGACCCAATCTCGCGGGGGGTCATTGAGACACCGCAGCAGTTCTTTCTGCGCGTGGCCTGCGGCCTGGCTGGCACACCGCATGAAGCGATCGAGTTCTACCGGCTGATCGCGTCGCTCGACTATATGCCCTCGTCGCCGACTCTCTTCAACTCGGGGACCCGGCACGCTCAGATGTCGTCCTGCTACCTGCATGACTCGCCGCTGGACTCGCTGGAGAGCATTTACGACACGTACAAGAACGTGGCGATGCTCTCAAAATTCTCCGGAGGGATTGGGCTTGCATTCCATCGGGTACGTTCCGAGGGCTCGCTGATCCGCGCGACGAATGGCCTGTCCAACGGTATCGTTCCGTGGCTGCGCACGCTGGACAGCTCAGTTGCGGCGGTGAACCAGGGAGGCAAGCGCAAAGGCGCCTGCTGCGTCTACCTGGAGCCGTGGCACGCCGACATTGAGTCGTTTCTCGAACTGCGTGAAAACACCGGCGACGGAGCTCGCCGAACCTACAACCTGAATCTCGCGAACTGGATTCCGGACCTGTTCATGCAACGTGTCGAAGCGGACGGTGTGTGGTCGCTGTTCGACCCCAAGGACGTGCCGGAGTTTCCCGACCTGTTTGGCGACGCGTTCGCAAAAGCCTATGAACAGGCGGAAGCTGACAAACTTTACCATCGCCAGATCAAAGCGCGCGATCTTTTCGCCCGCATGATGCGTTCGCTGGCAGAGACGGGCAATGGATGGATGACGTTCAAAGATGCCACGAACCTGAAGTGCAATCAGACGGGGAATCCAGGCAATGTGGTCCACCTTTCGAACCTCTGCACGGAGATCACGGAGGTTACGTCGAGAGACCAAACCGCGGTCTGCAACCTGGGTTCGATCAACCTGGCGCGCCACGTGGGCGTCGACGCCAATGGCAACCCGGTGTTTGACTTCGAAAAGCTGGGCGCGACCGTGAGCACTGCCGTTCCGATGCTGGATCGAGTGATCGACATCAACTACTACCCCATCGAACAAGCCGCGAGTTCGAACGCGCAGTGGAGGCCGATTGGCCTGGGAATTATGGGGATACAGGACGTCTTCTTCCAACTGCGTCTTCCGTTCGATTCCGCCGAAGCACAGGCGCTTTCAACGAAGATTCAGGAGGAAATCTACTTCCACGCGCTCACTGCCTCCGCCGCGCTCGCGGAGAGAGATGGGCCGCATCCCGCATTCGCAGAGACACGGCTGGCGAAGGGTCAGTTTCAGTTCGATCTTTGGAAGGTCGAGCCCAGCGAGTCCGAGCGCTGGGATGCATTGAGGATCCGCATAATGAAGACCGGCGTTCGCAATTCGCTGGTCCTTGCAATCGCGCCTACGGCCACCATTGCTTCCATCGTCGGATGCTACGAATGCATTGAGCCGCAGATATCGAACTTGTTCAAACGAGAGACGCTCTCCGGTGAATTTCTCCAGGTCAATCGCTACCTGGTCGACGAGTTGAAAGAGCGTGGCCTGTGGACCGAAGAGATGCGAATGCGCCTGAAACTGTCCGAGGGTTCAGTGCAAAATGTTGCTGAGCTGCCGGACGATCTCAAGCGGCTTTACCGCACGGTGTGGGAGATCCCGATGCGGTCTTTGATCGATATGGCCGCGGCTCGCAATGCATTCATTGACCAGTCGCAGTCTCTTAACCTCTTCGCCGAGTCGCCGAACATCGGCAAGCTCTCGTCGATGTATATGTATGCGTGGAAGAAGGGATTGAAGACAACGTACTACCTGCGCTCGCGCCCCGCTACGAAGATCGCGAAGGCGACGGTTCAGAACACCTCCGCGCACGCCGGAGCGGCAGCTTCTAACGCACTTCCTGCGGGAGCCGCGGTGGCCTGTTCGCTCGAAAACCCCGAGTCCTGTGAGGCTTGCCAGTAGGCGCGCACAGATCCGTGTCCCGATCCGTCCCGCGCTTTCGCGGCGATGAATTGGGCGAGCCAACCGCACGTTCACAACCAGGAAGGGAGTTCCTCTTGTCATCCATCGAAGCTACGCCTGTCACCATCGCGCATAACTCGGTTGCCGCGCCAACCCACATTCTCGATCCGGGCCTGTGCCTTACCTTGCGCCCCATGCGCTTCCCTGTCTTCTATGACATGTTCCGCGACGGGATCAAAAACACATGGACGGTCGAGGAGGTCGACTTTCAAACCGACCTGGTCGACCTGAAACAACGGATCACGCCCGCTGAGGTCCACGTCATCCAGCGCCTGGTAGCTTTCTTCGCCACGGGCGACAGTATCGTCTCCAACAACCTCGTGCTCAACCTGTACAAGCACATCAACTCGCCTGAGGCGCGCCTGTATCTCTCGCGGCAGCTCTTCGAAGAGGCGGTGCACGTGCAGTTCTACCTCACCCTGCTCGATAACTATGTGCCCGATCCCGATGAGCGTGCCGCCGCATTTGCAGCGGTCGAAAACATTCCTTCTATCTCCAAGAAGGCCGACTTTTGTATGAAGTGGATGGATTCGATCCAGCGGATCGACCAACTGGAAACGCGAGCCCACAGGCGCCAGTTCCTGCTCAATCTAATTTGCTTCGCAGCATGTATTGAAGGGCTCTTCTTCTTCGCGGCTTTCGCGTACGTCTATTTCTTCCGCTCGAAGGGCTTGCTCCATGGGCTCGCTGCGGGCACAAACTGGGTGTTTCGCGATGAGAGCTGCCATCTGGAGTTTGCGTTCGAGGTGGTCAACATCGTCCGCGCACAGGAACCGGACCTCTGGGACGCGGAACTCGAGGAGCAGGTTGTGGTCATGCTTCGGGAAGCGGTGGATGCGGAGGCGCAGTTCGCAGAAGACCTGCTTTCCGGCGGCGTTGCCGGGCTCTCGCTGCGCGACATGCGGCAGTACCTCGGCTATGTGGCCGACTCGCGCCTGCAACGTGTTGGGATCGCACCCGTATTCAAGGTGAAGAACCCCTTCTCCTTCATGGATCTTCAGGATGTCCAGGAGCTTACCAATTTCTTCGAGCGCCGGGTCTCTGCCTACCAGTCGGCGGTGCAAGGAGAAGTGGGGTTCGGTGAGGATTTCTAATCGCACACGGAAGTCTAAGCGACTGAAATCAGACCAGATGGCGACCGTTGCGCCTGGCCTTTGCGCATTGATTTGCATTCCGCCCCCGCAACCGTGAGACTCTGGATGCCGTACGTGGCGAGGCAAATAGGATACGCATGAAAACGAGAACCCATTCTGTACCGATGTTCGTGTTGGCGCTTGCGCTGATTGGCACTGCATTGACTGTCGCCGCACCGGCGATGGCTGCCCCGACAAGGCCGAAGGGGCCATGCGATATCTACGCCTCCGCTGGAGACCCGTGTGTGGCTCCCCACAGCACCACGCGCGCGCTGTACGCCGCCTATAACGGCCCGCTCTACCGGGTGTTGCGCCAATCAGACGGCAAGACGCTGGACATTGGTGTCGTCCAGCCTGTTGGAGAGGACGCAGGCGGATATGCGAATGCGGCCGGGCAGGATGCGTTCTGCGCCAATACCACCTGCTGGATCACAACGGTCTACGACCAGTCGGGCAAGCACAACGATCTTACGCAGCCGCCGCGCGGCGGATTCAGCGGGCCCGCTATGGGTGGGTTCGACAACGTCCCGATCGCCGATATGGCGCCGGTTACGGTCCTGGGGCATAAGGTCTACGGCTTGTTCATTGAGCCCGGCATGGGCCTGCGCGAGGATGACGCGAAGGGCACGGCGGTCGACGACCAGGCGGAGGGACAGTACTGGGTGATCAATGGCCTGCACTTCAACGCCGGCTGCTGCTTCGACTATGGCAACGCCGAGATCGACAGCCGCGACGACGGCAACGGCACCATGGAAACGACTTACTACGGCGACGCCGGCAACTGGTTCCACGGGAATCCCCCGGGGCCGTGGATCATGACCGATCAGGAGAACAACCTGGTCGGTTGCTCAAACGCCGATGGATCCAAACTGTGCACGACTCTGCCGAACATCTCGTGGCGGTTCGTGACCGCGATGGCCAAAGGGGAACCGCACCACTGGACCTCGATGGGAGGCGACGCGCAGCAGGGGGCACTGTCGGTAATGTTTAGTGGGCCACGCGTGAACGCCACGTATGACCCGATGCGCAAGCAGGGGGCGATCCTGCTGGGTAACGGCGGCGACAACAGCAACAGCTCGCAGGGCACTTTCTACGAAGGGGCGATGACTGCCGCGGGCACGTTCCCCAACGATGCCACCGACCAGTTGGTACAGGCCAACGTTGTAGCAGCAGGATACGGCGTGCAGAGGCTGAGCCTGGCTCCCGCTTCGGCAACGGCCACTCCGCCGGGACTCCAGACGTTTTCACCGGGGTCGTCGCAGGACACTACCGTGACGTTCACGAATGCCTCGGCGACGGCGGTGTCTGGCGTCAAGTTGAGCCTCTCCGTACCCAGCAAGCAATGGGCATCCGTGGTTGCGGGCAGTAGCGAAACGTCTAAGACGTTTGCTGGCCCGGTACCGCCGGGCGCGAGCGTGAGCGCGACATTCAAGGTTACTTCGGGGACAGCGTCCCTTAATAGCGACTTGGTTGGCAACGCCTCGTGGACCAACACCGCAGCCGGCAAGCAGTCGGAGACAGTGGCCGAGAAGGTACGGAATGTTCTCCCGATCAAGATCAATGAGTTCAGCACCGGTTCGACGAACTCGTTCATCGAACTCTACAACGCCGGCACCGGCGACGCTGACATCTCCAACTGGACCCTGACCGAACACCCGACTCAGCAGGCCATCTTCTCGGCGTTGAAGATTCCCACCGGCACGAAGGTCGCGGCTCACGGCTTCTATCTGCTCGGGCTTTCCGATTCCGGACTCGCCATCCCTGCACATGCGGGTGAAACGACTCTCCACGTAAGAAGCACGAGCGGCATGACGGCCGGCGATTCGATCGGTATCGACACCGGCGCTGGTGTGGAGACTCGAAAGATCGCGAGCGTCGGGACAGCAGCCAGCAACAGCACGACGCTTTGGCAACCACTTCCTGAGGGCCCGGTGATTACGATTCCTGCCGGCTCGACCAATGTGCCTGTGACGAGCGTGGCAGGGTTCGCGGTCGGCGAGAGGATCGCGCTCGGCTACGGCGCTACTTACCCAGCCGTGGCGAGCAGCACCGAGCGGTATGAGGTCGCCACGGTTAGCGCGATTGGCAAGCCTGGCACCCAAGCCTTCCTGGGAGCGGATGCGGCAGCCGGCGCAACCAACATCAAGGTGACATCCGTGACTAACATCTCGGCGGGAGACACGATCCGGCTGGATATCGACAGCGTCGGCCATGGGATCGAGACAGTGACGGTCACGCACGTTGGCACGCAGGCGAACCGCTCGGCGCTTCTGGCCGATGCAGCAACCGGCGCGACCAATATCAAGGTTCGCGCCGTGAACGGTTTCGTTGTGGGCGACAAGATGACCCTTGGCGCAGGCGCGAATCAGAGTGCGGTCACCATCACTGTCGTTGGTGCACCGGGCCCCGGAGGTACCGGTGTGGAGTTTACGCCGGCCCTTACACGCGCGTATCGCAGCGGCGAGGCGGTGCTCATACCGGGCACGGGCCTCGACCTGGCTGCGCCCCTGCACTTCAATCATGCGGCGAACCTGCCCTTCAGCGATCGTGGAACAGGAATCAGTTTCCAGCCAGCGACTGCATTTGCCCACTCAAGCAACGAACCTGTCCAGGGGCTCGGAACCGGCATTACGCTCGACAGCCCACTAGGTAAGGACCACGCAATTGATGCTGTGGTGCGCGATGCCAAGGTGACGACGGCTGGCTACCAAGGGACGCCGACTCCGAATCAATGGCTGGGAGGCCCCGCACTCTCACCCGCCGCCGGCAGTATGGTGCTGCGCGACGCCGCCGGCATGGTTGTCGACAGCCTGAACTACGGGCTGCTGGTGGATCCATGGGCTGCCGAGGGTTATCAGGCCGTCTCCGGATCGGGGCAGAGTGGCTGCCACGTGGTTGCACCCCGGCCTGGCACGAGCGCAGGCCGCTTCCGCGACGGCACGGATACCGACAGCAACTGCGCCGACTTCGTCACCCAGGCCATCGCCGTCCTATCGGCAAGTTCTACCGCAGGGGCCACCAATATAAAAGTTGCCAGTGTGGAAGGCTTCGATGCCGGCCAGACGATCACGATTGATGTGGGCACGAACCGGGAGACCGCAGCCATCGCAACCGTTGGCACTGCGGGCGCCACCACGGTGGGTAATGCGACCGCTGTGGGTGCAACCGTGATTCCCGTCGGCAATGCAATGGGCTTTAGCGCTGGCCAGACCATCACGATTGACAGTGGAGCGAACTCGGAGACGGCCGTTGTTGCCTTCGCCGCAAGGAGAGGCGCAACCACGATCACAGTGGCAGCGCCCTTGAAGTTTGTACATGCGGCGGGCGCGCAGGTTTCCGGCAGCGGCATCACTCTTGCCGCTGCATTGACTCGGGAACATGCCAGTGGAGCGCAGGTCGCCGGCAACGTGCCGACACCCGGCGCGCCCAATCAATATGAGAGGAAGGGACCCTGAGCGGGTCTGAACCAATCTTTCAAAAGTTATGCCCGCCAGCCAGCTTGTTGAACTCGAGATGGTCGCCGGTCCCCTTGGGCGGCTCAGAACTACGATGATGTTCGAGGACCTCAGCGATGCCGCTCAAGAGCGCCTCGGGGCCTTCAATTTTGCTGATGAAGCGATCAGCCAGCATGGCGTCTGTCGGGAGTTCATTCACTCCGGAAACGATGACGATCGGAACGTCCGGCAGAATGAGCTTGATCTGCCGGGTGAGTTCGGTACCGGTCATGCTGGGCATCAACTGGTCGGTGAGGACGAGATCAAAGTGACGCAGGCCGATTTTTTCCAGGGCTTCCCTTCCCGAGCCCGCCGTGACGACTTCGTAGCCGTGCTTTTTGAGAACGAGTGCTCGCAACGTGCGCGGGATGTCTTCGTCGTCGACGCAAAGAATGACTGCTCTACTCATGGCCGCTTGAACTCCTCGCCAACTCAAGGTAAACGCCTTGCCCATCCGCGGTCAGATGCGAATCGGCGTAGGCTGGGGTCTGCGGATCGGGGAAGAATACCCGAAAGCAGGTGATGTTGCCGGCAGCTTGCCGAACGCTGCGGAAACGAATGGTTCCTCCGTACTTTTGCACGATGCCTTTACTGATCCAAAGGCCGAGGCCGGTACCCTTGGTCGACTTGGTGGTGAAGAACGGTTCGAACAGGTGCTGTGCCTGCTCGGGCGCGATTCCCGAGCCGGTATCGATGATGGATACGCAGACTCCGCCGGCCCGATTCCCGCGTGGGTACCATTTGGCGACTCGCAGCCGCAGCTTGCCTCCATCCGGCATGGCTTGCATCGCGTTTCCGATCAGATTCAGGAAGACCTGTTTCAATTCGACAGGGAACCCCTGAATCGTGCCGTTGGTTGCGTACTCCTTGTCCAGCGTAATATTCCCGAGCTCAAGCCGCCGCAACTGCAAGTCGAGGATGTCGTCGAGCAATCGAGGCAGCGATACATCGACCGGATCTTTCGATTCGCGATAGAAGCCCAGAGTTTGACGCGTGATGTGAGAGACCCGCAGCAACTCTTCCTCGCCAAGCTGCGCGTAGTAGCGCGCCTCTTCGTCCAGCGAAGGATGATCCGACAACAGGTAGAACGTGTTGATGATCGCTTCCAGCGGATTGTTAATCTCGTGCGCGATAATTCCGGCGACCCTGCCCATGGCCGCCAGCCGCTCCGCCTTTCTCAACGCTTCTTCGGCGCGGAGTTGCATGGTGATGTCGCGGTCAATCTCCAGAATCGCGTTTCCATCTGCCTTGAGAGCTTGCCGGCTCGCGACGATCACCTGCCGCCCTGTACGCGTCACATGGGCCAAATCGCCGTGCCACTTGCCTTCGCAAGCAAGCGCCTCCGCCAATCCTTCGCAGCAGATTGAGTTTCGAATGGTTGTCTGCAGAAGGTCGAACGCGTTTTTGCCGATGGCCTCTTCCCGGCTCCACCCATACAGCTCCTCAGCCCCTGAATTCCAGTACTGAATGACGCCATCGATGCTGCGCACCATAATCGCTTCGTTGGCGAGCTCCAGAAGATCGGCTCGTTCCCGCAGCAGGTTTTCCAGCTCTTTCCGGCTGGTCACGTCGAAGAACGCGCCCACGGCTCCGCGTACTCCACCGTCCTCTCGGAACAACGGGATGGCGCTGGCAAGGAGATGCGTCGCGGGCCCCTCGGGGCGACGAATTTCCAGCTCAACACTTCCGAAGGACTTGCCGGTTCTCGCCGACCGATGCAAGGGGAGTTCGCTGGCCTGAATCTTCTTGCCCTGCTGGTAGATTTCTACTTGTTTCGCAGCATTCGACCGGCCGGAGAGTAAGCCCTCTGCCGGCGCGCTCCCGATCATCTTGTCGAGCGTTGCGTTCGCCATGATGACTTGGCACTCCGGGTCCTGGGACACAGCTACACCAACCGGCAGGACCTGCATGATGGTCTCTAGTTCGGCGACCCTTTGTTCAAGTTGGCGATTGAGGTTTTGAATCTCCTCGGTCCGCTCGTCGACACGCCTCTCCAGTTCACGGTTCAAATGCTCCAACTGGCGAGTCTTGCGATGGAGCTCGGTAAAGACGCTGACCTTGGCGCGCAACAACTCCGGAACCACTGGCACCGAAATATAGTCCACCGCGCCCCGTTCGTAGCCCTTGATCCGATCGAGATCGGTCAAGTGCACAGCCGAGATGAAGATGATTGCAGTCTTCTGAAAGCGTGGGTGCTGGTGCATCATATCGGCTAGTTCGAAGCCGTCTATCTCCGGCATGCTGACGTCCATCAGCACGACGGCGACATCGTTCCGCAAAAGATAGTCCAGCGCCTCGCGAGCGGACCGCGCTTTGAGGATGTTCTCGCCGAGTTCCTGCAGGATTACTTCATAGCTCAGGAGCTTCCCCGGCTGGTCATCGACCATCAATATATTTGCCTGATCGCGATTGCTCATGTGCTCCTTCCATGTGCCTTCTCTGCAAGTGACTGAGTGCCCGAGGCTCTACTACTTTGATCGTCCCGTTCTCTATCGGTGGAGCCACATGCGCAGTGCTGAGAGTAATTGTTCCGTGTTCACCGGTTTCGCCAAATACTCCGAGGCGCCGGCCTCAAGGCACTTCTCGCGGTCACCTTTCATTGCCTTTGCAGTCAGTGCAATGATGGGGAGCCGTCGGAACATCGGGTTCTGCCGGATGACCTGCATGGTCTCGTATCCATCCATCTCGGGCATCATGATGTCCATCAACACAATGCCAAGTTCCGGCGTGGACTCAATAATCTCGATCGCCTCACGTCCGGTCCCTGCAGTGAGGACGCTCATGCCGCGACGCTCGAGAACACTGCTGAGCGCGAAGATGTTGCGAACGTCATCGTCGACCACCAGCACCTTACGGCCAACCAGCGCTTCGTCGGAACGATGGAGCCTGTCGAGCATCAGCTGCTTGTCTGTGGGCAGGTCCGTAACCACCCGATGCAGGAACAACGCAGTTTCGTCGAGGAGCCGTTCGGGAGACTCAACGTCTTTGACGATGACACTGCGTGCCAGCATGTGCAGAGTGGCATCCTCTTCCGGTGAAAGGTCCTTGCCCGTAAACACGACAACCGGCAGTTCCTTGCCATTCGGCAATCTGTTGACTTGATCGAGGAGTTCGAACCCCGTCATGTCCGGCAGGCGCAGATCGAGCACCATGCAATCGAATGCGTGAGCCCCTATCTCAGCAAGAGCCTCCTTGCCACTCGAAACGAGCGCTACCTCGATGTCGTCATAGCCCAGCAGGGCTTCGATGCTCAGCCGCTGCGCTGCGTCGTCTTCAACGACGAGGAGGCGTTTGCGACGAGGCGCGGCGTATTCGCGAATGCGCGTGATTGCAGCTGCCAGGCCGTCAGTTGTAGTGGGCTTGGTAACGAAGGCAAAGGCTCCATGCGACAGGCCGTGGTGCCAATCTTCGTCGAGCGTGAGCATCTGCACTGGAATATGGCGAGTCGAAGGATCCTGCTTCAGGTGATTGAGGACCGTCCAGCCGAGCATGTCCGGCAGAGTTACATCCAGTGAGATTGCAGTGGGATGAAACTCGCGGGCCAAGGCAAGCCCGTCGCTTCCTCGTAGCGCCACGAGAACTTTGAACCCGTTATCGTGCGAGAGGTCGTAGAGGATGCGGGCGTAGTGTACGTCGTCCTCAACGATCAGAAGCACTGCGTCGCCTTCCTGCAGGTTTCCACGATCGTCTTCGATCGATATGCTGTCCGGCTCATTGGCAACGAGGCTCGAAATCGGAAGAGCCAGCGCCGCGCGTTGATGACTGTCGGTTGTAGCCGGCACGGCTGATGCGGTTGAAGGACCCACATACGTGTGCGGGAGATAGAGAGTGAACGTACTGCCTTTGCCGGGCGTACTGCGCAACTGGATTTCGCCGCCGAGCAGGCTCGCAAGCTCGCGGCTGATGGCGAGACCGAGTCCGGTCCCTCCGTATTTCCGGCTGGTGCCTGCGTCGGCCTGCTGGAAGGCTTCGAAGATGATTCTCTGCTTCTCGACAGGAATGCCGATGCCGGTATCGGAGACCTCAAATGCGACTACCGACGCCGCAGCACCGAGGATCTGGTGCGTTGGAGTCCAGCCATTGGCGACTGACGATACGGAGAGCCGCACGCCACCCTGCTCAGTAAATTTGAAGGCGTTCGAGAGCAAGTTCTTGAGGACCTGCTGCAGACGCTTCGAGTCGGTGATGAGGCTGCGCGCGAGGTGTGTGTCGGTCTCGATCTCGAAGGTGAGTTTGCGATTGTCGGCTTCGTGGCGGAACGGCCGCGCCACCATTTCGATCAAGCTGCCGAAGAATACTTCTTCCGCCTCGACGGAAACCGTACCGGATTCGATCTTGGACAGGTCGAGAATATCGCTGATGAGGTTGAGCAGGTCGGTTCCGGCGCCATGGATGGTGCGCGCGAACTCGACCTGTTTGTTGCTGAGGTTGCTGTCCGGATTTTCCGCCAGCTGCTGCCCTAGAACCAAAATGCTGTTGAGCGGTGTCCGCAGTTCGTGAGACATGTTGGCCAGGAACTCGGATTTGTACTTCGAGGTGAGAGCTAGTTCCTTGGCCTTCTCTTCCAGCGCTCCGCGGGCCTGCTCAATCTCCTGATTCTTGCGTTCGACTTCGGCGTTCTGTTCGGCGAGCTGCTGCGCCTTTTGCGCCAACTGCTCGTTGGTCTGCTGCAACTCCTTCTGCTGCGTCTGCAACTCGACGGCGAGTTGCTGCGACTGCTTCAGCAGGCCTTCGGTCTGCATTGTCGCCTCGATGCTGTTGAGCACGATGCCGATACTGGCCGTGAGCTGCTCAAGGAACGCGAGATGCGACGTGGTGAAGGCGTTGAGGCTCGCAAGTTCGATGACCGCCTTCACGCGATCCTCAAACAGAACCGGAAGCACAATGACGTTCCGTGGAACCGCTTCGAACAAGCCGGATCGGATGGGAATTGTATTGGAGGGAAGCTCGTTGATCAGCATGCGGCGCTTATCCAACGCGCATTGGCCGACCAGTCCCTCGCCCACGCGGATAGAAGCAAGATGTCCATCCTCCGCCCTCGCGAAGGACGACAGCAGCGTCAACGTGCCGGTCTCTTCGTCCTCCATCTGGTAGAGCACGCCTTGTTGCGCGCTTACCAGAGGCGCAAGCTCTGAGAGCAACATGCGACCCACCGTGCTGAGTTCACGCTGGCCTTGCAACATACTCGTGAAACGCGCAAGGTTCGTCTTCAACCAATCCTGCTCCGTATTGCGATCGGTCGTCAGGCGGAGGTTGTCGATCATGGTGTTGATGTTGTCTTTGAGCTCCGCAACCTCGCCGCTGGCGTCCACTTGAATGGAGCGCGTGAGATCGCCCTTGGTGACCGCGGTGGCAACTTCTGCAATCGCGCGCACCTGGTTGGTCAGGTTGTCCGCAAGCAGATTGACGTTGCCGGTAAGGTCCTTCCAAGTGCCGGCGGCGCCAGGGACATTTGCCTGACCGCCGAGGCGCCCTTCCACGCCGACTTCGCGCGCTACCGTCGTTACCTGGTCGGCAAACGTGGCGAGCGTGTTGGTCATGTTGTTGATCGTCTCAGCCAGCGCCGCGACTTCGCCTTTGGCGTTGACGGTGAGCTTCTGCGTGAGTTCGCCGTTCGCGACGGCCGTGACGACCTTTACGATGCCACGCACCTGCTCCGTCAGGTTGACGGCCATGACGTTGACGTTATCGGTGAGATCTTTCCATGTGCCGGCTACGTCGGGCACCTGCGCCTGTCCGCCTAGCTTACCTTCCGTACCGACTTCGCGCGCAACGCGCGTGACTTCGGCGGCGAACGCATTCAGCTGGTCCACCATCGTGTTGATGGTGTTTTTGAGCTCGAGAATTTCGCCTTTGACGTCGACGGTGATCTTGCGCGAAAGGTCGCCGCGGGCGACGGCTGTCGTTACTTCGGCGATGTTACGGACCTGGCCAGTAAGGTTGCCGGCCATCGAGTTCACAGAATCGGTGAGATCCTTCCACGTACCCGCAACGCCCGGAACGTTCGCCTGGCCGCCAAGACGGCCCTCGGTGCCGACCTCGCGCGCGACGCGCGTCACTTCGCCGGCGAACGCGTTCAGCTGGTCGACCATGGTGTTGATGGTCTCTTTGAGCAGCAGAATTTCGCCGCTGACGTTGACCGTGATTTTCTTCGAGAGGTCACCGCTCGCGATGGCAGTTGATACCTCAGCGATATTGCGGACCTGCGCCGTCAGGTTGCCGGCCATGAAGTTCACGTTGTCAGTAAGGTCTTTCCAGGTGCCGGCAACGCCCGGAACCTGGGCCTGTCCGCCGAGTTTTCCGTCGGTGCCGACTTCGCGGGCAACGCGGGTGACCTCGCCGGCGAACGACCGAAGCTGGTCCACCATGGTGTTAATGGTGTCTTTGAGCTCCAGAATTTCACCGCGGACGTCGACGGTGATCTTGCGCGAGAGATCACCGCGGGCCACCGCTGTCGCTACTTCCGCGATGTTGCGGACCTGCGCCGTCAGGTTGCCGGCCATGAAGTTAACCGAGTCGGTGAGATCCTTCCACGTGCCGGCAACGCCGGAGACTTGCGCTTGCCCGCCGAGCTTGCCTTCTGTTCCGACTTCGCGCGCAACGCGCGTGACCTCGCCCGCGAATGCGTTCAACTGATCGACCATCGTATTGATGGTGTTCTTGAGTTCGAGAATTTCGCCTTTGACGTCGACGGTGATCTTGCGCGAGAGATCGCCACGGGCGACGGCCGTCGTTACTTCGGCGATATTTCTGACTTGGCCTGTGAGGTTTCCGGCCATGGAGTTCACCGAGTCGGTGAGATCCTTCCACGTGCCGGCAACGCCAGGTACGTTGGCCTGCCCGCCCAGACGGCCTTCCGTTCCGACCTCGCGTGCCACGCGAGTTACTTCGCCGGCGAAGCGGTTGAGCTGATCCACCATGGTGTTCAGCGTCTCTTTGAGCTGCAGGATCTCACCGCGCACGTCGACGGTGATCTTGCGCGACAAGTCGCCATTCGCGATGGCGGTGGCCACTTCGGCGATGTTGCGAACCTGGCCCGTAAGGTTCGAGGCCATGAAGTTGACGTTGTCGGTGAGGTCCTTCCACGTGCCGCCGACGCCGGGCACTTGCGCCTGGCCGCCAAGCTTGCCTTCCGTTCCCACTTCGCGTGCGACGCGGGTAACTTCGCCGGCGAACGCATTGAGCTGATCCACCATGGTGTTGATAGTGTCTTTCAGCTCGAGGATTTCGCCCTTCACGTCGACGGTGATCTTACGCGACAAGTCGCCGCGCGCAACGGCGGTCGTAACCTCGGCGATGTTGCGGACCTGGGCAGTGAGGTTTCCCGCCATCGCGTTGACGGAATCGGTCAGATCTTTCCACGTTCCGGCAACGCCTGGCACAACTGCTTGTCCGCCAAGTTTTCCGTCGGTGCCGACCTCGCGGGCAACGCGCGTCACCTCGGAGGCGAAGGAGCGTAGTTGGTCCACCATCGTGTTGATGGCTTCTTTCAGCTGGAGAATTTCACCGCGAACGTCGACCGTAATTTTGCGCGACAAGTCGCCACTTGCGACGGCGGTGGCAACCTCAGCGATGTTGCGCACCTGCCCGGTAAGATTGCTGGCCATGGAGTTGACCGAGTCGGTCAAGTCCTTCCAGGTTCCGGCCACCCCGGGAACAAGAGCCTGTCCGCCAAGCTTGCCGTCCGTACCCACTTCGCGTGCGACGCGCGTCACCTCGGCCGTGAAGATGCCGAGTTGCTGAATCATCGTGTTGACCAGATTGGCCGAGCGCAGGAACTCGCCTTCGAGCGGCCGCCCGTCCACGTCCAAACGCACGATCTGAGTCAGGTTTCCCTGCGCCACTGCGGCGATGGTGCGGGTCATTTCGTTGGTCGGCCTGAGCAAGTCTTCGACCAGCGTATTGATGGAGCTTTGCATCTCGCCCCATGCGCCGCGAGAGTGCTGAAACGATGTTCTTTCCCGGGTGCGTCCTTCTTTTCCGACCGCCTGCCCTACACGCTTCAGCTCGACTGCCATGCGTTCGTTAGCCGCAATAATGTCGTTGAAGGTATCGGCTATCTTCCCCTTGAGTCCCGTCCACGCCACCGGCAGGCGGACAGAGAAATTGCCGTCCCGCATGGTTTGCAGGCTCTCCAGGATGAGCGCCAGGTCCTCCCCCTGGGGGGAGTCAACTCCATTGTTATGATGTCCGTTGCTTTCGTTCTGGGTACGAGATTCCTTCGGTCTCCGCTTGGCAGGGGCCACCGCTTCGGCGATCGGTTCCATTCATTCGCTCCTCAGGCAGTACAAAAACTCGCTGTGAGCTGGAGCGTCGTTCCCATGGCGGCACAGAGAGGGGAAATAGCAAGAAGAGAATAGTACGGGTAGCGAGCTACTGACAACTTTCTACCCCGGCTGTTTCGAACTGGTCCTGAACTCGACAACGTACTAGGCTTTAAAACAAAAACAAGCCGGCAGGAATCTCTTGAATTGCACCACCCAAATGGAAGGGGCCGCAAAACTTTGCGCTCTGAATGTCTTAGGAGGGGATGCTCAGTATCACGGATTAGTTGCCCGCAGCTCGGCAATTTCATCGACCGAGGGATCTGAATCTTGCGAGAGCCAAGTGGGGTCGTCGAAAGACGCGCTCCGGGCAAGGGTCGCCGATTACGCACCATTGATTCTGCGGGGTTTACTCAACGCGTATCTGCGGCACCTGGATGAGTCTGATTATCGATTACGCGAGATTCCTATGGAGCGATGGGACTGGAACCCTGGATGCGGAACGGGAGAAAGATTCCGGCGTCCGCGGAGGGCTGTCCCCCGCCGATGTAGAGGTCATATTCGCCTGGGCGCACGGTGCGCGTACCGATCGGTGAGACGAAACTGAGCTGACGCGGCTCAATCGTCATATGGACGGTCGTGGTGGCACCGTGGGCGACATGCACCTTTTCGAATCCGACCAGAGCGCGATACGGGCCTCCAACGATATTCCGGGGAATCAGGTACACCTCAGCCGTCTCGTCGCCGTCGCAGTCACCTGCGTTCTGCACGTCCACGCTGATCTGAATGGGATCTCCCGCCTTGAGGTTGGTCGTGGATAGCTTGCCGTTGGAGTATTTGAATTGCGTGTAGCTGAGTCCGAACCCAAAAGAGTAGAGTGGCTGGCCGGTGAAGTAACGATAGGTGCGGTTCTGCATGGAGTAGTCCTCGAAGGGTGGCAATTGACTGGTAGATGCATAAAAGGTGATGGGCAGCCGGCCTGAGGGATTATTTTCGCCGAAGAGCGTATCTGCAATGGCGGTGCCACCTGCCTCACCGGGGTACCAGGCCTCGAGGATGGCGGACGCTTTCTGCTCCGCGCCCTGCAGCGCGAGCGCGCTGCCGTTCATGAGGACAATGACGAGTGGCTTGCCGGTGGCGGCGAGCGCGTCCACAAGCTTTAGCTGGGCATCCGGAAGCTCAATGGCAGTGCGATCGCCGCCTTCGAATCCTTTGACTCGCAGCGGCATTTCCTCGCCTTCGATTTCGGGACTCAGGCCAAGAAAGGCGACGACTGCGTCGGCCCGGCCGGCTGCCGCGACCGCCTGGCTTCGTAGCGCCTCGGCTGGAGGGTCCCAGGCGAAGGTAAGGCCGGCACCGAAGTGTGGGGCACGGTGCGTGTACTCGATGCGGACGGGGTGGGGATTGGTATCCTCGAACGTCATCGTGAAGGGCTTGGTTGGGGCCCGGCGTCCGTGGGTTGGCTCGTGATCGAAGTCGAAGACGGGCTTGCCGTCGAGCCAGACGCGAACCATTTCTCCGTCCTCGCAGGTACTGCAATGCGCCATGGAAAAATCGAAGTTGATGCTGCCCGGTGCAGGAGGCGTGAAGAATCCGGTCCAGCGCACTGAGAACGCAGTGGGCGAGATGCCGGCCGCGGGCGACGCGCCATTCCAGTCGAAGTCGATGGCTTGATCGGTGCGGCTGAGTACCGGCGTGCCGGCAAATCCAATTCCGTTGAAGTACTCGGCTTTGAGCCCGCGTGCGGAAACACCTTTGTGACCGGACGATAGTGCCGTGCTGGGAACCGGTACGAGAACTCCTTCGACATAGGACGAGCCTTGACTGTAGACAATGTGCCCGGGCAGACGCTGCTCCAATGCGGCGAGTGGCGTGACGGGATGCGACGCGATCGCGTTGTAGTTGCCCTCGAGCGCCGGGAGGGCGGCAGCGTTGGGGCCGATGACCGCGATGGACTTGAGCGATGACCGCAGAGGGAGCATCCCTCGATCATTCTTGAGCAGGACCATCGACGCACGAGCGGCCTGAAGCGACAGCGCAGCGTGCACGGCAGAATCATTCTCCGAGAACGGGATGTTGTTGTAAGCCACTTTGGACGCAGGGTCGAACATACCGAGGCGGAAGCGCGCGGCGAAGAGACGCTTGACCGACGCATCGATGTCGGCTTCACGAATCAGTCCCCGATGCACGGCGTCCGCGAGTGCTGCGTACTCCGTGCCACAGCTCAGATCTGTGCCTGCTTTAACGGAGGCGGCGGCCGCGTGGGGAAGATCCGTTGCGAACTTGTGTCCAACCGCGACGTCCGTGATGGCTGCGCAGTCGGAGACGATGTAGCCGGAAAAGTGCCAGTCCCGCTTGAGCTTTTGCAACAACAGCATCTTGCTGGCGCATGCGGGGTCGCCATCGACGGAGTTATAGGCACACATGAGGCTACCCGCGTGCGCTCCGACGATGAGTTGCCGGAAGGCGGGCAGGTAGGTGTCTTCGAGATCATGCGCTGAGATAACGGCGTCGAAGGTATGGCGTGCAGACTCGGGCCCACTGTGTACGGCAAAGTGTTTCGGCGTGGCGATGGTCTTGAGGTAGTCAGGGTCCGAGCCCTGTAAACCTCGGACGAAAGCAGATCCGATCTGGCCGGTGAGGAAGGGATCCTCGCCGTAAGTCTCCTGGCCACGGCCCCAGCGGGGATCGCGATCGATGTTGATGTTGGGCGACCACAGCGTGAGACCGTAGTAAATGGAGTGGTTGTCCTCGCGGAGGGCCTGGTTGTACTTGGCGCGCGCCTCGGTGGAAATCGTATCCGCAACCCGGTCGATGAGGTCGGTGTCCCAGGTTGCGGCGAGGCCGATGGCCTGAGGAAAAACTGTGGCGTAGCCGGATCGCGCAACTCCATGCAGCCCCTCGTTCCACCAGTCGTATTCCGCAATGTGCAGACGCGGAATGGCTGGCGATTGGTTTTGCATCTGCGAGATTTTTTCGTCGAGCGTCATGCGGCCGACGAGGTCATCGACGCGCTGCGAGAGTGGCAAAGCCGGATTGAGAAATGGCTCCTGCTGCGGGGAGTTCTGGGCTGATGCCTGAAACGCACTCAGCAGCACAGCGAGAAGAAGTGGGGTGCGCAGCGAGGAAAGACAATAAGGGGCCAGCATGCTACGGCCTTCCCAGCTTCCGGTTGTCGAAGCTGTCGCGAAGAGCGAAGAAGGCTTCCTTGGGTTGGTACGAGGCATCGAACGGCAGTGACCTCTGGGGACGGTTCGGTTGTTTCTTGTGATGGGTGGGGCCACTGTTGAGCCAGGTGTGGTTGTCGCTGACTCCCCAGGTAAGAACCGCCGCGACTGCAGGTTCCGCAAGCACGGTGGTCAGGTAGTCACGATAGGTTTCGGCGATGGTGTGGTCGCGGTGTGCGACGTCGTCGTAGGGCAGATCATCCTCGTTGACGTCCAGCTCGGTGATGAATATCTTCAGGCCCATCTGGCGGATGCTGGCCATATAGTCGCGGAGGCCGGAGCCAATGGTTAATGACGATCCGGCTTTGATGTGAGATTGGATTCCGACTGCGTCGAGCGGCACGTTGGCGGCTTTCATACGGCGCAGCAGTTGCAGCGTGACCGCGCGGCGACGCAAGTCTTCGTCGTTGTCGTATTCGACGCCGTACTCGTTGTAGGTCAGGAGCGCATTGGGGTCGGCGCGGCGAGCGGTTTGGAAGGCAATGTCGATGTAGTCGGGGCCGAGCAACTCCATCCATGGAGAGTTTCGCAGGCCGTCCGGGCGGCCATCCTTCGGGAGCACCGCTTCGTTGACGACGTCCCAGGAGTGCATCTTTCCCTTGTAGTGACCGCCCACGGTCATGATGTGGTCAATGAGGAATTGCTTCGCGTTCCCTTTGGTGACCGTCGTCTCGAACCAATCTGGAATTGCCTCGTGCCAGACGAAGTTGTGCCCACGAATCTTGAGATTGTGGCCGGCGGCAAATGCGACCAGCGCGTCTCCCTGCTCGAAGGCAAATTTGTCGGGCGCGGGCCGGAGCGGTTTCCACTTCATCGCGTTCTCGGCGACCAGGATGCTGTACTGCTCTGCGAGAATGCGCGCGTAGGTTGGGTCGGAGGCGAGCAGTTGCACATTAACGGCCGCACCCGCGAGCAGACCGTGGGCACGCGCGCGCTCCTTCAAAGAATAGGGCCCGGTGATTGCAGAAGTCTCTGCGCCGGCCCTGCCTGGGCTCGGCGACGGTGGCACCCTCGCGGCAAACAGAGGTGCCGTAAGTGCTCCCATCGCGAGGCCGCCGCCTGCGGCCATCCCTCCGGATATAAATCTGCGACGCGTCAGCATCGTGGCAGGATCACCCTCTCGACGTTTTCGATCATTGTCTGCCGTGAGTCTGCGGCAGGCCCGCGGAGACGAGGTCACTGACGCCACAACTCTGGATTGAGACATCGGTGACCTCGCGCGTACTTCGTAAGCTGACTCGGACTGCTCCCGGTTAGAAGCTAAGCTTCAGCGAGAGCTGGCCGATGCGTGGATCGCCATTGGTTGAGGTAATGCGCCCGAACGACCCATTCGTCTGCGTCTGTTGCGGATCGCCGAAGTTCGTATGATTCAGCACGTTGAAGAACTCTGCGCGGAACTCCATTTGCAACGCCTCATGAATCGGAAAACCGCGAATTACGCTCACGTCCCAGCTGGCGAACTGCGGCCCAACAAAGCTGCCTTTCGCAATGTTGCCATACGTGAGCGCCAGATTGGTCGTGTAGCTCGGGTTCTGGGAGAAGTTCGCGGTATTCAAGTATGGCTTGCAGGGCGTCGATACTCCGGCGCAGGCCGTGGTGCCGTACGGGTTCTGGCCATTCCACACAGCGCGGTCTCGGTTCAGTCCGGTGCCGTCCACGTTTGCGCCGCTGACTGTCAACGGATCGCCGCTACGGTAGGCGAAGATACCGTTGGTCTGCCAATTGTTGATCGCATAACGCTCCAGGGCGTTCCCTCCTTTGAACTTCGGCAGGAACCATACATAGGAGATCGTGAGGACGTTGCGGTGATCGTAGTCCGATGCTCCATGATCGAGCCGCTTGTAGTTCGGCTCGTAGACGGGGAGAACGTAGGACGAACCTGGAACCACCGCCGTCACAGAGGATCCGAAAGCGTTGTTGTCAATCGCTTTGGACCAGGTGTAGTTCACGAATGCGGTCAGGCCGTTAGACACCCGCTTCTGCAGCGAAGCCTGCAAGGAGTGGTAGCTGGCACTTCCACCCGTATCAACCGTAGCAATCTGGTTGGTATAGTTCTGAGCATTGGTGGCGGAGAAGAAGACACGCTTGCCAAGGTTCGGGCCTTGATTCCACGTGGGGTTGATGTCCGTTGGGTTGATCTGGTGGCGGCTGGTCGATCCGACGTACGCAATCCGGGCGGAAAGCGTTCTCTGCAACTGCTGTTCGAGCGTCAGGTTGAACGAGTTCGTGAGCGGCACATGGAACGTATTGGGATTAAAGGTGGAGAAACTGGAGTTCTGATAGTTGGCCGTGCTGAAGTAGCTGGGCGACGGCGGCTGAGGAGCTGGGAAGGGATTGCCGCCAGTGATGCTGGCGTACGGGTTCGAGAAGTTCGCCAGTGCATTGCCCGCGAAGGAGACGTTGACCGACGCCACATAAGGCACAGAGTTGGCGAAGATGTTTTCGAAAACGCCAGGCAGGCGGGTGTCGTAGAACATGCCGGCTCCGCCACGGATGCTTGTCTTGCCATCGCCGAACACGTCATAGGCGAGGCCGAAACGAGGCATCCAGTGGGTGTATGCCGGCTTGATCATGTTGTTCACGAAGCCCGAATCTCCGGGGAACAGCAGGCCGGCGAGAGCGGTGGGGTGCGTTGTGGATATCTTTCCTGAGGCCCAGGCAGCCTGGTCGAACATGCCTTGGCGTCCCTTCAACTCGTGCTGCGGAGAGAACGGCTCATAGCGAACGCCGTAGGTAAGAGTGAGCCGGCGGTTCACCTTCCAGCTGTCCTGGACGTAGTAGCCCGTTACCTTGTAGCGGTTGTTGAAGTATTGGCCGGAGGCCTGCTGAAAGGAAGTAAGACCGCCGAGCAGGAAGCTTGCCATGGGGGTCACGATCGAGCTGCTGCTGTTGAATACGAAGATTCCGGGCTGCTGGAACTGATTGTCGATATCAACCTTGGCGATCTCGCCATGGAAACCGAAGGCGATGGAGTGGTTCCCTTTCACCCAGCGGAGATCGTCAGAGAGCGTGTAGTTATTGCGACGGAAGGAGGCTGCCGGGTTGTCGCCGATGTTGAAGAGATTGCTCGCGGTTGAGGCGCCCACCGTGATCTGGTTGATCTGCTTAAAGGCCGGTTGCCAGACATTGACGCCGAGGTCGGCGACGTTCGGCGCGCCCGCCAGTGGTCCGCGCGAAGCGTTCTCAATCTGGTAGCTGAGAATGAAGTTGTTCAGCAGTTTCGGCGAAAAGATATGAGACTCACTGATCAGGGCATTGTGATAGCGGATCGTGGCCTGATCGGCATACGTTAGGAGATTTTTTGTGTCGAGGACGCCTTTGTTGTCGAAGCGGTCGTAAAAGTACCGCAGCTCCAGATGATCCTTGTCGGACAGCTTCTGGTCGCCTCGCGTGGTGTACTCAATGTAGTTCTGGCTGCTCGGCTTGAAGAAGAGGAAGGTGCCGTCGGACCCGCTGATGGTTGGCAGAAACTTGAGTAACGCCAGGGACGCGGCGTTGTAGTCGGCTGGATTTACCTGGCAACTAAACGTAGTTCCAGTCGGGCTGCAAGGATACGCGGTATGCGTCGTCGGGTTTTGGATCGTAGGCGATCCCAGCCCGGTGAACGTCCCCGCTAGTTGCGCCGGAGTCGGCAGGGTGGCCGTTCCACCAGCCGCGTTGTTCCGAATGCGGGTCGCCTGCACGCCAAACGAGAAGAATGACTTGTCGCGGCCGTCGTAGAGATGCGGGATCAGGATCGGGCCATTCACCGTTCCGCCAAACTGGTTGCGCTTCAGGAAGTCGCGCGTCTTGACTCCGTTCTGATAGCCAAAGTAGTTGGCTGCATTGAAGACTCGGTTTCGAACGAACTCGAACAGGTCGCCGTGCAGAGAATTTCCGCCGCCGCGGGTGATGATGTTGACGACGCCTCCGGCGTTCTGGCCATACTCGGCGTTGTAGTTGCTGGTTTCAACACTGAACTCCTGCAGCACGTCCGGGAACGGGAACGGAGCGTTGACGTTGGTGTACTCGTCAACGTTGTTGCCACCGTCGAGCATGTAGTTCACCTGGTTGGCGCGCGTGCCATTGATGGTGACTGCCGCGACGACGGGGAAGGTCTTCGTCTGCCCCTGGTCGATGTTGAGACTGGACGCGACCACCACGCCCGGCACCAGCGTTGTCATCGTGGCCGCATTGCGCCCGTTCAGCGGCAGGTCATTCACGCGCCGCTCGTCGATGACCTGGGAGAGCGTGCCGGTGGTGGTGTCCACCTGAGCTGCATTCGCCTCGACGGTGACGGTGACGTCCGCCGAGCCGACCTGCAGGGCGATATTCAGAGTAAGGCTCTGGTCCGCCAGGACGTTGACGCCCTTCTGCTCGTATTTCTTAAAGCCATTCGCAGTAACGTCGAGCCGGTAGCTGGCAGGAGCGACCGATGGGAACACATACAGTCCGTCTGGGTGTGTCTGGAGAGTGCTGGTAGCACCGGTCTTGAGCTGGGTCAAGACGACGGTGGCCGCTCCCACGGAAGCGCCGGAGGGATCCACAACCGTCCCGGAGATGCTGCCCAGCCCCTGGGCCGAGGCTCCCGCGACGACACAAACGAACAGAACGGACAGGATCACGAGGCTGCGTATGGGTTTGAAGTGGACGTCCATGGTTTATCTCCTGCTGGCGCTCGATCGCCCCCTGGTTGTCGGGTTCCGAAATTCCAAGGTGAGCTGATCGGAGAAAGTTGTATAGAGCCGGGGAGACGCAGCGATAGACAGATACCGTCCCTGACCGTCAGAAATCACAGCCAACCTGTTTATTTTGAATCATCTAGAGACCGTGCGGAGTTGGGTTCAGGTGTTACTCGGTGGACACAGCCAGGACCTTCGGCGGACCGGGAGTTTGGTCGGTTACGGTCGTCCCCAGCACGATCTGCAGGTTGGGATGGGCCGGATCGAGCTCGGCCGCACGAGAGATGGCCTGCATCATCCGCGGATCTGTGAGGAACTCTCCCGCCGACTGCGTTCCATAGGTGTAAAGTCCGCCGATCACCACTACAACGTGGCCGGTCTGCGAGTTCCGAATGCGGGAGATGAGGGCGAAGTCCTGCAGAGGCGGACCATGAACCTGGCCGACGTTCTCCCGCGACTGGTTGGTAGCCCAGTTCCAACTGCGATCGGTCGGATTCTTGGAGTCACGTATATAGATGAGGTGACGATCCGCGTCCAGCGCGAGACTATATCTCAGCGCTCGGGTCAGCCGCAGACTCCATTCGTTATTGAAGGCGCCGATCAGCACGACCGGCCCCTCCCTCAGGTCTGAGAAAGTGCGGGAATTCTCGTTGCGGATGACGACGCTTTTGCCGCCTGACTCGAGGATTCCGACGACGCGAGCCATGGTGACGGCGTCGGCAAACGGCACGGTGTGCTGCGGATTCGGCGACGGCGCCAAAATCGGAGTGGTCGAGTCGCTATCCCCCTCGGCCGGCATGGGTGGACCGTTGGGCACGTCGCCGATCGCGAGCAGAACTGGCCCCTGGGTATCCATGACCGGTTTCCAGAAGAGATCCTCGGCGGTCGGCCTATGCAGCCAGCTATAGCCTGCGCCCGTGGTAGCCAGGGCTACGATGCATGCCGCAGCGATCCAAAGTGCGCGCGACCTGCGGCGTCCAGACAGCTGCGCCACGGCCGGCTCAGGCGGTGGCTCTAGAGAGATATCGAGATGCTCCATGCCGGCTTTGGGCTGGACGACCAGCGGCTCCGGAATCGTGGCATGCAGATCGCCGCCATTGGCTGGGTGGGGAGCCAAGCCGAAGCGCGGGATATAGGAGCCTGGGATCAGGCCCATCCTCAGCTCCGACCGATGCTTCTCGTCTCCGTAGTAGATCGCAAGTCGCTTGCGCAGTTCTGTGGCTGCCGTACGCACGATGTGGTCGAGATTTGTGTCGTAGGTCGGTTCCCTGCCGAAGACTTCGACCCCGATGGTGCGTTCCTTGATCTGGCTCGCGGACCCGTTGAGGGTTTGTTCAACCACGTATCGAAGGAAGGCAACTGAGCGCTTGCTGGAGCGGAAGGCCTCGTCGTGGACGAGCAGGTCGAGCTGCGCGCGGATCATCTCCGCCGTCAGGCCAACTGTAACTCCGTCTTCAACTTCGAGGTCGATCATGGGGCACCGGTGCCAGCGATTCTAGCACTCAGGCCCTACGACAGTAGACCCTTAGGGCGGCTCGGCTTTAACCCGCTCATTTTGCTTGCGATTCTCCCCCAGGATGCTCAACAAGGCGCCTGACTGCGAATGGTAGGATCGATGGGATTGAAAACGCGTCGAATTTTCCCCCTGCTCTGCCCCGTCGAAGAGTGAGCGGCTGGCGATTCGGCAGCTGGAGAAGCTCAGGGATGAAATCAGGCGGGCTGTACGTTTGGTGGATCGCAACCGTGGCCGCACTCGGCGGGCTGCTGTTCGGCTACGACTGGGTGGTGATCGGCGGGGCAAAGCCATTCTACGAAGCGCACTTTGGGCTGGTTTCGCCACAGGTACAAGGCTGGGCGATGAGCTGCGCGCTGGTGGGCTGCCTGGTGGGCGCGATGCTCTCGGGCGTGCTGAGCGAGCGCTTTGGACGGAAACCGGCGCTGCTGGCTGCAGCTCTGGTGTTCACGATATCGAGCGCCGGAACCGGGATGGCCGGATCGTTCGACGGTTTCGTCGTGTGGCGGATGTGCGGCGGGCTGGCGATCGGATTGGCATCGAGCCTGAGCCCTATGTACATCGCCGAGGTATCGCCAGCCGGGATGCGCGGCAGGTTGGTGTGCCTGAATGAGCTGACGATCGTGGTGGGCATCCTGATGGCGCAGGTGACGAACTGGCTGATCGCCGGGCATGGTTCAGGGGATCTGCTGCAGCGCAACGCCGAGGTTGGTTGGCGGTGGATGTTTGGGGCAACGGCCATACCGGCAATGGTGTTCCTGCTGGGAATGTTGTTTGTGCCGGAAAGTCCCCGTTGGCTTGCGCTGCGAGGGCGAGAGGATGAAGCTCGGCGGACGCTGGAACGGCTGGGTGGCGCAGAAAGCGCAGCCATCGTGTTGGCGGAGATCGAGGAAAGTGTCCGCGGAAGCGAGCATGAGACGCTGCTGGTGGAACTGAAGACGCTGGCCGGACCCAGGCTGAGAGGCGTAATGCTGCTCGGAGTTGGGCTGGCGGTGCTGCAGCAGTGGTGCGGCATCAACGTGATCTTCAATTATGCGCAGAACATCTTCAGCGCAGCCGGCTATGGGTTGAGCGACATCATGTTCAACATCGTCGTCACGGGCATCACGATGCTGATCTTCACGTTTCTGGCGATCGCGACGGTCGACAAGCACGGCCGGCGCGTACTGATGCTGGGAGGATGCGCCGGGCTCGCCGTAGTGTATGTGACGCTGGGCTACTTCTTTCACATTCACAGCACGGGCGTACACATGCTGGCGCTTGTGGTCGCGGCCCTGGCCTGCTACGCGATGACTCTGGCGCCAGTAACGTGGGTGGTGTTGAGCGAGGTGTTTCCCAGCCGAGTGCGCGGCACCGCGATGGCAATCGCCACGGCATCGCTGTGGGCAGCCTGCTTCGTCCTGACGTATACGTTTCCGTTGTTGAACTCGTCCCTGGGCACGGCGGGCACCTTCTGGGTCTATGCTGCGGTGTGCATACTGGGTTTCCTTGGCGTGAAACGATGGCTACCGGAGACGAAGGGCAAGACGTTGGAAGAGATTGAGAGCTTCTGGGCTTAGTTGTCCTTGGTTGGGGCGACGAGACTCCGAGCTTCAGCAAAGCACTCACGGGTAATCTGGGTGAGCAGAAGCGATTGCTGCCAGCGGTCCGACTCTTCCGCCCCCTGGAAGGTGCGGGCGTAGTAAATCTCCGGGGCGAGAAGCTCCGCCGCGAAGGTGATGAAGGGCTGTTGTGGCGCGGGGTCGCGCAGGAAGCCGGCAAAGCACCTTGTCCACAGCGCACGGAAGTGCGCGACATACGGAGCCGGATCATTCGCCTGGATCGCGACCTGCATGCATCCGGGATTGCCGATGCGGCCATGGAGGAAACGGACGCGATCGAGAACAGGCTGGATGTACGCGAGCTTGCTCTCAAAGCCGCCGTAAACCATCTCGCTGCCTGTATACCAGTGGGAGAAATCGCCGTTGAAGCGCAGATCAGGGAAGCGCGCGATGAACTGTACGGTGCGCTGCATATCCTGAAAGAGCGTGGCGCGATGAGTTTCGACGTAGAGCGGAATTCGATAACGAGAACCCGCATCCAGCACGGCCTCGATAAGGCGCGCGCCTTCATCGTCCGACTCCATGCCCCACCCAACGTGGAGCGTAAGGCACTCCAGGCCTGCATCTGCGGCGGCTTGGGCAATCGCGGCCGCCTCCGCAGGCAGGTTGATGCGATGACTGCCACAGGCACCGAGTCCAACGGAGCGGGCCTGAGCAACGGCGGCAGCATCGAGTGGGTCGACGAACTG
Source organism: Acidobacteriaceae bacterium (assembly GCA_036498865.1). GTDB lineage: Bacteria > Acidobacteriota > Terriglobia > Terriglobales > Acidobacteriaceae > Edaphobacter. The sequence continues at coordinate 67,531 of DASYEU010000183.1, read as the reverse complement.
AATGCCGTCGTAACCTGCGGCACGAATCGCGGCGACAGGCCCTCCCGCGAACGGGCCGAGGCCATCGAGCGCAAGCCAGTTCATGTAGCAACGGAGACGACTCATGCAGGCAGGCTCAAACGTTCTGGAGCGAACTGGCGCTCTTGTCTTCACCTGTATCGAGCCAGACGCTCTCGTCGGATTCCGCAAAGCGCTTGCTGCCGGCCGCGAGAATTTCGGAGTCCGGCACCTTGTGCAGCGGCGTGTAGCGCGGGTGGTGCGATTCCTTATACGGATTATTGCGCGCGGCGTTGTAGCAGCAGATCATCGACCAGCGCGGATTGTCGGACTTGTTCTGATCGGAGCGGTGCAGCAGATTGGAGTGGAAGTAGAGTACGTCGCCCGGGGCCATCTCGACATAGACCAGAGGCAGCACATTCAGGATTTCGTCCACCCGCGCTCTGTCGGCTCCGGCCTGGTCTCCGGTCAGCGTGTGCTCAATGCGTCCCAGGTGGTGCGAACCTTTGATCACCTGCATACAGCCGTTCTCGCGCGTAGCACGATCGACGGCGATGAAGGCAGACGTGAGCAGCGGGAAGAGAACGCCGTTCTGGTACCAGTAGCCGTAGTCCTGGTGCCACGCCCACGCGCCACCCACCTTCGCATCCTTCATGATCATCTTCGAGTGATAGTGGTAGACCTCGCCGCCAAGAACCTGCTCCGCGACACCGACGATCGACTCGGAGCGCGCGATCATGCCGTAGATGGTGTCGGTCGGGTGATTCCACAACGACAGACGGACGGTCCCGCCCTCGCCGTCGGCCTTGCCGAAGGAGTGCTGGTCGAGGACGCGATCTTCATGCGCTGTCCGGCTGAGCAGCGCGATCTGCTCGGCCGAGAGCATGCCTTTGAGGACGATGAATCCGTCATCGTTATATTGCTGCACTTGGTCCGGGGTGAGCTTCGTCATGCGGGACGCTCCGGTGAGAAATAGGATCGCTCGAATCTACGCGAGGTAGGGGCTAGTATATGGGCCGAATTTCAGCATTGTCGAAGGGCTCGGCACTTCCTCCACCGAAATCCGCGCGGGGATTCCGGGATGCGGGACGCAAGCTAAATCCGAAGGACTTCAGCCGCAAACCTGAAGGCCGGGCCGTCGCCGGACGTCTTGAACCATTCGCCCAATGCAACGCAAGGCGCTCAACACTGGTACGGTCGCGGTGGTCCTCCCGCCGCTATTTGCCCGCCGGGCCCGAATCCGGCGGCGAGGATTCTCGAGCCACCGACTGGGTCTGGATAAGACGATAACCAGTTCGAGTTCGGATGCGGTACTGTTGCAGATTCTTGCCCACCAGCTTCACAGTAATGGAGCGCCACCCGTGGTTGGCGTTGATCTGCGGATAGTAACTGAGCGCATACAGGTGCGCCAGGTCATCCCGGATGTCGGCGAACGCCTGCTTTTCGTCCTTCCAGTCCTTGGAGAAGTAGGCCTTCCCGCCGGTTGCTTTGCTCATGCGTTCGAACACCGCGGTCGAGATCGGCTCCGACTGAGCCTGCCGGGTACTGATCATATAGATGATGGTCCCGGTTGATTGCGCCAGCTCTGCCACGTCCTCGGGGGGCACGAGGCTTGCGTTGTCCGGACCATTCGAGAAGACCACAATCGCCTTGCGCCCGGTCAGGGGAGCTGCATCCTTCACGGTCAGCAGCAGGCTGTTATACAGAGCCGCGTCGTCACCCGCGACGGTGTTGCGCACGCCGCGCAGCACTTCGGAACGGTCGGGCGTCAATCCCGCGACGCGGGAGAGATTGCGACTATACGAGTAGAGCGCGACCTTGTTGACGCCTTCCAGCGAGCGCACGAAATCCGCAATCGCGTCCTGCGCAAACACGAATCCGGGATACATGTAGTTGCTGGTGTCGAACAGAATAAAGACGTTCGCGCCGGCAATATGCGGGCCGAGGCCTTTGTCATCTGCGGAACCCGAACCACTCGAACTGAACGGGCTGTCATCGCCGCGCGCGCCGCTCGTCAGCGTACGGATTGGCTCGTTGCCTTCTTCGAAGGTTGCCGTTTTCTCTGGAATGTTGTCTTCGAGGATGGAAAAATCTTCCGGATGAAGACCGCTGATGTAATTCCCCTTGCGATCGGTTACGGCCACGCTCAACTGCACCAGGACGACGTTGACATGAATCGGAGATGCGCCTTCATCCTGGGCCGCAGCTCCGCCACCGCTCCGTGTCAGAGGAGTTACCAGGAAGCAGAGAAGTAGAAAGACCTTCCTTTTCATAATTCTCCTATTTGGAATTGATCTCTGTCGCTGTCAGCGCTACCGAAGTGTTAGGAGCCGATCCTGGTAGCACGATCTTGCCCTGCCGATACGCGTCTCCGGTCTCCTGCATTGCGCGCAGAACGGCCGGCCAGTCTTCGAGATCCGTCGCGAAGATCTTGGCCACCATGTGCCGCGTCAACTCCGGAACAAGTCGGTTCAGCATCACCGGCGAGTAGCCCATATCGTCGGCCAGCCGAGCCCAGTAGAGATTGCCGGACTCCCAGCGCTCGCCAAACAGGCGGCTGGAGTAAGCTCCGTAGAACGGAAACGGCTTCACGTTCAGCAACTCGCGGGCATAAGTCCGAGCCAGGGTCGGATGCGGAACCCCGAAATCTCTCGAGAGCCGTTCCCAACTGACCTCCGCCGGATAGCGATTCGCGAGCTCTTGCAGTTGGCTGCCCGACTTGCCGACAGACGCTCCCCTCGACGGGTATCGCTTCAGGAACTCTTCGCCAAGATAGAAGGTGTTCGCCGGCAACATCTGGCGAAGCATTGCCGGAACCTCATCCGGGCGCTGCAACGATAGCTCAACCTTCTTCAAACGTTGCGGCTCCATGCGATCGGAGAGAATGCCAAGCACCGTGTCGCGGAGTTCCTGACTCTTAGCCGACTCAGTCAGTAACTCTTCCCCGAACCTTTGGTACAGGGCGACCGCGTGCAGTTCGTTGGGCGTAACGTTCCACCAGCGGGCGAGGACGGAGTCCGACAGGAGTTCTGGAACCAACTCCTTCCAGATGAGAGCCTGGACATTTTCCGGCGTGATCATGTCCTGCTCAGCCGTCGCCAGAGAGTACGGCAGGTCGGCAAGCGAGCCCATCAGATAGGCGCCGCCTCCAGCGGAAACACCCGCGCCCATCAACATGGGCGTCTGCCACAGTCGCTCCGATCCCGTTACCGTAATTCCGAGGAAATCGTGCGAACGCACAAACAGAGGATTGATGTGGAGAATCTGCGCACCCGGCGGCTCGTAGTAGGCGTAGTTGAGTCCTACCAGCGCGTCTCGAAGAAGGGGCGATAGCTGCCCGCGGGCGGCCTCCAACTGGAGGTGCGTTCCCGGAGCCTTAATGACCTTGGTCAGGTCCGTCTTTACCTGCAACTCAGCGTGATGGCCCGTGTTCACTCGCGGAGCCCAGTCGACCTTCTCACTCTTGCTGAATATCTGACGTGGCAACTCGAAGTCGCGAAGCTCTTCCGCCAGCGAGAGCAGCCTATCGCTCGCCGCGTGACCTGCCGCCATGCCGTTCAGCCCGTCGCTAAGAGCAAACAGAGTATCGAGCGATACCAGCCGTTGATCGTTCAGCACCGTGCGAATTCGGGCTGCGAGTACTGCATGTACTTGCCGGCCTTCGTTGCTGTCTTGAGCCGGTCCCGCGAGCACGTCGACAACCTCTTCTTGCGAGACGTTCGCCTTCCCCGTTGCGGTGGAGATTAGCGCGACCAGGGAAGTACGGGCGGAGTCGAAGAGTTGCGTCGCGGAAGTGACCTTGGCGAAAGGCTTGATCATGCTCTGCCAGGTTGCGTCCTGTTGCGCCGCCGTGATCTGCCGCTGACGCGCCAGAATCTCCCACAACCCGACCGTAGCCTGAAAGTCTCCCATCGCGTTACCACGCAGGGCCTGGTCGGAAATCTTATCTACGCTGTCAGCCGTGGTGATGAATCGCGAAATCGACTCGTCGCTCAACTCCGGGAACTCGGTGAAGATGAGGTACCAGCTACTCAGTTGGGTGAAATGGCTCGCGAGCAGCTTGACCGTTTCAGCCGAGAGGCGCCTCTGCGGCGGCCGCACACTATCCAGCTCACTGGCCAGCAGATAAACCTGGACCGGCCCGATGTCGGTTTCGGCGCGCGAAAGAGCGGTCAGCCCCTCCAGCAACTGCTCCGGTCGATCCCAGCCTCGTGCCCGTCTCGCCAGGTTGCGGTCGGCTCGGGCGCTTGCCTTCTCACGCACGATCTCCTTCCAGACATCCAGGCCGCCCGGCACACGAATCTCTCCGTTGGGCTCCCACTCGAGCCGCGTCAACAGGACAGCAAGATCGGGAGCTTTCGGGAACACGCCTCTTGCGGCTGGCGAATCGGAGGCACCCGATCGGAATGCCTCGTACAAATGCTGGAGGCGGGAGCCTTGCGTGAGGTGCTCCTCCTCGCTTTGGCTGGTGCGCGCCACCGCGTCGTAATACGCGGCCAGCCAGCCGTTGTCCTTGGCCAGAAGATGGGTGACAAAGTCGCCGGGAGAGTCGGGGCTCGCTCCAACGAGATCCTTCCACGCCGCCTCAGTTCCCTTTCCCGGAACGATGACGTGCCCGGAGCGAATGCAGATCTGGCTTCCATAGAAATCCAGCGTCGGAGCGTAGGGAAGTAGCTTCCTGAGTCCTGGAGCCTGCTGCAAGGCAGCAACAGTCTCGGAATCGCTCTTGACCAGAGCCCAATACAACCGCGCGGTCAGCGGGTCATTGGCCAGCACGTCCAGAACACTGCCGTAGCTTCCTCGCTGTTCAGGATTCAGGCTGAGCCAGTCATTTTCATTGAAGAGAACCGGAACTGAGGTAGCCGGATAGGGATAGTTGAAGGGAATGCCCTTTTGCAGCGCCTCCTCAAGCTCCGTGAGAGGGAAGCCCGAATCGATGGTGAGAAAGGCGCGCGTCGCATTCGTAGTTTCAAGCGCCATCGAGTTCTGGCCGCAGCCTTCGCGCATGCGATACCCCAGGACGCGAAGCAGCGTATCGGCGTTCTTGCAGTCGGAGACGTGAATGGTGCCCGTCTGGCCGGCCAGTACCTGCAATTCCCTTGCCTGATGCAGATATCGGTTCAGCAACCGCAGGAATTCCGTCTGCGTACTCTCGTTATATCCGAGCAGATAACTGTTGCGCGCCAGCAGAGGAAGCACATCCTCCGGCGCAACTTCCTGGCTGATTCCCGCCATACGGAGAAAGGACCGCAGCGGGCCCGGAATAATGACACGGGCACTCGGCCGAGGAGCGGGCATCGAAACGCCGGGAGTCGTGGCGTCTGGCCGCGCCGCACTGGAGGCATGGACCGGGTAGCCGGAAAACACGCAGGCGCATACAGAGAGGCCCAGAACAGCCCCTGTAACGGAAGCAAGCGGACGAAGAGAAGACGACATCATCGCTGAACACCCCTTCAGGGCCCCGGATAATTTCGGCAGGTGATACAGACTTGTAGGGCCCGCATCTATGAACTTCTACTTCTTCTTGGGTAGAACCGAATACCTTAGGAAATGCAATTCCGCGTTACTTGCTTCTATGCCACGCACATGCAATCGGGTTTCAGCTTTTGTATACGTGCAACATGAGAATCTGCTCGGTCCCATTCGAATTCATCTTCCCGGTCTCGCCTATGGGCTCGGGGCTCATGTCACCCGGTCAAAACACTCTACTCCAGTGCCTCGCAAAAAATCCACGACGCGGTGCAAGTTGCAGTATCACCCCTAAGATGTGCTGTTGGCACGGCATGACAAACAAATGACAAACAACAGACAGCCCGCGCAAATATGCTCGGTGCAGCACTCTCAAACGCTAACTGCACCTGATGCCGAAAGTGAGAAATTGGCGGCCCGCTGCTATCTGAAGCTTCCATTGCGCCCGGCGCAGACCCACGGCAACTCCCGTAATTGACTTATATGAAATGACTTATATGCCGAGCCACGAATGGACGAAGACCGCCGTTACCATCGCGGCGATGTTCCATAATTCGGAACCTTGCTTCTCTGAACGCGAATCCTGCCCGCTGCCGGGATCGAAGTGACTGCTTTCCGGAAAAAGGCCAGCGACGGTGAAGGTCTCACCGCCGCTGGTAGCGACAGTCGCTGACAGTCCGGAACTCGTCAGCATTGGCACCTGCGTAACGGGGCCATTGCTGCTGACGATCGTGAAAGGAAACCTTGCTACTACACGGCGCCGCCGGTGAAAACCACGTCGAGCGAGCAGAAGTTCCCAGAACCTAAGTTGACGTTTATTCGGCCACGCATGGGCGATAAGCATTCCGCACTCTCCATCGCTTCTGCCCAACGATTCGTCACTTGGTAAGGCGAAACGGAAAGGGAAAATTTGCAAAAAAACGAGGAATTATTTTTCTGGCGGCGAGGCGCCTGGGGTTGTCGAGGTCCAAAAGCCGGCACTCGCGCCTGAATATGCCCCCATCTTTTCATCGGAAACGGGCGAATTGGGCCTCTATAATCAGAATCGCTTCCTCATTTATGCAGGCCTCGGAACCCATCACGCTCGCGCTGCAGGGTTTGGCAAAAGGCGACTCTTCGGCGTTCGACAAGGTCATGCCGATGGTCTATGCGGAGTTGCGCAACCTTGCGGGCTACTATTTGCGGCAGGAGCGCAAGGAACACACGCTGCAGCCCACCGCACTGGTCCACGAGGCGTACTTCCGTCTGGTTGGGCAGGCCCAGCCCGAGTACCAGAATCGCTCGCACTTCATGGGTGTCGCCGCCCACGCCATGCGGCAGATCCTCATCGACCACGCCCGCACACGAAACGCCGCGAAACGCGGTGGTGGACAGGCAGTGTTCTCCATTGACGAGTGCATGGACGCACCGTTGGAACGCCCTTCCGCTCTGATCCAGGTGGACGACGCCCTCCAGGCGCTGGAAATCCAGGATCCCCGCAAGGCCCAGCTTGTCGAGATGCGATTCTTCGCCGGGATGACCGCGGAAGAGTCCGCCGAAGCGCTCGGCCTGCCCGTCCAGAAGGTTCGCGCCGAGCTGCGAATTGCCCAGGCCTGGTTGAAGCGCGAGCTGGACAACCGCAATAAGTCCCAAACCCAGGTCGAAAATCAGGCGTAGGACCCGCAAGAAAGCTCGTCAAATTCCGCATTTCCTTTGTAGCAGGTAGTTTCGGCACAGCTTTGAAACCGAACTCTCAGCTCCTCTAGCAAACTCTATGAACGATTGGCAGCAGGTACAGCAGCTCTTCCTGGAAGCGGTCGACCTCCCTCTTGAGGAACGTACCCGCTTTCTGGAACGTTGTTGTGCGAATAATCCCGAGCTGCTCGGCGACATCGAGTCTCTGCTGGAGGCCGACAGCGATAGCGGCGAATCGATCGAAATGGCCGTACAGAGCGAAGGGGTAAGCCTGCTGGACAACCACGTGTTGATCGGCGAACGGCTGGGCATGTACCGCATCGTGCGCGAGATCGGTCGAGGCGGCATGGGCTCGGTGTATCTCGCGCTCCGCGATGACCAGGAGTATCACAAGGAAGTCGCGCTCAAAATCGTGAAACGTGGCATGGACACCGCTGAGGTCCTTGAACGCTTCCGTTACGAGCGCCAGATCCTCGCCAACCTGGACCATCCCTACATCGCACGACTCTTCGACGGCGGCAGCACCGCCGATGCTGTGCCCTTCTTTGTGATGGAGTACATCGAAGGCAAGCCCGTCAGTGTCTTCTGCCGCGAGAACGGGCTGGACCTCCGCGCCCGTTGCGAGCTATTCATTCGCATCCTGGAAGCTGTCGCCTACGCCCATCGCAGTCTCGTTGTCCACCGCGACCTGAAGCCGGCCAACATTCTCATCACGGCCGAGGGCACTCCCAAGCTGCTCGATTTTGGCGTCGCCAAGCTGCTCAGTGGCGACATGGACGATCGCACCCTGACCCCAAACCTGCGCCCCTTTACCCCGGGATACGCCAGCCCCGAGCAGGTCCGAGGGCTGCCTATCACCACCTCCACCGATATCTATTCCCTCGGCGCGATCCTCTACGAGTTGTTGATCGGAAAGCCCGCCCAGCCGATCGAAAGCAACTCACCGTCCGAGATCGAGCGGGTTGTCTGCGACACCGAAGTCCCCCGCCCCAGTCTGAGCCTGCACGGTATTCCGTCCGACCTCGACAACATCGTGCTGATGGCCACGCGCAAGCAGCCCGATCGCCGTTATCAATCGGCAGTCCAGTTCGCCGAGGACATTCGCCGACACCTCGACGGCCGGCCCGTGATTGCGCGCCAGGACTCGCTCGGCTACCGTGCAAGCAAGTTCATTCTGCGCAACCGCCTGCAGGCAGCCGCGGCCTCGGTGGTCGCGACCTCCCTCATCGCTGGCCTCGGCATTTCCCTGGTGCAGACACATCGGGCCAACGCTGCCAGGGCCAACGCCGAAGCCGAGCGCCAGATCGCGCTGCAGCAAACTTCCCGGGCCGAGGCCGCAGGCCGTTCCGAGCTACAGCAGAAAATGGTCGCCGATCAGCAGCGCCTGCTGGCCAGCGCCCAAAGGGACGAGGCCGAGCAACAGAGAGCGATCGCCGAGCAGCGCGTGAAGGAGATTCTCGACTTGGCGGGCAGCGCCTTGTTCGATGTCCACGACGCGATTGCGAAGCTCCCCGGCTCCCTCTCGGCCCGGCGCACGATTGTGAAGACGGCGCTGCAATACCTGGAAGGCCTGGAAAAACAGGCCGGCATGGATGACTCCATGCGCCAGGTGCTGTGCGCCGCCTACTACAAGATCGCGATGATTCAGGGCGACCCGCAGGGTGCCAGTCTCCAGGACTTTCAGTCGGCGGAGACCAGCCTGCTCAAGGGTGAGTCTCTCCTGATGCCGGCCTACAATCGCAACCCAAACGACGCTACGTTGATGATGCGCCTAATTGAAACTCGCGCCAGCCTGGCCGAGCTAAGGTACCGTTCGGGCCGCCGCAACGAAGGGATAAAGACCTACCTCGATCTCATTCCAGTCGCGCACCGGCTCTCACTCTCGCTGGACAAAGGCTGCCACCTGGAATGCAAAACGCAGGAACCGGCGCTCGAGAACAGTCTCACGTACGAGGTGATGGCGTCCGACCCCGAACAGGCTCTGAACCATGCAAATCGTGGAATCACTCTCGAGCACACTCTGCTCGCACAGAATCCCAACGAGCCGGTTCTGATTCAGGGACTCGGCTCCCTGATGGCCGGCGGCGCCGGTGCCTACCGGATGCTGGGTGACCTGGAGAAAGCTGGCGAGTACTACCGCGCATCCATCGCGGCGCGCGAAGAATTGCTTCGCAAGGATCCCAGCAACAATCTTGTCCGCCGAAGTCTGATGATCAACTACGGCAACTACACCACGCTCCTCGGAAACCCGTGGTCCCCCAATCTGGGCCGCCCCGCAGAAGCCCGCATCTACGGTGCGAAATGCGTGGCGCTCGCCCGCGAAATCGCTGCGGCCGACCCCAATGATGTGACCGCCCGCCACGACCTGGGCATGAGTCTTAACCGCCTTGCCACCATCGACCCCGGCCCCAATGGAACGGCGGAGTCCCTGGCTCAACTCGAGGAGTCAAGCAGCCTGATCGAGCCGATCGTAAAGGCCAATCCGCAGTCTGCCGAGCCCGCAGACCAACTCGCATTGGACCTCGAGTATGAAGGTCATCGACTGGAATCATTGGGGCGCAAAGCAGACGCGGAGGCTGCCTACCTGAAGTCCATGGCCGTCATTCAGAGCTTTATGGATGCGCGAAACTCCACGGTGCTCAGTCAGTACCTCGCCACCGAGCAGAGTCTCGCCCTGTTTCATGCAGTGAACGGCGACAAGACGAGCGCCCTGAATCTTGCGAATCATTCGCTCAGTGCGGCGGAAAGTTATAGCGATCAGTCGCCGCGCACCGATATTCAAACGCTGAATCTGGCAAAGGCCTGGTCCACGCTCGGGGTAGTCCAATCCAAGCTGGGAATGGCAGAGGAAGCCAGGCAATCTGCGGTCAAAGCCTTGCAGCTCTGGGATGAAATCAAGAAGCCAGGGCTCCTCCTTCCTTTTCGCCAAACCGTGGCGGATACCCAGGCCCTGCTGAATTCGCCGCATATTCAATAGGCGTTGCAGACCGGCTTCGCATAAATTGCGGATTCTCGACCTACCGAAGGCTTCTCGATCCACCGTCTTCGTGATGCGCGGGCCGTATTGCCTCCATCAACAGTCGCACAGGACGAAGCGCCCGCACCTGCCATCCGCGACGCAGGCCGAATCGGGCAGCGAAAGCGAAGTCCGGGGCAATTATCCTGCTCAGAAGAATTCTCCCGTGGCGAACTCTACGCCGAAACCGCCGCCAACCCGGGTCTTCAATCTCCAGAAAAAACGCATGCGCCCCGCGCCAATCCAGCGGCTCCGACGTGGTTGTGAGCAAGTTGTTCCACAGGCGATCGGCCAGTAGCTCCAGACGCTGGTCCCGTCGCGCGCTTGCTATGTTCTCCGCCCCGACATGCGCATCCGGCTGCAACCGCCGAACCATCGCTCGCCCAAGCGTCACCAGGTTGCCTAGCTCTCTAACTTCGGGCCGAGACGTCCATCCATTCGCCGCCACCGGCAATTTCTCAAATGCGAGTTGCAGATCGACAACAAGACTTAACCGCTCGAAGCGATGGCGCGCCGCGTGCAGGCACAGATAGAGCAGCTCATCCTCAGGCGCAAGCCGCCAACAACACTCTCCCTGGAACGTGGCCGGCATGGCCCTGCGTAAGGCGCCCTCCGTCTGAAAGTCGAAGGCCAGAGGATTCTCAACGTCGTGGTGCAACTCCACCACTGTCCCCCCTCGCCGCCACGGCCGGTGGTAGTCGTCTGCATCACCGGGGACAAACCCCGCGCCAGCCAAAATGGCCTCGGCCGCGGTCAGGTCGCTTCGCGACACCAGAAGGTCCAGATCCCGGCTCACCCGAAGCGCAGCGTCGCCGTACAACTGTTCGGCGAGCAACGGCCCCTTAAGAGGAACTACTCGAATCCCGGGTTGATCGAATGCTCGCAGCAACCCCTTCAACTCCGAGCTCCAGTAGAACGCAGCAATCGCCGCATCCCGTTCGATCTGATCCAACCTCGCTGTCATAGCCGGCGTCAATGCCTGCCGCGAACGCAGTTTGCTTGCTGCCCAGGACCCCACATGCTCCTGTTCTGCCAGGGCCAGCATCGCAGCCCGCTCAGCGTCTTCGACCGTTCGCTCCGCTGCCTGCTCTCGCAATATCTCCAGCAGGCATTGCATGCCAGGCCTCATGCCGTCGTCCTCTCGCCGCACATCGCCTGCAACAGCACACCCGCCGTAACTCTGGCCTCGCCGCGCGTGGACCGCAAGGCCGTTGCCGTCTCCATCATCCTGGCCAGTGTGGCCATCACGCGTGAAGGCGTGCGTTGCGCCGGAATGGAATGCCGCAACATTTCCAGCACGGCCATTCCCGGAGATACGGGCTCGGGCCTCCAACGCCCGCGCCCGGCATACTCGGTAAACACTACATGCGAGACCCGCGCAGGTGTGCTGCCCGCAGTTCCGTGCAATGTCTCGACCGCAACCGGTCGCTGTACCGCGCTCCCGGCCTGCCGCATTTGTAACTCGCGAGGATACGGATACACCAGGCCCCGCTCATCCAGCACCGCATATTCATCGGAGTAGTACGTCGCCCCAGCGCGCACCAGCTCGGCAACAAGCGTCGTCTTGCCGGCGAAGCTCGCTCCCGGAAGAACCAGCGCGCGACCACGCCACGCAACGACGCCTGCATGCACAAACACACGGTCCGGCGCGTGATTGGCGACATGAATCATCAGGTGCCGTGAGAGTTGCTCCAGCAGGTGCTCCAGATCAGAGTCTTCCGCCGCGACCTCATTCCGCAGGACCAGCCGATGTCCGCCGCTCTCGCCCACCTCCTGAATCGCAAACTGTTCTGCCTCTTCAACTGGTACGGCGCCCCACTGCGCTCCCAACGGTGCGCGCCTCAGCATCTCGTCCAGCACAGTATCGCAATTCGCAGCAAGAACAAACGGAACGCCAAAGGAGATGCAATGCCTCGTAACGACGCCCGCTCTCATGGCTGGACCGGAGGCCCCAGCAGCGGCGTCTTGATCGGGCTGGCGAGCCCGACGAATTGCGTCAAGGTATTCGCTCCCGCATTCGAGAGCCAGAGATTTCCGCTTGCGTCCACGGCCAGCCCAAACGGCTCGTTCAGCGAAGCCCCTAACCCGTATCCTTGCGGTGGGGAAAGAGCTGCCGAGCTCGATCCCGCGAGTTCCACCACGGCGTTGCCGCGGTAAGTCGAGATCCATACATTCCCAGAGCCATCCACCGCGATCCCTTGCGGTCCGCCTGTGCCGCCCAACACCGTCACGCGGTTCGCAACACTTCCCGTCGACAAAAGTTCCACGACGGACGAGGCGCTGTAATCCGCAATCCACACGTTGCCTGCAGTATCGACGGCAATGCCTGCCGGTTCGGCGCAGCACGAATAGTTGTTGACCGCGCCTGCCGTGGTCACACGCGCCGCTCCTCCCTGCACTGCGAACCAGGCATTGTGACTCCCATCGACCGCAACCGCCGTAGTGAATGGCAGCGCAGCAGCTCCATAGCCGCCGCTGCCGGAAATTCCTGATCCATCGCCAGCGAGCAATGAAGCCGCAGAGCTGCCGTAGTCCGCAACCCATATCTCTCCATCCGAGTCCGCCGCCGCCGCCAGCGGAAAGTAGACGCCCCCGCCGGTGTAGCCGTATCCCGAAAGTTCCACTCCAGTGGATGAGAACTCGGTAACGCTTCCCGCGTGGTAATTGTTCGCTGCGGTAACACTCTGCTCATTCGTTACCCAGGCATTGTCCGAACCGTCAATCGTGATGCCATAGGACTGGCTCAGTCCAAGCCCCGCAAACCCTGTCGCCGACGCCGGCACTCCAGCGGGCGAAAACTTCGAAATCACGCCGCCAAAGTAGTTCGCTACCACTACGTTGCCTGCCGAATCTATGGCCAACGAGCCGGGCTGATTCAATCCTCCACAGGCGGGAACGCATCCGCCGTAGGTAATCGACATCGTCCAGTCATTCGGCTTGGTGCTAAGCACCGGCTGAAATGGCCCTTGCGCTGAACCGGCGTTGAACACCCCGGCGACATTGGTGCCGGGGTTGCGCACGATGTTAAGCGCCGCATCCAGCGTGTTGGCCGGAGTCCCCTGCGACGTCTTCGCCGCGTTGAATAACGGTGCGCAAACCGCGTCGCCGCTGGAGTTGACGCAAGGCGCGAGCACATCCGCCAGCGTATTCAGCTTGGTAGTCTCAGCAATTGCTCCCGTTGGAAGAGCCAACCCCGGAGCGATGCCCGTGCTCGTATTCACCAGGTTGTTTGCCACAGCGAACGCGTTGCTCAACCCCGTCGCGTTCGTCGCGCTTGACCCAACTATCGCTCCGGGCCCCACGAACTGCGACAGAGCCCAAGCCGCCGCGACCGTCGTGACCTCGTTGATCACGATGTTCGTCGCACTGGTCAGACTTCCACAGTTGCCAAGCGCGGCCATCATCAGCAGCGCAGGATTGTTCTGTCCGGAGCCAAGTCCCGGATTACCGCCCTGCGCCACCATATAGACCTGAGTACTTGCGGTCGGACACAAATAGTCGCCGGTGATCGTGAAGTTTCCTGACCCATCTGTACTCACAATATGCGGTGCGAGCAAATCGACCGCTCCCACTCTATTTCCCGCAGAGCCCGCGGCATACAGGTGGATCGACGCTCCGCTAACTGGTTGCTGTCCGCCACGTACCTGGCCCACCAACACGGTCCCCCGCTGCACGGAAGTCTCGTTCGACAAGCCACACCCAGAGAGCGCCGCCAACACACTCGCAAGCGAAAGCGCAGCCGCCACCATCAATCGGCCTCGCCGCACCCCGGGCGAAATGGAAATGAATTGACCCATTCCCTTCACTCTCTCACCATTTCTAACGCGATGGAAAGGAAGCAGGCGATCGGCGTTTCGCCGGCGTCGCCGAACAATCCACGCAGCCGTTGTACGCCTGAGCAGCCGGCGGCGCGATAACTGCGGCGACAATCGGCAGCAACAACGCTCCGCCCACGCCCAGTGAACGCAATATCGCCCGGCGGGAAATCTCCGGCCCCGTCTGCACAGTCGACAAGGCCTCGATCAACCCATCTCGCCGCAACTCCTCCAGCGCGTAACGAACCAACTCCTCGCCAACCTCCACACCCAGGTCGATCGATGCAGCATCTCTGATCTGGTCGACGGTCCGTACGCCATCCGCCAGCCGCCAGATCACTGACGAACTCCGGTTCAAGCAGAACGCCTTGTGGTGCACCTCGTCGTACACCAGCGTCTCCACCCCAACGTGCTGGATCGAGATGTTCCGCTGGATACTGCGCGGCGTTTCATCGCTTCTCATCAACTCGATCCTTTCTGGTTCCTTGAACCTACTTCGGTGTAACCGCCACACTCACGACAGGCGCTGAAACTCCAGCACCGGAAAACGGCGACCCGGTCAGAACGCTTCCGCCGCCTGTGAAAGCACTGACTGCATTCGCACCTGCGTTCGCAATCCACACATTGCCGAAGCCATCAATCGCGATACTTTGCGGCGAGCTCAAACCATTGCCGCTGTAAACGGTTCCTGCGCTCCCCGAAGGATTCAACTCGGTGACCGTGTTGTTGCCCGCGTTCGTCACCCAGGCATTTCCGCTCGCATCAATCGCAATCGCCGATGGCGAGCTTAACCCGCCCGCGGTAAACCCGCTCGCACCAGAAATTGCCGCACCCGTATTATCCAGCTTGGTCACGCTCGAGTTTCCGCTGTTGGTCACCCACACTGCGCCGGAAGCATCTGTCGCAACGGAAGTCGGCGCATTCAATCCGCCACCTGTATAGGTAATGCCGATCGTCCAATCTGTCGGCGGCGAATTCACATTCAGCACTGGCGAGAATTGCGGCGTGCCCGAACGCAGAGCCAGCAGCGATGCCACGTTCCGCCCCGGCGATTTAGCAATATTCATCGCGGCCATAATCGTGTCTGTCGGAAACACCGTACCGGCGGTGTCTGGCGCCAGATTGAAGAGTTGCCCACAGTTGCTCGAATCGCCCGCCACTCCGCCACCCGAGTTCACGCACTGCACCAGCAGGTCCGCCAGAGTATTGATCTCGTCCACCGGCAGTGTCGCGCCCGCAGGAAGCGTCGGCCCTGGGACCGTTCCATTCGCAGTCGTCACCACTTGGTTGATCGCCGCAAACGCGTCCGCAAGTCCTGCCAGATTCGTAGGACTGGTCCCGATATTCGTGGCGCTCGTCATAAACGGCTGTAGCGCCCAGATCGTCGCCACCGTCGTCAGCTCATTCATATCGATGAAGTTGTTCAAGTACGTCCCGCCGCATGTGCCCAGTCCGACCATCATCGCCAGGTTGTTATTCGTCAGCAGCGCAGTCGGATGTCCACCCGTGCCAACCAGATAAACCTGCGAACCCGCCGCACACGTGTAGCTCGGGAAGTCGAAGTTTCCCTTATCGGTCGTCTGCACCGAAACCCCAAGCGCCGTCGCGGCCGAACCGTAACCGGTCGTCCCCGCCTGGTAAAGCTGTAGCGTCACGCCTGCCACGGGCTGTTGCCCGCCCATCACCACACCTTGCAGCCTGGCCGCCGTCACCACCACAGGCTTGCTCGCGCTCGAGGAAACGCCCGTACCGCAACCGCTCATGCCGGCTACTGCCAGTGCACCCGTCGCCAGCAGAAGAGATCGTAACCAAACCGGATTTCTCATGGTCTCACTCCCGGTCTACTCGCCGCTCCGGTAACCAACGGCGCTACCGGCGCCGCTGCTCCCAAAATCCTCGTCACCGTATTCGTCGTGTTGCTCGGCACCCAAACGCCGCCTGAAATATCAATCGCAATTCCGCCCGGCGTCGTCCCTGGCACCGCATATCCAGTCGCAGGCGACACCGCCGTGCCCTCATTGCTCAGCACGCTCACCGTGCCATTCGTGTTCGCTACCCACACCTGTCCCAGCCCATCCACCGCAACCGCCAGCGGACTACTGATCCCCCCAACCGTCAATGCAGTGGACGTAATCGCAACCCCTTGCCGGCTGAACTCGCTAACCCCATTGCCGCTCGCGACCCATAGATTCCCTGAAGCATCGAACGCCAGCCCCAACCCGCTCGCAATCGTCCCCACTCCACCGCCCGTGTATCCCGAACCCGTGATCGCAATCCCCGTCAGGTCGAACGGGTTCAAAGACCCCGCGCCGTTCGCGAACCAAGCGCTACCCGCAATCACCAGGAGACTCGCATTCAGCGACGCCGCTGCATAGCCCCCGCCCGGGGCCTCCGACGCCCGCAGCACCACCGTGCCTGCCGCGCCTGTCAATGTCACCGTATTCCCGACGATCGTAGCTGGCCCGCTCACCACCGAATACGTAAACGCCCCCGAAGAGTTCGAACTCGCGGACACTGAAAACGCTGCGTCCAGCGTGTGATGATTCGGTACGGAAAACACAATCGTCGGAAGCGGCAGAACCGTCAGCGTATTGGTTCCACTCGCCGCTGCATAATTTCCATCCGCAATCGTCGCAGCCGCAATCGTATGGCCTCCGACACTCAGTCCTGCCGTGTTGTATCCGCTGTAGGTACACGTCAGCGGACTCGACGAACCTACGCACGTCGCAGTCACCACTGCGCCCGTATCCACCTTGAACGTCAGCCCGCCGGTTGGCGCGGCGCCCGTCCCTGCGTAAACAATCGACGCTGAAAGATTCGCGGTCGCAGCTCCGAACCCGATACTCGTCGCACTCACGTTCACCGTCGGAGTCTGCGGATTCACCGTCAGCGACGTCGTTCCCGATCCGCTCGCATAGTTCTCGTTCGTTGTTAGGTAGGTGCCTGTGATCGTGTAAATTCCAGCGGGGAGCGCACTTGGAGCAGTAAAGGCCTGGCTCGCAGACTCCGTGCACGTCGTGCCACTCGCACAGCCCGAACTCTCCACCAGCGCGTCACTCCCAATCGTCGCAATCGTCGGGGTCCCGGAGAAGGTCACCGATCCCGTTGGAAAACTCCCCGGCCCCGAGACCGTAGCCGTATAGGTGATTGCCGTCGGCAACCCATAGGCATAGGAAGCTGCGGTCGCCGTCACATTCACAGTCGGCGTGTACGCTACACCGCCCGCCGCTGCGTTCTGCCACTTGTTCACCAGATTCGCAATGTTCAGCGACCCAATGCCCGTAGCCAGATCAAAACCCAGCCCCGACGGATATGCAACCTGCGCCGAGGTTGTGCTCGTCGAAAGGATCCCTGCGCTCCCGCTTTCGACGTAGCAGTTGGTCGCAGGAGCGGTCGAACTGCATGCCTGCGAGATGTTGCTGGTCGCAATGTCATAAAAAATACAAGTGCTGTCGGGCACGGTATTCGTCGTGCCGACATTGCTGCTCGTACCGCTCCCGTTACAGTTCGCAGCGGAGTAGCTCGATATTCCATATTCCATGCCCGCCATGTTGTAGAGCACATAGTTCGGCTGGCCGAGGCGCTCGCCCGTCTTTTGCACAATCAACGCAAACAGTCCCGCCAGTTGCGGAGCGACGAACGATGTTCCTCCCGCATGCTGTAGGTTCTTCTTGCTCACATCCGACTGGAAGTAATCCAGAGCATGGCCCCAGAGCCCGTTGGACGCAAACAACGACACGTCCGGCAGCAGCCGAAAATTGTAAATACTCGTCGACGGAATGCCGTATACCGTCCCGTTCTGCCACGACGGTCGAGGCTGCAGCGTGCTGACTCCTCCGCCCGCTCCGCCAGTCGCATAAAAGCTCGCCCCCTTGACCGCATCGCTGCACAATGCGTTCGGGTCGGTATTCCCCGACTCTTCGTAGAAACTCAAAATAGAGCTGGCGCAGGTATCGTTCCAGGTAGTCTCGGCGACGTAGCTCAAGGCAGAGCCGCGGCCTGTCCCATTCGACGCATCCCAGTAGTGCGCAACATTGAACGAAGAGCCTTCCAGCTGATTGTAGGTGTCCTGAAAGTCAGTGCCGCCCGCCGCCACGTTGTACGCGGTCGAGCCAAGCCCGTTGACTGCGAGCCCATGCGAAACGATGCTCGCATTTTGGTCGCTCGTGTTGGCGGAGCCCGCATCGCCTGCCGAAACCACCACCGTTTGCCCCTGCGCCGTCGCCTGCTCCCACAGATTCGAAAGAAAGACATTCGTAGCGCCGTTACCCACCTCTGTAGCCCCGTACGAGAGGCTCATGATCGGAGCCAGATTGTCATCCACCACCGCTTCGGCCGAGAGAAAAACGCCGCTGCCGGTCCCGCAACTCATAAACAGCAGCGTCGCGCCTGGAGCAACCGCACCTGCCCACTCCGTGTCCAGAATTGCCTCGTCTTCATCCGCGGTCACGCCGGGATCGGGGCACGGAACGGAAGCCGAGCCATGCACCACGTTCAGCGTGGCCGCAGCCGGCGAGATACCCAGCATCGTTCGAAAGGTTGTCACATCGCTAGTGGTGATGTCGGTTTGCTCGAGCAACGCCACCGTAATGCCGCTGCCGGTAATGCCGCTGCTCAGCAGTGCGTTTTCGTTGTAAATCGTATAGAAGTCCTGGGCGCCAACCTCATGATTGCTGCCCGTCGTGTCGTTGGGCAGCGGGGCTCCCTGGGCTACTCCGCTCACCAGATCGTTCACTGGCTCCCGTGCATGCACCACCGTGGGGCGCGGAGAAATGTTGCCAAGGGTCAGAAAGCCGAGCACCAACGGAGTGATCGCCTCCGGCAGTTGCGCCTCCTGCACCGCGGAGAAACGAGCCTCCCCGCTCGCCAGCCGCAGATTGCGGATCTGCGTATGGAAACTTCGTTGCACCTGCGCGACCGTGCCACTGAAGTCGACGAACATGCCGCTCTTGCCGACGAAGTTCACCGTAAACCCTTCGTCCCGAAGGTAGCCCGTCAGCGTCGCAATGTCGGAAGGCGATGGCCCGAACTCGGCTCCGATCGTCTCCGGCGTCAGCCATTTGTGGTAACTGGGACTGCTTGCCTGGTGCAACGCCTCGACCTCGGCATCGAACGCTGCTTGGCGTTCTCGCGGCCGTTGTAAGGCCAGCTGAATATGGTCCATCGTTGTGGACGGGTCGCGAGCCCCCATGTCCTGCGAGGTCGCCACCTCTGGGTGCACCGCGCCCCTTGTCGGAGCCAGGCGGCTGCGATCGATTGACCGCGTGATCAACGGCCGCACCGCCGTCCGGAACTCAGGGCGAACCGCAGGCGTGGCAGGTTGAGTGGTGATCTGTGCTGCAACCGGAAGGCTTAGCCCCGCCGTAATGAGCAATCCCGGCATCGCGAGACGCCAAAGGCTTATCACTCTCCCAGGGTGCCGATTGCGGGGCACCAAGAACCTGGACGAGTGGTGATGGGTGGCAGAACGAGTCATAGGACCGCCACGGAATAGACAGAATGATTCAGGCCCGCAAAGCTGATCAGGGATCGGTTCTCCTTACAGCACAAAGTTCAGCTACAGGGCCCGGGATCGCTTACTCCTGAGTAAACCACGGAAATCCCGGCAAAGCTTTGCTATATGGAAAATTCTTGGATGGAGTTACTCAACTTATACCGCCCGGCAATCGCGTTCGCTCGATCCCCGCGGAGTAACTGGTAAGCGCGGCCCCTCGGGTTAACGCTAAGCCCAGACCCGTTCCTTGCTGCCTCGGCACCAAAACCAAACCGCCTCGTGCCGCGTCGGGGAACTTGTAACTCGTTTCGATAAAATGGTCACACCTTCGGCAGTTATTGAAATTGCATTAGAAAAAACAGCGTGAGGGGGGTACAACTTTTGGGTCACCGTTATCGTTGAATTCATTCACTAAACGTAAAGAAAGCCCAATGTTTACAGGGTGATTCGCAATAAATGGACAGCTCTTTCTGCCCGATTTATCCCCGCAACTGCAACTTCATATTGATTGAAAATCCAATATCTCCACCATAGACTCAGCCCAAGGTCCTTCTGCAGAGAACTCGTGGGCCATACCGAGTTTTCCATTTTCTCGACCGCCACCGGGTGACAATATGCGAGTTGCATGCGCTTCTGCTTTCTGCCTTTCTCTCGTTCTGACCGGCTGCTCTTTCAGCCCAACCACCGAACTTGCCCCCGACACCGGCCTGGCCCTTCGTGGCGCGGTCCATGGCGGCCAGCAGCCCATCGCCGGTGCGCGCATCTATATGCTAGCCGCGAACACCACGGGTGACGCAGGCCCCGGAATCGCCGCCTCCAGCAGCAATGCATCACACTCGCTGCTCAGCGGTACAGGGAGTTCCGACTCGCTCGGCTCCTACGTCCTCACCGACGCCAACGGACAATTCACCATCACCGACGACTACAGCTGCACTCCCAATACCCAGGTCTACCTCTATTCCCTTGGTGGCAACCCTGGCCTCGGCACTGGTGTCAACCCCGCGGCTGGCCTGATCGCGGCGCTCGGTGGTTGTCCTAGTTCCGGAAACTTCCTCACCTCCACGCCGTACATCGTCATCAACGAGGTGTCGACCATCGCGGCCGCCTATGCTTTCTCCGGCTACGCTACCGACGCCACCCACGTCTCCAGCTCCGGTACGGCTCTCGCCAAAGTTGGCATCAAGAACGCCTTCGCAAACGCCGCAAATCTGGCCGATCTTTCCACAGGAAACGCCCTCGCAACCACCCCAAACGGGAACGGCGTTGTGCCGCAGACGACGATCTACACGCTGGCCAACGCTCTCGCCAGCTGCGTCAACTCCAACGGAGCAGTCACCGGCCCAACCAACCCCACGGCTTGCTATACGCTCTTCAACAACGCCACGTCCAATGGAACCTCCACCGGAACAATCCCGTCGGACACGACGACCGCCGCCATCAATATCGCGCATAATCCGGGAGCAAATATCGCTGCGCTGTTCTCGCTTCCAACAGCAACCGCGCCGTTCCCGCAACTCGGTGCGCAGCCCAACGACTTCACCCTCGGCATCGAGTTCTCCGGGGGAGGCATCAACGATCCGTATGCCATCGCTATCGATGGCTCGGGCAGTCCCTGGATCACCAACAACGGCGGCACGACGAGCAGCGTCGCGCAACTCGCCAGCAACGGAACTCCTATCTCGCCCTCCACGGGCTATACCGGCGGTGGCCTCACAGGCCTCTTCGGCGGCATCGCCATCGATAGCGTCGGCAATGCCTGGATCCCGAACTACTCCGGTAATACCGTCACAGAGTTGTCTAATTCGGGTACTGTCTTGTCTGGAGCCTCCGGCTACACCGCCACCGGTCTGCACCGCCCCTATGGCATCGCCATCGACGGCTCGGACAATGTTTGGGTCACTAGCGTGACCAGTCCCTTTAACGTGGTCGAACTTTCCAATGCCGGGGCAACCCTCTCCGGGGCCAGCGGCTACACAGGCGGTAGCTTGGCTGCCCCGTATAGCGTCGCCATCGACGGCACCGGCAACGCATGGATCGTCAACAAGAACACGAGCACCATCACCCAGTTCTCAAGCACCGGCACCGTAAATATCAATGCACCCTTCACCGGAGGGGGCCTGAGTACTCCATACTCCGTCGCGGTCGATCACTCCGGCAACGTATGGGTCGCGAACTACAACGGCAACGCGATCTACGGCAACAGCATCAGCGAGTTCTCCAATTCGGGCACCAACATTGGAGGCACCAATGGTTATATCGGGGGTGGCTTGAATCTGCCGTACTCCATCGCACTTGACGGTTCCGGCAACGCATGGCTGGCCAACAGTCTTGGCAACAGCGTTAGCGAATTCTCCAACTCAGGCGTCCCGATCACGGGTGAAAATGGCTACTTGGGTGGCAATATCAACGCGCCCGATTCAGTCGCCGTAGATGGTTCTGGAAATGTCTGGGTCGCTAACCTCTACGACAGCACCGTCACCGAACTGATTGGCGTCGCCACCCCGGTGGTTACGCCGATCGCCGTGGGCGTCAAGAATAACGCCCTGGCCAGCCGGCCCTAGTCTCTCAACCCGACGCATCACTCGGAATCCCGGGTGGTGCGTCTACGCACGCCCTCAGGGAGCCGCAGGCAGCCCGATCTGCGGTGTCTTCACCGGCGACGCCATCCCCACGAACTCCGTCAACACATTGCTGCCAAAGTTGCTGACCCACAGGTTCCCGCTCGCATCCACCGCAATCGCATACGCCTCCAGCAAGGCCGCATCGGCCCCTAGGCCGCCCGCCGGAGACAGCGCGGCTCCCGGCACCGTGGCGCCCGCGCCGGCCAGCTCCGTAATGGCAGGGCTTCGGTAGTTCGCAATCCACACCGTCCCCGCCCCATCAATCGCGATACCCTGCGGATGGCTCAGGCCTCCATTCACATAGCCGCCGCTCGACACCACCGCGCCCGAACTCGAGATCTCGCTAATGCTGTCGCCGTAGTAGTTCGTCAACCACAAATTGCTCCGTTGGTCGAACGCCAGGTTCGACGGCCCGTTGCAGCAACTGTAGTTCGTGAACTGCGACCCATCGGGCGAGACCTTGGTTACACTCCCCCCGCTCTGGTTGACGACCCAGACATTGTGGCTTGCATCCACCGCCGCGGCGACCGGAAACGCAAACAACGTTGACGTATACCCGCTCGCTCCCGATAACGCTTGCCCGGAGCCAGAGAGATGCGTCAGATGCGAATTCCCGTAGTCCACCACCCATGCGCTGCCATCGGTATCGATCGCCACCGAAATCGGGAAATCCAGCCCACCCGACGTGAACCCGCCCATCCCCGAAACCGACAGTCCACTCGAAGTCAGCACCGTGACGCTGTTGCCCTTCACCCCTGTGCTCGGCTCGTTCGGAATCCACGCATGATCGCTCGCATCCACCGCCAGCCCATACGCAGCGCCCAGGCCAAATCCGGTGATCCCCTGCGCGAACAGAGGCTTGCCCAGCGGCGAAAACATCGACGCCACGTTGAAGTAGTTCGCTACCCACACATTTCCCGCGCTATCGACCCCCACGCCGGACGGCGCATTCATCCCGCCACCGGTGTAGTTCACAAACAACGTCCAGTCCGACGGAGCAGCCGCCAACACAGGCGAAAACGCCGTGCTCCCACCGGACAACGTATACAGGTTCGCCACATTCGCCGCGGGGTGATGCACCAGGTTCAGAACGGCATCCAGCGTATTCGTTGGCGCACTGCCCCCGGTAGGCGTCGTGGCAACAAACAGCGATGTGCACGCGCTGCCAGTCGCCGTGGAAGCCACACACGCATTCAGCATGTTCGCTATCGAATCCATCCTCGCAACCGGGGACACGGCGTTCGTCACAAATGTAATACCCGGGATCGTGCCGTCGCTGATATTTGCCAGCGCCAGCGCCGTAGCCGCAGCATTCGCCAGCCCCACCACATTCGTCGCGCTGGCTCCCATGTTTCCGCCAACCGACAGAAACTGAGAGAGCGCATACGCCGCAGCTACAGTCGTGGCTTCATTCACCTCTATCTGGCTCGACGCAACCACCTGGTTACACGCGCCCACCGCCGTCATCAATACCGTCGCGTTGTTCGAGGCTCCTGCCGCGCCTGCCTTGCCGCCCCGCGCCACAACGTATATCTGCGACGAGCCAGTCGGACAGGAATACCCCGCCGGCACGTTGAACGCTCCGTTAGCATCCGTCGTCAACGCCCCCGACAGCAGCGAACTGCCAGCTGACCCATTGCCGCCGGTCCCCGCTGCATAGACTTGTACCGAAGCCCCGATCAGCGGCTGCTTGCCCGCCATCGCCTTACCGCCGATACCCACCCCCGAGTACACCCCGGGCGGTGGTTGAACAACCGAGACCGCCTCAACGGAGCTCCCGCAACCCACTGTCCCGCACAGCATCCCCACCGAAAAGATCGATGCAATCACGGAGGTGAGGAACCTGGAAGAGTAGGAAACCATGGCGTAGTCAGAGTGCCTGTAAGCCAGACGCTCAAGTCTCTCAGAGGCAGCAAGGCCCCGCAAGCCCTGTCTCAACCACAGATACGCACACTCCGTCCTCCCGGGCAACTCGGGGCGAACACACGATCGCAATCGGAGGGTTCTGTCGGTGGGTTCGATGGATACAGCTTCTTGTAAGTCCGGAAACTCGGACATGGACACGGCTCAGGTCGATCAGGAAAGCTACCAGCGATTAGTGCTTGCGGCCAGCTTTCAACCGGGCGCGAACGGTCGAGAAGAAAGCACCCGCGGAACCCACCAGCGCGAGAACGACGGTTGGATTTTCCGGAGAATCGGTGCATCCCGACTGAGCGTGAAGGGGAAGAGCGACACAAAGCAGCGCCGCGGAACACAGGAAAATCAGCTTTTTATTCATAACCGTCCTCGCACCACAGACTCTACTCGAACGAAAATTCAAAAGTCAACGCGAATGTGCTCCAACCCCCTCCTGGAACCGCCAAATTAACCAAATAGTTGCAGCTTTTGCCCGGGAACCCCACACCCAAAGCTGAGTTTTCCACCCATGCCCGCATCCGGCCCCGGACCGGCAAACCATCGAAGGGCTGTCAGTCGTTCCTTCCCACCAACCCGCACTGACGTCAAAATTGAACCGCAATCATGCGGCTGCATGCAGATCATCATGTGCCTCGGCCACTGCCATCGCTTGGCTGCGGACGTGCGCACGTTCCTTCGTCATAGCGATCAGCAGTACCAACAGCAGAAGAAGGTCCGCCAACCCGACCTGCCTCAAAAGCAGGAAACCCGCTAGGGAATAAGTCGGCAACCCAGCCACCCAGCGCTCCACGTCCGGGAATTGGGCCGAGAGGGACATTGCACCGTACAGAACCACAACTGCCCACGCCGGCCACGCCTGTGGAGCGCGTCGGATCCGATCTACAACCCACGGCACCACCAGCAGCAGCAACACTGCGTCGTGTGCCCGATGATACGTCGCCAGCATCCCCAGAGTGCACCAGGCACTCACTGCAAGCATCGCGCCACGCTCGCTATCCACTCGTCGAGTCTGACGCAAAACCAGGAAACCGAGCCCCAGCAGGGCCGCGCACGAAAGACTGACACGAACGGTCGGATTTCCAATCCAGAAACCAAGAATCGACTGAAGAGACGTAATCTGCGAAGCCACCGGCAACACCTCGCGGCTGGTTGCGTTCATAGAGGCACCGGTCGACGTTTCCTCAGCCAGCATCGCGAGGTACGAATGCGTCTGTAGGCCGAGTGTTCCCGTCGCAGCCAAAAATGCCGCGGTCGCTGCAGTGAACCCGCCGACCACGGCGGCACACCGTATCACCACTGCGCGCGAGGCCCGCTCCGGAAGCAACAGCATGGCAATGCCGACCCACACCGCGAGGTGTGGCTTCAAAAGGAAGGCAAGCGCAAGCGCAGTCCCGGGCAACCATAACGAAACACCTCTTGACCATGGCGTTCCGCTGTTACGTAAGACAAACGCCATAAAACAGAACGCGCACGTCGCCACGGAAACGTTTGCCATTCCCATGCCGAAAGCAAACAGCGGTCCAATCGTGCAAAGCGGCGCGATCAGAATCCTCCAAAAGGGACCCAGATCGAAGTAGTCCGCCGCATAGCGCATCAACCCTGTAATCGCCACGGCCATCAGCACGCCGCTGAGAATCGTCAGCAGATACGCTGCAGGAACGAGACCAATTCCGGCAAAGGGAGAAAGCACCGCGAGGGTCGGCCATGGATAGACCGGCGCGTGCCCCCACCAGGTCGCTGGCTGCTCGACGTTATTGGCAACGAAAACCTGCTTCAGGTTTGCCACGCTGTACGCGTCCATCCGATGCACAAAGCACCACACGGAGGCATACAGCGTCTTGAAGTCGGAGGCTGCGTACGTCGAGGTCCGCAACTGAGCGTGATACAAGGTGCTTGCCGTCAATCCGCCCGCAGCGCACGCTGCGATCAGCGCGTCGAGCCACGTGAAACGGCGTGGGCGCACCATCGTCCGAGAACCGTGCCAACTTGCGTCCCGAAAGGCTGAGCTTCGAGTGGAGGAGGGAGTGGAAGAAGTCGTTGCTGGCCCCAAAGGCTTTTCCCCTTAGTCGCAATTGGATGTAAGTTTGCAACCTGGGGTTGACTGAGAATTTGCCGCTCAAGACGGCACATATTTGTCGAGCGCCACGACTCGAACACCATCGGAAACTTCGTCGCACCGCAAGCTACTCGGATGGGGCGGGTTGCACCGAACTGATCGGCAGCCCATCCCGCAACTCGCGGCTGTTGTCCAGCGGATTTAATACCACTACAGAATTTTCCGTGAGACCGTTCGTAATTTCCGCTCGGTCGAGGTTCACAATGCCCGTATCCACGTCAGTTTTCTTCACCCTACCGTCCACTACGCAGAAGACGAAGTTCTTCGGCCCGTCGGTATGCAGCGCCGCACGCGGGATCGTAAGAGCGTGGTTATGTTGTTGAATCGTAGCCGTTACAATCACATTGGTATTCGGCAGCAGATCTTCTTTTGCGTCATCGACAGCGATAATGCACTCGCCAACACTCCGCGGTCCCAGCGCCGTGGCCGCAATCGGTGCCTGTTTGATGTGTCCGTGCCAGGCCCGATCCGGCTTTCCATCCCAGGTAATTTTTACCGGCTGCCCGGCCGCCAGTTTGCCGATCTCGGGCTCATCGAAGTATGCGCGAATTTCAACCTGGTTGAGATCCGCCACGCGAATCAGATCGGCGCCAACCGGAACCCAGTCATATGCAACAACCTTGATCGAGTACACAGTTCCCACAATCGGAGACGCAATGTTGGCATTGTTGAACTGCACTTTGGCGGAATCAACATTGGCTTGCGCATCGGCCAGATGCGACGTCGCATTTTTCAGTTCGGCCGCGCTATAGGGATTGGAACTCTTCTCCCGCAGGTTCTGAAGCACTTCATTGGCACTCTGCACTTTCTGTGCAGCCGCGTTAACTTCCGCTTCCGAGGCCGCTCCCTTTTGTTGAAGCTGTCGCAGCGCGTTCAACGACTTCGTCGCATCGGCCTGAGTCAGTTGCGCTTGTTCCAGTTTGCCGTGCAGATCGATCTGATCCTGCTTGGTGCCCCCATTGCGGATGTTTTCCTCGCTCAGCTGCCAACCGTCTAGGGCGGCTCTGGCCGCAGTCATCCGCGAAACCGCAAATGGGTCCTTCATGCTGACCAGCAATTGGCCCGGCTTAACCTTGTCTCCGAGTTCAACGTTGACCTTGTCGACGATGCCAGGCCAGAACGCACGTGCCTGGAACTCGTTGACAGGAAAGACCGTACCGTTGGTCGTCACCTGCTGGTTCAAATCCCGGTAACTCGCTCGCGCCGCCAGCACGTCCATGGAATCGCTCTTACGCGTTGCGATCAGAATCGCGGCGATCAGAACTACACCCAGGAAGACAGCAGTCAGTTTCCAGTATCTAGGTCGTATGCGGGTAGAGATCATTCGCCTTCCTGCACATCTAAGATGCAGAAGACGCCCCTTCGGTAAGGCCATTGTGGCAGAAGGGTTTATCATCCTCCTGCATGTCTCGGGCAGGGAAATTCGCACGGCTGTGGATCGACACCCAGGAGTGGACGCTGCGGCACATGGATCGTCTGCAGGAGAGACTCGGCCGCGGCCCCGCAAAAGCTCCGCATTTGGTTACAGGTTTGCGGGGTGAACGGGCGGCCCTGTTCGAACTGGGCAGACGCGGCGTTGTGGTGGTCGCTCGCCGCTGGACCAGCGCCAAGGTTCGTGGCGATCTCGACCTCGTCGGATGGGACGGCGATTGCCTCTGCTTTATCGAGGTGAAGACGCGCACCGCACGTGATCTGAATCCTGCCGAAGCCGAGGTGGACGAACACAAGCGCAGAATGGTCCGCGGCCTCGCGAAGGTCTATCTGCAGGCCTTCCCGGAAAAGAAGCGGCGCGCAATTCCGGTGCGGTTCGACGTGGTTTCGGTTTATCTGCTCGCCGGAGCGACGGAGATCGAGTTCTTCGAGGGCGCATTCGGCTGGACATGAAGTTATTCGGCTGCGGGCACTTCGGAGCCGCCTTCGGTGTCTAATGGAGAGGGTTTTCGGTACGGAGGAGACACGCAATGACGCTGCTGAATGCACCGGAGTTCGATGAAAAGAAAGAGAAGCGCAACCACAATTTGCTGGCCGGATCAGGCATCACCGCGGCTGCGCTCGTGCTGCTTGCAGTAGCGGGCTTCCTGCTCGGACACGGATGGCTCTTCATCAACTTGCCCGCGGAGCACCGCGTGAACTCATTTATGACCGCGTTGAGTGCGGGCGACTATCCGAAAGCGTACGGAATCTTCTACAACGATTCCGACTGGCAACAGCACATGGACAAGTACAAAGACTATCCTCTCCAGCGTTTCACCGAAGACTTTACCACTGAGGCCGAATGGAAGGGCCAGGTCAAGTCGTTCAAGGTGGGATGCTCGAAACGGGGCGCGTCCGGCACCGCGGTTGCGGTGACCGTAAACGGCTCGACCAACCTGACGCTCAACTACCTGCGTTCGGATGGTTCCCTAACCTTCTTCCCCTTCGAGCTGTCCTGCGGCTTTTGAGCCGCTACCTTACTCCGCGGCGGTAGCGTCTCTTCGAATCGCCTGCAACTCCGGCAGGATGTGGCCAAGGGAAACTGCCTTTGCATCGGCCGTTCCCAGGGCGAAGTAGGCATCGCGGAAGAGCGGGAACAAGCGATCGTAGCGAGCAGCTTCAGCCGGCTCCGGCGTAAACGTCCTGAATGGCGGGCACAGCGCGTCCTGCGCCTCTTCGATCGTCTTGAAGTCGCCTGCCGCGAGGAAGGCGATGATGACGGAACCGAGCGACGTGACATCGCCTTCCGGCACAAGGACCGGCTTGCGCAGGACATTCGCGTAAATCTGGTTCAGCTTGGCGTTCCTCTTCGGAATGCCTCCGCCATTGATCACGCGATGAATGGGCGCCCCGTTCTCTTCCATCCGGTTGAAGATGACGCGAGTGTGCAGCGCCGAACCCTCGACAGCAGCATGCAGT
This sequence comes from Acidobacteriaceae bacterium, assembly GCA_036498865.1. Lineage (GTDB taxonomy): Bacteria > Acidobacteriota > Terriglobia > Terriglobales > Acidobacteriaceae > Edaphobacter. The sequence continues at coordinate 38,520 of DASYEU010000183.1, read as the reverse complement.
TCGTCCGCCGCCGTGTGATGCAGGTTCCAGCCGAACGTAACGCCACCCAGCGCCGGATTCACCAGCACGGTCCGGTCGCCGTTGTCCCAGGTCAGCCGCAGCAGCCCCGTCTGGCCGGCTTTCAAGTGCGCGCCTTCTTCGGAGAGCGCGGCGACCGTCGTTCCGGCGCGCCTCGCAATGGCGGCGAACACGTCGCCAACCGCCGACATTCCAGCTTCAATGCCAACCTGCTTCGGGTCGACCGAGCCGGGAACGACGCCGCACACACCCGGCACCAGAGTCTGCTTGTCGCTCAAACCGATGATGCAGGTGGACGTCCCGATGACGTTGACGACATCTCCAAGCCGGATGTTGGCGCCGATCGCGTCCCAGTGCGCATCGAAGGCGCCCACCGGAATCGGAATGCTCGCCGAAAGCCCCAACGCGTCCGACCACTTTTCCGAGAGATGTCCGGCGATCTTGTCCGATGTGTTGTAATGGCCTGCGATTTTGTCGCGTACACCCGCCAGCAACGGGTCGATCGAGGTCAGAAATTCCTCCGACGGCAACCCTCCCCACTTCGGGTTCCACATCCACTTGTGCCCCATCGCGCAGATGCTGCGCGGGATCTCGTTGGGGTCGGTAACACCGCAGAGTGTTGCCGCAACCATGTCGCAATGCTCCAGCGCGGTGACGAACTTTGGCCGCAGCTCAGGGTTGTGGCGGAGCCAATGCAGCAGCTTCGACCAGCCCCACTCCGACGAATAAACGCCTCCGCACCAGTCGATGCCTTCAAAGCCCGTGCCACCGTGGAAGGCGTGCGCGGCGCGCGTAATCTCGGCAGCCTCGCCGGCGGCGCGATGGTCGCACCAGAGATAGTATTCGCCGAGCGGGACGAGACCCTCGCCGACCGGAATGACGCTCGATCCGGTGGTGTCGAGCGCAATCGACTTAATCTGCTTGCCATCGATGCCGCTGACCTTGACCGCTTCGTGCATGGCGCGGACCAGGGCGTTCATCTGATCGTCGTGCGACTGCGTCTTCAGGTGCGGGTCGGTCGGAGAGCTGTGGAGAGGGTATTCGGCGGTCGCGGAACCGAGCTTGCCACGATTCTTGTCGAAGATTGAGATACGCACGCTTAGCGTGCCGAAATCGACTCCAGCTACTACACTCACGGTCCTGCTCCTTTTTCCGGTTCGGTTCCTGCCTCCGAATTCTAGCTGACTCGCGTTCGCGCGCGTGCAGCGTAGGATGTTCTCGCGGCGATTCGGCGAAACGAGGCGTCGTCAGAGGACAAGATGACGGAAGGCGGAATCTTGCGCGTCGGGTTGTTCGGCATTGGCCTGGAAGCGTACTGGAGCCAGTTCGATGGGCTGGAGGAACGGCTGAAGGGCTACGTGGCGCGCGTCGGCGAAAAACTTGCCGGTCCGGGCCGCGAAATCGTGAACTTCGGCCTCGTTGATTCCCCTGAGAAGGCATTTGCGGTTGGGCATCAAGCCCGGCGGCAGGACATCGACCTGCTGGTGCTGTACGTGACCACGTACGCGCTCTCGTCGACGGTGTTGCCGGTGGTGCGGCGGGCCAAGGTTCCGGTGCTGGTGCTGAACCTGCAGCCGGAAGCGGCGATTGACTACGCGCGCTTCAACGCGCTGCCCGATCGGACTGCGATGACGGGCGACTGGCTGGCCTTCTGCTCGGCCTGTCCGGTGCCGGAGATCGCCAACGTGTTCGCGCGTGCGGGCATTCCCTTCCACCAGGTGACGGGCGTGCTGGAGGGCGATCCGGAGTGCTGGCGCGAGATTGAGGATTGGATGGCGGCCGCGCAGGTGGTGGAGGCACTGAGTCATCTGCGGCTGGGATTGATGGGGCACTACTACGGCGGCATGCTGGACATTGTGACTGATCTGACGGCGGTGTCGAGTGTATTTGGCTCCCACATCGAGATGTTGGAGGTCGACGAACTGGGCGTGTTGCGCAGCCAGGTTACGAGCGCCATGCTGGCCGCGAAACTCAAGGCGTTTTATGCCGAGTTCGACGTGCAACCGGATTGTCCGGCCGGCGAATTGGAGCGGGCGGCGCAGACTGCGGCGGCGCTCGACGAGATGGTGGAGCGGCACTCGCTGGGCGCGCTGGCGTACTTCTATAACGGCTCCGGATCCGCGATGAATGAGGATACGATCACCTCCATCATTCTCGGAACGTCGATGCTGACCCGGCGCGGAGTCCCCGTTGCCGGCGAGTACGAGGTGAAGAACGTGCTCGCGATGAAGATTCTGGACTCACTGGGCGCAGGCGGATCGTTTACGGAGTACTACGCGGTCGATTTCAACGACGACGTGGTGCTGATGGGGCACGACGGGCCAGGACACTCCGGCATCGCCGAAGGCAAGACCAAGGTGAAGCCGCTAGCCGTGTATCACGGCAAAGTCGGCCGAGGACTTTCCGTGGAGATGAGCGTGAAGAACGGGCCGGTGACACTCCTGTCCGTCGTCGAAAACCGCGGCGGCTTCAAGCTGCTAGTCGCCGAGGGTGCGAGCGAGGCCGGCCCGATTCTCGAGATAGGCAACACAAACAGCCGATACCGGTTCCCCATCGGTGCACGGGGATTTATCGAACGATGGAACGAACAGGCTCCAGCGCACCACTGTGCTGTCGGCCTGGGGCATCTCGGCGACAGGCTGGCGAAGGTCGGGAAGCTGCTCGGGATTGACGTGGTGCGAGTCTGCTGATGTGTCCCCTTCCCCGCTCGCAGGAAAGTTCCGCCTGGTTCCAACGGCTTAGCTGTATTTAAGCCAGCGGAGGATTTCCGGCAGGCTCGGGCGCTTGCCGTACATCAGGACGCCGATGCGGTAAATCCGGCTGGTGACCCAGACGATCCCTACAATGCTGGCCGAAGTGAGAACGATGGAGAGAATCACCTCCCACGCCCGGGGCTGCCCCAGCGACACGCGGAAATACATCATCAGCGGGGTGAACGGCGGCACGAGCGCGAGCACGCGGGAGAGCGTGCTGTTGGGGGCGCTGATGAGCGTACCCAGCATGAAGAAGCAGAACAGCAGCGGAAGCACCAGGAACATATTCAGCTGCTGGAGTTCCTGCTCGGAGTTGGTCATCGCCCCCAGGGCAGCCGCGATGGACGCGTAGAAGAGATACCCAAGGATGAAGTAGACAAAGAAGAAAAAGACCTGGGTGAAGGTCAGCGATACGTGGACGAGATCGCCGCCGAGATGCACGGCCACCGACGCGCCGGCGAGCGCCAGGACAGCTGCAAGCCAGATACCAACCTGGGTCAGGCCAACGCCACCGACGCCGATGATCTTGCCGGCCATCATGGCCTCGGGCCGAATGGTGGCGAGCATGACCTCGAAGATGCGGGACGTTTTCTCCTCGATGATCGAGCGCGCGACGTTCATGCCATAGAGCATGATGACGAGATACATCACGAAGAAGAGGACCGAGACGCTGATCTCCGCAGAGACGTGGTCGTCGCGGCGGGCCCCGCTGGCGGCGACAACCTGGACCGGCTGCAGCATGGTGTCCGCATCGGAGGCGATGACCCCTCGGTGATTGAGCTGCTCGCGCACAAGGACCGTCTCCAGCGCGGAGGCAAGCACAGGCCTCACCGAGCGCTGGGCGGAAGAACGAGGCGTGAACGCGAACGTCGGCCGGCCCCCGGCCGAAGCGGCTGGGGTAATCCAGAGGTAGCCGTCGATATCGCCCGACTCGAGATCCTTATCCAGATCGGTACGGGTATTGGGGCCCGGGTCGATGGCGTCGACAATAATGTTCGGCTGTTTCTTCGGCGGAGCCGGAGCCGTCGGGTTGTCGTCGGCGTCCTTTGCGCTGTCCTGATCGTGCTGTTGCCGCCGTTGCAGTTCCGACTGCAGGTCGAGCGCGAGCCGGGTGTCCGACGACACAACGACAATACGGAGATCGGGCGCCGTCCGGGAGCCGAGGAAGACGCTGCCGAAGAGGAATCCGCCCATGATGAGGGGGATCATGATGGTCGTGATCAGGAAGCCGCGCGTTCGAATGCGCTCGGCGTACTCGCGGTGCGCAACGATCCAGACATTGCGCATCGATACTCTGCCCATGCTAGGCATCGAGGAAGCTCCCTTCCGGTTCGGGGAGCGCGTCGGCGGAGAGTTCGAAGTCGATCTTGCCGGGCGAAGTTTCCTGAACCTTCTCGATGAAGATCTGTTCGAGAGTTGGCTCGGTCACTTCAAAGCGGGTAACGCGGGCGTGTCGAAGGGCTTCCGCCAACAGGGCCTGCGAATCGTCGGCCAGCGATGAAGAAGGCCGCAGCTTGATCTCCGCCATGCCGGGATAGCGCGTGAGCGTCTCGATCGCGGGGTTGTTCAGGAAGGCGTCGCCGCCCTCGAACGTTATGTGAACCCGATTACGCGGATAGCTCGACTTGATCTCGGTCATGGAGCCGGAGAGGACGAGATTGCCGCGATGGATCAGGGCAATGTGGTCGCAGAGCTTTTCGACCTGGTCCATCCGGTGGGTCGAGAACATCACCGCCTTGCCTTCGCGGCGAAGCTCCAGCAGCGTATCCATCAGGAGCGAGGCATTGACGGGGTCGAGCCCGCTGAAGGGCTCGTCCATGATGATGAGATCGGGGTCGTGGAGCAGGGTCGCAATGAACTGGATCTTCTGCTGCATTCCCTTGGAGAGGTCTTCGGTTTTCTTGGGCAGCGCCTCGGTGATCAGGAGCCGCTCCGCCCAGGCGCGGGCGCGCTGCTCCGAGAGGGAGGCGCTGAGATAATGTAGCCGGCCCATGAAGATGAGCTGCTCCAGAACATTCATCTTCTTGTAGAGGCCCCGCTCCTCGGGCAGGTAGCCGACCCGGCCCAGGCTGCTGCGAGTAAAGGGCTTGCCGAAGAGGGAGACGGTGCCGGAGTCGGGCACGGTGATCCCGATAATCATGCGGATGGAGCTGGTCTTGCCTGATCCATTGGGTCCCAGCAGCCCGAACATTGTCCCCGGCTCGACGCTGAGCGAGAGGTCGGCAACGGCGACCTTGGTGTCGTACACCTTGCGTACGTGATTAAGCTCGACGATGGGCATGCTGGCTCTAGCAAGAAGGAACGACTCAGTTTAGCAGTCGCCCCAAGACACGCGTCCATACAACTACCGGGTGGCTGGCTTGACACCCTGAGGCCACGGCACGCTAGAATGGTAAGAGTCGAACTGGGGCGCTTTCGTTGGCCCTGGGGCTTTCTTCTCTGCTTTTCATCGTCGGCACTGCCAATCCTTTGAAAAGAAAATGGGCTCGTTGCAGTAAGTCCATTTGGCCCGAGGTGCGCGGAGTTTGTTTATGGCGCGCTTTTGGGGAGAGCGGAGTGGCCGATTCGACTGATTCCCCCTCGCTGACAAGGCGAAACAGACCGTAAACCGACCGACGGCAATAGCCGGGTCGAAGGAGATTTACCATGCGTCATCGCAATGCAGGATTCAAGTTAGGCCGCAACCCCAGCCACCGCCGCGCACTTCTGCGCAACCTCGTCACGTCAATCATTCTGATGGATCGCGTGGAGACAACCCTGACCAAGTGCAAGGCCACCCAGCCGCTGGTCGAGAAGATGATCACCCTGGGCAAGCGTGGCACGGTGCATGCCCGCCGGCAGGCGCTGGCGTACCTCATCACTCCGGAGTCGGTGGACCGTCTGTTTGGCACCGTGGCTCCGCGCTACGGCGACCGCAATGGCGGCTACACCCGCATCACGCGCAGCGGCGCTCGCAAGGGCGATGCGGCGGAGATGGCGTTCATCGAGTTGCTGGGCGCCGAGCAAGAGCTGGATGAGAAGCGGCAGAAGCGCGCAGAAGCCCGCACGAAGAAGCGCGAGGAGTTGGCAAAACAGATGGAAGAGCAGGCTCCGGCAGAAGCCTCGGGGACTGACGACGCCGCCTAAGCCGTCTTCGTTCAAAAGCGTTGCAGCCCGCCTGGGACATCTCCCGGCGGGCTGATCTGCGTTTGGGGTATGGTGAGGTGGAGCGAGACGCCCAATGGATGAAACGCACATCGTCGTGCTGACCACAGTCGGGACAAAGCAGTTCGCCAACGACCTGGCGCTGTCGATTGTGGACGCGCGGCTGGCAGCCTGCGTTCAGATTCAGGCGGTGCAGAGTGTGTATCGCTGGAGGGAAAAGGTGTGTTCGGAGCCGGAGTGGCTGCTGGCGATCAAGACGACCGCAGCAAGGTACGCGGAGTTGGAGCAGCACATCCGGGCAAACCACTCGTATGAGACGCCGGAGATTGTGCGCATGCCGATCGCGGGCGGGTCGCGGGAATACCTGGCCTGGATCGGCGAGACCGTCGGCGGAGGACATGCTATGCCAAAGATGGACGAGATTTGATGAGGCGGCGCGAAATATTGAGAGGCGGGTTGGCCGTGGGATCGGCGCTCCGCGGAATGGCGTATGGCGAAGGACAGGTTGATTGTGGGGCGGTCGATTGCGTACCTTGCGGCAGAAGACGCCGACGGCTCCCCGGACGTTCGACGACAAGGGATGGCTGCGCATTGGACTTGGCAGGCACCAGCCGTCGCTGGGCGAGGACCACATCTCGACCGGCAGCCTCTACCTCTGCGCAGCGGCGTTTCTGCCACGCTGGGACTGCCGGCCGCGGACCGGTTCTGGAGCGGAGCGGCCGCTCCGTGGAGTTCGGTGAAGCTTTGTGGCGGGGTGGATGTCCGCCCGGACCACGCCATCGACGGATGACTGCCCGAGAATCCGTTCGTCACTCTCTGCATCCGAATTTGACGGTGGTGAGTCTCAATATAGAAGGACAAGGTGTTTAGGATGACGACGAGCTGTTCGACCTGCAAGACATTCCGCTTATTCCTGATTTTGCTGCCAGGCGTCTCGCTGATGGCTGCGGCTTCAATGGGTTCGGCCCAGGTGGCTCCGCTTGCACCGCGATGGTTGGCGGGAACCCCGCCTCCACCTGTCGAGACCTTCGCGGACGGGTTGGCGCGACACCACGTCGAACCGACCGAGCCCTCCCTGATTGAGGCGCTCCACGACTCCGATGGCGAGGTGCGAAGCCTGGCAGCCGCCCAACTGGCAGCCATGGACGATCATCCAGCGCTGCCGGCGATCACCCGCGCGCTGGAGGACGAACGAGATCCTCAGGTGCAGGTGAATCTGGCCGGAGCGGCGACATGGCTTGGCTCGCGCCGCGCCGTGGATCAGTTGCAGCAAATCTGCCAGAACGTGAATGTGCCGTCGACGGCAAGGTTGGACGCTGCGCGCTATGTCTCGCACCGGGAACTCGCAACCTGCTTCCCTGCGATTGAGCAGATCGAACGAACCGATGCGGATCCAGATGTCCGGGTGTTGGCGCTGCAGGCGGCGGTGTACTACCGCGGCCAGGAGTCCAAGGCGAAGGCGCTGGCCACGGCCGCGCTGCCAGACCTGGAGCCGACAGTCCGAATCGCGGCGGCCGACGCACTGCGCTCACTGCATGCAACCGGTTCAATCGGAGCACTGGACCGCGCATTGCAGATTGAGGGTGACGATACCGCGCGAGAGCATCTGCGGGAGACACTGCGGATCCTGCGTCTCCCCGAGGAGAAGCATTGAAGCTGTCGTGACATGCGCCTGTACCACCCTCTCAGCTGGATGGGTCGCGATGCGTCGACGGGGCAGGCGACTGCGCGTAGGTCTCGGCAAAAGACTCGTCGGGTGAGGCCGCGGGCCAACCAATCATGACCAGGAAGACGTCCAAAACGAATAGCGCGATAGCGATGTCATTGAAGACGGTGGCTTGGTGCGGGTCGGGCCAGCACTGATTCGCGGCCCAGAAGAGAAATGCGACGGCCAACAGGATTGCTTTAAACCACTCCATGGCGGAGGGACGATGGACGCTCTGGTAGACAAGGTACGCGACGGCAATCATGGCCAGTGGGAATGCGCCGAGCAGATCGTGGGCACGCGCAGGAAACAGCGCGGGGGCGATGTCCCAGACAAGCAGAGCGAGAACGCCTGCAAGCGTAATGAATCCGAGGACCACCGGGATCGCTCGGTGGGCGCGGTCGAGACGTGTGTACATAGAGATAAGTATCGCAGCGCGCATGCCTCCCTGTGTCTGACAGTAGACGATCGCGCCAAATGACCGCATGAATGGGAGTGCCTAGAACGGCAACCTTTTTGCGCAGGAAATCGTGGTGTAGTGGGGCCCTGACAACTTAATCTAATTGCAGGAGCGTGTGCCATGAGCCATCTGACGATCGATCTTACCGATGAGCTTACGAATGCGATTCAGTCCGTCGTAGAGTCCTTCGAGCCGTACCGCGCTGACCATCGTCCCGACCTCGCGGACGAGGACCGCTGGGTCATCTGGAACAACCAGACTGCAGAGCGGCTGGGCATTGTGGCGCTCGACGGGCCGCAGGAACATGCACTCTCCCTGGTCGAGAAGAAGACGCTGCTGCGCTCAAGAGCGATGGATCTGTTGCGCCACGTGGCGTAGCCCGGAGCAGTTGTTGTTACACTCAGTTTGGCCATGAAACTGAGGACGAGAACTGCCGCGAAAACCGGCCCCAAGCGAGACTACCCGACGCCCGCCCTGGAAAAGGGGCTGGATATTCTGGAGCTGTTTGCCAGCACCCCCGGCGGCCTGACCGTTAGCGAGGTGGCACGCAAGCTGAACCGAACCGTGTCGGAGATCTTCCGCATGCTGCTCTGCCTGGAGCAGCGCGGGTATCTATCCCAATCGGAGAACCGGGAGAAGTATCAACTGACGCTGCGTCTGTTCCGGCTGGCGCAGGAGCACCCGCCCACCAAGCGTCTCGTGACCGAAGCGCTGCCGGTAATGCACAGCGTAGCCCATGCGTTGCGGCAGTCCTGCCACCTGGGCGTGATCGACGGCGGACACGTCGTGATCATCGCGCAAGTGGACTCGCCGGAGTCGACCGGGTTCTACGTGAAGATGGGATCGAAGGTGGAGTTGATGCACGCCTCCACCGGGCACGTGATTCTTGCGCACCAGACCGATGACGCGCGCATGCGGGCCATGGAGGAGTACACCCGGGAGACGCAGCGGAAGAAGCCTGCCGACCTCGATGAGCACCTCGTAAGAATCCACAGGCGCGGCTACGAGAGGCGCTCCAGTTACCAGGTGACGGGGGTGGTCAACGTCAGCTTCCCGGTGCTCGGAGCCAGCGGCAATGCGGTTGCCGGTCTCACGATTCCTTTCGTGAAGCGGCTTGAGGATACCATCGGCATGGCAGACGTGGTGAAGGTGCTGCGAGCAGCAAGCGAGGAGATCTCCGAAGCGATGGGGGCTCCCCCGGCCGGCAGCAAAGGCCGGCGCGGGGCAAGCACCAGAAAGTAAGGCAGGCTGACCGTTACACGCGTGGCTTGTTGTTCCGGACGAAGATGGTGTCCTGCTTCGGTTCGCCGTCGCACTCGAGAGCGATCGTAGTGATGGGCGTGTCCGGTGCATCGACCGGGAGGCCGGTGAGATGCACGCGGTAGGGATCCTGCGACACGGTCACAGCCTCATTCGTCTTGATCAAGCGCGCTGACTTAACCTTCACCGTGAGACCTGAGATGGCGAGGTCCGACCCGGGCCAGAAGTGTACGTGCATGAACAGCGTGTTGCCGGCGCGGGTGAAGCTGGCGTAGTTGGAGCGGCGCGGATCGCAGATCTCCGACTTGTAGATGCTGTCGCCATTGATCGCCATCCAGTGGCCCACCTCGCTGAGGATGCGCACCGATTCTCCCGGGATCGATCCGTCGGGTTGCGGGCCAATGTTCAGCAGGTAGTTGCCGCCGTCGTGCACGCAGGAGATCAGGTTGCGAATGACGGTGCGGGCCGACTTCCAGTTGTCATCGGCGCGCTGAAATCCCCAGCTGTCGTTCAGCGTCATGCAGCTTTCCCACGCGCGGCCATTCGTCTCAGCCACAATCTTCTGCTCCGGAGTGGAGAAGTCTCCGATCAGATGGTTGCGGTTGTTGACAACAATGTCAGGCTGCAGCTCGAACACCATCTTGTTCATCCGCTCGGATTCCCAGCCCTTCGCGTCGAGCGGCCACGAGACGTCGTACCAGAGAACGTCGATCTTGCCGTAGTTGGTAAGCAGTTCGCGGATCAGGCCATGAGTGTATTCGACGAAGCGCTTGCGAGCCTCTTCGTCGGTTGCGCAGCGGGCCCCGTCCGGGTGGTGCCAGTCCATCAGCGAATAATAGAAGCCGACGTGGAGGCCTTCCGCGCGGGCCGCGTCCACGTACTCGCGGACGAGGTCGCGCCCGGGTCCTTGTTTCGTCGCGCAGTAGTCGGTGAGCTTCGAGTCGAAGTTGCAGAAGCCCTCGTGATGCTTCGTCGTCATCACCATGTACTTCATACCCGCAGCCTTGGCGAGCTTCGCCCAGCCGCGCGCGAAGCCCGGAGTGGGGTGAAAGGCTTTTGCCAGCGGCGTGTACTCAGCGAAGGGGATCGCCTCCGTTTCCATGGCCCACTCGTGGCGGGCGTGCTGGGCGTACAGGCCGAAGTGGATGAACATGCCGAACTTCGCCTCGTGCCACCACTTCATGCGGCGGATTTGATCGGCCGTGGGTGGGACAGGGGTAGGGTCACGTTCGCCCGGGGCCGGAGTCTGCGCCGCTGCCATTGCGAATGAGCTTCTAGTGACCGATGCAACTGCCGCGCCTGCGCCCAACAACATGTCCCGGCGATTCAACTTCAGAGAATCCATTTTGATTGCGCTCCAAATTGATTGATTCAGAAAATTGGGAAAAAAGTGGGACGGACCTGAGGTCGAGGTCCGCCCCTGAGGATTGTTGCCATGAACGTCGTTAGAACTGAAATCGTATTGAGCCCTGCAGAATACGGGCCGTGCTCGCAGTCGACGTAATCACGCCGAGCGTAGCGCTGGTGGTCGTTGCCGTGCCCGGCGTTCCGAGGACCGGATGGTTGAGCGAGTTAAAGGCCTCCAGATCGGCTTTCAAGCCAACTCGTTCCGTGATGGGGAAGATGCGGAAGATCGATGCGTCCAGGTTCCAATAGGTCTGGTCCTGCAGTATGTTGCGGCCCGCGTTGCCAAGCGTTCCGCTCGCGGGAGTTTGGTAGGCGCACGGATTGAACCACTGCTGCGCAGTCCGGGTGGAGCCGGAGAAGAGCGTGCAGGATGGGTTGGAGCTGACCGGACCGGCTACCCACGGATTAGCAAGCAGGTTGGCCCGCTCGTAGGTGCTGGCGTTGCCGGTGTTGGCAATGTCTCCGGCGGAGGTGACGTTGAAGTTTTGGCCTGAGCGCCCGGTAAGAATCGACTGCACCTGCCAGTTGCCGATGGCGAGATTGGCGACACGGCTTCCGGTGGAGAATCTCTTGCCCACCCCGATCGGAAGCTCGTACGTGAAGTTGGCGGTGAACAGCTGCGGAATGGAGAAGCTGGCCGGGCCACGGCTTCCCTTGGGATTGTAAGGATCCTCGGGCACGCCGCCCTCGACGCCGAAGTAGCCGTCGCCGCCTTCGTCGAGCGTCTTGCTCCAGGTGTAGGACGCCATGAAGGTCAGACCCGGGAAGTTGCCGCGATACATGGCCTGCAACGCGTTATACGAAGCGCTCGCGCCATGGTGGTCCCAGGACTTTTCCGGCACCGTGTAGGGGTACGGTTGCCCCGTAGTGCCCGCTGCCTGCCGCGTAGCGAACGACGCCCCCGCAGCCGGAGTGCCGGTGTTGTAGTACCCGCCCACGTCCAGCCGATGCGACGCGGAGCCGACATAGTTGAGCACCAGGAGAGTTCGGCGGGCGAGCTGCTGCTCGATGCCGAAGTTGTACTGCTCGGAGTAGGGATTCTTCCAGAGTGGGTCAACCATGTAGTTGACGTTCGATGACGAGAACGGAGTAGCGGAGGGCAAATTGCCTCCGTTTTGTGCAAAGGGGTTCTGCGCCGAGGTGTACGGAGTGCCGGGCAGATTGGTGCCGTTGATCTGCAGCGTGCCGGTGTCCGGCCACGAGCCTTGATAGTTCTGCGTCATCTGGATGATCGCCGCCCAGTTGTCGTAGGTAATGCCGAACCCGCCGCGCACCGACATGCCGTCATTCACGCGAAGCGCGAAACCAACTCGCGGGCCGATGTTGTCCTTGGTGCCGTGGAGAATTTTTCCGCCAGTGGCAACGACAACATTGGCCGGAAGAATGGCGCTGGGCATGCACGGTGCGTGCATGCGAACGCTGCACAGCGGCGGCAACTGCTGGATGATGTACGTGCCGTTGTTGAAGTCGAAGTCGCCGGTCTCGATGCTGCCCTGCAGCCCTACGGAGGCTTCTGTACCAAACGCTGGAATAGCGCTGCGGTCGTAGCGGACGCCGAAGTTCACCGTGAGGTCGCGCGTCATCTTCCAGCTATCCTGCACATAGGCGCTGCCGATGCCGCCGGGACGTTCGGTCAGCAGAACGTTGCGCTTGTTCTCGTTGTTCGGATAGTCGAGGATGAAGTCGGCCAACCCGGAACCCGGCTGCGAGGTGGCAGATACGCCGGAGGGCGAGCTGGGATTTCCGGTAAAGTTGGCGGTCGACGCTCCAGTAAATCCGACCGACCCCTGGCGCAGCTCGGCGGTGTAGTTGACTTCGTCCCATCCCCCGCCGGCCTGGAGGACATGATTGCCGATCGTCCTGCTAACGCTGCCCGACCACTCGTGAATGCTGGACAGGTTGGCGGAAGGGCTGTTGGCCTCGCCGCCCGAGAAGCCGCCGGTTACAGCCTGCGTAACGAGCAGCGATGCACCCCCGACAAACGCATCGCACATGTCCGCAGAACACCCGTAGGTCTTCCACAGATCGTGGTTCGAGAACTGGGTGACGGCGTCCTGCTCCACGTGGGTGCGGCCGTACTGCAGCTGCATGCTGGTGGTCGGGCTGAAGACGTGCAGCCAGCTGACGCCATACTGCTGCGACGGGATAAGCGTCGTGGAGAAGAGCGTCGGCAGCGTGCTCGGGCCAATAGTCGTATTCTCGAAGCCCGCATAACGGAAGAAGATGAAGTCTTTCGAGCCGATGTGCTGATCGATCCGGCCCGTGTAGTTGTACGTCTGCTGACGTGTGGGCGCAGTGATCTGCTGATTCGCAGTGGTCGTCGCGATTCCAGGAATCACGATCGGCGCCTGCGTGAAAATGGTCTTGATGAAAGCAAGCGCGTTCGCATTCGCCTCCGCAACCGGAATCTGGTTGCCAAGGTACGCCGGGCGATTGGGGGCGGAGGCATTGTTCGCAACGGTTGGATTGTACAGCTGGCAGGCTCCCGTATTGACCGTAGTCGCGCCGGGCGTGCAGCCCCCTTTCGCGCCGGTCTGCGCACTGCTGAAGTCAAGGAAGGGGAGGGTCTGCGGGCCACCGTACGTCGTCTCTCCAAGCTGTGCAGCGGTAGGCTCAAGAATATTCGTGGAGCCCGACTGCGAGTAGTGCGTTCCCTCCATGCCGATCTCGAAGAAGGTCTTGTTGCGGCCGTTATAAAGCTTCGGAATCTGGATGGGACCGCCCATCTGCCCGCCAAAAGTGTTCAGGTGATACGAGACTTCCGCCACAGCCTTGAAGAAGGGGTTGGCGTCGAAGCTATTCGTGCGCACATACTCCCACGCAGTGCCGTGATAGGCGTTGGTGCCGGCCTTGGTGATGATGTTGACGGTGCCGCCAAGCGATCCGCCGTAAACCGCGTCATTGTGCGAGTTGACCTTGAACTCCGCGACCTGATCGATGATCGGAGGCGTCGCGTAGGTGTTATACCAGGCCTGATTGTTGTTCAGCCCGTCGGTGAGGTAAATGGTGGAGCGATTCCCTGCGCCATTGATGGAGGGAAAGCTGTAGTTCGACCCCTTGACGACGTCGGTGTTGCTCGCGCTGCCGTTCTGGCCCGTGCTGACCGGCGTGACACCGGGCGTCAGCGTAAGCAGCTGCGTGAAGTTGCGGCCGTCGAGCGGGAGGCTGCTCACCTGCTGCTCGCCGATGACGGTGCCGAGCTGCGAGGTGGAACTCTCAAGCTCTACGCTGCTGGCCTGAACCGTGACCGTCTCGGAGACAGCTCCAACCCTCAGGATCGCGTTGAGCGTAACCGCCTGCGCCACGCCGACTGCGAACTGCGAGATCGTCTCGGTCTGGAAGCCCTGCTCGACAAAACTCAGCGTGTAGCGCGCCGGAACGACGCTCGAGAAGAAGTAGTCTCCAGTGCTGTTGGTCACGGTGGTGCGCGCAACGTTGGTATCGACATTGGTCAGCGTGACCTTGGCGCCGACAATGACGCCCTTATTGGCGTCGGTCACGACACCGTTGACGGCGGAGGTGGAGCTCTGCGCGAAGGCTCTGGCTGCAGGAATCATGGAGTGGAGTGCGAGGCCGCAAACAACGAAAACGGCGCGGATTAAGTTCTTAGTGTGAAGTATCTGCATAGGTTCACTCCGGGGACGGCGGTCTGTGTTGGGGAAAAGGATCGACCCGCGCATCCTATAAAGCCGCGCAAAGGGCTGTCAATAAATTTTTCATTACCTGCAAATTGTTTTTACCTGTGAAAGTATTTCGGGAGCGGAACCGCCCACCGGCAGCGCAGACACGCCAAATCACCTGTAACCACGCGGATTTTCCGCGCATCCAGTGCTCGCCATGCAGGAACTCTCGCCTTGGTAGGACCACGCATCGGTGGCCAAAGCCCGTTGGCAATGCAGGTGCAAAGCGCAGGCAGCAACGCCATAGCGCCCCCTCCCGCCGCGCCGGGACAGGCACCCAGGGGATTCGTGACAGAATGGTAGAGAACCATCATGACCAACGAAATCATCCCGGAAAATTCCCTTACAGTTGAAGCTGCACCTGAAGTCGCCGATGTGCCCTTTGGCGACTTGCTGGCGGAGTTCGAACACGCGCATTCCCACAAGGCCGAAGACGGCGCCACCCAGTTGCAGGGCACGGTCGTGTCGCTCGACGCGGAGTCGGTCTACCTCGATATCGGGTACAAGTCCGAGGGGATTCTGCCGCGCACCGCATTTGAAAACAATGCCGAAGGCGTAGCGACGGGAGACGTGTTTCCGGTATCCGTGAAGGGCCGCAATGCGGAGCGCTACTACGAGCTCTCCCGGCACAAGGTGATTCAGCCGGTCGACTGGGCTTCCCTGGAGGAAGCGTTCGCGCAGAAAACTCCCGTCGTGGGAACGGTGACGGCAGTGGTCAAGGGCGGACTGACGGTGGACGTTGGTGTGCGCGCCTTTATGCCGGCCTCGCGCAGTGGCGTACGCGACGCAGCTGAGATGGAGAAGTTGGTTGGCCAGGAAATCACCTGCCGCATCACCAAGCTGGATGTCGCGGATGAGGACGTCGTCGTCGACCGCCGCGTGATTACGGAAGAACAAGCCCGCCTGCTGGAGCAGGGCCGCTATGCCGAAATGAAGGAGGGCGACATCGTCAGCGGCGTGGTGCGAAGCCTGCCGACCTACGGCGCATTCATCGACCTCGGCGGCATCGACGGTCTGCTGCACATCAGCGACATGGCGCACGCCCGGGTAAATTCTCCTGAGGACGTGCTCTCGGTCGGCCAGGAACTGCGCCTCAAGATTCTCAAGGTGGATACAGAGAGCCGCCGCATCTCCCTGGGGCTCAAACAGCTCGAGCCCGAGCCATGGGAGACCGCCGCTGAGCGATACGTCGTCGGCCAGCGCATCACAGGCACCGTAACGCGGCTAATGGACTTCGGCGCGTTCGTTGTATTGGAGCCCGGGATCGAGGGCCTGGTGCATGTCTCCGAGATGTCGTGGGTAAAGAAGGTGCACAAGCCCAGCGACATTTTGAAGCAGGGCGACACGGTGGAGGCCGTAGTGCTGTCCGTCAGTGCCGGCGAGCGTCGGATTTCGCTCGGGCTGAAGCAGGCACTGGGCGATCCGTGGACGGATGCAGCGCAGAAATTTCCCGTGGGGTCGGCGATCGAAGGACCGGTGACACGGCTGATGAAGTTCGGCGCCTTCGTGCAGCTCACCGAAGGCGTGGAAGGACTGGTCCACATCAGCGAGATCGTCGCAGACCGCCGCCTGAATCACCCGCAGGATGCGGTGCGCGCGGGGCAGATCGTGAAGGCGCAGGTGCTTGCGATCGACACGGAGAAGCGCCAGATCAAGCTGAGCATGAAACAACTGGTGCCCACCGGGCTCGGCGAGTATCTGGAAGAGCACAACACCGGCGATGTGGTCTCCGGCCGCGTAGTGGAGCAGGCGGGGGACATTGCGACCGTGGAACTCGGCGAAGGGATTCGCGCCACGTGCCGCGTGGCGGCGAGCGCCCCGGCAGCGGAGAGTGGTACCAGCGGCGGCGCTGTGGATCTTTCGTCGCTCAGCTCCATGCTCAGCGCTCGTTGGAAGAGTGGCGCGGCGCCGGCCGGCGCGAAGCCGCAACCACTCAGCGCGGGACAGATTCGAAGCTTCCGGATCGCGACGCTCGACCGCGAGGCGCAGAAGGTTGAGTTGGAGCTGGCTTAACCCGCGTTCTAAGCGCCGTTGCGCGCGAACGCTCGGAATGCTTCCACGACAGTCAGTGGGAGTTCGTCGCAGTTTTTCCTGGTCATCAGTTCGTGCCCAGTACTGCCGACGGTCAGCAGTTCCGTTCGCGCTGGAATCAGAATCAGCGCCGCCGTCATCTCGTCCGTCGTGCCAAAGCCGTCACGCGAGCCGTGCACAAACAACGCCGGAGTCTGTAGCTGCGGAAAGTGCGCAGTGCGGAGCTCGGCCGGTCGCTTCGGCGGATGGAGCGGATAGGAAAGCAAAAGAAGCCGGTCGACCAGTCCGGGTTCCGCCGCGGCGAGCATCGTCGCCTGCCTGCCACCGTACGAATGGCCACCCAGAAAAATCCGGCCGGGCGTCGTTCGCCGCATTGAAGCGACCGCCGCCTTCAATCCCAGCTGATCGCGTTCCGCGCTGCCTCGTTGCGGCGGCCCGTGTGGACGCGCCTGCCGAAACGGCAGGTCGCAACGCAGAACCGTAAGGCCCGTCGCGCAGAATGCTTCCGCCAGGGCAACCAGCAGCGGGGCGTTGCAGTTCGCGCCCGCCCCATGGGTAAGGATGAGGCAGTCGGCGCCGGGTTCGATCGAGGAATGCAGGAATCCCTGGACGGGCACTTGCTCCGGTGAAGCATCGCGATACGGTTGAACATTGCTCATAGATGGGACCGGCGAACGCGTCAGGCGTTCAGTTCAAGGTGATCCAGCCGGCGCCATTTGTAAATGGCAACCGAGATAATCCAGCTCAGGATGAAGAGTCCGATGATAACGTAGCCCAGCGTGCCGAAGTTCTCGTTCAAACGAGTCACGAGCATCCAGAAACGTCCGGTCAGGTGAAACTGCGATGCGACCAGGCCGAGCGCTTCGATGCCTCCAACCGCAAGCGCCACCACGGCCGACACCAGCGTGATCGTGATGTTGTAGTACAGCTTGCGAATGGGTTTCACAAACGCCCAACCGTAAGCACCCAGCATCAGAATGCTGTCTGTCGTGTCGATCAGCGACATGCCCGCGGCAAAGAGCGCGGGAAACACCAGAATCGACCAGAGCGACAGCCCCTTCGACGCTTCAGCGGCGGAGATCCCCAGCACTCCGATCTCAGTGGCGGTGTCAAAACCGAGGCCGAACAGAATCCCCAGCGGATACATGTGCCAGCTCCGCTTGATCATGTTGAACATTGGGCGAAAAAGCCGTGCCAGCAATCCCCGGTTGCCGAGCAGCAAATCAAAGTCTTCCTCAACGTATGGCTCTCCCCGCCGAACCCGAACGAACGCGGTGTAGACCGATCGCAGCACAACCAGATTGACCATCGCAATGCTGAAGAGGAAGAAGATCGAGACGAGCGCGCCGACGATGCCGCCAATATCCCGGACAGTGTCGATGCGGTGATGCAGCGCCAGCGCAGTAGCGGCGATTGCCGCGGATCCCACGACAACAATCGTCGAGTGCCCCAGCGAGAACATTAAGCCAACCGCGACGGGCCGCTTGCCCTCCTGCATCAACTTACGCGTGACGTTGTCGATCGCGGCAATATGATCGGCGTCGACCGCATGGCGAAGGCCCAGACTATACGCCAGCAGCGACGTGCCCAGAAGCAGCGGGTAAGGATGAAACGCGACAAAGGCCCACAGCCAGGCCGCCAGATTGAACACCAGCAGCACGACGTAGATGCCGATCACCTTGGTCCGGGTATCGCGTGCATCGTCGCTGAACAGAATCTGGGGGAGAGTCGGCATCGGGATTTACGTCAACAAATGCGATTGGGTCATCGCTGCAGCGCGCAGTCCGGTGGATTCCGTCGCCGCGGACCTCTCCAACCAATCGTACAACGTGGAGCAATCCGTAGTTCCAGGGAAGGGACTTCCTTCAAACCCGCACAAGCGCCACACAATTGAAAGAAGCTCAAGGCTGCGCCAGCAGCGCTCCCCATTGGAACCCCGCGCCAAAGGCTGCCATCACGATCGGCGTAGTCAGGGGCTTCGAACACGTACTCCACCACTCCGCTGCCGCAATCAACAGCGACGCCGAGGAGGTGTTCCCGTAGTGTTCGATGTTCGAGAAGAATCGGTTATCCGGAACCTTCAGCGCCGCGGCTATCTTGCGCAGCAGGTTCGCATTCGCCTGGTGCATCAGGTACACGCCGACATCGCCCGCCGGCATGCTGTACTTCTCCAGCAGCCCGGCGATGGCACGCGGAACCTTGCGTGAGGCATGCATGATGACGTCGAGCCCTTTCATCTGGAGCGCGCCGCCAAAGGGAAGCTGCAACGCCTCGGCGCTATTGCCATCCGTATACAGCGCGTAGTCGGTGATCCGCGCGATGCCGGAGTCGCGGCTTACCAGGCATGCGCCCGCGCCATCGCCAAACAGAATTGCCGTGTCGGCGTCCGCATCGGAGATGCGCCGCGACATAATCTCCGACGCAACCACCAGCACATTGCCGTATCGCTCCGCCAGATCGGCTGCCAGCGCAACTCCAATCAGCGAACCCGCACTCGCAATGGGAAGGTCGATGGCAGGCGTGCCCGTCAACCCAAGCCGCGCGGCCACGCTCGAGGCCGGACCAGGAAACGCCCGCTCCATCGACCCGCTCGAAACCAGCAACAAACCCAGGTCCTGCGCCGTGATACCCGCGTTGCGCAGGCATTCGTTCGCAGCATCCACAGCCAGATCGACGACAGAGACGTCCGCCGCCGCATACCGCCGTTCGAGGATTCCGGTCGTCTTCTCGATCAGCGCCGCTTCCCTGCCCGTGCGAGCAGCCAGCGCATCGTTGCCGACGCGCGCCGGGGGAACAGAGCACCCGAACGAACGGAGGTAAGCCATTTCAGCTTGCCCGCTTGTCCAGGTACGCTTCGATCTTGTTCAGGGTGTCGAACCGCTCGGGAACCAGGTCCGAGTCGGGAATGCTAACGCCAAATTCCTGCTCCAGCCCGGTCACCAGATCCGGAAGCGTAAAGGAATCGAGCGCACCCGAGTCGAACAGGGATTCGTCGGGCGCCGGATCGGTTGTGATATCGGAAACTGCGTGAATGACCTTCAGAATGCCTGCCTGTTTGCTCATTTCGTTCCGCCTTCAGCCATCGTGGAAACACCCTGGTATGCGTTGTACTGCTGCACAATGTCCATGAACAGGGCACTGGCCAACTCCGTGTAGCCTTCCCCGGTAAAGTGCGTGTGGTCGGCCTGCGCCCACTGCACCGACACCCATTCGCGCATCGACCCTAACCCGCCCATGCGGGATCGCTGATCCCAATAGGCGCAGCCCATCTCCTTGCAGGTCGTTCGCTGCGCGTGCACAATGCGATCGACTCCGGCGAAGGGCGTCCATCCTTTTCTGCCCGCGCGCAGTGCCCGATCGGGTGGCCCGATCACCAGGATCGAAGCCTTCGGCGCCAATCTGTGGCAGCGCGCAATCAACGAGCGGAACATCGCCGCATAGCTCTCTTCGTTCCAGGTGTGGTCGCTCGCTTCGTTCGTTCCATAGGCCAGCACAATCAGCGCCGGGTTCACCTGTGCCATATAGGCCTGCTGCAGCGCCTCGTCCCACCGCAGGATCAGCGACGCCTCCGCTCCATTCAACCCCATCGCTTCATAAGTCACGCCCGATTCATTCTCCGTCGTCAGGCCAAGCAGCCGCACCGGAGCATCCTCCGTCGCGCGAACCTCAAAGTGATGCGCCCCCGGCTCCACCGGCGTATCGAAGTGGCCGGGCGCCGTTGGCCCGTCCGTGGAAACAGTCGTCAGCAGGTTGTCGCCGTCGTAAATCTCGATAGGCCCGCCGCCCGGCTGAGTCAGATACTGGACCTCCAGCGAGGCCGCATCCGAGTCCAGCGACACCCAGCTTCCCGCGCGGACTGTGCTCAGGCTAACGCCTCCCAGCCCCACCAGGGCGTCGTCTCCCAGGTCGCGGAAATGCGTCCCCTCAACTGTCCAGTCGATGGACTGAGCGCGCTTGGTTCCATGAATCCTGTATCCGGCAAACGGATAGCCGGCGTACGAAAAGCCGGGCCCTCCGTCGCCCCACTTCGTCTGGAACAGGCTGCGCAAAGCGCCGGTGAACATATCGGCCGCGGTATGCGAGTCGCCAAACTGCAGCACCCGCACCAACTGCCCCTTGGGATCGACCTCCAGCTGATGCAGTTGGTCGAAAAAGGGCCGCAACGCAGCGGCATTCTCAATTCCTACCGGCGGGTTCGCCAGTCCCTCGGAGATCTGCTCCACCACTTCCTGCCGTGTCGCCTGCTGCCTGGCCGAAGACTTTCCAAGCACCTGCACCGCGTGCGCCGTCGCCCTCACAGGCCGCACCGCACCGTGAGCGACTGCCCGCGAGGCCGTTCCCACCCCGCGTCCTGCTTTGGAGGCCGCCCCTCTAGCCGAAGTTAACCTCGATCCCGACTTCCCTTTGGTCCCTGCCCGCCTCGTCGAGGCATGCTTTGCCTTCGCCGGTCCCCTGGCCGCCGGCAGTTTCTTCACCGCCGCCGGCTTCCTGGTTCCCGTGGAACCTTGCGCGCTGCTCTGGACGAACAGAGCAAACCCGAGCAGCGGAATAAGGGCGAGCCTCGCGAACATCTACCGCCCTCCTTCGGGCTTGTCTTCAGCGCGGTCCATTCGCGCAGAAGCCGTCCCTGATTGGACGGACGCAGTGACGTTTGGAGGTTGCCCCGCTGGATGACGTTGCATGTACCGTTGGTAGCCGATGAGGAGTTGTGATGTCAGTAGCCTGGCCACAATACGGGCACCCTGGGGAGAAGGATGGATCAGGTCCGCGGCCACCATGCGCGGCTGTCCATCGTACCACTTTGCTATCGTACCATTGCCGCCCATGGCGTCGTACGTGTCGAAAAAGCCGCACCCAAGCTCCCCGGAAACCCGCTGCTGAATCGCCACAATCCTCGGGATCGCCGGCATGGTGATGATCGCGTCTCCATCCGCCTTGGTTCCGCGGTCCATCGGGCTCATCACCAGGATCGACGCCTGCGGCAGTGCGGCCCGAACCCGCGCAATCGCCCGGCGCAGTTCTCCCTCGTACTGCTTATCGACATAGCCGGGGAAGCCGCTCTCGTTGGTCCCGTAGTTGATGATGACCAGGTCGGGATTGCGGTGCTGCAGCGCGTCCGACCAGTTCGCCGGATTGAACGCCCGCGACATCACGGTCGTCGACGCCCCATTCAGGCCAATGCTGTCGTAAGTCAGCCCCCGCGTCCCACTCGCGAGCGCAACCCCAAACACCTGCACCGATCCCCCGGAAACACGGAGCTGCACCACCTTTGTGCCCCCGGGCAGGGCGACGGACGCAGCGCCATTCTTCCCGGCGTCACCCGCTGTGCTGACCGATCCCACAAGCACCCCGTTCGCGGAGACACTCAGGCTGCCTCCACCGGGATGCTGCATGTATTCCACCTCGATCGAGGTGGAGTTGCCGGAATCCAGCCGAATCGTGGTGGAAGCACCATCCTGCCCCGTAAAGATTGCGCCGCCCAGCCCATACGCCGCCTCGCGCATCGATCCGACGGCCGTATCAATCTGCCAGCCGTTTCCATCGACATCGACTCCGTGGTGTCCATACCAGGCCCACGGCTTGGCGATCAGGACAAACCCCGAGCCGCCATCTCCAAAGCGGTCCTGCAGCAGCTCCCGCGCGTCCCCGGTGATCAGGTCAGCCGTCGTGGGCGAGTCACCATAGTGGACAATCCGAACCGGATGATCCCGTTCCCCGCGAGCCAGGCCCTGCAGCGCAGCATAGAAATGATCGAGCGCGCCGCTCTGATCGAAGAGAAACCGGGACTCCAGCGTCAGGTTCGCAGCAGACTCAGGCGACCACCCCGGCGCCTCCGGGTCGGGCACCGCCAGCGCCGATATCTCCGACGGCACCGGAGCCGGCTGCACCGGCACAAACGAAGCGGAGTCGAAGCGAAATTCCCCGATAGGACGCAGGCTCGACGGATCCAGCCCCAACCTGGGATTGGCCGCATGAAGCCCTAGCTCGATCGCTCCAAACGCCGCTACGGCCAGCATCGTATTCAGGGGAAACTTCGTCATGGATCGCTAGAAGTTGCTGTAAACAAAAGAGGTTGAGCCCCGTCCTGCAAGCATCTGAATCAACAGGACAACCGAGGCCAGCGCTGCGCCCTGCAGCACAAAGTTCGCTTGCCCGAAAACATCGACGGTGCGGTCGAACCATTTTGGCGGAATCGCATGGACAACGACTCCGGCCGCCATCACCGCGGCCATGGTCCACGTAATGTTGCTCACCGAGAACGTGCCGGAGCCAATGCGGCCGAGCACCGCCATCGCCGTCCCAATATCCGGAGCGCGGAAGAACACCCAGGTTAAGCAGACATAGTGGAAGGTGAAAAAGATGCTCGCCCACTTCCGGAAGGGAGTCGCCGACTTGCGTCCTCGCAACGTCTGATAAACCCGCAGTCCGACCAATCCGACACCGTGCAGCAGTCCCCACGCAACAAACGGCCACCCGATTCCATGCCACAGGCCGCCAAGCAGCATCACGAGGATGGGATAGATGTACCCCGCCTTCTTCCATCGCGCAGCATTCGGCAGCGAGTAATACAGATAATCCCGCAGCCAGTTCGAGAAGGTGATGTGCCACCGCTTCCAGAAGTCCGCAATGGAGACGGACCAGTACGGGCGATTGAAGTTGTCAGGCAGCGACATCCCCAGTAACTGGCTGATTCCCATGGCGATATCCGTGTACCCGGAGAAGTCGAAGTAGATCTGCAGCGCGTACCCATACACGCCGAACAGCGTCTCCGAACCGCTATAGAGCGTGGGAGTGTCGAAGATCCGGTTCACCACGTTTGCGGAGAGGAAGTCCGCGATCAGCAGTTTCTTGATCAGCCCGGAAGCAATCAGCAGGAAAGCTCGGCCGCCCTGCGACCGGGTCAGCGAGAACGGCTGGCGCATCTGCCGGATCAAATCGGAAAGCCGGTTGATCGGCCCCGCGACAATCACCGTAAACAGCGAGGCCGCAGTCAGGTGCTCCAGGTAGCTCCGCGTCCCCTCCTTCGTGCCGCGATAAAGGTCGATGGTGTACGTCAGCGACTGGAAGCAGTAGAACGAAAGGCTCAGCGGAAAGACCCAGTGGTACATTCCGCCCAATGCAATCGGCAGGCACTTGGTCGTCACCAACAGACCCAGGTTGACCAATAAGCTTATAGATACAAGCAACTTACGGTGTAGCTGGGGAGTTCCAGCCGGGTCTCGCGGGGACTGCTGCAATCCCAGCCCGACCAGAAAATCGATGCTCGCCGCACCCAGCAGAATCGCCGGATAGAACCAGGCGAAGCGGGCCAGGAAGTAGAAGTTGGCAAGCAGCAGCAGACTCAGCCGCAGCGCCTTCGACCCGGAACATACCCAGTAGAGCAAGATGGCAACTGCCGAGAATGCGAAGAACGCCGGGCTCAACGGAAGCATTTCGGATCACCATCCGCAAAAAACTGGAGCTGGGAAATGGACGCCGGAGGCGTCGGGTCGGGCTTCCGGAAGGGAGTCTCAGGAGGCCTGCCAGGATGGGTCCGGCGGCGGTTTTCGGGAAAGAAGCAGGCCACTCTTTCCGTCTTCCCAGACTCATATTGCCATGTGTTTGTTTGGAGCCCTGCGGAGGAGGGACAAAACAAAAAAAATGAACCCGGTCGGCTAATAGAGAAACGTGTTCCGTTGGCTCCGCTTTCGCTTTTGTTTTGTGGAATTTCACTCCCGGCGGCCTGCTCCCGGCCAGCGCCCGGAACATCCCTCGGAGGCTGCGCAGGGGTTGACAAACACTTACCGGATATGAGCGCCGAAGGCCAGATTAATGCACGAAAAATGCCTCCTATCCGCTCGATTTTCTTATACTTAAGGTATGCCAATGACACTCGGATTTGTACGTGCTCTCGCGCAGAAGCGAGTCTCAAGACCGGCCCTTATGGTCGCCGTCTTGATGATCTCGTCGGCGCTTGCGAGCGATACGGCAATCCAGGCCATCGCTCTTCCCACCCGACCGGCTGTCCCGGAAGTTCGGACAGACGAAGTAGTCGCACCTGTGATCGCCAAGGTAACGACGCTCACCCGAATCAAAAGCGGCTTGGCGAGCTGGTACGGTAGCGTGCTCCAAAACCACCTGACTGCCAGCGGCCGCCGGTTCAATATGTACGAGCTCACCGCCGCCCACCGCACCCTCCCCTTCGGAAGCAAGGTCAAGGTCACCGACCTCCGGAATCACCGTTCGGTCGTAGTCACCATCACCGACCGCGGCGTCATGGATGCGGACCGGGTCATCGACCTCTCCTACGGAGCAGCCAGGCAGCTCCACATGGTGAAGGCCGGCGTAGACCCCGTCTCGCTCGATATCCTCTCAACCAAGGGCGTGCTGGTCGCCGAGCGGTAAACACCTAACACGTTATAAATAATTAGCTTAGAAACGAACTAGGCCCCGGACGGGAAGCAGACCCACTGCGAACCTCCGGGGCCTTTTCACGGACTAAAACCCCGCCGGCCGGCGCTCCCTGACTCCGAACGCCCGTTCCAGGGCCATGCCGCCCTCCGCCAGCGTCCCCTCCTCAAACAGCCTCCCCACCAGGGTCACACCGTGAGGCACCCGCCTCGGCGGCGAAAACTTCGGCAGCGGATTCTTCGGATCCGGCGCCCAGTCACTCCGCGCCTCGGCCACCTCCACAAACCCCGCCCGCAAAGTCAGCGAGGGATGCCCGGTAAAGTTGGTGATCACCAGGAACTCGTCCCGCAGCGAAGGCACCAGCAGCAGGTCCACCTCCGAGAAGACCCGTTCCATCTCCATCGCCACCTTCCGCCGCAGCCTGTCCGCCTGCACAAAATCCACCGCCGACAGGAACCGCGACTGGCGAAACGTGTTCGGCCACGCGTCCGGAACCTGCATCTTCAGCTCGTCCACCTTGTGGCTCAGCGTCAGTTCTTCAAACGACGCTGCCGCCTCGGCAAACAAGATGACGTTCAGCGAGTCGTACGGCCAGTCCGGCAGCGACACCTCAACCGCCTTCATCCCCAGCTTCTTCACCGTCTCCAGCGCCGCATGATCCACCTCTGTCGCCGGCGCCGCCTTCATCCAAGCCGGAATATACCCCACGCGCAGGCGCGCCACGTCGCCCCCCGGATCGAAGGCTAGCCTGCTCGGAACGCTCGCCACGTCCCCCGCGTCCGGCCCGCTGATCGCGTGGAGCACCAGCATCGTGTCCTCCACCGACCGCGCCATCGGCCCCAGTTTGTCGCAGCTCCAGCTCAGCGTCATTGCCCCGGTCCGCGGCACTCGCCCAAAAGTCGGCCGCAGCCCGGTAACGCCGCAGCGCATCGACGGGCTCACAATGCTCCCCTGCGTCTCGCTGCCGATCGCGAACCCCACCAACCCCGCAGCAACCGCCGCCCCCGGTCCCGCGCTCGAACCCGACGAGCCTTCCTCCGGCAGCCACGGGTTCATCGTCTGGCCGCCAAACCAGATGTCGTTCAGCGCCAGCGCTCCCAAACTCAACTTGGCCACCAGCACCGCACCCGCCTCGTTCAACCGGGCAGTCACTGCCCCATCTTTCGCCGGAACGCGATCGCGAAACGGCTCCGCGCCATACGTCGTCGGAATTCCCGCCGTATCCAGTAGATCCTTCGCTCCCCACGGAATCCCATGCAGCGGTCCGCGATATTTCCCCGCCGCAATCTCCGTGTCCGCCGCCCGAGCCTGAGCCAGCGCGTGCTCCCGCGTCAGCGTAATCACGCAGCGTAGCTTCGGATCGAACGTCTCCAGCCGCTTCAGATAAATCCCGGTCAGCCTCTCCGACGTGATCTGCCGCGTGCGGATCCACTCCGCAAGCATCGTGACCGGAGCAAACGCGATGTCCTCGTCCTTCGTCGGAAGGCTTCCCGCTCCAGCCGCTCGAACGGAAAACACATCCTTGGCTGGGCCACTCGCCCCTCCCGGCAGCGTCGGAATCCACACTGTCGCCGGCGAAATCGTCTCCTCGATGTGCAGCTTCCTCGGCCCCACCCGCCGCTCGTACACCGCCGCCAGCGACTGTTGCCAGTTCCCTGCCGCCTGCGCCAGGTCCTTCGGCGTCATCTCCACCTGCACCAATTTTTCGGCCTCGGCGAACGTCTGCGCCGTCACCGTCGGCCCCACCGGAGCCGCAGTCCCAAACGCCGGCGGAGTCCCCGGAGTCTCGGGCGTCTGTTTTGCCCCTGCTCTCTTCGCGGACATGGCCGCCCCCATCAATCCCAGCGAACCCTTTGCTAGAAAATCCCGGCGTGATCGCGCCATAAGTGCTCCTTCGCCTGCTTCTTCCCCGTCCGTCCCGAACCAGGTCCGCTGCAATAACTACTGGCGGCGCTCGGCATCCGGCGCAACCGCCTGCCCGCAATGCCCCCTCGCATCGCACGCCCTTACCCCAAAGAACACATTGTCCTTCGACACCGGCAGCGTCACCGAATTCTCCTTGCCCGCAGTCTTGTACTTCCCTGCCGGCGCTTCGTACTGCCAATCCGAAGCCGTCGTCTCCCGCCACACAATCTGGTAGTGAACCGCACCGCTCGCCGATGCCGGAGGATCCCACTCCACAATCGAATCGTTATCCAGATTCGTCGTCACCATGCGAACGTTCAGCGGCACGCCCGGTGAGTCCGCCAGCGTTGCCAGCGTCGCCATATTCAATCGCGCAACCTGCGCAACGTACTCGAAGTCATCGAACTTCAACAGGTCCCCATACTCGACCCCGTTCTCCGTTCGCACCCGCTGGTGCTGATGGTTGTAATTCTCTCGCCACTCCGTCACGCGGACCGCCGGAAAGCCCAGCGCACTGAACGAGCTATGGTCCCCACCGCGCAGGTAGCGATCCAGCCGTAACTCCATCACCGGCTCAAACGGCTTCAACGGGCCCGCCGTCGCCGCGCCGGCCCTCGCTTCGGGCGACGGGAAATACGTCCGCCCCACTCCGAGCATCTCCCGCGCCAGCTCCCGGGACGGCGTGTCGTTCTCCATCCCCTGCGACAGCATCTGCGTAATCGTCGCCGCCGGAGCAGTCGGCAGAATCCCCTGCGAAAACACCCGCACCAGCGATTTATTCTGCAGCGTCTCTCCCGGAGTCGTGTCGCCGCCCACAATGTCGTTGTTTAGAACTCCCTCCAGCTGCCAGCCCTCTTCCTTCGCCAGCTTTGCCAGATGCTTGCTTCCGTCCAGCCCCTGCTCTTCCCCCGCGACGCACACGAAAACCAGCGTCGCCGGAAACTTGTGCTTGCTCAGGATCCGCGCCGACTCCAGGCTCACCGCCGTTCCGCTCGAGTCGTCGTTCGCACCCGGCGCCGGATCGTGCGTGTTCATCACATCCGTCTCGCGCGTGTCGTAGTGCCCCGTCACCAGGTACATCCGCTTCGCCTGCGCCGGATCGCTGCCCCGCAGAATCGCATACACGTTGCGCATGGGCGTCGGCTTCACAATGCGCGGTTTCGCGGTCGCCGTTCCCGTCTGCGGAGGCTCCACAAACGCATCGACCTTCACCTCCAGACAACCGCCGCACGCCTTGCTGTACTCCTCAAACTGTCCCTTGATCCAGTCCGCCGCGGCCAGCACACCCTTACCCGGCGGCAGATCGGTCTCCAGGCTGGAGATCGTGCTTCGATTCCCAAATCCCACCAGCGTCTCGATGTTCGCTCTGATCTTCTCCGCGGAAACCTCGCGCAGCGCCGCCGCAATCTCCCGGTCCGCCGCAGCCTTCGTCAGCGGAGCACCCGCTACCTGGTAGTCACGAAGTCCGCGCGCCGCATGGGAAACCACCTGCCCAAAGCTCGTGCACGCAATCAATCCGGGCACGACCAGCACGATTGCCCGGCGGCCCCATCGACGACAATCCAACAGCCTGCGATGAATCATGGATGATGGCCCTTCCGGTAGCTGGCGCGAACGAAAGCGCCCGACGGTTCGACTCATTGTGGATGTTCCTTTATAGACCAAAGCCGGATCGTCGGCGACCGTGGCTCCGGACTAGGATCCCCTAAGCCGCCCTACTCGGAGGTCACCTTCGCCCCCACCCACACCCATCCGTCACCCATCCCTACACTGTCATTCTGGAGCGCAGCTCCAGAATCTCCGTATTTCTACCGCCTCCCAAACCCGCATTCCGCACATAGGTTTCCCTTACTCAAGCACCTGCAAGCGCGCAACACCATAGCCCTCGTGCTCCCATCCATAGCAAAATCCGAGGGCCGAAGGCACCGCCCAAACGCGTCCCACATCCCGAATTGTGTCAAGCCCTCACGCTGTCCCGTAAAAATATTTACGCCCTTCTTCTCATCGACTTACCCGCAAAAGAAATCCAAACAAAATTGTCCGACGAGTTATGGTCACGCCCATATAATTAAAGTAGTAAATAAGAAAAGGCCGCAGGCGACTCGCTTGCGGCCCTTTCCATTTAACCGACACCCTCTCTGTGCCCTCTCATTTTCTCTGTGTTCTCTGTGATTAGCTCTTCTGAAAGGAACCAAAATGAACGTTCGCCACTCCGACTACCCGCTCTGCCGCCACACCAGGACCAACGGCCGCCTCTGCCAGGCCCCCGCACTCACCACCAGCGCCTTCTGCCGCCACCACCAGAAACTCCACCGCACCCGTATGTCCACCGTCAGCGCCGGCCCCGGACTCAGCACCAACGTCCTCCACCCGCTCCACAACGCACGCTCCATCCAGCAGGCGCTGGCCATGGTCCTTTCAGGACTCGCCTCCAACCGCATTCACCCCAAACAAGCCGGCAGAGATGTTGTACGCCCTGCAAACGGCCTCGGCTCTGCTCCCACAAGTCCCTGAAGAATGACGTTCTTAGCGCCAACCCCAATGAACGGAGTACGTTAGCCGAGCCGCATCCCGCTAACCGCCACAAACTAAATCACTTCTCCCCAGGTACGTACAGGGGGGGAGGGGAGCACCCACCCTAGCCGCCAACCCCTGACCACTCGCCCTCCGACCGGGCAATCACCGCGCTCGCCATGCAGTTGCCGACCACGTTCATCATCGTGCGGCCCATGTCCATTAAGGTGTCGATGCCGAGGATCAGCAGAATAGGCGCCGTTGGCAGATGAATCGCCGTAGCAGTCGCCATCAGGACCACCAGCGTCGCACGCGGCATGCCGGCAATGCCTTTGCTCGCCAGCACCAGCGTCCCCAGCATGGCGATCTGCTGCCCCACACTCAGGTGAATCCCCGCCGCCTGCGCCACAAAGATCGCAGCCATCGACAGGTACACGCTGGAGCCGGTCATGTTGAAGCTGTACCCCGTCGGAATAACGAACGACACGATCCAGCGCGGCACGCCGAACTCTTCCATTCGCTCCATCGCCAGCGGCAGCGCAGCCTCCGACGTCGTCGTGGCAAATCCAATCGCCGCCGGTTCCCCCACCGCGGCAAGAAAGGCCCGAACCGGAATCCGGTAGAAAAGGAGAATCGGCAGCAGCACCGCCAGGCTGAAGACCGCCAGCGTCGCATAGTAGACAACGCCCAGCTTCACCAGCGGCAGCAGCGCTGCGAACCCCATGCTCGCAACCGTGTAGGCCAAAGCGGCTCCGGCGGCAATCGGCGCCAAATACATAAGGATGCGCGTAAGTTGGAACATCGTCTCCGCCAGCGACTGCAGCAGCGAGAGCAGCGGTCCGCGCTTCTCCTGCGACAGCATCGCCAGCGCAGCGCCGAACAGTACCGAGAAGATCGCTACTTGCAGAATCTGGTTCTGTGCCACCGCCTGCGCGATATTCTCCGGAAACAGGTTCAGGATGATCTGCTGCCACGTATGCAGCGTCTGCACCTCGGGCACCGAATTCTCGCTGCCCGGCGGCAACGCAACTCCCCAACCCGCTCCGGCAAGATTCATCGCAACCGTGCCCAGGATCAGTCCCAGCGTGGTGACGATCTCGAAATAGATCAGCGCCTTCACCGCAACGCGACCGATCGAGCGCAGTTGGCCGTGCGCCGCGATGCCCGTCGTGATGGTGGCGAACAGCAGCGGAGCCACAATCATGCGGATAAGCCGCAGAAACAGGTCGCCCAAAAAGCGGGTCTCCACGGCAACGTGCGGTGCATCGAGCCCAAGTTCCACCCCCGCCAGCATGGCGAGAAACGTCCACACCATCAGCGACGAACGAGAGACCGTTGCCGCCCCAATCAGAAGAATCGCGATGGATCGAAGGACCGCGCCGCTAGCAGCATGACCGAGAACACCGGCAGCGAGGCCGGCCAGCCACACCAGAATCCCAGCGAGGGCGAGGATCGAAGAAGATCTGGATTTGCTGCGCGGAGTTGTCTCAACCTTGCTGGACATACTTTGACTCAGATGGGCTGTAGTTCGGCAGTCCCGCGCTGCAGGTTCATCGCCGCGGCGGTCACATCGGTGTACTTCAATCCGGCTCCCGTGTTGAACAGAACCACACGATCCGAGGGATTAAGGAATCCATTCGCCAGCAGCTGGTCGTAGGCAGCCGTCACCGAGGCGCCTTCGGGCGAGAGAAAGATGCCCTCGTTGCGGGCCCAGTCGAGAAGGGACGCAAGGATCTGGTCGTCGGTCATCGCCAGCGCCAGTCCACCGGAAGCGCGCAGAATGTCGAGGATGATGTAGTCGCCGTAAGGCTTCGGAACCCGCAACCCGGCAGCAAAGGTGGCCGCATCCTGCCACATGGTGCTCGCCTTCGCCCCATCGTTGTAGGCGCGCACCACCGGAGCGCACCCGGACGACTGCACGGCGATCATCTTGGGCCGCTTGCCTGGCTTCACCCAGCCAAGTTGCTCCAGCTCCTCGAACGCCTTCCACATACCGATCAGGCCGACACCGCCTCCGGTCGGGTAGAAGACCGCGTCCGGATACTCCCAGCCGAGCTGCTCAACCAGCTCGTATCCCATCGTCTTTTTTCCCTCGATGCGATACGGCTCTTTCAGCGTCGAGACGTCGAACCAACCCTCCTGCTCCCTGCGCTCGCTCACCATGCGCGCGCAATCGGAGATCAGGCCGTCGACCAGGGTGACGTTCGCGCCATACGCAACGGCCTCCACATAGTTTGCGGAAGGGACATCACGCGGCATAAAGATGTGGGCTTCAATTCCGGCTGCGGCAGCGTACGCTGCCAGCGCTCCCGCCGCGTTTCCCGCCGACGGAACTGCAAGCTTGCGCAACCCAAAGTGCCGCGCCATGGTAACGGCAAGCGCCAGGCCCCGGGCTTTGAAGGTCCCCGTTGGATTCGCGCCCTCCTCCTTGAGGAACGCTCCGCCATGCCGCTTGCTCCGCAGCATCGGCGTCCAGCCCTCACCCAGCGTGACCGGCTCGACCGCCGGAAGCACGGAGCGATAGCGCCACATCCCGGCCCACGGCGAGGAGGCAGCGTCGCGCGCAACCACCTCGCGCCGCTCAACGCCGCGCAGAGGAGAGAGATCGTAGCGAACGTAAAGCGCACCCCGCGGTTGATCGTCGCAAACCGTGCAGACGGTTTGTGGCACCTGGGCCGAGAGCCTGGCTTGGCAACGGGAGCATTCCAGATAAGCGATTGATGGCATAAAACAATCGATGGACCAGCAAAGGATATCTCACATACTACAAGGCTGACCTGAGAACCACAGCAGCAGATTCGCCGTTTCAGTAGAATGCCAGCAGTTCCTATGCGACCCCTCAAAAAACTGGACACGCACCAGAATCTGACCGCGCTGGCATACAGCAGCATCAAGAGTTATATCCTGCGGGCGGATCTGGATGAGCACACCAAGCTGACGGAAGAGTTTCTCTCCAACCAGCTTGGCATCAGCAAGTCGCCAGTCCGCGAAGCGCTCAACAGCCTGCACACGCAAGGCCTGATTCGCATCGAAGCGCGGCGCGGAGCTTACCTGCGCCGCTTCA
The DNA here is from genome assembly GCA_036498865.1 of Acidobacteriaceae bacterium. GTDB lineage: Bacteria > Acidobacteriota > Terriglobia > Terriglobales > Acidobacteriaceae > Edaphobacter. The sequence goes on along the minus strand of DASYEU010000183.1, from coordinate 6,188 downwards.
CTCCGCAGGACGTAAAGGACCTATACGACCTTCGCGAGGCGCTGGAGGTCTACGCTGTCGGCGCGGCGGTCGTGACTCCAGAGTTGCTGGCCGAGTTGCGCGAGAGTACCAAGCGCACCCGCCAGTACCTCAAGGCCAACGATCGAATTGGACACATTGAGGAAGATACGAGATTCCACGGTTTTATCGCCGCGGCAACCGGTAACGAGGAGCTGTACCGCATTCTCACCAACATCCAGAACCAGGTGTGGTTGTGCCGCCGCAAGACCTACGATCTTTCCGCCTCCACCTCGCCAAGCGCTCACAAGGCGATCCTCGAAGCGCTCGAGAACGGCGACCTGAAGGAAGCCCAAAAGGCCATGCGCAATCACATCTGCCTGGTGCGACAGCGCCTGATCGACTTCCTGCAGCAGAAGAACGATCCATCGTAGCCGATGGAGGAAAATCCGCTGCCAGCAATCTGTGGTGCATAGTCTAAGAGAATGAGTACGCGAACGAAACGGCGTCCAGGAAGTCCGACCGGTGCTGAAGGAAATGAAGCGGCGACCGGTCCCAGAGCGAGTCGCGCCTTCCGGGCTGCGCCGCTCTATTTTGGGTTCGCCGCAAGCGGTGTAGGCGTAGCGCTGCCGGGAGCATTGCTTCCCGCCATGCTATCGCGTTGGCACCTTGGCGACGAGCAGGCTGGGCGCCTGTTTCTGATGGCGTGGATCGGCTCATCGCTGGGCGCTCTGCTAGTACGAGGATCGCTGCGAACGACCCTGCTGTGCGGAGGAATTGCGGTCGGTTTTGGGGCAACCGGACTCGGCTTCGGCGCGGGCCACGGGGCAGATATATGGATGGCGCTGTACGGATTAGGGCTGGGCCTGTCCATGACCTCGATCAGCCTGATTCGGCAGCAACAAACGAACGGCAGCGGGACGGAGTTGGTGAGGTTGAACCTGCTGTGGGCCGTTGGAGCATTTACCTGCCCATCCCTGACCATTCGCGCACTAACCACGGGCGATCTGCGATCCGTCCTCTGCGGCCTCGCTGTATGCTTCTTCCTGCTGGCGGCCTGGACCGCATTCCAGCGCACCTTGACGACTCGTGCTGCTGAGGCAGAGCACGCCAAGCCGTGGACAGTCTTTCGCAGCATTCCGATTGGGCTGATCGCAATGACCTTGCTGATCACGGGGATCGAGGCGTCTGCCGGCGGCTGGCTGGCTACCTACGCGAGGCGCGGTGGGCACGGAATCGCCGAGACAATCGCCGCGCCCACATGCTTTTGGGCGGGGCTGCTGCTAAGCCGGCTCTTCTGGTCCATATGCTACACGTGGGTCACGCATGATCTTACAGTCCGAGGCAGTGTGCTGCTCATGGGCGCAGCCTCCGTTGTGCTGATTGTCAGCGGAAGCGGCCAGCTGATGCTGATTGCGGCGTTTTGCATGGGGTTCGGTATCGGGCCGACGTATCCGTTACTGCTGGCCTGGGCGCTGCGATTTCAACGCAGTGGCGCGATCTTCTTTCTGGCCGGAGTCGGATCGGCATGCCTGCCCTGGTTGACCGGCCTTGTCTCGGCACAGCATCACTCGTTGCGGGTAGGCCTTGCGGTCCCCATGAGCGCAACGATGATCATGGCCGTTCTGTCCCTGGTGCTGCCTCTGAGAGTCTGGAATCGGGAGGAGGCAGCAAGCGATCCTTCCCCGCGGATCTAGACCGCGTGAAATCCGGCTCGCCGCATGGCGACAGCGGCCTCTGGATTGCGCGCAAAGGTTTCCCACACGAAGCCGCTGCGCAAGTTCTCGGCCATGAGGACGCCGATTCCCAGATCAATGCCGAGAACGTCGGGATCGTACCATTGCGCATCTGGATGAAAGGCGTCGCAGAAACCGTATCGTCCCCATGCGTATTTGGAGTAGCGATCTTTGAGGGAGTGCAGCACCCGCAGACTCTGCGCAGGAAGAAACGGCAGCGAACCGGCCGTGGCGTAAGGCACGACGGAACCATCGATTCCTCCGAAGCCCTTCTCTTTGCCGTCGCGACTGCCTGGACCTCCCCAGGAGGTGTATCCGTGCTGGGAATCCGATGCGGAAATTCCCCAGTAGTTCGGCGAGTAGGGTTTGCCGAGATCCAGGCAGAACGCCTCGTGGGCGCGAGTCGCGAGGATGGAGTTCGCAAAGTAATCTGCGTAGTGGTCCTGCTGGTTGCGGAAGTCGAACCATGCATGGCTGTACTGATGCACGAACAGCGGATCGGCCGCGCCAATGTAGTCGAATCCTGCATACTGCATCCTCGGCCGCGACCACGCGTCCCAGCATGCGGGGTCAATGGGATGAGTTGGCGATCCCAAGGCAAGCAGGTACAGCATCATCAGCTCGCTGTAGTGGTTCCAACGGGACTTGAGAAATTCGCCACCGCGCAATCCCATCGAAAACGTTCGCTCGCCGTTGAGCATCCAGGGCCAGTCGATCCGCTCATAGATGGTCGTCGCAAGGCGCACAACCTCAGCATCGGCATGGAAATGAGCCCGCGCCGTGAGTACCCCGCACAGCAGGAGAGCGGTATCGATCGAAGAGATCTCGGTATTGTCCCAGGCTTTGCCAGTCTCCAGATCATTGAAGTGAGCGAAGAAGCCATGCTGATTGGGCAGGGTGTCGCAGTGAAAGCGCAGCGTGCGCCGAACTTGTTCGAGGACCCGCGCAGCCGGTTGCCAGCCGCGTTTGTCGGCAATGCACAGTGCTGAGAGCCCGAAACCTGTGGCGGCAATGCTGGCCATCCTGCGCGAGTCCAGCGCTCCTTTGCTGTTGACCCACCTTGCGCGATCCAGCACTTCGCCGGTGTGAGGGCTTGCCTGCTCGATGAAGTAGAGGCAGCCTCGGCGCTGAATGTCGTCCAGGAGAGCCTCGTCGGCAGCCGTGAGAATCGAAGCGCTTGGAGAGGATGCGGACGCGAGAATCGGCCATGACTGCATGACGGCCGAGGCCGAGAGCAACTTCAGAAGGACGCGACGATCCATTGGCGCCTACTTTGCGATGACTACAACGGCGAGGCCGTGTGCAGGCACCGTCAGTTGTAGTTTGCCATGATCGAGGTGCATCCGTTCGGGAGGCGCCATCTCTCCGGCGGCACGGAGTTTTGCGATCTGCTCCTGGTTAAGATCGCCAGGCGGCCGACCCATCGCATCGAAGGCCTTCAGAACATTGCCGTGGTCGTCATCCACGCGCCAGACTTCAGCCGTCGCGTCTGCCGCAACGTTCTTCAACTCGAGATCGAAGGTCTTCGCAGGACCAGCAGGCCCGGCAGGTATGGTGTATGTTGCTCCCGTACCGGTGGGCGGAGCGTAGTCCCACAGAGCGATGGTAAGCGTGCCGGACTGATTTTCGGTAACAAGCGCGGAGTTCGAATCGGAGGCAATGCGACGGTCCCCCAACTTGTGCAGGATGCTGAAGATATTGAATGTTGGTTTGGGAATATTGTCGACAGCGATAAGGCCGAACCCGCCGTAAAAGGGAGTGCGCACGACACCCTGCTCCTCGAAGACGTCGGAGAACGACCAATAGGCCATGCTCTCAGTCAGGCCATCGCACAGGCGGATGTTGTTCGCGAGCCATGGCCCCATGAAGGTCGAGTCGGTCACGTTCGGCTCATTCGCATAACTCGCGTTGTACTCAGAGAAGATGAGCGGGATGTGGGGATAAGGCGAGTGCGCGATCTCGTCGTGAACCTTCTTCACTGCACGCCAGACCATCGTCTCGCGAGGAACGTTTTCGTTGGTGCCGAGAACATTGTCCGCAGTGTCGTTGGCGTAGACGTGGGTGGAGACAAAATCGATAGGAACATTCTCCGCCTTCGTATGAGCAAGAAATGGCGTAACCCACGCCGCCTGCGCTGTAGAGGGCCCGCCGACCTGAAGCCGCGGCGATACGCTCTTCAGGGCACGTACAGTGTGGTCGTAGAGTTTGAAGTAAGTAGCCTGCTTCGGATTGCCAACCCAGAAGTCGATGTTCGGTTCATTCCATACCTCGAACTTCCAGGTTGCGACCTCCTCGATGCCGTAACGCTTCACCAGATGTTCGGCAAAAGCGCGCATCATCGCATCCCATAGCGCATAGTCTTTGGGAGGCGAGACGTTGGGCTTGTACCAGAACGCATGCAAAGCAGCAGGGTCCGAGGCCATCTTCTTCGGCATAAAACTCAGCTCGACGAACGGGCGGACGTGTTCTGCAAGCAGGCCATCGTAGATCTGGTCGATGTAAGAGAAGTTGTAGACGGAAGGGTCATTGGCGGACTGCGCGGCGAGCCCAGGATTCTTGGTCTGGCGATCCGGGTCGTACAGGCCAACCTCGTCGTGGAAGATGGCGTGGAAGCGAATCGACTGAAAGTCAGTCGCCTGTTTCACCGTGCGCATATCGTCGCGATAGCTCTGCCGCAAGGAGAGGATCGCACGGCCAGAGCCGAAGGTCTGCTCCCAGAAATGCGGAAAGGGTGTCGTCGCGGCCTTTGCATCGACGGCGATGTGCTCCGTTGGCTGGGCAGTGGCAACGAGGGGCGGCAGAAGCAGAGCTGCGAGTACGGCAATCCGCCACGACAGTGGCCTATGTGTGCTAATCATGCGTCGCCCCAAGTCTATCGTGCAAAAGGATGCAGCCGAGTGCAGGTTCACACGCGACGAAGAACCGGGCAGAGACCGCGCCTCCGCGACGCGATCTCAGCCGGTGGCAGGTTCTCGTCAGAATTGGAACCTTGCCAGAAACTCGATCACTCGCCCGGCATTCGCTGCCGAGGACTCACCAAAGTTCGCGTTTGCGATATTCGCCGGCCCTCCCGCATTGCCATTGACGATCGGTTGCAGGCTGAGGATGTTGAAGGCGTTGTACGCGTTGGCCTGGAAACGAAGCATTGAGCTATGCCCCATTGCCTCGAAACGTACTTCCTTGGCAACACTCAGGTCGATATCCGTGTAGCACGGTCCGCGGAAGCTGTTGCGGCCAATGCCAGGAGAATAGACCTTCCCCGTCGGAAGAGTCGTGCTGAAGAACTTCGATCCGCCGCCGGGGAAATTGCTCCCGGTCTGGAATGCGTTGTTGGAACATGACGTTCCGGCCCCTCCAAAGTATGCCAGCGGACGCACCGGATTGATCGTGGCCGATGTTGGATTCGCAGCCACCGAGTTCAGGTTATTGGTGACCGGCGTCCACGGGAAACCGGTGTGGTAAGTATAGATTCCGTTGATCTGCCAGCCATTGGCCACGGCCTTGATGATTTCGTTGCCATGGTGAATGTTGGGCAGTTCATACAGCGCGGTAATGCTCAACCTGTGCCTCGTGTCGTAGTCGGACGGGCCGTACTCGGTCGCGTTATTCGCCGGATTCGTCTGGTTGGCCAGCGAGTTTGCCTGGTCGCCATTGGAAACCTGGTCCAGACTCTTCGAGTAGGTATAGTTGATCCCCGCAGTGAAGTTGTTGCGCAGGCGCCGCTCCAACCGGGTGTTCAACGAATTGTAGGAGGTCACCGAATCGGTCTGGGCAAAGTAGATATTGCCAGGAGCAGTAGCTGAGCCAACGGCCGTGCTATAGAGGAAGTTCTGGAGCACCAGTCGAGCATAGTGCCGACCCAAGCTTCCGGCGTATCCAATCGTCGCCGTCATTTGCTGCGGCAGTTCGAACTGAGTCTCAAACGAGTAAACGTAGCTGTAGGGCGATTGCGTGCGCGGCGGCGCACCGTAGGCTTCGATACTTGGACTCACGCCGTTGAAGGCTTTGGGGAACCCATTCGCTCCTATCCCCGTTGCGAGTGCAGGATTGATTGGGTAGCTCGTGACTGAATTGTTTGTTCCGACCGAATACTTGATCGTCCCTCCGGCAAATGGAGTACTGAACCAGTCGCTCGGTGTGCCGCAGCAGAGTCCGTAGTTCGCGAGCCCCGGGCCGTTATCCAGCTGAGCCACATTGAACAAAGCAACATCCAGATGGTTATAGGACATCCCAAATCCGCCGCGCACAACCATCTTGCCTGCCAGCCAAGTTGGGTTATAAGCGAAGCCAAACTTCGGCCCGAAGTCTTTGTATTCCGTATTCCAGAAGCGGTCGTGCGGCGTCAGCCTGATGTCGACCAGTTCCCGGCCTGGCCCGCCGAGCACCGGGTAATTCATCTGGAAGTCCTTGTTGCGTAGCGGAGTGAAGAGCTCCCAGCGCAGGCCAGCGTTGATC
>DASYEU010000182.1:0-10769 GCA_036498865.1 Acidobacteriaceae bacterium | reverse complement strand
ACCGGCCTTATCGCCCCCGGTGGCTTCAACGGGAACGACAATATGCTTTTTCCGACGGCGACGCCGACGCTCGATGCGCATGGGTTCAGCTTTACCGATGTCAACGGCCCCGATCACTTCAGCGTGAATATCTTTAACGATGGGACGGGGTACTTCGCCTTTCTCGAGGACGAAGACATGTTTACCGAGACGCTTCCAGTGACCTTCACCCTGAGTTCGTCGTCGGTTCCGGAGCCCTCCAGCTTCATCCTGTTGGGAACGGGAATTCTGGGCGCGATCGAAGTGGCGCGAAGAAGATATCGGAGCGCATGAATCGCACCCGATTTTTTCAACAAATCCGGATCAGGAAACTTTAAAGCTTGAGATGTTGAGGTGGAGTGGTGCGCCCGGAGCGATTCGAACGCCCGACCTACTGGTTCGTAGCCAGTTGCTCTATCCAGCTGAGCTACGGGCGCACATTCTAGAAATTGCAACCGGAACGATCGCAACCCTCTTAGTTTAGTGGATTCCGGCCTCAAGAGCAACCTGCTGCGATGCCGCATTGGAACGCTTACGGCTTGCATGCTCCAGCGGCAAATGATGGTGGGCACGGAACACATAGTGCCCGATGAGCCAGCCGCCGGCGGCCCCAAGAAGCACGTCGCTGGGAAAGTGTTCCCGGCCCAGCACGCGCGATGCACTTACGCCTGCCGCCGCCGTATACACGCCGAGCTGCACCCACTTCGAAGGATATTCTCCCGCAATGACCGCTGCTGAAGACCAAGCCACAAGGCTGTGCGTGGACACGAATGACGAGTCCGCGCCGGCGCTTCCGGTGTAAAACTCTCCCTGCGCGCCGTCGGCCGAAGGACGCTCGCGGAAGGTGCATAGCTTGACAACCTGGCCGACGACGAACGCGCCGACCATCGCCTCGCCGCCCAGAATCCCCGTCTCTCTCGGCCGCTCCTCGTGCCGTAACTGCCCAATGCCGAACAACGCCACAGGTGCGGCAATTAACCCATCGACGAGTCCGTTGGACACGTTGACCGCAGTCTGATTGAACGACGGATTCGTGCTCACCACGGAGGTCATGGTATGCGTGTCGGTTGCAAACGCCACAGCTGTCCCTGCCGCAACAGGCAACACCCACTTCAGGTCCCTCTTGCGCAGATATGTCGGCGAAGCGAAGATGTTGACGCCGTTGCGCGCGACATCCAGCGGTGCCCGCTTGATGGTGACGCCCGGATGCGACTCCTGCTCGAGGGGAACGTCCGCGGTGTTGCCCGCGGTCGATCCGATTGCCGAAGGAGCGTCCGGCAGTGCGTCCACGTCGGCGATGGTGGCTGTAGGGTTCGACTGAGTTAGGAGGACGCTTGAGCTGGCAAGCGACGTATGACCGCAACATCCAGCCATCGCGACGAAAAGGATGGCGCGAAATCGTGCCGAATGACCGCTACGAGCAACTTGCGATCGCATCAAGAAAACCGCCGGAAGGAAACCAACACTTAGAACCGCCTATCAGTAAGTCTTATCACTATAAGACATTGGTACCGCTCTATGCTCGAAAAAACATCGGGAAGAGGAATGTGGCAGGATGGTGGGCGAGGCGGGGATCGAACCCACAACCACCGGCTTAGAAGGCCGGTGCTCTATCCAATTGAGCTACTCGCCCTGGTGAAACGCGGGGAAGCGCGCCTGCCTGCGTGGCTGCGCGCCTACTCCTACGATGCCTAGTGTACCCGATGTGCGGAGCGCAGCCGCGAGGCCATACTCGCTTAGTCATACCGTGCGCGACTACACCAGCACTCGGCGGATTGCCGGCAACGCCGTGCTCTTGGAGAAGAGGTAGTGGTCCATCGCCTCCGCGGCCTTGCGTCCCTCGGAGATTGCCCACACGACCAGTGATTGCCCGCGACGCATATCCCCGGCGGCAAAGACGCCCTCCACCGAAGTCATGTACTCCGCATTCGTCGCCACGTTGCCGCGGTTGTCCAGCTTGAGCCCGAGCTGCTCGATCATGCCCGACTGCACCGGCCCCAGGAAACCCATTGCCAGGAGTACGAGGTCCACATCCACCGTGAACTCGCTGCCTGCAACCGGCGTGAACGACGGTGGCGGTCCAACGCGCAGCGCATGCAACTGCTTCACGCACCCCTGCTCGTCGCCCGTGAAGCGAACGCTGTTGATGCTCCAGTCGCGGATGCCGCCCTCTTCGTGGCTACTCTCCGTGCGCAACTGCAGCGGCCACATGGGCCACGGTGTAGAGGCCGCGCGCGCGGGCGTGTTGATCTCCGGAGGCTTCGGCATAATTTCGAACTGATGCACGATTGCCGCGCGCTGGCGCAGGCTGGTGCCAAGGCAGTCCGCCCCGGTATCGCCGCCGCCGAGAATCACTACCCGCTTCCCTTCTGCCAGAATCGCGAGCGCGGGATCGATGGTATCGCCCTCGCAGCGCTTGTTCTGCTGCGGCAGAAATTCCATTGCGAAGTGAATGCCCTTCAGCTCGCGGCCCGGAATCGGCAGATCGCGCGGCTTCTCCGAGCCACCCGCCAGCAGGATCGCGTCGTACTCGTCCGTCAGCGCTTCGACCGGAACGTTCACGCCCACGTGCGCGTTGGTCACGAAGGTGACACCCTCGGCGCGCATCTGTTCCAGCCGCCGATCAAGGACGTGCTTCTCCAGCTTGAAATTCGGAATGCCGTAGCGCAGCAGTCCGCCGATGCGGTCGTTCTTCTCATACACCGTCACCGAGTGGCCAGAGCGCCGCAACTGCTGCGCCGCTGCCAGACCCGCAGGTCCGCTGCCCACCACTGCGACGCGCTTGCCAGTCTTCTCCTGCGGAGGCTCGGGATGAATCCATCCCTCCTTCCACGCACGTTCCACGATGCTCTTCTCAATCAGCTTGATCGAAACTGCCGGCTGATTGATGCCGAGTACGCACGCGGCCTCACACGGCGCCGGGCAGATGCGTCCCGTGAACTCCGGGAAGTTGTTGGTCGCGTGGAGGCGGCGAATCGCCGTCTCCCAACGCCCCGAGTAGACCAGGTCGTTCCAGTCGGGGATCAGGTTGTTCACCGGACATCCGCTATGGCAAAACGGCACGCCGCAGTCCATGCAACGAGCGCCCTGCTCCTTCTGCTTCTCTTCTCCGAACGGCTCGTAGATCTCCGTCCAGTCCTTCAGCCGATCTTCCACCTTGCGGCGGGTCGGCTGTTCGCGCTGAATCTCAAGAAAGCCCGTGTCCTTACCCATGCTGCACCTGTCCCGTCGCTACCAGCGGCGACGTCTTCGCTGGAGAAATGTAGATTCCCTCGGCGCGCGGCACGCCCAGCACACGCTTATGCTCGTGCGGGAACACTTTGATGAAGCGAGCCTTTGTGGTGTCCCAGTGCTCCAGGATCCACGCCGCTTGGGGGCTGCCCGTCAGGTCGATGTGGCGCTGCAGCAGGCCGCGCACCAACTCCAGATCCTCGCCCAGAACCAGCGGCTCGAGATCCACCCCTGCGCGATTGCAACGGTGCGTTGAGAAGTCGCCCTGATCGTCGTACACATACGCGCGCCCGCCGCTCATGCCGGCGGCGAAGTTGCGTCCCGTGCTGCCCAGCACAATCACCGTGCCATTCGTCATGTACTCGCAGCCGTGGTCCCCCACGCCTTCGACGACCGCAGTCGCACCGGAGTTTCGTACGGCAAAGCGTTCGCCTGCGATTCCGCTGAGAAAGGCTTCGCCGGCGGTTGCACCGTACAGGACCACGTTGCCGACCAGAATGCTCTCTTCCGGCAGGAAGCTCGACGTCTTCGGCGGATACACCACGATGCGGCCACCAGACAATCCCTTGCCCACGTAGTCGTTCGCATCGCCCTCAAGTTCCAGCGTGACGCCGTTCGGCACGAACGCGCCGAAGCTCTGTCCCGCCGATCCGTGGAAGCGGAAGTGAACGGTCTCGTCGGGCAGCCCCGCAGTGCCGTAGCGCCGGGCGATCTCGCCGCCCAGCATTGCGCCCACAGTGCGGTGCACGTTGCGAATCGCGAAGCTCGCCGTCACCGGCTGCAGTGTTTCCAGAGCCGGCTTGGCCTCGGCGATCAATGCGTGATCCAGCGCCTGATCCAACCCATGATCCTGGGCCTGAGTCCGCCGGCGTCCAACGTGCGAGGGCAGGGTCGGCGAATACAGAATCGACGACAGATCGATTCCCTTCGCCTTCCAGTGCTGATCCGCCACCGCCGAGTCGATACGGTCCACGCGGCCCACCATCTCATCCACCGTACGGAACCCGAGCTTCGCCATATGCTGGCGCACCTGCTCCGCGATGAAGAAGAAGAAGTTGATCACGTGCTCCGGCTGACCGGTGAAGCGAGCCCGCAGCACGGGATCCTGCGTCGCGATACCCACGGCGCACGTATTCAGATGGCACTTGCGCATCATGATGCAGCCCATCGAAATCAGCGGCATGGTTGCGAAGCCGTACTCCTCCGCGCCCAGCAATGCGGCGATCACGACATCGCGGCCGGTCTGCAGCTTGCCGTCCGTCTGCACGCGGATGCGGCTGCGCAGATCGTTGAGCAACAGCACCTGCTGCGTCTCGGCGAGTCCCAACTCCCACGGCAGTCCTGCATGCTTGATTGAGCTCAGCGGCGATGCGCCCGTGCCACCGTTATCGCCGGAGATCAATACCACGTCCGCATGTGCTTTCGACACGCCCGCGGCCACCGTGCCTACGCCCGCTTCGGCCACCAACTTCACGGCGATACGCGCCTGCGGATTCACGTTCTTCAGATCGTGGATCAATTGCGCCAGATCCTCGATCGAGTAGATATCGTGATGCGGCGGAGGCGAGATCAGACCAACGCCCGGAATCGAATACCGCAGCTTCGCGATAATGTCGTCGACCTTATGGCCAGGTAGTTGTCCGCCCTCGCCCGGCTTCGCGCCCTGCGCCATCTTGATCTGCAGTTCGTCCGCATTCACCAGATAATTCGCGGTCACGCCAAAGCGTCCGCTCGCCACCTGCTTCACCGCGCTGCGGCGCAGATCGCCGTTCGCATCGCGCTTGAAGCGGTCTTCGCTCTCGCCGCCCTCGCCGGTGTTTGACATGCCGCCGATGCGGTTCATCGCAATCGCCAGCGTCTCGTGCGCTTCCTTGCTGATCGAGCCGAAGCTCATCGCACCCGTCGTGAAGCGCTTTACGATCTCCTTCGCCGGCTCCACTTCGTCCAGCGCAATCGGCTCGTCGGCGTACTTCAGCTTCATCAACCCGCGCAGCGTGCAGAAGTGTTTGCTCTGCTCGTCGGCCTGGTCGGTGTACTCCTGGAAGGTCGCCGGATTGTTGTTCCGCACCGCGTGCTGCAGCTTGCTGATCGTCAGCGGATTCAGCAGGTGATACTCGCCGCCCTCGCGGTACTGATACTGCCCGCCCACCACCAGGTCGGTCTCCGACTCGGTCAGTGGTTGATAGGCGAACGCATGCTTCAACTGCGCCTCGCGCGCCAGCACATCCAGACCTACGCCTTCAATACGCGAAGCGGTCCGTGGGAAGTACGCCTCCACCAGGCTCTTGTTGAGGCCAACAGCCTCGAACACCTGCGCGCCGCGATAGCTCTGCAGCGTGCTGATGCCCATCTTCGAGAATGTCTTCAGCAGGCCCTTGTTGATCGCTTTGATGAAATTCTTCTCCGCGTACTCCGCGGTCACATCGTTCGGCAGCAGCCCGCGCCGCTTCAGATCGTGCAGCGATTCGATTGCCAGGTACGGATTGATCGCACTTGCGCCGTATCCGATCAGCAACGCAAAGTGCATCACTTCGCGCGGCTCCGCGCTTTCGATAATCAGCGCCACCTGCGTACGCGTCTTATCGCGCACCAGCCGGTTGTGCACTGCGGCCATCGCCAGCAGGCTCGGAATCGGTGCCAGCGACTCATTCACGCCGCGGTCAGAGAGAATCAGCAGCGAATATCCTGACTCCACTGCATGCGCAGCGCGGGTGCTGAGATCCTCCAGCGCATGCTTCAGCCCAGCCTCACCGTCTTCGGCGCGGAACAGAGTTTGCAGTGTCGTCGCCAGCAGATCGCCGGACGATACGCGACGCAACTTCTCCAGGTCCCGATTGCTCAGAATCGGATGCGGCAGCTTGAGCGTGTGGCAGTTCTCCGGAGTCTCATCCAGGATGTTCCGCTCGGTGCCGATGTAGCTGATCAGCGACATCACCATCTCTTCGCGGATCGGATCGATCGGCGGATTGGTGACCTGTGCGAACAGCTGCTTGAAGTAGTTGAACAACAGTTGCGGCCGGTCCGACAGGCAAGCCAGCGGCACGTCCGTCCCCATGGACCCGATCGGCTCTTCGCCCTTCGCGCCCATTGGCGACAGCAGAACTCGCAAGTCCTCTTCGCTGTAGCCGGAAGCGCGCTGGCGACGCAGCAGCGTCTCCGGATCCGATTCGATCACACGCCATGGCTCCGGCAGATGCTCCAGCGTTACCTGCTGATCCTTCAGCCACTCACCGTACGGTTGCCGGCTCGCCAGCGACTTCTTGATCTCCGCATCCGCGATGATGCGATGCCCCACCGTGTCCACCAGGAACATGCGGCCCGGTTGCAAACGGCCCTTCTTGCGCACGTCCTCCGCAGGTACCTCGATGACGCCCGCCTCTGACGCCAGAACCACCAGGTCGTCCTTGGTCACAATGTAGCGGCCGGGCCGCAGGCCATTGCGGTCCAGCGTGGCGCCAATGATGCGGCCATCGGTAAACGCAACCGCGGCCGGACCATCCCACGGCTCCATCAGCGACGCGTGATACTCGTAGAAAGCGCGCTTCTCTTCGTCCATGTCCGGATTGCCAGACCACGCCTCCGGAATCAGCATCGCCATTACGTGCGGCAGCGAACGGCCCGAGTGCAACAAGAACTCCACCGCATTGTCCAGCGAAGCCGAGTCGCTCCCCCCGGGCGAAATCACAGGAAACACCTTCTTGATGTCGTCGCCGAACAGCGGACTCTTCAGCACAGACTGCCGCGCATTCATCCAGCTCACATTACCGCGCACTGTGTTGATCTCGCCGTTGTGACAGATGTAGCGATATGGGTGTGCCAGCTTCCAGCTTGGAAATGTGTTCGTCGAGAAGCGCTGATGCACCAGACACAGCGCGCTCTTCACCAGCGGGTTCGCCAGTTCCATATAAAACTTTTCAATCTGCGGAGCCAGCATCAGCCCCTTGTAGATAATCGTCCGGCACGAGAACGACGGAATGTAGAAGTCGACCTTGTCCTCAATCTCGGAGTTTCCAATCTCGTTCTGCGTCCGCCGCCGCACAATGTACAGCGCGCGCTCGAACGCATCCTCGTCCATCCCCTTCGGACGCCCAACAAAGAACTGCTCAATGTATGGCTGCGATGCCCGTGCCTCGCGGCCAATCAGGTCGCCGTTCACCGGCGTGTCACGCCAACCCAGGACGTTCAGTCCCTCGGCCTTGGCCATGCGCTCCAGCACGCCTTCGCACTTCAGGCGGCTGTGTTTGTCCACCGGCAGAAATACCATTGCCACGGCGTACTCGCCGGGCTCGCCCAGCTTCATCCCCAGTTTGGCGCATTCGGGCACAAAGAAGTCGTGCGGAATCTGGATGAGGATGCCCGCGCCATCGCCCGTCTCCGGATCGCAGCCCGCAGCCCCGCGATGGGTCAGGTTGATGAGTACTTCCAGACCCTTCTCGATCAGTTCGTGGGTCTTTTCCCCGCGAATGCTCGCGACCAGTCCCATACCGCAGGCATCGTGCTCATTCTGCGGATGATACAAGCCTTGTGGATCGGGTATGCGGCGACGGCTCTGGGATCTTTGCATAGCTACCTTCCGTTTACAGGACTTCGTTCATCCCGCCCATAAGACACTGCGATTGAGACGATCTTTACCCCGGAAAATCCTCCCGGTGGTTGGATCGACACGTCCGCCATTACGGGCGGCTCGAGCGTCAAGGACAAAAGTGAACAATTGGGCACTTACAACTATATAAGGAAAAACTCAGTCCAGACAGAGTTTCTTGTGACCCGGCGAAATGCCACAAGTTTGCCCACTTATGTATGTTACCGAAGAAGAGCGCAAACCGGAAATCGCTGAACGAACCGCAATCGCATCCGGTTTCTTCGGCCGCACCAACCGTTCAAAACCAAAGGAGGCTACGGGTTCCAACAGGCGTACAGGAACGTGCAAAAAAAACTTGGGCTCTCTCCGTTTGTACCCGCCACTACGCCGAAGGTGTGAGTCGACCGGATCAGGGGTGCGAGAACCTCGCTGATCCCTTTGATCACGCCTCTTCGTCGTCCTCATCCACCTCGATCGCATCGTCCTCATCCGTCTCCAACTCCGCCACCTGCATCCCACCGCCCTTGGTCTGCACCAGCACCTGGATCCGCCCCTCCGCCTGCTCAAGTTCTTCCTTGCAGGACTGCGAAAGCTTCATCCCCTCTTCAAACAGCCGCACCGATTCGTCGAGCGAAAGATCGCCCCGCTCCAACCGTTCCACCACGGTTTCCAACTGCGTCAAATGCTTCTCAAAACCCGCCATCGCCAGCCCCTCGTTCCTTAATCTTCCAAAGTCTACCCGAATTGTCGCCGCGCTCCGGATGCTGGACTCGGTACGACTGGCCTTCTCGCATAACTCCTTACGGGATAAGGTCTTAACTATAACCCGCTGAATCAACGGCTGTGAGAGTGATGGGTACTTCGCAACCGACTCATTCCCGTGAAGCTATTTTGAAAACTACCCTCAGCGAAGGCAATCTATCGCGCGAAAATCCTCACGACATCGCCACCCGCATCGCTCGGGTGTGCTCGGGTGTCGTGCCGCAGCAGCCGCCGACGAGAGTCGCCCCTACCTCGACTGCCCTGCGCGCGAACCCTGCCATCTCCTCTGGCGACACCGCATAGACCCATCTTCCATTGGACTTGCGCGGCAACCCCGCGTTCGGCATCGCTGCCAGCGGTAGGCCGGTGACGCGGCGCATTCGCTCGATCGCGTGCAGCACGCTTTCTGGCCCGTCCGAGCAGTTACAACCAATCAGGTCGGCGCCGAGTTCGCTCAGACGTGCCGCGGCAGTCTCCACCAACTCGCCGTCCAGACAGCGGCCCACCGCGTCGACAGTCATCATCACCACCAGCGGAAGCTCTGGCGCAACCTCGCGCGCCGCGTGGATCGCTTCCGCCGCCTCCGCCATCGACATCATCGTCTCCGCCATCAGCAGGTCGACCCCGCCCTCGGCCAGCGCGACGATCTGCTCCGCAAACACTGCACGCGCCTCGGCTGCAACTCGCCGCGCACCCGGCGGCCCGATTGCTCCCGCTACCAGCGCCCCCCTCGCAGCCACGCATTCACGCGCAATCTGCGCGCCGGCGCGGTTGATCTCTGCCACCGAGGCGCGCAAGCCATGCTGCTCCAGCCGAATCGCGTTCGCGCCGAACGTGTTCGTCTCAATGATCTCCGCTCCGGCGAGCAGATACTCCGAATGCACCGCTGCAACCATCTCCGGACGCCGAAGATTCAGCTCTACCAGGCATGCATCGGGCGGGACACCACGTTCGAGGAGCATCGTACCCATCGCGCCGTCGGCCAGCACGGCGCGCTCCCCGAGGAGCCTGTGCAACGCACTTCGCTTTGTTCCAGATGTCGCCACGTCTGCCATTGAAATCGATCCGCCTTATGTTGCTCGAAGCGCAACATCAAACCGCCGCCCGATGCCCTTACAAGTGCATTTCCTTTGGTATAGTAAGAGGGTAAAGTCTCAGGGAAACCCTTGCACGACGAAGGTTGGAGTTGTCCACGTTGAAGAATCGTAGTCTCCTTGTCCGCGGGTTCGGCGCCCAGTCGTTCCCTAGCCAGTTGTCGGCAGCTCCCTCGAATCAAGACTCCTCGACGCCGGACAAACCGTCGGTTCGAAACAGCGTCGGGCTCCGGTTGATGTGTGGGGTCCTTCTGGCGCTCAGTTCGTTCGGCCTCAGCTCCTGCCACTCCGCGGCCTACTACTACTACAAGTTTCCCGAATTCAACTACGCCGGCCGGCCGATTCCGCCCAGCAAGCTCGCCCAGCGCGTCATGATCGGTGTGTCTGCAAACGGCAGTTCGGGCAGCCTGCAGATCGTCGACGCCTTGCGCGACATTCGCAGCAACGTCGAAGACACCATCCCGAACTTCTCCATTAGCGGCTACGCGTCGGGTTCTCCTGGAACCATCCTGAACTATCCTTCCGAGCTGCGCGCCTACGTCTATTCGAGCAGCGATGGAAGCCTCACCAACATCAACTATTCCACTGAGGCATCGGGCGGTTCGGTCGGCACCTTCCAGTCCGGATCAAACGCGGTTGCCGTACCTCCAACCTTCACCCGCTACTACGGAGCTGAAGAGGCCGCGGGCGTTCTGGAGATCATCGACAATCTGACTGGCGGCACCTACGCACTGAATATCCCGAACGTGTTCAAGGTGGCGAGCAACAAGGGAGATACCGTTGCAATCGCGATGGTGCGGAACTCCAACGTCCTCTATCGCGTCTTCAAACTGAATCAGAATCAGTATGCGACGCAGCAGGCCGCTATCACGGCGACTGGCTCGGTGGACTGCCAGCCGACGCTGCTTCCTGTCTACTGCGCTGTCGCAGTGCCTGGAACATACGATGAGCCAGCCGGGGCGTACTTCTCGCTCGACGGAACCACGGCGTACATCCTGAATTGTGGTCCGGAGTGCGGCGGCAAGACGGCCAGCATCACTCTGCTGCAGCAGGGGCCGCTGAACAATAACGTCATCCCCACG
>DASYEU010000181.1:0-10169 GCA_036498865.1 Acidobacteriaceae bacterium | reverse complement strand
CTGGGCCAGACCGGTGTCGTCCTCGCCGAGCTGCTGGGCATCCCGCACGCAACCATCATCATGCAGGTGGAGAAGACCGATGCCGGCCTGCGCGTGAAGCGCGAGCTGGAGGACGGCTGGTTCCAGCACGTGGAGATGCCGCTCCCCGCGCTGCTCACGATCCAATCTGGCGGCAACAAGTTGCGTTACGCCACGCTCATGGGCATCAAGAAGGCGAAGACCAAGCCCACGGCCACCGTTGCAGCCGCGCCCGCGAGCGGGACGCCCGCAATCGAGCTGGCGCGCGTCTACCTTCCGGAGAAGCAGAAGCAAACGCAGATGCTGACAGGCACGCCCGCCGAGATCGCCGCGCAACTCGTCGACAAGCTCCAGTCCGAGGTGAGGGTGATATGAGTGGAGTTCTTGTCGTCGTCGAGCATAAGAATGGCAATGGCGCACTCACCCGCGTCAGTCTGGAGGCTCTGGCCGCCGGACAGGCGCTCGCGAAGCAGGTCGGCGCCGAATGTTCCGCCGCGGTGCTGGGCGAGGGAATTGCGTCGCTTGCCGCCGAATTGAGCAGCAAGCAACTGGCGAAGGTCTACACCCTCGAGCATCCGCTGCTGGCGCAATACACCGCCGACGGATACGTCCACGCGCTCCAACAAGCGGTTGCAAAAATCAACCCGGCGTACATCCTGTTTCCGCACACCTATCAGGTGCGCGATTTCGCCCCGGCGCTTGCCACCCGATTCCAGCAGGTGCTGATCTCCGACGTCATCGCGATCCACGATGGCCCCACCTTTGTGCGCCAGCTCTTTCAAGGCAAGCTCAACGCGGACTACCGCCCGGCGGCAACTCCCTGCTTCGTCTCGGTGCAGGCCGGAGCCTTCCGCGCCGACTCGCTCGAAGCGGCCGCCACGCCAGCCTCAATTGAGGCGGTCGCGGTTGAGCTGGCTGCGGAGCAAATACGCACCAGGCCCTCCGCGCCGTTCCGCGAGTCCGCGCACACCATCGATCTGGCCGCAGCGCAGGTGATCGTCTCCGTCGGCCGCGGCATCCGCGAGCAGGAGAACATTCCTCTGGTGCAGGCGCTTGCCGAGGCGCTGGGCGCCGAACTTGCCGCGTCGCGCCCCATTTGCGATGCTGGCTGGCTGCCCATGGAGCGCCAGGTCGGCAGCTCCGGGCAAACCGTCTCGCCCAAGCTCTACCTCGCCGTCGGCATCTCCGGAGCCATCCAGCACCTTGTGGGGATGAAGGGCTCCAAGGCGGTCATCGCGATCAACAAGGACGAGAGCGCCCCCATCTTTGAAGTAGCCGACTACGGAGTTGCAGGAGACTTGTTCGAAATTGTTCCAGCGCTGACCAAGGCGATCCAGGCTGCCAAACGATGAGTAACCACGCACTACAACCGAAAGGGCACGACCACACGATGAACTCCCGAGCTTCTTATCGTTCTGATCTCTATTTCACGAAAGGATCCTCCTGGCTGTTCGCAGGAGTGCTGCTCCTCGTCCCGTTTGCCGCGATTGCCACCCTCGCCGCGGAAACTCCTCCAGCCGCCGCGCAAGCCGCTGCACCGCTCTCCTTCGAAGTGGCAACCGTCAAGGTGATGGATGCGAAGAAGCCGCATCCGGCGTCCGTCCGGATCGTCGGCGATCAGTTCGAAGCCACCGGCATGACCTTGAAGGAACTCATCAAGATTGCCTACGACCTGAACTATGGCGCGGACCACCAGATCTCAGGCGGGCCCGACTGGATCGGCTCGACTCGCTTCGATGTAGAGGCCAAGGAAGATCCGGCGTTCGGGATGGCGTTGCAGAAAATGACCGAAGAACAGCGCGGCGACCGCCTGCGACAGATGCTGCGCGGCCTGCTCGGAGAGCGTTTCAAACTCCAGATACATCACGGGAGCGCGGAGCTTCCTATCTACGACCTGGTGAAGGCGAAGGGTGGATCGAAGCTGATGCCCGCCGTTGAGCGGCCCACTCCCCCAACGCAGGAGCGCTCCGCCAAGCCGCGCAGCTCGATCCGGTTCGCCGGCCGGGGCGTGATTGAGGGGAACGATGCGGACGCGCCTATGCTGATTACCATCCTCAGCATGCAGCCGGAGATTGGCGGCCGCCTGGTCGTCGACAAGACCGGCCTCGCCGGCAAGTATGACTTCACGCTGCGGTGGACGCCCGACATCGGCCAGGGCTCTGAGCAGCCGGCCCCCGATGCAGGCCCGTCGCTGTTCACGGCGTTGCAGGAGGAACTGGGGCTGAGGCTCGAGTCGACGAAAGCGCCGGTCGACGTACTCATCATCGATCACGTGGAAATGCCGGTCGAGAATTAGCAGCTAGGCGCTGCGCCGGCGAGGTACATACTCGAGCCGCGGCGATGCCTGCACCATCCGAACCAGGTCGACCACCTGTACCAGCGGCGTCGTCAGCAGGCCGGGCAGATATTGCCGCCCGGTCTCATCCAGCAGGTCGCGCAGGCTCTGGTTGACCGCGTCTCCATCGAGACCCAGGTCGCGGTCCAGGTCGTCGGCAGGAAGGATGGGGAAGGCCACCCTCTGGACTCGCTGCAGGTACCGGTAGGTCATCCGGGAGATCTCCGGGTCGAACCCGTACGCAGACAGGAACTCGGTAAATGTGTCCTCGGTGCGTCCCGAGCGGTCGCGCATCAGTGCCGCCCTTCGGCTCTGGGCGGAAAGGTAGACCATCGCGATGCCCATGAGAATGGCGAATCCGATGAAAAACACCGGTACGATTTGCTCGCCAAGCCACTGTTGGACGCTGATAAGAGTAGACATAGTCGACTTGCCTGCCCCCGAATTGCCCGGGAGCGAACCTTCGGTTAATGCGGGCCGATGAATGGGTCTGCGGTCACAAATAGCCCGGTGAAGGACATCAACCGCCAGATGAGACTAATATACTGAATTCAGCCCGGTTCGCAGCAATTAATCACTGCGCCGAAAGTTGTATCGACGCTTCCTCGCTGCATTGGCAGACATCAAATTGCAGTAGGAGATCTCCAGATCGCTACACTGCTTCCATCGCCGCTCACAGGACCAGCCGCCGCCGCGGACCAGGAGATGCTTGCGCCCTCCGCGACCCGCCTGCGGGACTCCTTTGGCCGCGCAATCACTGACCTCCGCATCTCCGTCACCGATCGCTGCAACTACAAGTGCGTCTACTGCCGCACCGGCAATGAAGGGGCCCAGTACACTGAGCTCCCGATCGAGGACTACCTCCGGATGGTTCGGGTTCTAGTCTCGCTTGGCATTGAAAAGGTGAGACTTACGGGCGGAGAGCCCCTGCTGCGCCATGGCCTGATCGACATGGTCGCCGAGCTTGCCGGCATGCGCACCGCCTATCATCCCGACGGCACGCCGGTTGCCCCGGGGGAATCCGGCCCCGCACTCGACATCGCGCTCACCACCAACGGCCATCTGCTCGAAGGCATGGCCGAGCCGCTTGCCCGTGCGGGTCTGAACCGCGTCACGGTCAGCATGGACGCGGTCGACTCGGAGACGTTTGCTCGGATTACCCGCGTTCCGCGCAGCTATGAGCGCGTCCTCGCCGGGGTTCGCGCCGCGCAGGCCGCAAGCCTTGGGCCGGTCAAGGTCAATTGCGTGCTCCTGCACGGATTCAACGATACCCAGATCGAGTCCTTCGCCGAGTTCTCCCGCCGCGAGGGCGTCATCGTTCGCTTCATCGAGTTCATGCCTCTGGAAGAGGACCGCACCTGGAAGCCGGAAACAGTGGTCACCATGGATGAGATCCTCACGCGCCTGAACGCCTGGCGTCCCTCCTGCGGCGTTCCGGCGGGCCTGGTCGAGCTGCCGCCGCATGCCGCCAGCGAGACCGCCAAGCGCTTCACCTTCGCCGACGGCGTCGGCGAGATCGGCATCATCGCGCCCGTGTCGCGCCCCTTCTGCGGCCACTGCAGCCGCGTCCGCATTACCTCCGACGGTGCCCTCCGCACCTGCCTCTTTTCCCAGTCAGACCACGATCTCTATGGCGAAATGCGTCGCGGTGGAACCGACGAAGAGCTTGCCGCGTACATACGCCGTACCGTTATGCGGAAAGAGGCGCGTCATCACATCGGCGAGCCCGGTTTCGAGAAACCCTCAAGGAATATGGTGCATATAGGCGGCTAGGGGACGGAAAAGGTACGTTCGTCACATTAACCCGCAGGCATCCAACTTTTGAGGTATACCGGGCAGTAACCACTGTGTGATCTGCTGATTTTGGGGTGTCAGGTTTGGCAGAGAAGCGGCAATTCGCGGTCATCGAAGGCGGCCAGATGAATCATCTTGCCGTCTTCCATGATGTTGCGCGCGCTCTCACCCAAGCCCTCGAGCTCGAAGAAATTCTGCTCATCATCATGCGCAAGATGGCGAACTTCTTCAGCCCCGAGCGCTGGTCCATGTTGATGGTGGACGAGAAAGCACAGCAGCTCTACTACCCCATCGCCGCCGGAGAGACCGCCGAAAGCCTCCGGCACCTGCGCATTCCCATGGGCGAAGGCATTGCCGGCTACGTCGCCGCCAGCGGCACTACGCTGATTGTCCCGGATGTCTCGCTCGATGCCCAGTGGAGCGCCTTCACCCGCGCCTATCCCGAACTCAACATTCAGTCGCTTGCTTGTATCCCCATTCGTTCGGGCGACAAGACGCTGGGCGTCATCCAGCTCTTCAACAGCAAGCTGGACATGATGAGCGAGTACTCGCAGTCGTTCATCCGCATGTTGAGCGACTACGCCGCCATCGCCATCCAGAACGCCCGCTCCGTCGAACTGATCCACGAGCTCACCATCACGGATGACTGCACCGGCCTCTTCAACGCGCGCCACCTCTACACGATGCTCGATGAGCAGGTGGCACTCACCAGCGCCGACCGCTCCCACGAGTTCAGTCTTCTGTTCGTCGATCTCGACCGCTTCAAGCAGGTGAACGACACCCACGGCCATCTGATCGGCAGCCGCCTGCTCTCCGAAGTCGGCGGCCTGATGAAGCGAGTGCTCGGCCCGGACAATGCCTGCTTCCGCTACGGCGGCGACGAATTCGTCGCGCTGCTGCCGGGGCTCGGCAAGAAGGCGGCCATCGACGCGACCATGCAGCTGTGGGATCAGCTGCGCAAGGAGCGCTTTCTTTCCGGCGCCAACCTGAACCTCGCACTGGCCGGAAGCTTCGGCCTCGCCACCTTCCCCGAGGATGGTAACAACGTGCAGGCCATCATCCGCTCCGCCGATACGCAGATGTACGCCGCGAAGGTGACCCGCGACAACGTCTCGGTGGCCGGTCTGGGCCTCATCGCCGGCGCCGCCACCCCCGAGCAGGCCGCCAGGGCCCAGGCGCAAAAGCCCACCACCATGCTCGCCTCGGACCTCGCCGTCCTCCGCGCCTAGCAGCCGGGATTCCCCCCAAAGCTATTCGAACTAAGTGGCCGCAGTCGCCCGGGCGAACTACGGAGGGCTGTTTCGCGAGACCAGCCGTCTCATCCCATCTGAAAAACTCGTACTAGATCGGCCGGCACTTCAGTGCCGGCAGTCAAGGCGAACAAAATCAACGCGGCTTAGCCGCTGCGACATGCTTCGCTTTTTTCAGCGCCCTTTACTGCCCCGGACCACGCCGCTCCAGTGTCAGCGGACGCTTCGGCTGAGGCTTGATCACGTCGCGATTCTCCGGCGCGACCGGATGCACGCCAAAGTCCCACACACCGAGATTGATCTCGCGGTCCGAGATCACCTCCATCAGCGCGTACTCGCCGAAGTCCAGCGGCTTCTTCGGTGTCACCTTCATCCAGTGGCCGCCCGGCAGCAGTTCGGCGGTGGTCTCAACCACGTCTTGCTGCGCCTTCTGCCCGCCGAGCATGCCGATGTTGAAGCTCGCGAGCACGCGCGCATCGGTCCGCACATCCGCGCGCACCATCACATAGCCGCTGTCGGCCGAGCCGCCCGCCCCATCCGTATTCGCGCCCGGACCGCTGCCCGCTCCGTGCGTGTCCACCACCAGGGGCGTACCGCCTCCGCGCGACACGCCGGAATCATCGCCGATGCGCAGGTAAATCGCCGGCTGATCCACGTGCATCTGCACATGCGACTGCACACCTTTCAGCGTCACAATCTGGTGAGCCGCCGCGCGCGGATTCAGGCTCAGCTTCAGGATATTGTGGCTGGTCGTGCGGTTCAGCTGGCCGTCGGACTGCACCAGCGGCACCAGCTCCGGCGTTCCGTGGAAGTAGTCCAGAGCCAGCGCGCTGTCCTGATCGGGCAGACTCAGGTCCGGCGCGACCTCCGGTGTCAGCGCCTTGCGGTCCGCCTCCTCCTTCAGCAACTCCGGATCGATCGTTGGACTGGGCGCCTGGGCCTGTTCGGGATTCGCTGCATCCGCCGGCGGATGCGCTTTCTCCCACTTGTGCGTCGCGTCCCAGTCCACCAGGTCCGCCGGAAGCTCTTCCACCTCGCCGCGCTCAGCGCTGACGTAACTCACCACCTTGCCCTTTAGCTGGTAGCTCAGCACGATCTGGTAGCTGCCGTCCTTCAGGATCAGCCGTGTCCGATGCGGCGCGCCCGGCGCTGTCTTCGACGCATCCGGCAACGGTACGGCCGGCCTGGGCTGCGCTACGCAACTCGCGGCACACCCGGCCGCCAGCACGGCCACCCAACCCCAGCTTGCCAATCGTCGTCTCATCGCGTTCACGTCCCAGCCTCAGGATCCAGACTCAAAGTTTAGACGCAATCCCGCTCCCTTGGCTGCTGCGCAAAAAACAGGTAGTGCCTCAGTTTGAATTTAGTGAGTCTATTTGGCTAGGCCCATCCGAATCTTATGGAGAAACCAGAAAACGAATCCATAGAGAACGCAGTTTAGCGGTAGCCACAGGTCAGAATGTCCACTCCACCAGCCCCACGGGCAAATAATTGTGAGTGGCAAAATCCAATTCCGACCGAACGCAAGAGCATGACGATCTGCACGCTGGACATAAATCAAGAACCACCATCCAGCTGTGCCGAATATGGCGCCCGCGATAGGCCACTTGATCGACACCTTGCTCATGCCGCCATGCTATCGCATTACTAAGAAACACGATTCAGCACCAGCGAGGCTTGGGCAGCAATGTAATCTGGAAACCATGGCGACGAAACCTAAGGCCCGTGTTCCGCCGCGCATCGATCCCGATCTCCTTGCCGATTCCCTCGCGGAGCAGCTTGTCTCCGGCCAGGCCTCAGACGCTACGGCGTCCAGCACCGTCCTGCCGCCGCTCGTAAGCCCCCGCGGACAGGCGGCCCGCATCGACCGCTGCATGCTGCGCAGCGTTACGCTCTCTGACCCCGCCGCCCGCCGCCTGCGCCTCGAAGACGTCTCCATCGAGACCTCCGACCTGGCCAACATCGACCTCACCGGCGGCTCACTCGAACGCGTCGAAATCGTCTCAACCCGCCTGACCGGCGCCACCTTCACCGAGGCGCAGGGGAAGAGCGTGCTGTTTCGCGAGTGCAAGATGGATCTCGCCCTCTTCCGCATGGCAAGGCTGCAGCAATGCGTCTTCGAGCGCTGCAACCTGGTCGACGCCGACTTCTATGGGGCGGATCTCGCCGGCGCAGTGCTCCACGGATGCGACCTGAGCCGCGCCGACCTCTCCCACGCGAAACTTACCGGAGCCGATATCCGCGACTGCCGCCTCGATGGGCTGCGCGGCACGCCCGCCGCCATGGATGGCCTCATCATCGGCCCGGACCAGGCCCCATTGCTCATCACTCTCTTCGGCGTACGCGTCGTCTGGTAGCCTCTGCAGCGCCGCGCCGGTTGGATCTCGAACCTAGTACCTTAACAACAGATGCCTTCGCGCACGTCGCAGACAACCCGCATCGCCGTCGCTTTTGCCTGCGTCTATCTGTGCTGGGGCATGACCTATGGCGCGATCCGAATCGCCGGTCTCTATATGGCGCCGCCGCTGGTCGGTGCGCTTCGCTCTCTACTCTCCACCGTGATTCTGCTCGCCATCTGCGTGATTCGCGGCACCAGTCTGCGTGTCTCCCGTTCCACGGCCTGGCGGCTGGTGCTCGTCGGCATCCTGATGATGACAGTCAACAATCTCCTGCTCATCTGGGGAGAGACGAAGATTCCGAGCGGGCTGGCTTCGCTCATTATTGCCATGATCCCGATCCTCGTTGCGTTAATCGAAACAGCGTTGCCGGGGGGCGAAACTCTCAACGCGTTCGGCTGGCTGGGCACACTGCTCGGGGTGGTCGGTATGGCTGTGCTCCTTTCGCCCGTGCTGCAACGCACCGGCGCCGCTGCCAATCGTGATAGCGTGGCCGGCTTCGGCATCCTGATCGCCGCTGCGTTCGCTTTCGCGGCGGGCTCGGTCTTTTCGCGCCGCTCTCACTTTTCCGTGGACACGTTTGTCGCCACCGCGTGGCAAATCGGCGCGGCTGGGCTGCTCAACCTCATCCTCGCCACCGCCGGAGGCTGCTTTCGCACAGCCCACTGGACCCGCCCCGGCCTGCTCGCTATTGCGTTTCTTTCCACGTTCGGCTCGGTCGTCGGCCTGACTGCCTACACGTACCTGCTCAAGCATGTTGCGGTAACGAAGGTCGCGACCTATGCCTTCGTCAACCCGGTGATCGCCGTACTCATTGGTGTAGCGGCCTTCCACGAGCGCCTGGCCCACGCCGAACTCGCGGGCATGGTGCTTATTCTGGCCGCGGTCGCAACCGTCATCGCCTCTCGCACGAGGGCCCCGGCCATTCCCGCCGACGCCACGCAGGAAGTCCCCATCGAGGAGTAGTCCCTCGAACCTGGCTTACTTCCGCTTCCAGCGCACTCCATCTTTCGAATCCTCGATCACCACGCCCTTTGCCAGCAGCTCTGCGCGAATCGCATCGGCTCGCCCAAAGTTCCGCGACTTCTTCGCCGCGGTCCGCTCCGCCACCAGCGCATCAATCGCCTCGTCCGAAAGCCCCATCTGCGCCACCACCTCAGGCGAAGCCTCCCCAATGCGCCCCTCGGCCTTGGCCCACTCGAGCGCCCCGCGCGTCAACTCCTGATCGCGGTCCACCAGCACGCCGAACACGCCGTCGAACATCGTCAGCACGCGCAGAATCTCGTCCGCATTTTCCTGGCCCAGCGTGCCCGCGTCCGCAGCCGAGTTCGCCGCGCGCACCATCTCGCTGATCGCCGCCGACGCCTCCGCCGTATTCAGATCGCTCGCCAGCGCCGCCGTAAAGTCGGCCGCAGCCTTGGCCGTCGCCGTTCGTACCGCCTCGTCCGCGCCGGCCGGATACCCATCGCGCAGCATCCGCGCGTGGAACGTCCGCAGCCGGTCGATCGCATTCGTCGCCGCCGCCAGGCCCTCGAACGTGAAGTTCATCTGGTGCCGATAGGGAACGCTCAGCAACAGAAACCGGATCGCCGACGCGCGATGTCCCTTCAGCAGCAGGTCGCGCAGGGTATAAAAATTCCCCTCCGACTTCGACATCTTCTTCCCCTCGACCAGCAGGAAGCGCACATGCATCCAGTGCCGCGCAAAGGTGTGTCCGGAGGCCGACTCCGACTGCGCAATCTCATTCTCGTGGTGCGGGAACATCAGGTCCTCGCCGCCCGCGTGCAGGTCGAACGAGTCGCCCAGCAGCGAAGCCGCCATCGCCGAGCACTCGATGTGCCACCCCGGACGCCCCGTGCCGATCTTCGTCTCCCACCCCGGCTCGCCCGTCTTCACTGCCTTCCACAGCGCAAAGTCCCGCGCGGCGTCCTTCTCGTACTCGTCCACATCCACGCGCGCGCCGTCTTCAATCCCGTCGAAATCTTTCTTCGAAAGCTTGCCGTACTCCGGAAACTTCGCGATGCGGAAGTACCAGCTTCCGTCCTCGGTCTGGTAGGCGATATCCTTGGCTGCCAGCCGCTCAATCAGCGTCACCATCTCGGGAATGTGCTCGGTCGCGCGCGGCACATGCTCCGGCCGCTCAATCCCCAGCGCGTCCAGATCCTCAAAGAACGCCTTCTCAAACCGCTCCGTGTACTCCTTGATCGGCTTGCCCGCGGCAAGCGCGTTGCGGATGATCTTGTCGTCCACATCCGTAATGTTCATCACGTGCTCGACGGCCATGCCCTGCTGGCGCAGAAACCGCCGCAGCACATCCACGTGCAGAAACGTCCGGAAGTTGCCGATGTGGCCGTAGTCGTACACCGTCGGCCCGCA
>DASYEU010000180.1:0-33222 GCA_036498865.1 Acidobacteriaceae bacterium | reverse complement strand
GCGAGCGAACCCCCTCCCAAGCATCAAATCCCCCCGAAAACCCAGGTAAATCATGACAATCTCAGAACTCAAAGAGCACAATATTGCCGAGCTTACCAAGCTCGCCCGAGGCCTCGACATCGCCGGAACCTCCGGCCTCCGCAAGCAGGACCTCATCTTCAAGATCCTTCAGGCCCAGAGCGAAAAAGAGGGCCACATCTTCGCCGAAGGCGTCCTCGAAATCCTGCCCGACGGCTACGGCTTCCTCCGCTCGCCCGACTACAACTACCTCCCCGGCCCGGACGACATCTACGTCTCGCCCTCGCAGATCCGCAAGTTCGACCTCAAGACCGGCGACACCATCAGCGGCAACGTCCGGCCGCCCCACGAAGGCGAAAAGTACTTCGCCCTGGTCAAGATCGAGGCCATCAACTTCGAGTCGCCCGAAGAAACCCGCAACAAGATTCTCTTCGACAACCTCACCCCGCTCTATCCGCAGGAACGCATCAAGATGGAGACCGTCCGCGAGCACATGTCCGGACGCGTCATGGACCTGCTCACCCCTATCGGCAAAGGCCAGCGCGGCCTCATCGTCGCCCCGCCGCGCACCGGCAAGACCATGCTGCTGCAGTCCATCGCCAACTCCGTCACCACCAACCACCCCGAGGTCGTCCTCATCGTTCTCCTCATCGACGAGCGCCCGGAAGAAGTCACCGACATGCAGCGCAGCGTCAAGGGCGAAGTCATCAGCTCCACCTTCGACGAGCCGGCCGCACGCCACGTACAGGTCGCCGAGATGGTCATCGAGAAGGCCAAGCGCCTGGTCGAACACAAGCGCGACGTCGTCATTCTGCTCGATTCCATCACCCGCCTCGCGCGCGCCTATAACACCATCGTCCCGCCCTCGGGCAAAGTCCTCTCCGGCGGCGTCGATTCGAACGCGCTGCAGCGCCCGAAGCGCTTCTTCGGCGCAGCCCGCAACATCGAGGAAGGCGGCAGCCTCACCATCATCGCTACTGCCCTCGTCGACACCGGCTCGCGCATGGACGAAGTCATCTTCGAAGAGTTCAAGGGCACCGGCAACATGGAAGTCATCCTCGACCGCAAGTTGGTCGACAAGCGCGTCTTCCCGGCCATCGACATCCAACGCAGCGGCACGCGTAAGGAAGAACTGCTGATCCCCAAGGAAGACCTCCAGCGCACCTGGATCCTCCGCCGGGTCATCAACCCGCTCTCCCCGGTCGAGGCCATGGAACTTCTCACCGACAAACTCGGCAAGACCCGCAACAACCAGGAGTTCCTCCACAACATGAGTTCGCTGTAGGTCTTTTCGGTTGTCATTCTGAGCTTTGCTCAGAATCCCCGTATTTTGCTTTCGCGCTTCAAAGATTGCGCGAAGGTGCTCGCCGACGACCCAGAACGGGGTGGAGGACATCTTCTGCCGCCCTCGCGCAAAACCAAAGGGACGCCGCCATACAAGGCCGCGTCCCTTTTGCATTTCCCTGTTGGTCATTCCCAAAGGGAATCTGCTTTTACTGACCACCGCATGCCCTCGCATCTCTTCATCTACGGCACGCTCCACCCCGACCGCGCTCCCCGCGAGATTGCCGAAGCCGCGCGCCGCCTCATTCCCATCGGCTCCGCCACCATTCGCGCCCGCATCTACAACCTCGGCCCATACCCTGGCGCAATCCTCGACGACGCAGCTCCGCCCGTCGCCGGCACACTCTTTCGCGTCCCCGACACCGTCACCCTCGCGCAACTAGACGCTTACGAAGACTACCGCCCCGCCGACCCCATCAACAGCCTCTCTTCCTCCGCGTCGAAACCATCGCCACCACACCCGACGGCGTCCGTCACTCCTGCTGGGTCTACGTCTACAACCGCGAAGTACAAGACTCGAGTTCCTGGGTCCGAGATTCGACCTAGTACCCAGCCCCATCGCTTACATCGCCTGCTGCCCCCGCGCCCCAACCGGACGCACCTCCAGCACGATCACATTCCGCTTCGCCGGCGTCACCACCAGGCCAAGCTGTTCGCGCAGCAGTTTGAACAGCGACTCCTTGTTGTCGTAGCTCCCCACCTTGAAGTCGAAGCTTCCCGCCAGGTGCGTCTCGTCCACCAGTAGCCGGTCCAGATCCTGCTCCAGCGTCTTCCCCAGGTCCGGAAGCGTCCCCGCAGTGGCCACGATCCCTCCGCCCGACGGCACACCCGAGCAGTTCCGCTCCATGATTGTGATCTGCTCCTCGTCCCCTTCCTGCATCGACCCATCCCCAACCTTGAGCAGCGACGAGCCTTCGACCGAATCCTGCGCTCCCGCATGACGATGCAGCGCAGCGCCTGGGCCGTTCGGCGCAGTCAGCACATACACCTCCAGCGGACGGCTCTCCTCCGTAACGCTCAACTTGAATTTCTTCTCCAGCGCGTCTTCCAGCAGCCGCTGCATCGCATCTGGATCCACCTCGCCTCGCGTCGTCAGGGTGATGTCGTAGCGCGCGTCCGCATCCTGCCCGGCAGGAAGATCGATGCGCCGAGCATCCATGCCATAGACCTGCGCGATCAACGCCTTCAGGTCAAACCCACGCGCAACCCACGAGTCGGCGCCCGCCTCAATCGAGGAGCTGCCGCTCTTCATCGTCGACGGCACAATGTGCAAGTCGTATGCGACGTTCGGTTGCCCAGCGCGCACCCGCCCTTGCCCAGCCCCATGCGTTGGGTCGCTCTGTGCGCATGCACCTGCGCCAAGCCCAAACGCCAGGGCAATACTCAAAGGAACAACGCGCCAATCTCCAAACCGCCGCATTCTTCCAAACTCCTGTAAAGCTCGTTGTGGGTTGAGTGTTGAACTCGCTCCCCGGTCTCCGGTGAACCTGTCTGTCATGGCAGCACGCGCATCCGCCGCCCGCGCCCAGGACATCTCATCCTCAAAGCTGCGAGCGCGCACGAATCTGCGTCTCATAGAATGTGTTTTCTTGCCTTACAGCTTCGCTTGCAGCAGAGACTGTGCCGCTGCGGCAGCAGGGCGCACGCTCACCACGGTCACATTCCGCTCCGACCGTGTCACCTGTAGTCCAAGCTCATCGTGCAGCCGCTTGAACAGCTCGTCCTGATTGCTATACGTCCCCACTTTGAAGTCGAAGCTGCCCGCCAGGTGCGTCTCGTCCACCAGCACGCGGTCCAGATCCGGCTCCAGCGTCCGGCGGAAGTCCGACATCGTTCCTCCCGACACGGTGATCCCGCCTGACGATACGCCCGAGCACTCTTTGCCCATGTACGTGATCCGCTCCAGGCCGTCATCTCCGCCATCGCCGTCCGCAATCAGGCTCTTCAGCCCATGCTGCGGCGCGTACGAGTGACGATGCATGGCCGCACCCGCCCCATTCGGCGCAGTCAGCACATACACTTCCATCGGCCGGCTCTCCGGCTGGATCGTCACTCCAAACTTCTTCTGGATCGCGTCCTGCAGCACCTGCTGCATCGTTTCGTCGCTCACGTCGGTAGGCAGGTCCAGGCTCACGTCGTACCGAGCGTCCGCCCCGTACCCTTCGGGCAAATCGATCCGTCGCACATCCACATTGAACACCTGCGCGATCAGCGTCCGCAGGTCATACCCCTTCGCGCTCCACGAGTCACTTCCCACCGCAATTGAGGTGCTGCCCGCCTTCAGGCTGGTCGCTTCAATATGCACCTGGTAGGGGAGAGGAGAGTGGTCCGCGCGTGCCACTCGCCGTGCCGGCGCATGCGCAGCGCTGTTCTGCGCCACCACACCGGTGGCCGTGCCAAACACCAGAACTACACCCAGGTACGCGGAGATAGGGGCCCGTTTCATACTTCTCTATTTCCGCACGGGTGTACCAATGCAGCTATCCCACTTTCGGGCCACAGCACTGCAACGGAAAACCGCACGGATGACTTAGGTAATAGCCCTTTCGTTGTAGATCGAATTTGTCGCGGGCCTTCCGTCCCCTGCTGATAACGCTCTTAGATTCGGCACCTTAGCGCCCGCTAATTCCCGATGCACTACGCCAGCCTACCCACCCATATCACCCATCTACCGTGTCGGCCGACACACGCAAAACAGCCCCGGAAGGCCAGTGCTTCGGCACATCCGGGGCTGCGAGTTTCGTACTTAGGTTAGGAGGGTTAGAACACCAGCTTCGCGGAGAACTGCATCTGCCGTGCTCCGTAAAGGATGCTACCGCTGGTGCTGCTCGTCACGCCGAACGCGTTGAGTCCCGTGTTCGTCGTGGGAACGAAGCAGCCCCGCGTCGTCGATCCCACCGGTACAGCAGCGCACGAGTAGGTCGATGTCCCAACCTTCACAGGGGTGGCTCCAGGCACCATAAACGTGGTGTAGCCGCTCTGCACACTGGTGACGATCTGGTGGTTCAGCAGATTGAACGCATCCGCCGAGAACTGCAGCTTGATCCCCTCGAAAATCGGCACATCACGCGATACCCGGAGATCGACGTCGTTATAGCCGGGTGCGTAGATGCTGTTGCGTCCGATCTGCGGAGGACGGCCGTTGGTAGCGCCGCCGGTGCTGGAGCTCATCGCCCCGCCGTAGATGCCACCGAGATCCGCGTAGCTCGAGGAACTGGTGTTACCCGCGTAGATCGTGCCACCGACGCTCATGAAGATGGGCTGTCCCCCGGATGCAATTTCCGTCCCGGCAAATTGGAAGTCATCCAGGATGTGCTTGACCCACTTATTCTGCTCCATGATCTTCGGCTGGTAGACGAAGCTCAACGTCATGCGGTTCCGGATGTCGATATCCGACGGTCCATTGTCCGCCTTGACGTTGTTCGGGTCCGAAGGAACGTCGCCACCGTAGAACGTGCCGTTGGCGCCGCCCACCTGACCCGTATCGGTTGCCCGCGCCCAGGTGTAGTTCAGCAGCAGGTCAATCCCGTTGGCAAACGGCCGGCGAACGGTCACTGCCATCGAGTTGTACCAGGTATTGGCCACGCTCTCGCCCGTGTTGAAGCTCGAGAGCGACGTGTTGCGGCGATCCGAAGGCAGATACACCGGCACCGTGAGCGTCTTTGTGACGTTGTTGTTTGCGTCCTGAACCAGGTAGGTGCCCACTCCATGCGGCGTCTGGCCAAGCAGGTTCGCATCCACAAACACCGGCAGACGCATTCCGCGCGTCGCCACGTAACCTACCTGCAGCGACATCTTGCCCGGCATCTGCTGTTCCACGCTCATGTTCCACTCATGTGCCAGTGGTGGAACGAAGTTCGGATCCAGACCGTGGAAGCTGTAAGCGGGATTCGCCGTCGGTCCAAGGATCGCCGGTGCCGAACCGCCCGAAGGAAATAACGCGCTCGATAGTGCCGGCCCCGAATTCTGTACCGGAACGTTCGGATACCGCAGCCGGGTGGAAGTCGTCGGGACAGTCGAGCCGCAGTTGACCGTGGTGGTGTTCGTCGGCTGGTTGTTGTACGCGCGGCATCCGCTGTAGCTGTAGTTCAACTGAACCACGCCGTTCTCTACCCGCATCGCGTAGTACGTGCTGCCCTGGTTGAGCGCGGAGAATAGACCGTACCCGCCACGCACAACCGTTCCGACAAACGGCGACCAGCTGAAACCTACCCGCGGCTGTACCCGGTCGGTCACATTCTTGATCGAGCTGGTGTACTGCGACGAAATCGGATCGAACAGGTGATTCACGAGGCCCGGATTCGGCGTCAGCTGGATGTCGTAGCGCACACCCGCCGTCAACGTCAGGTTCGGCAGAATCTTCCACGAGTCCTCTGCGAACCCATCCCACATCTTCATCCAGAAATCATCCTTGCCCTGAGTTCCCGGGGTCGTGTTCACCACGTCCACCGTCTGGATAAAGCTGTTGTAGTGGTAGCCGGCAAACGGGTCCGTATCGCCTGGCTGTCCGGCGAAGGCGTCGGCTGCCCAGCTCTGGAAGTTCAGAACCGTCGTCGAGTCGCCGTAGCTGTACAGACCGCCGCCCTGGAACAGGTTGATCATCACTTCGTGGACGATGTTGGCATCTCCGCCAAACTTCAGAGTGTGGTGGCCACGGGTGGTTGAGAACACGTCGGAGATCTGAATGCGATGCTCGTCCGGTTCCGCAACACGCGGCAGAGCATTGGGCATGCCGAATGTGGCTACGCCGGTCGCTACGCTTGGGCCGGCCGCATTTGCGCCCGCCGTCTCAAGGTCGCGTCCCCATTGTCCGTGGAACTCGTTAACCGATGCTTTGCCAATCTGCGTGGTCAAGCCGCCAACCAGGAAACGCTCGTGGTACGCGGTCGGCGCATTCGTCGAGGGCGAGCTATTGCTGAACGTCGCCGCGGAGTTATATCCATAGGTGGACGTGTAGTTGGCAAAATTGAAATCGACAAATATGTTGTTGCGGCTGTTCAGGTGATAGTCGAGACGCGGGAAGAACAAATCTTCCTTCGAGAAGCGCGACGGTGCCGCGGTCGATTGCGTCATCAGGAACTGAATCGCGGAATTACATTGCGCGGTGGTCAGATAGTAGATGGTCGGTGCATGGTAGGCCGGCGGTGTCGCCTTGTCCGTATAGCTGTTGTTCGGGCACTGGTTCGGCGTAATCAACGAGCTGTTGCTGGAGCCGTCTGCGTTGC
Organism: Acidobacteriaceae bacterium; assembly: GCA_036498865.1. Classification (GTDB taxonomy): domain Bacteria; phylum Acidobacteriota; class Terriglobia; order Terriglobales; family Acidobacteriaceae; genus Edaphobacter. The sequence continues at coordinate 26,635 of DASYEU010000180.1, read as the reverse complement.
CCGAGGGCGTCAACGAAAGCGTGTTCGAGTCCGTGTACAGCGCCTTACCCACCTTGCGGAAGCCATCGTAGGTAAAGAAGTAGAAGAGCTTGTCCTTGATGATCGGGCCGCCCACCGAACCGCCAAACTCCTGCTGCTGGTGCGTCGGCTGGGTCAAGAGGAACGCTTTGATTGCCGCGTTTGGCTGGTTGAACAGAGCGTTGTACTTGGTCAGAGGATCCAGTGCATTCATCGTCGGGTAGCGCAGATCGTAGAACAGATCGCCGTGAATCCGGTTCGTGCCGCTCTTCGTGATCGCGTTTACCTGCCCACCGGCCGCCTGCCCAAACTCCACCGAGTAGTTCGACGTTTCCGCCTGGAACTCCTTGATCGAGTCCACCGAGTACACAAACGGAGCGCCAGAAGCGCGTCCGCGCGCTTCAGAGAACAGCATCTGGTTATTGTTCGCACCGTCTACATAGTTCTGGTTGTAAAGGCCTGAAATTCCGTGGAAGCTCACCAGCCCGGAGCCGCCATCCTGCGTCACATTCGGCACCAGCAGCACAAAGCCGCTCCAGTTACGCGTCGCAACCGGCAGATTCGCAATGAAGTTCGTGTCCAGCGTTTGCGAGACTTCCGTCTTCTGCGTGTCCAGGATTGGAGAATCGCTGGTCACGGTCACGTCGGTCGCAGTCGTGCCCACCGACAAGGCAGCGTCCACCGTCATCGTCTGGCCGACCGTCAGCACCAGGTTTTTGCGGTTCACTTTGCCAAAGCCCGCGGCGCTCACCAGCACTTCATAGTGGCCGGGCTGCAGGAACGCGGCGATATACGTACCGTCGCTGTTGGTCGGAGCGGTGCGTGGCACGCCCGTATCCGTATTTGTAATCAACGCCTGGGCGCCAGGCACCACGGCACCCGTCGTGTCTGTCACCGTTCCGGTAATGGTGCCGGTTCCGGCCGACTGGGCATGCATGGGCAGCGCCAGTGCTACCAGCAGCGCCAGAGCAGAAGCAAGGGCAAGAAGCCGTCTTGAAGAGAAGGTCAGCGTCATGAGGATGGCAACTCCTTAAATAGTTCCGGATAAATGTGCGCCCTGATTGAAGAACGCATGATGAAAATGCGATTGGCACCGCATGCCTACGGTGTCCCGTGTCGAGTCCAAGCCCGGTTGCAAATAAGTCTCGGCCCGCAGAAAAACACGCGAAAATGGAAAATTTGGATTACCTTGAGCTTTAATTACCCAGCATGCAAAGTCAAGCAGAAAGTGACGACCGGCATGTCCTCGAAATCCACCTAACTCGCTGATTTTCCGTGGAAATGTCTCGTTCCTGTCACGCCCAACCCGAAATTCAACTAGCCTGTAATGATGAAGGGCAGGAAAAAGCCGCTCCCTGACGAAATCGACGTCCCCGCCTGGCTCCGTGGCCTCCCCAAGGTCGAGCTCCACCTCCACCTGGAGGGCTCCACCGAGCCCGAAACCCTGGTCGCCCTCTCCCAGCGCCACGACGCCACCCCCCTCACCCTCGCCGACGCCCGGCGCCTCTACACCTATCCCGACTTCCAGGGCTTCATGGAGTCCTACAAAGCCATGAGCCAGCGCCTCCGCACGCCGGACGACTACGAGCTCATCACCTACAACATGGTCCGGGCGCTAGCCGCCCAGGGGGTCGTCCACGCCGAGGTCTATATCTCTTTCGGCATCCTCTATTACTGGCACAAGGCCGAGGTCGAGCCCTACGTCGAAGCCATCGAACGCGCCCGCCTCCGCGCCGAAGCCGAAACCGGCACCACCCTCCTCTGGCTCATCGACGCCGTCCGCCACTTCGGCCCCGACGAGGCCGCGCGCGTCTTCCGCAAAGCAGCCGAGCTCCGCGCCCAGTACCCCTCCATCGTCGGCATCGGCATCGGTGGCGACGAAGCCCGCGGCCCCGCCTCCCTCTTCCGCGACCTCTACGCCGAAGCCTCCGCCGCAGGCCTCCGTCTCACCGCCCACGCCGGAGAAACCGGCGGCCCCATCGACGGCCCCGCCAGCATCTGGTCCGCCATCAACATCGGCGCCGAGCGCATCGGCCACGGCCTCGCCGCCCAGCACGATCCCGAACTCCTCGACGTGCTCGCCACCCGCCAGATCCCCATCGAGGTCAACGTCACCTCCAACATCCGCACCGGATGTTGCCCCTCCTACGCCGCCCACCCCTTGCGCGCCTACTTCGACTCCGGCCTCATGGTCACCCTCAACTCCGACGACCCGCCCATGTTCGGAGCCAACCTGCTCGACGAGTACCTCCTCGCCCACGAGAAGTACGGCTTCACCCTCGAACAACTCCGCGAACTCGCCGCCAACGCCGTCGAAGCCAGCTTCCTTCCCCCCACCCGCAAACTAGCTCTCCTCCAGCAAGTCGAACAGTACCGATAGCTCGCGGAACACGTCGAAGCCTCACCCTCGAGTCTGCGACCTTGGGCGCAGAAAAAGGCCTGGCGTCGCCGCCAGGCCCGTTTTCCAGCAGACTCAGCTTCAGAAGCTGAGGCGCAATGCGAGTTGCACGTTGCGCGGATTATTGCTCTGAGCGAAGTTCGTCTGGCTTCCGAACGTCTGGCTGTTCACGCCAGTGTCCGGACCGCCGAACTGAGGCGTATTCGTCAGGTTGAACGACTCAGCCCTGAACTGAAGGTTCAGAGTGTCGTGAATCGGGAACGTCTTGAACATCGAGAAGTTCACGTTCTGCGGAATCGAAGAGCGGAGCCCTCCGTAGTATGGAGTCGTGTTGTTCAGCGTGAAGGGTTGATTGATGGCCCAGGCAGGCTGCTCGCTGCCCACGCAATTCTGCCGTGCCCCAGTGGTCGTGAGCGTGCACGTGTTGAAGAAGTGCACCCGTGTCGGATTGGCGATGTGCGGATTGACGCCCGTCGCCTGGACTCCCGTCGGAGCCGCATACAGCTCCCCGGCGGAGTAGCTATAGATGATGTTCGCCGCCCATCCGCTCAGGAACTCCCGCGCCGCAAAGTTGGTGCTGTGCGCAAACCACGGCAGGTTGTAGCCGCCGGAGATTGTCAGCACCTGCGGTAGATCGTAGTGGTCGATCCAGCTCCGCAACGTCGTGTCCTGGTCGTTCAGGTAGCCCGTTACCATCGACTTCGAGTAGGTGTACGACACCAGCATATGGAACCCGTGCGTAACCCGCTTCTCAAACCGCACCTGCAGTCCGTTGTACGCGGTCGTGCCATTCGTGAAGATCGCGTTGAAGTTTGTGTATTGGGGATACGGAAGCAACGTCTGTTGACGCGGAACCGTCGCCCCATTCAGCGATGTTCCCGGCAACAGCCCGGCAAATGGGTTCGGCACGCCTGTGTTGAGCGAGTTCCCCAGTGCCAGGTTTGCAACCGAAGTAAAGTTCTGGTTCCGCGTATTCGGAATGTTGTTCGTCAACTGTCCCACGTAGTGCATTTCGAGGATCGCGTTCGCCGGCAGGGAATACTCGAAGCCCAGAGAATACTGCGTGGTCCTCGGAATCTGACGAGTATGGTTGGCCCAGTAGCTCCATCCGCCTTGCCCGTTCAGGTTGGTCGCTGCGCCACTCGGATTCAGGAACCCGGTCGGATACGGATTCGAGAGAACCGTCGGCAACGCAGGCGTCAGCAGGTTGTTGGTGGACGCGAGATAGGTTGTGCTCGCGCTGAAGCCCACCGTCGTTGGGATGTCCCACGTCGGCGAGTACAGAAGCCCATAGCCGCCGCGCATCACCAGCGGCTTACTTACGCGGTAGCTGAAGCCTACCCGAGGTCCAAAGTTATTCAGGTCCCAGTTGTACGCACGCTGAGCGCCGGTCGGATTGAACAGCACCTGCCCGTGCAGCGACTGTCCAGCGAACGAGTAGGCAGCCGTCGGATCGAAGCCGGTGTTCTGCTCCCCATGCTGTTCGGTCTGAGGACTCTCGGTATCCCACCGCAGTCCGTAGGTGAAGGTCATTCTGTCCGTTACATGCCAGGAGTCCTGGAAGAACAGGGCATAGTAGGCATTTTTGTAGCGGGGAACGGGATTCCGCGAGGCTGCGCCTGCATCGGCATAGCCAAGCAGGAAGCTGGCAAAGCCGCTGCCGGACACCGCATCGCTAGCCAGTGGATTGGCCTGTGTGAAGTCCTTGCCGAAGGTGAAGGTAGAGTTGCCCGCGGCGGACTGCTTGCTGTCGCGCATCGGGCGAATCTCGCCTCCGAAGCTCAGGTTGTGCTGCCGCAGCGTCTTGATGATCGTCTCGCGAAGATCGTAGTTGTCGCTCGTATTCAGCGAGCCAGTCCCCACGTTGGCGTTGCCAAACGAGGTATAGCCCGCAATCGTCATTCGCGGGAACAACGCCGGCGCGGGGGCCGCGCTGCTCATGTAACCCGGGAAGTTCAACGTGGAAAGATCGAACGTGGGCACATGGTTCACAATTGCGAACCGATGTTCGTTCCAGCCCACGCCAAAGCTCGACACCAGTGTCGGCGAAATGGTCCAGCTCCACGTCACATGCGCTCCGTAGTTCGTGCGGTGGTGCAGATACGTGGGCGCGATGGTGTCCGGGAACCCATTCAGGCCCTGAGTCTGGTGACGATCGCTATACAGGTACACGAATGACAGGCGATGGTTTTGAGACAGAACGTGATCGACGCGGTACGAGAAAGCGTCATAGGAGTCCTTCACGTTGTTCGGCCCGCTGTACAGGTTATTCACGTTACCCGCACCCGCAACGTTTGCATGCGGAAGCAGCGCCGTAATCGCCTTCGCCACCGGATCGATCCTGCCCTGCGGAATCACACTCGGGTTCGAGAAGGTGTTCCTCGAATAAGACCCGTTCGGATTCTGTACCGTCGTCAAAGGATCGTACAGAATCGCCGCCGCGTTGCCCTTCAGACTCTGCGAGAAGTCTCCGTTCCGCTCCAGATCCGTGGGGACTGAAGAATAGGTCGGCGCGGGCTGACTGGTGCGGACCTCTTCCCAACCAAACATGAAGAAGGTCTTGTTCCGCCCGTCGTAAAGATGAGGAATGTAAACCGGGCCGTCGACTTCCGCGCCCGGCTGCTGCCAGTGGAATGCCGGGCGGGAGATGCCCTGCCGGTTGTCCGAGAAATCATTCGCATTCAGCCCTGAGCTGCGGTAGTAATCGTAGGCCGTCCCGTGAATCCGGTTGGTGCCGCTGCGCAGGTTCATCGCGATAAAGCCGCCACCCGAACGTCCGTACTGCGCGTCATAGACCGACGTCTGCACACGGAATTCCTGCGTCATGTCGGGAGAAGGCACAAACACCACGCTCGCGGCAGACGTTGCGGACCCGCTGTCCGTCGCGGTATCGGCAAGTCCGTCAATTGTGGACTCCACCGTCTCACTCCGGCCTCCATTCACTTCGAAGCCGTCGAAGCCTCCGTTATCGAACGGCCGCTGCGAGTTATTCGGCGCTTGGCCGGGAAGGATATTGACCCCCGGAGCCAGGGTCGCCAGGACGAACGGATTGCGTCCCAGCAGAGGCAGGTCGTGGACCTGCGCGGTCGTTACAGTGAGCCCGGAATCGCCAGTCGTCGTCTCCAGCAGCGGGATCGTCGACTGAACTTGCACCGTCTGCGTGTCCGACCCCACTGTGAGCGTCAGGTTGACTCCCAGACGATCGTTCGCGTGCAGTTCAAAGTGCTGGACCGAGGTCTCGAACCCAGGGGCGGAGACACTCAATTCGTAGTTGCCCACAGGCAGCAGAAGAAGCGTGTACAAGCCATCTTCGTTGGTCTTGCCGTCGTAAGGAACATTGGTGCCTGTGTTCACCGCCTTCACGATCGCGCCTTTGATAATTGCGCCAGTCGAGTCCTTGACGACGCCCGTAACCGCTCCTTGAAACTGCTGAGCGAGAGCTGCTGGAGTAGCAAGAAAAAAGGCGGCACATGCCGCCATTAAAAAACTGATTGAAAACGTGAAAAACCGCGACTGCTTTGCCTGACCCATAACTGCCCCCCGGGGAAAAACTCGACGATCAGGCCCGAATTTCATTAGAAACACTATTTCTAATCAAAGCGTGGCCAGTGGAAGACGTTAGTAGCTGGATCTGACGCCTGTCAAGTCGGGGCCCACTAGCCTCGGTGCTCCCGAACCCATGGTGGCGACTCCCCCGAGTTGAGTTTGTTATCGACGAATGGACGCATTCTGCGACGAGCAGCGGTCACAGCACGGATTCAAGGTCGGCCAGCGGATCGGCATTGAACTCGGCGTCTAGTTGGGCAAGAGACTTTTCTTGCTTAAGGGCACGGCTTCAGCCCTGCCGCCCCCGCCACCCGCACGCGGCTTAAGCCGCTGAGGTCAGTGGCCGCCCGCACCGCAGCCCTCCACCCATGCAAGCTAGCGAACCCCACAGCCCCCAAAAAACGACTGGGCACCTTCCGACCAGTGGCTAGCTGTTTTGAAAGCCCGGTCGTGTCAGGTGCCCATCTCCAGCGGAACCACCATGTCCGCATTCCGCTGGGGGGAAAACATGCGCGGTGTCCATTGAGGATCGCCGCTCGCCGCATCACCACTTCCGTCGATCGTGGAAGCGGAAAATCTAGTTCCGCAACCGCGTCCGAACCGCCCGCATGTTCGGGTCGATGCAATTCATCAGCACCTCCAGGTCCCGAACCCGTCCCTCCAGCTGCCGTGCATACAACCCCACCAGGCCCGTTTCATCGTCCGAGTGAATCACATAGCTCAAGCTGTCCAAGGCCCCCGCGATGCGGCCACCTTCCAGTGCGAACTCATCGGCATCCACGATCAACATTTCTTGCGAAGTCATACAGCCTCCCCGGGATTCACTCGTTCTGAAAACTTCACTGCCGCACCAAACCTACGAACACGACTCCGTGCACACGCCCACATCGGCCGAGCGCACTCGTTCTCCCAGCGCACGCAGCAGTTGATCGGCCTGCTTCGCATACTGCCGAACCAGCACCGGATTCTCCGCGTCCACATCGATCAGGTATGCCAGGTTGCTCAACGTATCGGAGATGGACACTATGTCCTCTACGAACCCATCGACGTCCGCTAACTGAAATTTCTGAGTCGCCATCGTTCCCCCCTGAGTCGTTTCCGCCAGGAACGTGCAACCGGCGGATGCTTCTACAGGAAGCACGTAACGCGCCAAACACCCGGGACGACACCACCCCGTCGTCGATGCTCAGGTAAAAGCACTTAGATCACGAGGTGGCGCCACCCTCACTCGTCACACATCGTCAGTGACGAAGTGACGATGACGATCCGGCGTCACAAAGACGACATTGCGTCACCCCGTGTTTACACTTTTGCCCACTCACCACCCCTACGCAGCCTCAAGACTCCGGTCGTAGATAAACCTGCGGTTGAGAAAAAGGAAATGAATTTCCCTTTTGAGGTCGCCCCAAAGAAATCTGACCGCACCGTCTTCCGGATCAGCAGGGACTGCCAACCCGCCAGCTCAGAGGCCGCTTAACTCGAACCCCGAGAATATTGCTGATCGTGTCAACTTAATTCTTTCAACTAGCTCCATCAAAAGGAGATATACGACAAAACTCACACACCCAAACTGTTAGAATAGAAGAAGAGACAAAGTTGCGGTTCGGCGGGGCAAGCGCAAGCTCCCGGCCAACGGCCTTTGACCTCAATCTCAGCCCATCGTCGAGGAACATATGGATGCGCCGAAATTCCGCCTTTGCCACGACCATTCGGTCCGACACCGCACCCCAACCCCATTGGTATGACGTTCTTAGCAGCAACCCCTTTGGAGTCATACGGATGGCGCACCACATCAACGCCATCCAACACATTCCAAAGCACTTCTCGCCAAGTACGTACCCAGGAGGCCTCCCCCTCATGCAGGTCGGCATGACCAACCATGTTCAGCAAACGTTAACCGCCCCCATGCTACCGTTCCTTGGCCGCATCCGGACTCGATCCGCGGTGGCAGGCTGGGGAGAAATCACCATGCGCATCACCCACGGGCTCGCCGCCCTTGCCCTTACCGTCGCAGCCATCGCGAACGCCCAAACCTGGAGCGTCGCCAAAACCTACCCCATCGGCGGAGAAGGCTCCTGGGATTACCTCACCGTCGACGCGGCCTCGCACCGTCTCTTCGTTCCGCGCTCCACCCACACCCAGATCATCGACGAAGACTCCGGCAAGGTCCTCGGCGACGTCCCCGGCCAGAAGGGCGCGCATGGCGTAGCTATCGTTTCCAAACTAAACCGCGGCTTCATCACCGATGGCGGCGGCACCGGCGCCATTGTGGTCTTCGACCTCAAGACCTACGCCGCGCTCGGCAGCATCAAGACCGTGCCCGACACTGACGGCATCATCTACGACGCGAAGTCGAATCTCGTCCTCGCAGTCTCCGGCGACGGCGGCACGCTCATGACCTTCGCCCCCGACATCGATCCCGCCGCCGGCAAAGTCACCTCCATCGACCTCGGCGGCAAGCCGGAGTTCCTCGCTGCCGACGGCGCCGGCAAAGCCTACGTCAACCTTCAGGACAAGGACCTCGTAGCCGTCGTCGACCTGAAAACCAAAAAGGTCATCGCCCGCTGGCCCGTCGCACCCGGCGGATCGCCCGTCGGCATGGCGCTTGACGCCAGCACGCACACGCTCGTGATCGGCTGCCGCAAGCCCGCAATGACAATCTTCATGGACGCCAACACCGGCAAAGTCATCAGCTCGATTCCCATCGGTCCCGGAGTGGACGCCACCAAAGTCGACGGCGCACAAGCCTTCGCCTCCAGCGCCGACGGCACGCTCGCCATCGCCTCCCTCAAGGACGGTAAGCTCCTCCAGACGGTGAAAACACCGCTCGCTGCCCGCACCATGGGCGTCGACACCACCACGCACCGCATCTACATGCCCACTGCGGAAATGGAGCCCCCCGCCACGCCCGGCGGCCGTGCCCGTCCCAAGCCCGGCAGCTTCATGATCGTCGTCGTTGAGGGCAAATAGCAGTAAGGGGATCGAGCGATATGCGACAATCGCTCGATCCCGCTTTTCGTTCGCGCCAGGAGGTTTTCGAGCATGCCCGAAACCGTCGCAGCAGAGCCCGTTTTGACCGTCGACTGCGAACGTTGCGCCGGCAACGTTTACGTCCTGCGCCTCCACGGCAAGCTTGTTGCAGGCGTCACCGACGTTCTCTACGCCGCGGTCATGCCTCTCATCCCGCAGACGAAGCGCATCGTCCTCGACCTCTCCGATCTGAAGCACACCGACAGCATGGGACTCGGAAGTCTGGTTCGTCTTTATGTTTCGGCCAAGTCGTCCGGTTGCAGCTTCGAACTGATGCACTTGAGCCAGCAAATCCGCAATCTGCTCGGCCTCACCAACCTGTTCTCAACCTTCACCATCATCGGCGAGAACGGCATCAAGTTCATGTAGCGTTCCAGCGGAGCAGGATCCATACTTCGATCCTGCTCCGCACACGCTGCACTACTTCGTGGTTGAAGCGACGCCAAGCACCATCTGCGTGCCTCCATCCAGTTGAACGTCCTTCTTCGATCCGAGCAAGATACTCGACGCCTGGCCCATCCTCGGGTCCTGCTGTCCGGGCTCGTTGTTTGCGAGCAGAACGCCGGGGATGGACGTGGCGCGGATCGAGATGGCGCCTGTGCGAGCGACAACTGTGCCCGCCGCAGGACCACCACCACTTGCCGCACTGGTTGCTCCCGCACCTTGTGTAGTCGCCGGCGACGAATAGCCTCCCGCCGTCCCTGAACTTCCGGGAGCGCCGGTTGCGCCATTGTCACCGGCTGGGTTTGCAGCCGCAGTGGAAGGCCGGTTCATACCGCCCATCGAGGAATCCGAACCGCTGGGCGATGCCGCTCCGCCCGGAGGCGAGATCGATTGAATCTGCGTGTGGATCGGCAGGTTCTGTCCGCCTTTCAACTGAGCCTGATCAAACTGCAGCACCAATTCGGAGTTCTGCCCCGCATTGCTGGCCTGCACCCCAACCACATGCCCCGTCAGCTTCGATCCCTTCGGGATCTCCGTTCCATCCGCAGTCTTTGCGGTCGCCTTGGTTTCGACTACGACATCGTCTCCAGTCTTCGCGGTCTTCGAGTCCAGCTTGCCGACTAATTCGGCGTTCACAGAACGCATTTCCACGGCTGGCGCAGCAGCGGTAGGTGAAGTTTCGGCAGTTGCAGCAGGACTCGCCTCGCCGGACGTCGCCGGCGAAGCGGCCGGATCAGCTGCCGGACGACCTGGCGTCTGTTGCGCGCCCGGAGGACTGTTGTGGGGCTGCGTCGTCGGTTGGTTCGACGGATTGTCCATTGGCGCCTGTTGCGCCAGGATGGGAAAGCTCGTCAGGGCGAACAAGGTCGCCACCAGCACTGTGCCTGTCTTCATGAGGAATCCTCCATTTCCCGCTCCTTTCGCACCGCAAGAGCACCAGCACGCACGGGTTTCGCAGGGAGTGGCAATCCGCGTGCCAAAGGACTCGCGCTCAAGGGGCATCGACCGCAAACAGTTGAGACTCAACTGATTGGCGCATCGACGCGTCGATCTCCACGCAGTTGTGTCCCTGGATCGCGTAATTCTTCCCGCATCGAAACTTCCCAGCTGGGAATCCTTTTCGGCACACAACCTGCCGATGCAGGTTGAAGGTGAGGCTCCAAAAATCCAACCCAGCCAAAGGAAGTGGTCGGCGCCTACTTGGGGCCTTGGTTGGCGCGGGCGTCCAGAAAGGACTGAAGAATCAGCACCGCAGCCACCTGGTCGACGATGTGTTTCCTGTCGCGCCGATCCGCCGCACCGCGCCGGCCGTGTCCGCTCGCGTCCAGAAGCTGGTGCGCCTCCCAGGTGGTCAGTCGCTCGTCCATCAGGTGGACGGGCAGGCTGAACTCGGCACGGAGCTGCTCTGCGAAATCCTGCGCCTTCTGTGCTCGCGGACCCACCTCACCCGACATGTTGAGCGGATTGCCGACAACCGCCTCGGTCACACCGTGCTTCCGCAGAATGCGTCCGATGGATTTCAAGTCCGCGTGCAGCGTCTTCCGATAAATCGTCAGCAGCGGCTGCGCGATGCCAAGAGGGTTGGACAGGGCGACTCCGATCCGCTTGTCGCCGACGTCGAATGCGGCGATGGTGCGAGAGAGGCTGCTTGGCGGCTGGGCGTCGTCCATCCACGCAAGTGTACCGGGTGAGAGCCGAACTCTGGCTGAAGAGGGCCCAGTGAGCTTCCTATACTCGTGATCGCCCGATGGTTCGGGGGGTGCACGAACCCAGTTCGCTCGCAGAACAAGTAAGATTGGCAACGGACGTGTTTTGCCTTCCAGCTAAGCCCTGCACATAAGGATGGACGAGGAGAGAATGCCCTCTGGTCAACGTGTCTCCGGCACGCGCAAACTGCGTCTGTTGCCTCTGCTCGCGGCCACCTATTTCATGGTGTCGGGAGGTCCGTACGACATTGAAGACATTATTGGCTATGGAGGCTATCACCGCGCTCTCCTGTTGATCCTCCTGCTCCCGTTTCTTTGGAGCTTCCCAACCTCGCTCATGCTCGGTGAATTGGCCTCGGCTGTGCCGGCCGAGGGCGGCTTCTACGCATGGGTTCGCAGGGCGATGGGGCCATTCTGGGGCTTTCAAGAGGCATGGCTCTCCCTTGCCTCCTCGGTCTTCGACATGGCCATCTATCCGACGACCTTCGTTCTCTACCTTGGACGGCTCGCACCTTCATTAACCGCGGGACATCGTGGCCTGCTGCTTGAGCTTGCGGTGATTGGTGCGGCAGTGATCTGGAACCTTCGGGGAGCTGCGGCCGTTGGCGAAGGATCCCTGAAGCTTTGGATCGTCTCCATCTCTCCCTACATTGCGCTCGTCGGACTGGCGGTCTACATCGGTTTTCTGGGCAAGCACGGACCCTTCGGCGGACATGCATCCATGTCGCATCCTGCGGGCGCAGATTTCTCCACAGCGGTTCTGGTGGCCATGTGGAACTACATGGGATGGGACAACGCCACCACGGTCGCGAACGAGGTGGAGAATCCACAGCGCAACTATCCACGCGTGGCTCTGCTGGCGGTCCTGATGGTGATGCTGACCTACGCCATACCGGTTGCCGCGGTGGCGTGGGCGGGAATCCCGGCGGCGAACTTCTCTACCGGAGCCTGGGTCGATGCGGCCCGCATGCTGGGCGGACCGGCGCTTGCAGTGGCAGTGGTACTCGCCGGTGTGGTGGACGATTTTGGCACCTTCAGCAATCTCACCCTGTCCTACACGCGATTGCCCCACGCCCTGGCCGAGGATGGCTTTCTGCCGGCAGTGTTCACGAAGAAGCTGGAGAATGGGTCGCCGTGGGTGGCGGTGCTCGCATGCGGCTTCTGCTGGGCGCTGGCCCTGGGCTTTACCTTTGAGCGGTTGATCACCATCGACCTCGCGCTCTGGGGACTGTCGTTGATTCTCGAGTTCATCGCGCTGGTCATTCTCCGTCGCACGGAGCCTTCGCTGCCCAGGCCATTCCGCATCCCCGGTCCGGACTGGGTTCCAATTCTGCTTGGGATCTGCCCCGCGGCTCTTACCGTTTACGCCCTGTACGTTTCGCGCCAGGAAACGGTCGCGGGCATATCCGCGTTTGCGTTTGCGGTGACGGTTGCGCTGCTGGGAGTGCCGCTTTATTTCTTCGCGAACAGGACACAGCGCCGCCGAACCCTGGGTAGAGCGCCGGAGGCGTGAAGGTCAGCGATGTCTTACGCCTGGCCTGATTCGATGGCGAGCGCCACTCGCAGCATCGTCTCCTCATCGAAGTGGCGGCCCATGATCTGCACCCCGATAGGGAGACCGCCCTTGGTCTCGCCGCACGGAACGCTCATACCGCAGATGCCCGCCAGGCTAGCAGCGACGGAGTAGATGTCTTCGAGATACATCTGCACCGGGTCATCGGTCTTCGCACCGAGCTTGAACGCCGGTGTAGGCGTGACCGGGCCAACGATCGCGTCGACTTCGGCGAAGGCGGCGAGGAAGTCGCGTGTCAGCAGCGTGCGCACCTGCTGCGCCTTGCGGTAGTAGGCGTCGTAGTAACCGGCGGAGAGCGCATAAGTGCCGAGCAGGATGCGGCGTTTGACCTCCGCGCCAAAACCGCGGTCGCGGGTCTCGCGGAACATCGCGGAGAGTGTCTGCACGCCCGGCGCGCGTAGCCCGAAGCGAACGCCGTCGAACCGCGACAGGTTCGCCGATGCCTCCGCAGTGGCGATGACGTAGTACGTCGGGATGGCGTAACGCGTGTGCGGCAGGGCGATCGTCTTGATCTCGCAACCCTGCCCGCGCAGGCCGTCCAGCGCCTTCTCGATGGCTGCGCGAATCTCGGGATCGAGGCCTTCGCCGAAGTACTCGGCCGGCACGCCAATCTTCAAGCCCGCAACCGGTTTGTCCAGTGCACCCACATAGTCGCCAACGGGCCGGTCGGAGCTGGTCGCGTCCAATTCATCCTTGCCGGCGAGAACGCTGAGCATGGTAGCTGCATCGCGCACCGTGGTGGCAAAGGGTCCCACGCGATCCAGTGACGAGGCGAAGGCGATGAGGCCGAAGCGCGAGACGCGGCCGTACGTCGGCAGCATGCCCACCACGCCGCAGAAGGCCGCGGGCTGGCGAATCGAGCCGCCTGTATCCGTACCCAGGGTCGCCACCGCAAATCCAGCTGCAACGGCCGCAGCCGACCCACCGCTCGACCCGCCGGGAACGCGATCCAACGCACGCGGATTCAGCACCGGCCCGTACGCCGAGTTCTCGTTCGAGGAGCCCATCGCAAACTCATCGCAGTTCAGCTTGCCAAGCAGGACGGCGCCGGCCGCTTCGAGCTTTTTCACCGCCGTAGCATCGTACGGAGGCATATAGCCTTCCAGAATCTTCGAGCCCGCGGTGGCCGGAGAGCCAACCATCGTCAGCACATCCTTGATGCCGATCGGTACGCCGGCCAGAGGGGGCAGCGCTTCGCCGTTCGCGGCCATCGCGTCGATCTTTGCCGCCTGCGCCAATGCGCGGTCGCGGCTCAGCGCGAGGTAGCTGTGGATGTTCTTGCCGCTCGGTCCATCTTCGGCCGCGATCCGCGCGTAGTGTTGCTCGGCGACCGCCGTAGCTGTCGTGGCCTTGCTTGCAACTGCTTTCCGAACCTCTTCAATCGTCATGCTGCCCAATCCTGTTTCCCCTCGAACCTTGAACGTTGCCCCTGAGAACCTATCGTTCAATCACCTTCGGCACCTTGAAGAAGCGTCCATCGCTCTCCGGTGCCGAGGCCATCACTGCCTTGCGGTCGAGCGACGGACGGATAGCATCCACGCGCAAGTTGGCGCCGCCCAGCTCAACCTCAGCGCCCAACATCTCGCCGACCTGCGCCATCGCAGGAACGCCCGCCGTGTCCAGTTCGTTCAGCTGCGCAATGTGGCCGAGAATCGCATTCAGGTCGCGCTGCATGCGCGGAACCTCTTCGGCGGTCAGCTCCAGGTTTGCCAGCTCCGCCACGCGCAGCACATCTTTTTCTGTAACGCCAACTTCTTCCATAACCCTTCCCCTAAGCCCGTGTAATTCCAGAACCCCAACGTTCCCGACTAGGCGCTGTTTTGCTTCGTCGAGCGGTGGCCTCGGTGCCCGTCGGCATGCGGCTTCTTCACCGGGACAAACTCGATTGCCGTCACCTTCAGCCCCGCAACGCGCGCCAACTCGCGCTCCAGCACGCTGCGCAGCGAGAGCATCTGGCGCAGCCAAACCGGGTCAGCCACCTCGATGCGCACGACTCCGGCCTCATAGTCCAGCACGCGCCCGTGGTCTGCCATGGCGCATCCGCAGGCAACAGTCCAGGCCGCGGCCAGGCGGTCTTCCTCACCGATGCCGCGCAGGCTGCGGCCCAGGGTTCCGCGCAATACGTCTCTCATCGCCTCCATGCTGCACCGCCTTTGGCGTTATTTCTTGGTCTTCACGGGGAACCGGTACACGACGCCACCAGAGATCGCGAAGAACTCCCGCGTCTCGTTGCCGAAGTGTTCCAGAATCAGGTCGGGCGAGAGCCGGATGGCCCAGTTCTTGGAGCGGTTCATATCCAGGCTGCCGCCCAGCGCGAAGATCGCCGCCGAATGGTTGGCGTACAGCCCAACCAGCCGCGCATTCTCGGTTGCGCTAAATACGTTGCCTGGGCCGGCCCCCTGCGTTCCGGCGTCGAACACGCCGTTCGCAATGCCGCCGTATGCGTGGTAGTTGATCGCCGCATGCTGGTTCCTGGGTCCGCGATACTGCGCGCCGAACATCCCCATATTCATGTAGACCAGCGGGCGGTGAATGCCATAAATGCCAGCATTGGGGAATACCTGCGTGGTGCCCGCCTCGCCTCGATACTCGGCGGTCAGGCCGATTTTAGGGGTGATCCAGTAGGTTCCTGCGATCTCGGCGCCGCCCAGATTCATGCGTTTCGGCAGGTTCTCGCCCGCCTTGAAATTCATGAGGTTCAGGCCGCCATAGATCTCATATTTGTTGTCGTAGGTAACGGGCGCGGCAGGGCCAAGCTTGGTCTGCGCCTGCACATTGCGAGCCGCCACGGGCAGTAGACACGCCGTCAACAGCGCCGCAATGGCGACTCCGCGACCGGCTCTCCGTTGGCTGCACCCTGGAACTGTGGGATTTCCCGCTACCGTCTGCAACTCAATCTTCTTCATCCTCAGCATTGTTCTCCAAATTCGGGTGCGGCTCGTGGTGCTCGTCTTGCTCGTCGTCCCTGACAGCTTGACGCGATCGAGATCCGGGCACAGGCCCGGCCAGTCCCGTCGCAAAGTGTCCTTATCCAAGATATAACGTTCGGAGGCATCCGGGTTTGCGATGCACCCAGCCTGGCCCTTCAGGGCGTCTGTTCAAGCGAAAGAGAGACGAAGCCCTGCGTCCCGGCCGCGACTGCGATGTTCGTCACCTCCGCGGTTCCCGCCACCTGCTTCGGCTTGATGCTTACGAGCCCGTTCGCGTCCGAGACGGCGGCGGAACTGGACTGCGCAAGCAATGGAGCGATAGGACACGGCCCGCGGACTGGGCATGGGATCTCTACTGCCGCGACCGTCTGATAGATCGCCACCGGTACACCTGCCACGGTGTGGCCGTCCGCGGCGTCCGTGACTTGCACCACGACCGGAGCGAAGTTCACTGAGGCCGCGACCGACTGCCCCGCTCCGCTCACGACAACCAGCCTCCACGCCGCAGGGGTCACGCCAATCGCGGTCACGGTGGTGCAAACCGTTGCCCATGCGCACGCCTGTGCGTTGGCGGTTGCACCGGCAGCAAGAGGTTCCGTCACTCCCGTAGACTGCGCGATGCCCAGTGCATCGCTCACCGTCGAGACGGGGGAAATGGATATGCCGCTGCCGCCAGACCAACTCACCGTGACTCCCACGGCGCCAGCACCGTTCTGGGTGACCGCGACCTGGGGCGTCCAACTCACCGTTGCACCTGCGGCGACGTATTCGATCGGCTGCACGGCCGCAATGCTGCGAGTCACCGCGCTGAACGTTGCGGTTTGTGTTGCACCTACCGCGGATGCCTGCAGCGTAAAGGTTCCGAACGCAGTCGGCGTCACTGTCGTGGAAACGAGCCCGGTCGCGTCAGTCAGCACGACACAGGGTGCCAGGCCGCATCCTTCGAACTGCACACCGACTGGGCTGGCGGAGAAGGTCACCGGGAGTCCCGCCACAGGCGTCACTCCGTCGCCCAGGAAGACTCGAACGGCGAACGGCATCGGCGCGGGCAGGCCCGCCGGCACGATGCCCGATGGCGCAGAAACCAGCGTCATCACGTCTGGAGCAATGTTCGCGTAGGTCAGCACGCCAGTCATCCTGGATATCCCGCCCGTGGAAAGATCGGAGACTGTAACGTCCAACGGTCCCGCCGGAAGAGTGGCGAAGGCCGCCGCCGGAGGGGCGACTATGACCAGTGTGGTCGCCGTCCAACCGGACACCACCGCAGGCACGCCGCCGATCGTGACTCGGTTCCCCGCGCGAAAGCCCATGCCATGAATCGTCACCTGGCCGCCATTCATGCTCGTAAGTGCTGGCTGCACTGAATCCGCATACAGAACCCGCGCGCGGTAGCCGAAATCCGGTCGTCCGTCGCCGCGCGCATCCGCGATGACGAACCGGAGGCTCATCGCCCGTGTTGCAGCAAGGCTCGTCGCAGTCGTACCCAACGAGATTGTGTTGAACGCCGATGGAGTCGACGCCATGGTGGGCAGCGTACCGCTCTCATCGACTGCATTCCACAGACCGATCAGCGGCATCGCCTTCGCCGTCGTGGCCAGCCCGGCTTCATCGAGCGCCGTGACTTCGACCGTCGCAGTGCGGCCACCCTGAATGGCAAAGCTCGACCACGCAGCGTGCCCATGCGCGCACAGCACGCCGGTCCACCAGCCGCTCGCCGCAATCGTCTGCGGCGCGGACTCCACGCCGTCGCCGCTGGTCTCGCAATTGGAGGCTGCATCGGCAGGAGCAAAGTTGCCGATTTCCGCCGCTCCGCCGTAGGTCAGAGGCCCCAGCGCATACTGGTTCAGCAGTTGACTCTGTGCCTTGCCGGAGGGAGCCACACTGCCGGATACGTATGGCCCCACCGAGTGCGCGCCAATATACAACGGATTGATCGGCTCCGTGGACACCACAACAAACATCGCACCGTTCTGCGCATTTGGCGGGTCAATGTCCGGAATCCACCCCAGGTTGTAGTAGCCCTCCAGAGTCGAGTCGGTCGAGCCCATGCTGGCGCCCATTCCCGAGCCGGTCCCGCTCACCGGGTTCCCAGCATTCTGCTGAAACCCGTAGCCGCTCACCGACGACGTATCGAACCAGGCTTCGGGGATGCTCCAGCCGCCCTGCTGCCGCTGCACCACAACGTTGACTCCCTGCATGCCCTGGCCGGTAGGGAAGGTCACGGTGCCGTATACACGGCTGGCCTGCGTATATGTCCATATTTTCCCCGGTCCCGGAGGAGTGCCGTTGGTCTCGCCAACCAGTCCGGTCGGATACAACGCCGAGATCGCCGATACATCATCGTCGCGCAGCGTGAACGGCTGCGGCAGGCACTGGTAGGTATACGGGCCGCACAGGATGTCGATCGGGTGCATGATGGGCCAGTGCAGTGCCTGGTTGTACGTGGGCTGCGGCGTGCCGGTGAAGACGTTATCGTTGGTCTGCGACCAGCCGATCCCAAGGATGCGCCCAAAGGCCCGCTCCAGTTGATATCGCATCTGCAACTGCTGCTCCGGCGCAGGCCCGGTGCAACGGCCGTTCAACACGAGCACCGCATGCTGGATAAAGCCCGCCGGCGTAATCGAGTCGACGCTCTCAGTCACCGCGTTCTGGCGGCACTCCGCCGGACTGCTGGCGCCGCCGCCGAGTAGTAGATCGGTCACGGATCCGTCGCTGTCGTAGATCACCGCAATCTGCTTCGCTGCGTAATTGGTGGGTTGTAGGTCCGTCGGAAACACCGGACCGCTGCTGCCAAAGTATGCATTGGCGGAGCTGACGTGCTCCGCCAGCGCGCCGCCGTATCCAACCGTCATGGTGGAAGTCGGAACGTTCCACACGCCCGCCGCCGCAGCTACCAGCGCGTCCGCTGCGGCGTGATTCACCGATGCACTAAGGTCGCCCGGATCGGTGAAGTACAGCGGGTGCGTGGTGAACCATACCACCGGCGTACCTGCAGGCGCGGTGAAGTAAGGAGCCCCGGTGATCCAGCGAGGCCCGCTGGCGTTCGCAGCTAGAACGCTGAGCAATGCAACCGCGAGACATCCGCTAGCGGGTCGCATGAGTCTCTTTCTCCCACCCACGCAGCAGAGCCAGGATTGCGCCGTAGGTATTGTTCGGCCGGGCAGAAACTGCACTGCTCGCGTTCGCGGGGCGAGCTTCGCTTCCGCTCCTCTTGCCCGTGACCAACACGTTCGGACGCATCACAACCGGTCCACCGATTGGGTGTGCGACGGAGTCCACCTGGAAGGTTTCCTGCCGCACAGCGCCGGTGGCCACCCAGCGAAGATCGACGACGACCGCCGTCTCCCTTGCGTCGTCTGCCGCGCGAATGGGAATTGCCCCATCCGGCCCGCTGGCGGGAGAACTCAGCCCTGTCAGTCCGGGGGTATGCAGCAGCATCAGGTAACGCTGACCTACGCGGAACGGCTCTTCTCCCGCAGGCCATAGACCCGCCCACTCGTGCAGCGTATAGGTCGCGCCGCTCACGCCGCGAATCGCCCAGTCTACCGCGAAGCCGATGTCCACCACGCCGGCCGCGCCGTCGGCTCCGTCGTGGCGATTCACCGCAATCACTTGCCCAGTAAAGATGACCCCGGCCTGCTGCGACATCGCGTGCAGCGAATCTTCGGTAGCCTGTGGAATCTCGCCAGCCGTGAGCCCCGGCATCGTCTGAGTCCGGCCGCACGCTACGCCGAGGGCACACGCCAGTACAAAAGCGGTGCAGACAACTCGTCCCGATCGCATCTCTGGTTCCGGCACGCATCCATTCTGGTCTCAGGAATGGGCCGGCAGAGGGAATATCTACAGGATAGAGGCGGACCGATTCCCAAAACGGAAAACAGCAGTCCGCGGACAGCTTGTCGCATGCTTCAAATTTCGGGGTAGAAATCGAAGAAGGCGTCGATGCTGTGGCGGAGTTGCGCCTCAATCTGCTCGCGGCTGCCCTCCAGCACGTGCATCGTCACGTGCGCCTCGTTGCCGTTCTTCAGCGCAATCGGCGCCTCGCCCACCGACGCCACCTCATCCGCCGGCAGCAGCCGCATTCCGTAAACCAGAGTCAGATTAGCCATGCCCGATTCTTTCACCTTCCGGGGAATGTGCGAAACAAGCCGTCGGCTACTCCATCATCGGTTTGGCGGACGACGTGCCGCTGGCCGCGCTCACTGTGGCAGGACGCTCTGCCCGCAGCAATTGCGCATTGTGCACAATCACGAGCACACGCTGATCCATCTGGAACTTCGCGAGGACCGGGTCGTGCTCCATCTCCTGCCGAATGTCCATTCCCGCCTCCGCAGCAACCGAGAGCGAATGGAGCATCGGTTCGATCATGTCGCTGCGCGCGTACATCTTCGCCATCTCAAAGGAGAAGCGCGCGCGGTCCTCGGAGGACAGCACATGAGCAGCGATGCCGCCCGTGCCCTGGTCCTCAAAGATGCGCGGATTCAATTCCAGCGCAGCGGCAATCTCGCGCCGTGCCCCGCGAAAATCCCGCGTCTCAAAATAGGCATTCGCCAGGTTGGCGTGGAAGACCGCTTCGCGCTTGTTCAGCTTGATGGCCCGCTTGTAGTCGGAGACAGCGGTGGACTTCTTGCCATCAACGAACTCCACTGCGCCCAGATTGTTCCAGCCCTCGGCGTTCTGTTTGTCCATCTTGACGACTCGCTGAAAGTAGACGCGCGCGAGTTGAATGTTCTTCAACTCCAGCTCCGCGAGGCCGAGCTTGTTCAGCAGCTTGGCCTGACTTCCGCCGCGGTTCATGGCGTAGCGGTAGTAGTCCATCGCATCTTCGGGAAAACGACGTGCGCGCAGGATGTCGGCCTGTTCTTCCAACGTCTTCGCACTCGCGGTCGTGGGGTCGGGCAGGTGCGGCGCAATCTGGTTCCACTGCTCGGAGTCGTGCAGGCGCGTGTGAATGGGCATCGGCGGGTCCTGCGCGATCATCTGCGGAAATGACCAGGCTGCAGCGGCAGCAATGCAGAGCAATCCCAGCGCCGATCGGTGCAGCCGGCGTTGCTTGGTTCCAAGGGGATCAGTGGATACGGGCAGGCGCATAAGACACCTCCAAGTGGCACATATTCTGCGCCACGGTGTAGTCCATGTCAATAGAACGTCCAGCTCGTCCACAACGCTAACCGCGCCGCCTGGCACCATTTGCGGCGATTTTTCTCCCGGTTGGTTTTACCTCTGTGCGACTGACTGCATCCAAGTTGGCTGCGGTAGTGATCGTGGTTCGCGCGCGATGGGCCAGCCATCGACGTAAGACCTTTGATTTAGCCTTATAAGCTGGATTGCCGGGTTGGGATCGACGGAGTAGAGCAGGACGGTCTCGCTGGAGCGAGCAGCTGCGGCTCAAGAGAGACAAGGATTGGAATGACCAAGAAAGCGATCATCATTGGTGCGGGGCCGGCCGGTCTCACGGCTGGTCTCGAACTGCTCCGGCGTTCGGAAATAATTCCCGTGATCTTCGAGGCAAGCGACGAGATTGGCGGCATCTCGCGAACCATTCGTTACAAGGGCAACCGCATGGACATCGGCGGCCACCGCTTCTTTTCCAAGTCGGACCGCGTGATGCAGTGGTGGATGGAACTGATGCCGCCGGACGCTTCTCTGCCGGGGTCGGACGCTGAGGCCTCCAAAGGCAAAGCCCACGGCGAGCCGCTGGAGATCAGCTACCAGGGCAAGCGCAGAGTCGTCGAAGTTCCGGCCCGCCTGTCGGAAGAACCGCCTCTGCGCGGGCTGGGCCCGCTGCTGGGCGACGCCGACGACGAAGATACGGAGCCCCATGGCGATGCCGAAGAAGACAGCGTCGATGGGCAGGTGTTTGTGCAGGAGCCGGCCAACCCGGACCTCGTGATGCTCATCCGGCCGCGCCGCAGCCGGATCTATTACCTGCGCAAGTTCTTCGACTACCCGATCACGCTCACGGCGAATACGTTGAAGAACCTCGGCCTGACGCGCATGGTGCGTGTCGGGATCAGCTACGCCATGTCGCGCGTGCACCAGATCAAGCCGGAGAAGAGCCTCGAGGACTTCCTCATCAATCGCTTCGGCCGTGAGCTCTACCTGACCTTCTTCAAGAGCTACACAGAGAAAGTGTGGGGCACTCCGTGCCACGAGATCTCTGCCGAGTGGGGCGCGCAGCGCATTAAGGGACTTTCACTCACCACCGCCGTCAAGCACCTTCTCAAGAAAATGTTCAGCAGCAAGCAGTCCGGAGAGCTTGCCCAAAAAGGCACCGAGACCTCGCTCATCGAGCGCTTCATGTATCCCAAATTCGGCCCCGGCCAATTGTGGGAACACGTTGCCGACCTGATCCGTCAGAAGGGCGGAGAGATCCACATGGGCTGGAAGGTCGAGCGCATCCATTTCTGCGAGGGGCCGGAACTGCGCGTCGCGTCGATTGACGCCGTCCGCGCCGACGGTGCCCGGCAGACGGTCGCCGGCGACTACTTCTTCTCCACCATGCCCATGCGCGAGCTGATCCGCGCGATGGACATCGAGGTCCCCGCCAATGTGCTCGAAGTCAGCGACGGCCTGCAGTATCGCGACTTCATCACCGTGGGGCTGCTCGCCGACCGCTTGAAGGTGAAGGAGCCGGACGGCGGCTTGCTCAAAGACACCTGGATCTATATCCAGGAGCCAGACGTGCTGCTGGGACGTCTGCAGATCTTCAACAACTGGAGCCCTTATCTCGTCAGCGATCCCACCAAGGTCTGGATCGGTCTCGAATACTTCTGCTACGACACCGACGATCTGTGGAAGATGGAGGACGAGCGCCTGAAGCAGTTCGCCATTGCCGAGGTCGCCAAGATCGGCATCCTCGAAGCCGCAGACGTCAGCGACGCTCACGTCGTTCGCGTGCCGAAAACCTATCCTGCGTACTTCGGCACCTACGACCGGTTCGACGAGCTGAAGACGTTCACCAACCGCATCGACAATCTCTTCCTGGTCGGCCGCAATGGGATGCACAAGTACAACAACCAGGACCACAGCATGCTGACCGCAATGCATGCGGTTGATGGAATCATCGCGGGCAACGTGGACAAGCAGGCCTTGTGGGATATCAATACTGAGCAGGAATACCACGAGGAGAAGGACAAGGCGTAATCTGTCCGAACATGCATAGTGGAGTAATTCGAGTACTGGATTCGCGCGGTTCGGAGAGGGTGCGATGAAGAGGGGTTTGCTCGTTGTGGTTCTGGTCCTGGTCGGTCTGATCTGGGTCTATCGCCAGCGCGTCTTTTTGCGCGATCCCTTGGGATCCGTCTATCGCGATGACGTGAAACAGGACGGTGTGCAGCTCTACATCAACAGCCTGAATGACGTGCTGCTGATCAAGGATGGTCCTGGAGGATACCGCATGCTCGTGCAAGGCTGGGACATGGTTCCCGGCGCACCTGTGCGGCTCACCTGCATGCACTGGATGGCTTGCCTGACGGAGGCCGACAATGCTCGCATCGTTGCGCTCTCAAGCAATGGACCTGGAACGTACGACCCAAAGGTGACGATGCTGAACCACGAAGTCTCGTACGTGGACCCGAGCGGAGCCAAGGTCCGCGTCCTCATTCGCTAGGCATCAGCCGTCTTTTCGAATCGGCTCGCGGGCAGGGCTGTTCGCAGGCGCAGCGCGTAAATATTGCGGTGGCCACGAGGTTGTCGCACCCAGGGCGGCTGCGGCGTGCAGCGGCCAGTACGGATCGCGCAGCATCTCGCGGGCGAGCAGCACCAGATCGGCCTGACCTGTGCTGACGATCTGGTCGGCCTGCGCCGGCGAGGTGATCTGGCCAACCGCGGAGGTCGGGACTCCGGCTTCGCTTCGAATGCGTTCCGCAAAGGGAACCTGATAACCGGGACCAGTCGGTATGGTTGCTCCGGAGACATTGCCTCCGGAGGAGCAGTCGACGAGATCGACCCCATGCTGCTTGAGGAGGCGGGCGAGCGCGACCGCTTCGTCGAGTTCAAAGCCTCCATTGGTCCACTCGGTGGCGGAGATGCGGACGAAGAGGGGAGTTCCAGCGGGGATTTCTGCGCGGACCGCGTCGACGATTTCAAGGAGCAGTCGAACGCGATTTTCGAAGCTGCCGCCGTACTGGTCGGTGCGCTGATTGGAGAGCGGCGACAGGAACTCGTGCAGCAGGTATCCGTGCGCGGCATGGAGTTCAAGGACCTCGAAGCCGGCGGTGATGGCGCGGCGCGCGGCGGCTGCGAAGGCCTGGACGATCCCGGCGATGGCGGCCGCGTCGAGCTCGTGCGGCTGCGCGTAGCGCGGGGAGAACGGGAGTGGGCTGGGCGCGACCACGTTGGTCCAGCCTTGCTCCGCGGGAGAGAGAAGCCGCTCGCCATCCCACGGGCGATTCATGCTGGCCTTGCGTCCCGCGTGGGCGAGTTGTATGCCTGCGTGAGAGCCCTGCGCGTGGAGGAAGTCCACAATGCGCGCGAGCATGGGGATGTGCTCGTCCTTCCAGATGCCGAGGTCGTGCGGGGTGATGCGGCCTTCGGGCAGTACGGCGGTTGCTTCTGTAAAAACCAGGCCGGCGCCGCCAACGGCGCGGCTGCCCAGATGGACGAGGTGCCAGTCATTGGCAAAGCCGTCGGAGCTGGAATATTCACACATGGGCGAGACCACGATGCGGTTGGTCAGCGTGAGATCGCGAAAGGTGATGGGCGAGAACAGGTGGCTCATTCCAGTTAGATTCGCATACGCTCTGTTCGATCCCAGGGTGGCCCCCCTCCCCCTCCCCACCCCCCGTACTTAAGTCCTAAAGTATCCCGTTTACAGGGGTTAGGTCTGGCTAAAGTCCTTGTCAGGTCTGGACCGGGCCTGGAGACCTTGGCCTACTCGAAATGTCAAAGATAGCTCTGTGGATGCTGAATCCGGGAGGGCTTTGGAGGTCCTGCGCAGGCGCACGACACACTTTACCCGTTAACTCCACTATATCGTACGTATCAAGAGGGGAAGCGGTGGAAATCCTCGTCAAGTGCTTGAGAGCAAATGATATACAGCGAGAGCGGAGCCTAGTTCGCGACCAACGAATGCTGGGTTTCTAGTTCCCGCAGTTGTTTCACGTCGTCTCGTATGCGCTGTGCGAGCTTGAGCAGTTCCAATCCCGAAGACGCATTGACGTGCGCGGACCGCGAGGTCTCGAGAAGGTTGCGCAGCCGTTCTTCTTCCTTTCGGCTGCGAGCGAGTGAGGAGTGGAGCTTCGAGATCGTGCGTGCGTGGGTGCGTTTCACAGGACCGTTCCGGGGCGAGATAAAGAGCGGCCATACACCTTGCGATGGCCCCCCCCGCCCCTTTTTCTATCGGGAGCCGGGTTGTCCTCGCCTGGGGGCGAGATAGTTCATGCGGCTCCGCTTAGAGACGATATCGCTGGTTTGAGCCAGGGCTGTGTGACGGACATCACGTTTGCTGTTGCGGTTAAGCAAGGCAAATGTGGAGGTCTCTCCACTCCGCGCTGAGCGCTTCGGTCGAGATGACGTCTTCTCGTGGGGGCGATTTACTTGTGGGTCCAGTGGAGGCCGTCGGGGCTGGTGTAGGTGGCGCCGGCGTCGGTGGTGAGTTCGAAGAGCGCGGGTTGGGTTGGGGCGGCCGACGCGTCTTTGGCGGGGACGGCAACGGCGGAAGGCGCGGCATCCTTGGCCTTGGCGCGGACAGTGGCAGAGGCGGCGAGAGCGACCTTCACCGCGCGGCCACTCCATTGCGCGGTGACCCGTCGCCAGGTGACGCCTGCGTCCTCGCTGCGGAAGAGCTGGCCGGCGGTGTCGAGCGCGAGTTGCTGTTGCGCGTTGGAGATGGTGGAGACGACGGGCCGGCGGCTCGGGAGTTCGGCTTGCTTCCTGGCTAGCCTCGCCTTGCTCGCTTGGAGCGGGCCGAAGGAGGCACCGGAGATCAGACCGGCGGAGGTGCTGGACTCTGTTTCGAGCGCGGGCTCGGCGGACGTGACACTGACGGTTTCGTTGGTCATCTGCGGCGCTGGAGCGGCGGCCGCCGCTTGTGCCGCCTGTGGCGGTGGCGGGGGCAGAGGAGGTGCGAGAGGCTGGGCGTTGTACTGCTGGTTGAGCGAGTGCAGGACGTTGGGGGGAGCAGCGCGCGGCGGCACGGAGGCGCCAGTGACGACGGTGGCCTGGTCAACGGTGTCGCTGAGCGCGTCGTTTTGCGCCGCGGCGGATGAGGGGCCTGCGGCCGTGGCGGGTTTCGGTGCGACGAGGTTTGCACCCGACACCATTCCGAGGGAGGTTTGCCGGTTTGCGGCGCCGGCTTTCAGTTCTTCGTTGCCGTCGGTGGCGGTCGAACTGCGGCCGACTGCGTATCCGTGAACCGCCCCTGCCTGCACACTTCCGACATTGCCGTTGTATATGGAGACCTCGCTCTTTTTGTCGAGGCTGAGGGCAGGAGGGGAGGCGCTGGCCAGCGGCCCGGGAGGCTGTGCCACCGCCGCCTTGAGTGGTGCAGGTTCTGCGGCGGCCATGGGCTGCTCGGGCGGCGGTGGAGGAGCGGGTGGAGGCGCCGGTTCGACGCGCGCGGTCTGGTTAACGATTGCGGTCATGCGGTCGTCCATTGCTCGGTTGTGCAGATGGAGCATGACCGCGAGGAGGCAGGCGAGCGCGGCAGCTGCGGGGATGGCGAGCTTCCATCCGGAGAACATGGCGAACCAGGGTTTGTATGCGGGGGCGGGTTGCGCTTGTGCGGCCACGACGGGCATGGCTTCATGCGCGAGGAAGATGAGAGCGCGGCAGTCCGCGCAATCCGCGAGGTGGGCGAGGAGCTGCTGCTGCTCGTGCGGCGGCAGTGCGTGCTCGGCGAAGGCGCTGAGCTGGTCTGCGTCGGGATGCTTGCCGGGTTGGAAGGTTTGCGTCATGTTCAGGGACTAGGTGCTGGCTGTCTGTTCGGAGAACGGCGTCGGCGGCGAAGGTTGCAGCAGCGCGCGCAGGTTTATTTCGAGGTCGCGGG
>DASYEU010000179.1:0-31024 GCA_036498865.1 Acidobacteriaceae bacterium | reverse complement strand
GAGGCGCTGGGGTTGATTGCGGCCAAACTAACGGCTGTGGCGGCGGAGTTCGGGCCGGAGAGCGTGCTGCCGTATTCGTACGCGGGGACGATCGGACAGCTGGGGTTTGGGTCGATGGATCGGCGATTCTTTCATCGGCTGGGTGCGTCGCGGTTGGCGCGCACGATCTGCTCGGAGGCAGGCGGGGTCGCGTTGAAGAACGTCTACGGGATCAAGCTGGGCACGCCGCCGGAGGACTTCGCGCACGCGGGCATGATCATCGCGTGGGGCGCGAATATCCATGGCAACAATATTCACCTGTGGCCGTTTGTGGAGGAGGCTCGACGCAAGGGCGCTCGGCTGGTGGTGATCGATCCGTTCAAGACGCGCACGGCAGCGCTGGCGGATGAGCACCTGGCAATCCGTCCCGGGACGGACACGATGCTGGCCCTGGCGCTGATGCATGTGATCTTCCGCGACGGGCTGGAAGATCGCGCCTACTTCGCCGAGCACACCAGCGGAAGTGGAGAACTCCGCGCGCATGCGTTGCAGGCAGAGCACTCGCCGGAGCGCGCGGCGGAGGTGACGGGGATTGACGCGGAGACGATTGTCGCGCTCGCTCGCAGCTATGCGACCTGCATGCGGGAGACGGGCAAACCCGCGGCCATTCGCCTGAACTACGGCATCCAGCGCTGTGAAAACGGAGGCACGGCAGTGCGGGCGGTGGCGATGCTGCCCCTGCTTACCGGCGCGTGGAAGTATCGCGGAGGCGGCGTGCAGCTTTCCACCAGCGGGGCGTTTCCATTCAACAGCGATGCCCTGCAGATGCCGGAGCTGATGCTGGCAAGCCCGCTGGGGCGCGAGGCGCGCGTCGTGAATATGAGCCGGCTGGGGCATGCGTTGACCGAGCTGGGGAATCCCACCCATGGAGCGGCCGCCGCAGCCGAACCTGCCGAGGGGCCGCCGGTGAAGGCGTTGTTTGTATATAACTCAAACCCGGCGGCGGTCGCCCCGAACCAGAATTCGGTTCTGCGGGGGTTCCAGCGGCCTGACCTGTTCACAGTGGTGCATGAGCAGTTCTTCACGGACACGACCGACTACGCGGATGTGGTGCTGCCCGCGCCAACGTTCCTCGAAGTGAAGGATGTGCAGGGCGCCTACGGGCATTTGTATGCGCAGGTGTCGCAGCAGGCGATTGCTCCGCTGGGCGAGGCGTGGAGCAATGTACGGGTCTTCGGCGAGTTGGGGCGGAGGATGGGCTTTACGGAATCCTGCTTCGCAGATACCGATGACGATCTGATCGACCAGGCGTTGGCCACCACGGACCCTTACTTTGCGGGAATCACTCGCAGCCGGCTGGAGCGTGAGGGGCATGTGCCGCTCGCGCTCCCCAGGAATGCGGAGGGCGAAGCGCTGCCGTTCTCTACGCCGGAGTGGTTCCGCACGCCGAGCGGGAGAGCCGAGTTGCTGCCGGTGCCCGAATTTATCCCGCCTGTGGAGTCGCGCGGGGGTGCAGGCGCACGGACAGGGGACTATCCTCTGGAGTTTCTGCCACGCAAGGCGGACAACTATATGAACTCGACGTTCGCAAACATCCCACGGCACCAGCGCATGGAGGCTCGCACGGCGGGGTGGCTGGAGATGCACCAGTCGGATGCGACGGCGCGCGGGGTGACCGACGGCGATGCAGTCGAGATTTTCAACGCACGCGGGCAAATCTGGCTGCGTGCGCGCATCGGCGACATGGTTCCGCAGGGCGTGGTGTCAGCGCGCCTGGATTGGAACAAGCTGAGCGGCGAAGACGGCCACGGCGGCGCCAATGTCAACGTGCTGACCAGCGAGACGCTGACGGATATCGGGGGCGGGGCGACGTTCTACTCCACGTTGGTCGAAGTACGGCGGGCGGCGGACTAGTCCTCGGCTGCTTCCGGTTCTGCCTGGAGCCCGCGACATTGCAAAACTCCCGGTGACGCCAATTCGCGAGTTTGGTGAGCGCTCCCGGCAATTTGATTTGCAGGAATTTCGGATGGGGAATGCCTCTCGATAGCCAATTTTTCTTGATCGCGCTGCCGGTTAGGGCTCTCTCGACTCGCGTCGAGCCGGGTTGCTCCCATATAATCGAACTTTCCCCGCGGGAGCTTGTTGGGGCGTAATTCTGACAGCAATGAGGGTGTGCGTATTTTTACCGTAAAGCGAGTGAGCGGAAGTTTCCTGGGCATCAAGCTAAAGTCTGTGCGCACGCGCTTAAGCCGTTCTCGCATTGCTCCCGCCGTTGCCGTGCTGCTTTCCCTGGCCACAATTCCGGCGACGCCCGCGCTGTCGCAGGGCGGGTTGCAGAATACTCCGGCATTGGCTGGGCCGGACTCTTCCCTGGGCTCCCAGGCGCTTTGCCAGCCGCAGGTTATTGGTGTCCGCCGGATTCCAAAGGACTCGGTGCTCGCCCGCATGTCCAGCCACCAGGGCGACCCCTACGATCCGGCCACGGTGGAACGCGATTTCAACTCCATCTGGAATACCGGATACTTCGAGAAGCTGCAGATTGAGCGCGTCGATACCCCGACCTGCGTGCAGTTGGTCGTGTATGTGCGCGAGAAGCCGACCATCCGCTCCATCGACTACACGGGCCTGAACGCCGTCACGCTGTCCGATGTGCAGGAGCGGTTCAAGAAGGCAAAAGTAGGCCTGACGGTCGAAAGCCAGTTCGATAATACCCGCGTGATGCGCGCTGTGACTGTGCTCAAGGACCTGCTGAGCGAGCATGGGCATCAGTTCGCCACCGTGACGCCGGTTCTGAAGACAATTCCGCCCGCGGCTGTGGGCATCACCTTTAAGATCAAGGAAGGCCCGACCGTCAAGGTGGGCAAGATCGCGTTCGACGGCAATTACAACCTGAACGACCACATTCTGCGCAACGCGATGGTGAACACCAAGCCCATCGGGATTCCGCACTCGATCATCCTGGAGAATCTGTTTGCGCGCACGTTCGACGCGAGCAAGCTGGACGAGGACACGGAGCGAGTTCGCCAGGCGTACCTGGACCGTGGCTACTTTATGGCCCAGACCAGCGAAGCGCAGACGCATGTGCGCGACGCCGGTGGGTTGAACTGGTTCACACTGCGCCCCTCGACGGGCAAGCGAATCGACATCCTGATGCCGGTGGAAGAGGGTGAGCGCTACAAGCTGGGCGGCATTACGTTCAGTGGCAACAAGGCGTTCACCAACACCAAGGCGCTGCGTGCGCAGTTCGCCATGAAGGACGGCGACTGGTTCAACGGAACCATGTTCCGCAAGGGCCTGGAGGCCCTGCGCAAGGCCTATGGCGGCTACGGCTACATCAACGCGGTCGCAAGCCCGACTCCGCGCCGTGACGACGCCAAGAAGCTGGTGTACTGGAACATCGATATCGACGAGGGCAAGCAGTTCTATGTGTCGCGCATCGAGTTCTCCGGTAACACCGTCACGCGCGACAAGGTCATTCGCCGCGAGCTGCTGCTGCAGGAAGGCGAGCAGTATAGCCAGCAGCGGTGGGACGTGTCTGTTCTGCGACTCAACCAGCTTGGCTACTTCGACACGCTGAAGACGGAAGACGATACGGAGACCCATCAGAACGCAGATGACGGCACGGTCGAACTGCTGTTGAAGGTGAAGGAAAAGGGCAAGAACTCCATCGGCGTCAATGGCGGCATCAGCGGCCTCTCGGGCACGTTTATCGGACTCAATTACGAGACCAATAACTTCCTGGGCTTGGGCGAAACGCTGTCGGCCAATGCGAACGTCGGTGATCTCTCGCGCAACCTGAGCTTCGGATTCAACGAGCCCTACCTGCGCAACAAGCCGATCTCGGTCGGCGTCGAGCTGTTCACCCGCAAGAGCGACTACAACCCAGCCAAGGCGTACTCCATCGCTAACGGCGCCAGCGCCAACGTATCCAACGCGCAGTCGTCGTTGCTGACTAACTACAACACGGCCACCACCGGGTTCACGGTGTCGATGAGCCAGCCACTGAAGCATCTGTGGTCTACGCGCGGTGTCAGCCGGGTGGGTGTGACCTACGGGCTTACGCGCCAGTCGATTACGACCTTCAACGACAGCACCCGCAACGTATTCCAGTCGCTGGCATTCCGTTCCGGCGTGGAAGGCCCGAACCAGCTGAACGGCATCATCACGTCGACGATCTCGCCGAGCTTCAGCTACTCCGGCCTTGATCGCGCGGTGGGCCCGCACTCCGGTCGCGACTTCAACGTGACGGTCCCGATTGCCGGCGCCGGTGGAAACGTCAAGTACATTCAGCCGGTCGTCAGCTTCCGGCAGTACTACCCGATGAAGGGGCTCCGCATCAATCCCGAGGGCCGTAACGTCCTTGGTATGCGCGTGCTGTTTGCCCACGTCAACGGCTTTGGCGGAGAGGTGGCGCCGCCGGCCAGCCGTCTCTACGGTGGTGGCGAGTCGGATGTCCGAGGTTTCGACGTTCGCGCAGCGTCGCCGTACACGTTTATTCCGGTCAAGGTGGACTACAACCTCACCAACCCGGATGGAACCATCATTCCACGCGATCCAACCAACCCGAACCTCGGCAATATCCAGATTCCGGTGCCGATCTACCGCCTTGTTTCGGTGGGTGGCGATACCCAGCTCACGGCGAACGTGGAGTACCGCATTCCCATCGTCAACCAGGTCACCTTCGCTTTCTTCACCGACTTCGGCCTGGTGGGCGACCTGCAACAGAGTCAGCTGCGGCAGAGCGTGGCTGGAGCGGATGTGCTCTCGAGCCCACTGTATGGCTGCCCGACCTTCGTCAACGGCGCCTGCTACGGCGGTATCGCGGTGCCCAAGTTCTCGCCGCTGCAACTCCAGACGGTGCCGCACACCAACTGGGTTCCGCGCATGTCCAGCGGTGCCGAACTGCAGGTCATCCTGCCGATCGTCAATGCGCCGTTCCGCCTCTACTACGCCTACAACGAGCTTCGTCTGTATGAGGATGTACCCCAGAAACTTGCCGTGGATAACGCCACCTTCCGCAGCATGTTCCCCAACAACGGCGCAGGTCTCTTCAGTTATCAGCAAGCGCTGCAGTTGTATGGACCCTCCTACCAGCTGCGCGAGCCGAGAAAGACGTTCCGTTTGACGGTAAGCACGACGTTCTAGGTACTAGCGATTAGGACTGGGTGAACCAGTGAACCTGGGAAACAAGGGATCAAATAACAGAAGAGGCTGCCGAATATGGCAGCCTCTCTTTCGTAACGATCCAGGGCGAATTCCTGTCACCTAGTAGCTGCGCTGGTATATGCGCGAAATGCGGTCGTGCCAGGCCAGGCGGTCTTCGTCGAGCGCGATCCAGAGGAAGCCGAGGCCCAGTGGGCAGGCGGAGAGCAGCATTGCCAGCATACGGCGGCGGATGGCGCGACGGGTTGGGTTCTCGTCGTCAAAGGTGCATAGCCCAATTCGTACCGAGCGCATTCCGGGCGTTGCCACGTTGAACGAAAAGAACATTGCCTGATACAGGAAGTTCAGCACCGCACCGGTAATCGCAGCGCCCCCCAACATCCAGTTCAAGGGCAGCCCCTGGCTCGCGATCCACTGCGCCATCTGGCTGGTAATTGTGTGCAAGCCAGCGTGCCATGCGATGGCAGGATCGGAGATCGCTACAAACGCCGTTCCAAATGCCAGCAGGCCTGTCATCGCGATAGCTCCGTCGATGGCAGCCGCGCCGGCGCGTCGCCCGATCGTTGCCACATGCAGTAGCGGAGCGGCGATGGCGGGGTTATCCGCGGAGCTGTCCTCAGACGCTGCGGCTTCTCTGCCTGCCTCGCTTGAGGGAACGGTTATCGTCGGCGTGTCCAGCCAGATCGACGTCCACTGTGGCATGGCTGCTGCTTCGCCCTCGACGTCGGCCGAAGGCTTGGTCGAAATCTGAGCGGGGTCGACCTCGAAGATGCGCAGCTGGCCGTCGCCTGGAGCCGGCTCGTCCTGCTCCGCGCGCAGGGGGCCTTCCGCATACCGTGGCCGGGCCTTGCGAGACGCCACCAACTGGCGTGGAAACTCAATCAAGTTGGCCGGCAGCGGCATGGGCGGCCCAGCGGGTTCCTCGAACACGGGCGCCTGGCGAAACGCGATTTCTTCATCGAGTGCCATCGATTCGGCTTCGTTGCGCTCGTCGTAGCGATTGGCGCGAGCGGAGGCCGCAATGCGCGGCGATACTCCGACGGCCACGTGCGCTGCGCTGGCTGCATCTTCATACAGCCGGACCGTGAATCCGGAGGAAGGTTCGAGGGTGCGGGGTTCGGGCTCCGCGCTGTGAGGCTGCGGCCGGCTCCGGTGGTGTGTTCTGTGCCGGGGCCCGGCAGCGGACCCCAAGTCAGGCCACAGATTCTGTTCGAGCCCCGCAGTTTGCTGGAATTCGGATTGCAGGGCCTCGGCAAGAGCTGGCTGCTCGCCGATGGGGTCGGCCTGGATCGGTGTGACCTCCCGGATTGCTGCTTCGTCGAACGCCTCCAGCAGCCGTTGTTGTGCTGCTGCCACTGCCTGCGCGTTCAGAGCGGCAACCTCGGCTGCCGCGCGTGCCTGCTGGATGGCCCGTTCGGCCTCGGCAGCGAGAAACGCGCGATAGCTCTGGCTCTGGGCGTAACGTTCGGCCACCGTCGCCGCAATGCGCGCAGACCGGCTGCCTGGCAACTTCGTCTCCGGTCCGCCTGGGGCCGGATCAAGATTCAGCGTTGGCTGGGGTTGCCCGCCGCCACGACGCATGCGATGTGCGGCCAGCCGTTCCGCGACCTGTTTCCGCAGTGCCTCCGCCGAAGGCGAGCGCGCCTGTTCTGAGCCTGCGGCGTCCTGCCGTGCGATTTCGCCGGCAACGTCCGCGACCACCTGATCCTCGAGTGTGTTTAGCAGTGCGGAGCCCATTTTGCTCAAACTCTCTTCAGTTAAATCGTCTAACCTTATGTGGTGGTGCGTGTGACAAACCTGAACGTCCGGCAGCCAGCGATCGGACAGAGATCCGGTCCAGCTGACGTGGCGCTGTCCGGGTGTACAACCTCCCGCTACAAGCCCTCAAAGTCGCCTTACCGGGATGCTGGCCGCGGCCATTTTTCCCCGGCAAAGATTCTAAGGAGCATCTGCATCTTCATAAGTATCACGGGCCTCAGCGCAAATCGCATGCATCTCGGTGCACAAGAGGTGACGACTGAGGCACCTCCGCCGATCACCGCGCAAATCGGCCCAACGGACCCCGCCGCGGCGGCGTATCCCGACGCGGTGCCGGTTCTGCTACCGGGGTCGAACGTCTCCATCGTCACCCCTCCCGAAGGCAGCCAGTCCCACGAGGGAAATATCTACACCCTCGACCGCGGAACATGTGCCGATAAAACCAGCCAGCCGGCTCAGTGCGCGGTCGTCATCACCTTTGGCGAGCGGGTTCTGCGCGCCGACCACATTGAGTACGACAAAGCCAGCGGCGACGTCACCCTGAACGGCCATGTCGTCATCGACATCGCGTCCACCAATGAGCACATCGAGGCCAGCCACGGCACTCTCAATATGAATACGGAGACGGGCCGGTTCTACGATGTTTCCGGATCGGTCGGCCTCAAGTCCGCCAATGCGTCCGGCGGCGCACACGGGCCACAACGGGCCGTCTACGCCAACACCAACCCGTTCCTCTTCACCGGCAAAATGGTGGTCAAGACCGGGCCGCGGCAGTTCCGGGTCTACGGAGGCACGTTCACTTCGTGCCAGTTGCCGCGTCCCGACTGGTTGCTCTCCGGAAAGGAGTTCAGCATCGACGGGGACACCGCTCACGCCACCAATCCCATCTTTCGCCTGATGGGGCTGCCGCTACTGTGGCTGCCCTATGTCACTCATCCGGTCGACACCAGCAATCGCCAGACTGGCTTCCTCATCCCGGAGATCGGGTTCAATTCTGCGAGCAAGGGCACCACGATCGGCGAGCAGCTCTACTGGGTCATCAACCGCAGTACCGACCTTACCGTGGGCTCGATCTACTACTCTGCCCGCGGATATGAAGAGACCGCCAGCTTCCGCCATCGCGGTCTCGGGGAGAACTTCCTGCGGGCGAGATATAGCGGCCTGCAGGATCGTGGCTACTACCCCGGCGGGGGCAGCGTTTACGTGAACCAGGGCGGCACGGATGTCCTCTTCTCCGGCCGCCACGACTTCCTTGGCGGCGACGACTCGGGCACCGATGCGGACGCCGCACCCGTCCACACCAGAGCGGTGGCCGACGTCGAGTACCTCAGCTCGTTTCCCTACCGGGAGGCCTTCTCCTCCAACTTCAATCAGGCCGTCTCGAGCGACGTTGTCTCCACGGTGTACGCCACGCGTGAGTGGAACGGCATGGCCGCCTCGCTGGAGGGCGACCGCTATCAAGGTGAGAAGCGGGTCCAGAGCAAAAGTGTCAGCAATGGCGTCGTCCAGGTGGTTCAGGAGCAGCAGGTGCACATCTTCCATGCGCCTTCCCTGGAGTTCACTACGGTCGATCATCTTCTGGGGGCGACCGGTCTTGACTGGAACCTGAACGCCACGGTTGCTGCGCTGAAGCGAACCCAGCCAAACTTCCGGACCAGCGGCATGGTGGAGCGCTTGGACCTGCGCCCAGAGCTCACCTTTCCGTTTGGCGGAGGCGGATGGCGCGTCCTGCCTTCCATCGCAGGCCGCGAGACATTTTACAGCCGCAGCCGGGTTGCCGCAGTGCCTGGAACCGGAATCGCCCCGGTGGAGAGCACCAGTCCGCTCAACCGCGCGGACGTGGATGTCCAGCTCGACATCCGTCCGCCCGTACTCGAGCGCACGTTTGACTCTGGCTTCATACGGAACCTGTTTCACCGTGACGTCCGGCACACCATCGAGCCGGACTTCACCTACCGGTATATCAGCGGCATCGGAAACTTCGCCAACGTCCTCCGTTTCGATTCGGTTGACATTGCCAGCAACACCAATGAAATGGAGTACGGCATCACGCAACGGCTGTTTCTGCGGCGTTCCGACAATCAGCCATGCCGTGCTCCGGGCACGTTCGCGGATGCCACCGCGATTCTGGACCTGGCCGGCAAGGAGGAAGATGCCATCGAAGACCCGGGCGAATCTGCGGGCCGGACGGAGACCGCCGCACCGGTCTGCGGCAACCGGGAGTTCATCAGCTGGCGCGTGGCGCAGAAGTACTTCTTCAACCAGACCTTCGGTGGCGCGGTTGTGTTCAACGGTCCGCGCAGTATCCTCAACTCCACTCTCGCCTTCTCCGGCATCTCCTTCCTCACCGGGCCGCGGGATATCTCGCCACTCATCTCCCGCCTGCGCGTGCGCACCACGGAGAAGCTGGACTTTGAATGGGACTTCGACTTCGACATGTGCTCCGCTGCGGCGCTGGCGGCAGCCTCGTCCAACAGCCGCCCGTGCGTACAGAAATTCACAGCGGACAATATCTTCGTGGAGTTCCACCAGGGCAATTTCTCTGCGGGCTCCAGTTATGCCCGGCTGAACGCTCCGGCCCGGTCCATTGTGGAAGGCGTCCCCTCGGCGGTGGCCGACTTCAACCAGATGCGCTTCCATGTCGGGTTCGGCAAGCCTACCAAGCAGGGCCTCAGCGCGGCGGCCAGCGCGGGCATCGATCTTGACCTGGGGTCGGTCCAGTACGGGGCAATTCAGACCTCCTACAACTGGAACTGCTGCGGAATTAGCCTGGAATACAGCAAGTACGAGCTGGGCACAACGCGCAACGACAACGGCTACAAGTTCAACTTCACGCTGGCGAATATCGGCAGCGCGGGCAACCTTCGCCACGCTGAGCAGGTGTTTTAGATGCCGCCCCGCCAGTCTTTCCTGCGCTCTGCTGCCCGGAAAACCGCCCACTCGCGTGAGATAATCGAGACTATGCTGATTGGCGTCAGCCCGTTACGGTGTCTCGCGTTGGTCGTCTCGCTGGCTGCGGCAGGGTGCCACGCTCAGACTCCTGCTAATGCCCCGGTCCAGGTTGGGGTTAAGTTGTCTCCCGACCTTTCGCGGCGTATCGAGGTGCTGATTCGCGGCCGCTCGGACATTCCCGCCGAATACACCATCGTCATCGGCGACCCCACCAAGAGCGACGTTTCCGGGTACGACATGGTCAACGTCTCCTTCGCAGCGGACGGCAAGCCCGCCAAGTCCATTCCCTTCCTGCTCTCGGCCGACGGCAAAACGCTGGCGCAGATGAACAAGTTCGACCTCAGCCAGGATCCGAAGGATAAGATCTCCGCCGCGGGCCGTCCCGCACGTGGCGGACCACCCAACGCGCCGGTTCTGATCGTCGGCTTCGACGACCTCGA
This sequence comes from Acidobacteriaceae bacterium, assembly GCA_036498865.1. GTDB lineage: Bacteria > Acidobacteriota > Terriglobia > Terriglobales > Acidobacteriaceae > Edaphobacter. Next base: position 20,732 of record DASYEU010000179.1, on the reverse strand, counting down.
GTGCCCGTACTGCGCCATTATGAATGCGGAGCTGTTCCCTGCGGTACTCAACCGCTATAAGGACCAGGTACGCGTTGTGTATCGGGACCTTCCGCTGGACGAGTTGCATCCCTGGGCCCGGCACGCGGCCGTGGACGCCAACTGCCTTGCAACGGCGTCGACCGACGGCTACTGGAACTTTGTCGACTACGTTCACGCCCACGCCAGCACCATGGCAGACCCTGAGAAGACAGCCGCCAAGGCCAATCAGGCGCTCGACAAGATTGCCCTCGACGAAGGTGGAAAGCAGAAAGTCAACCAGGCCGAGCTGACCGCGTGCCTGTTGAAGCAGGACGACGCAAACGTGAAGTCCTCCGTCAGCCAGGCAGCTGCCGATCTTCGGCTGGAGTCCACCCCGGTTCTTTACGTCAACGGTGAGAAGGTGGAAGGCGTCGTCCCCATCGAGACGCTCTATCGCATCATCGACAGGGCCCTGGTGGCTGCTGGCCAGACACCGCCTCCGCCTCCCGCGCCTGCTGCGCCTGCAACTTCGGCGACGCCCGCGCCACCGACCAAGCCTGGAAGTTAGCAAGAAGGATGGAAACTGTTGTGAAGGTCAAAAAGGAACGACTCGCGCAAGCAACGAACATCGACCATCGGAACGGAGCACCATGGGTAGCACAATAACGATGGCGGTCAACCCCAGGCTGGTTCGCACCACGGCAGGGCTGCTGCCCGTGACGCTCTTGCTGCTGGCGGGATGCAGGACCACCCACAACGTCGACGTCATCGCCACGGTTAACGGCCACGCTATCATGCGTGCCGACATGGATCGGATGTTCCAGGCGCAACTCGCGCAGGCCCAGGGCCAGCACCCGTCCAACGAGGAGGCTGACTCCCTCAGACTTCAGGCCGTCCGCGAACTGATCAACGAAGAGATTCTGGAGCAGCGCGCCGCCAAGATGAATCTTACGGCGACAGCCGAGGAGGTCGATACCCGGATCTCGGCGATGCGCGCCCCCTATAACGACGATCAATTCAATCAGCAACTCGCCGCCAACCATACGACACTCGATCAGCTGAAGCACGATGTGCGCCGCTCCTTGACGACCAACAAACTGCTCAACAAAGAGGTCTATTCCAAGGTCACCGTCTCCGACACCGATGTGGCCGACTACTTCAAGGCTCACAAGGCCGAGTTCGACTTCGTCGAGCCCATGTACCGTCTTGCCGTCATTCGCGTGACCAGCATTCCCTCGCCGCAGCCGGGCAATCTGCAGGGCAGCAAGGCCACCACCGACGCGGAGGCGAAGAAGAAGATCCAGGCACTGAAGAACCGGCTCGACACCGGCGAAGATTTCTCTGCGCTCGCCATGAACTTCTCGGAAGATCCGAACACCGCGTCCAGCGGCGGCGATATGGGCTTCGTCGGCGAGAGCCAGTTGAAGCCCGATCCCATCGTCGGCGCCGCACTGCTGAAGCTGAAGCCCGGGCAGATGAGCGACATCTTCCCCTTGATGGATGCGCAGAGCAAGAAGCCGATCGGCTACTCCATCTACAAGCTCATCGATCTCGAGCCCGCCGGTCAGCGCGAAATCTCAAGCCCTGTTGTGCAACAGCAGATTCGCCAGCTGCTCCACGATGGCCGCTCCCAGCTCGTGCAGAATGCGTACTACGAGATGCTTCGCAATCAGGCGAAGGTGGAAAATTTCTTTGCCGACGACATTCTGAAGAAGGAAGCAAAGTAGCGGTTAGCTGCCAGGATCGTGTTCGCCGGTCAGCTTCCATAGCACCTGTTTCAGAATTCCCAGCCATACCGGCGCATCCACTGCGTCCACCCCGATCCGCCGCACCAGCCGCCGTATGTGGTCCGGGCTGCAGTTGTGGGCATGGCGCCGCGTGTACTCCGTCTTCTGCATCACTTCGGTCAGCAGTTCGGTGATCCGCTCCAGGGTGGCGGCGGAGGCCGGACCTGCCTCCACGCTCGGCGAGGCGGGGATGCTCCCGGCTTCCACGGTGGAGTCGCGGGCCAGCTCATACAGACAAACCGCCACCGCCTGACCCAGGTTCATCGAAGGGTGCCTTACGCCTTCGTGCTGCCACATCGGCACCGTAAGCAACCAGTTGCAGTGGCTCAGCTCGTCATTGCTCAGCCCGGTCTTCTCCGAGCCGAATAGAATCGCCACCCGCCCTGCGTCTCGTTGCACCTCTGCCCGCATCTTTGGCGCAGCCTCGGCCAGCACCAGCAGTTCATGTTGCACGTCGCGCTCGCCCACGGAAGTCGTACCCACCACCAGCGTGCAGTCAGCCACCGCCTCTGCCACGCTGGCGAATGTCGCTGCGCCGGCCATCACTTCGGACGCGTCCACTGCCGACTTGGCGGCTTCGAAGGGAACCGGAAATTCGTTCACCACTCGCAGCCACTTGAAGCCGAAGTCGTGCATGGCTCGCGCTACGGCTCCAATATTGCTTGGATTGCGCGCGCGCACCAGCACCACGCATACCCGGTCAAGTTCCGCCTCAGTCAGCATCGCTTCCATTGTGCCAGTTGTTGGTTGTTCGTTGCGCGCCTCCCCGTTCTACGGCCGAGATTCTTCATGAGCAATAAAGAAATGCGGCCAGCGAAGCATCTCGCCGGCCGCATTCGTTCTTGCGCAATCAAACGCCCGCAAACTTCGCAGCTAGCGTGGGTGTTCGTCCCTGTTCTGCGGACGTTCCTGCGCCCGAGGCTGGGTTGGTGCGTTGTGTTTGTCCTGGTTGATCGACCGGCTGACGTTGTTCTGCCGCTGATTGACCTGCTGCCGTTCCTGTGGAGTCAGCGCGCCTCCATTGGCCTGGCGATCGGTCCGCACCTCATGGTTGATACTGGCCTCGCGGCCCTCCACGTTGCGAGTCTCGCCGGCGGTCATCTGCCCGGAGCGTACGCCCTGGGCGACCCGCTGTTGCTGGTTGTTGGCGCGGGCGCCCACTCGCGACATGGCCGCATACTGCGGATGTCCGCCGTTCGCCGAGGCGAAGTTGGAGTGGTCCGCATGTGCAATCTGCACGTGTTGCTGCTGCTCACCGGTTGGCGCAGTGTGATTCTCGTGCGACCACTGCTGCTCCTGCCCGGTCGCCCGAGCCTGGATGCCGCCCGCGCCGCCGTTGAAGCTGGTGTGAACATTCGTGACGTGCACATTGGTCACATGCACATTGTCCACATAGGTGTTGTGGATCACGGTGCGGTTCACGTTCACCACCGCGGTGTTGTAGGCGAAGCGGCCGCCTTCCCAGCGTCCTCCCCAGAACCCTGCACCGGTGTAACCGAACCCGTAGTTAATGCCACCATAGAAGCCCACGTGCGGCCCCCAATATCCTTCATGGAAGATGAACGCGCTGCCGCCCCAGCCCCAGTAGCCCGGCGTCCACAGCAGCCCGACAGCCGGCGGTCGCACCCACACGCCTGCAACCCAGTAGTAGCCTTCGGGCCCATACGCCCAGTAGCCTGGAGTCCACATGTACCCATCGCCCGGGCACACCGGTTGCGCATACACCGGCAGCGCCGGAGGCGCAAAGCCCACCGAGATAACCACGCCGGCAAACGAAGCCGCGGGAGCCATCATTAGCGCTGCCGCCACAACTGTATTGCGAACTCCACTCATCGAGAAAAATTTCGTCATCATCCCTGACCCCTCACTTCGGCCGCCGCGTTGGAAATCCAAGCGCATTGGCGAACCTTGGCTAAACCCTATTCCTGGATTGGATACACCTACGATTGCTTAACGTGCACGATCCATTAGCGCTGGTAATCCTGGCCGCCATGCGAATCGTCTATGTTTGGAACCCGGCTTTGCCAGCATAGTTTCCAAAGAAAATTAGGCGAAGATCGACAGTACTCCTGCCAATGCACCAAGATGAATCACCCTTTCGTCGGGGCAATCGAGAAGCCATACCGCGGCACGGCGCCTGCGCTCATATACTTCGCATTAGGTCTTCGACATGCGCCTAAGCTCGATCCTCTCCGGCTTGCTTCTCCTGGCGTTGCTAGTCCGAGCGCATTGCGCCGATTCGCAGACCAGCACTGCCCCTGCTCAGACTCCCGCCGCTTATCACCTCAACGTTTCGGTGGACGAAGTTGTTCTCACCTTTCACGCGGCCGATTCGCACGGCTTGTCGGTCAATGATCTGAAAGCCGACGAACTCCGGCTTCTTGACAATGGCAAGCCGCCCGCAAAAATTATCGGCTTCCAGCTGCTACACGACGCACCCATTCGCGCCGGCATTCTTATCGACACCAGCGAGTCCATGCGGAATGCGATCGACCGCAATCGCACCATCGCGATGCAGTACGCGCAGCAGATCGTGCGGCAACCGACGGACCAGGCTTTCGTTGCAGACTTTGTTCGGCGCGCCCGCATCCTGGAGAACTGGACCGGTGATGCGGCGGCAGTCACTTCGGCGATTGGCAAGGTAAGCGCGGGTGCAGGAAGTGTCAGCCGCGGCACTGCGATCTTCGACACGATTGAACATGCATGCGAATTTCAGTTTGGCGCGATCGACCACGTAGCCAGTGGCAACTTCATCCTGCTCTTCTCCGATGGAGAAGATAACGCGAGTGACCTGCGCCTGGAGGATGCAATCGACGCGTGCCAGCATTCCAATACGGCGATCTATGCGTTTCGCACGGAGCGCGAACCCGGCTTTACCTCGACGGGGCCAGCAACGCTCACGCAACTCACTGCGCAAACGGGCGGCCGCGTCTTCCGCGAGAATGACTCAGAAGCCGGAGTCTCGGAGGACCTACGCATCATCGAGTCGGACCTGCGCAATCAGTATCGCCTCGTCTACAAGCCGGCCGAACTGCGGCACGATGGCTCATTCCACCCGATCGTGATGCTTCCCCCGTCGCGTGTCGATACCATCACCATCCGCTCCGGCTACTACGCCCCTTCGCACTGACTCAGGCGAGTACGGGCACTTCCGCCAGCGCACTCGTGATCGCTTTGCCTGCCGTCACCGTGTCTGCCGTCCCACCCACATCGCGAGTACAGCGCGATTTATCCACCAGCGTTGCCTCGATTGCCTTCAGCACCGCTGCGCCGGCTTCCACCTCGCCCAGGTGATCGAGCATCATGGCGGCCGACCAGATCTGTCCAATCGGATTCGCGATGCCTTTGCCCGCGATGTCGGGCGCTGAGCCATGCACCGGCTCGAACAGCGACGGGAATCGGCCCTCGGGATTGATGTTGCCCGACGGCGCTATGCCAATGGTTCCCGCACATGCCGGGCCCAGATCCGACAGAATATCGCCGAACAGGTTCGACGCCACAACGACGTCGAATCGGTCAGGATTCAGCACAAAGTGCGCCGTCAGAATATCGATGTGGTATTTATCCAACGCGACGCCGGGGTAGCTCTTGCTCATCGCCTCTACGCGCTCGTCCCAGAAGGGCATGGTGATCGAAATGCCATTCGACTTGGTCGCCGAGGTCAGATGCTTCTTCGGACGGCGCTGCGCGAGCTCAAACGCGAACTTCAGAATCCGGTCCACGCCCACGCGCGTCATCACCGTCTCCTGCACTACAACTTCGCGTTCGGTGCCCGGGAAAATTCTGCCGCCAATCGACGAGTACTCGCCCTCGGTGTTCTCGCGCACCACGAAGAAATCGATGTCGCCCGGCTTGCGCCCGGCCAGGGGACATGGGACTCCCGGCATCAGCCGCACCGGGCGCAGGTTTACGTATTGATCGAACTCGCGGCGAAAGAGAATCAGCGAACCCCACAGAGAGATGTGGTCGGGCACCAGCTCCGGCCAGCCCACCGCACCGAAGAAGATCGCGTCGTGATGGCCGATCTGCTCCTTCCAGTCGTCCGGAAGCATCTTGCCGTGCTTTAGGTAGTAGTCGACGGAAGCGAAGTCAAACTCGTCCAGCTCGAGCGTGAAACCGAACTGCTTCGCGGCTGCTTCCAGCACCCGTACACCTTCGGGCACAACCTCTCGCCCAATCCCGTCGCCGGGGATCACAGCAATCTTGTAGCTACGATGGATCGCATTGCCTGCACCCATATCTCGAACGCCTCTCAAGTGGAAGTCTTACCGCTGTGCACAATCACGCGCATCAGCAGGATAGTTACTGCGGACACTACTAGCGTACCGCCAACCAGATAGAGTCCGCGACTGAAATTCCCAACGCCTCCGCTGTTCGCGCCGATCATGTACGGCCCAACGAATCCACCCAGCGTGCCCAGCGAGTTGATGAGTCCAATCGATGCAGCAGCAGCTGTGCCTCCAAAGAACATCGTGGGCAGGCACCACAGCGGCGGCTTCGCTGCGCTCACGCCAAACGCCGTCAGCGATAGTCCGGCAAGCGCCACCACGATCGATCCGCCAGCTCGCGCCGCCATCGCCATGCCTACAGCCGCGATCAAGCATGCAATCGCGGCATGCCAATATCGCTCGCCCGTGCGGTCGGAGTTTCTCGACCACAGCACCATGCCGACTACGGCCACCAGGTTCGGAATGGCAACCAGCAGCCCGATCTCGAGCGCCGGATAGCCGAACCCCCTCACAATCAGAGGCGCCCAAAAGCCGATCGTATACAGCCCTGCCGAAGTGCCGAAGTACGCCAGCGACAAAGCCAGCACCCTCCAATCCGCGAGCCCGCGACTCATGCTGGTGCCTCGCGTATCGCGTATCGCTGCCTGCTCCTCGGCGATTGCTCCTATCAGCCACTCGCGCTCATCGGCCTCCAGCCAGGCGGCATCCGCGGGCCGGTCTGTGAGATACCGAAATGTAACCAGCCCCAATACGAATGCAGGCAGTCCCTCCACCACAAAGAGCCACTGCCAGCCGCGCAACCCCAGTAACCCATTCAACTCCATCAGCGCGCCCGACATCGGCGATCCGATCATCCCGGCCAGCGGAGCAGCCGCCATGAACATTGCAGTAACGGCAGACCGGTGGCGCGCCGGAAACCAGTAGCTGAGGTAGAGAATGATCCCTGGAAAGAATCCCGCCTCCGCCAGCCCCAGCAGGAATCGCAGCACATAGAAACTCACCGGCCCGCGTGTAAACGCCATCGCCACGGACACCAGACCCCACGTGATCATCACTCGCCCGATCCAGAACCGCGCGCCCACCTTGTGCAGGATTACGGTCGATGGCACTTCGAACGCGAAGTATCCCAAGAAGAAGATCCCGGACCCCAACCCAAACGCCTGCGCCGTGAGCCCGATTTCCTTGTTCATTGTCAGCGCGGCGAACCCGACATTGATGCGGTCGAGGAACGCCACCAGGTACAGCAGCATCAGGAAGGGAATCAATCGCCATGTAATTCTGCGAATCGCACGCGCCTCGACTGTCTCGTCCGCGCGCGCCGCTGTGTTCCCCATGCTCCCCCTTCGCGCCCGCTGGCAGGTCTCGCGTCCGAGCCTACCGATTGTATCCGCGCGCTGTCCCGCCAGGCCGCGTAGCGATCCTCCGCCTTCGCCACCTCGCGTGCGCCCTCATCAGCCGAGTGATCAGGATTTATTCGAGGCGCGCGCCTATCCCCGCTGCTCCGCGCCGGATGCCGGTACGCCTCGTGCCTGGTGCCTCGCCAGTAGCCATTCCTCGTACTCTGCTTTTATCGATGTCCCCAGCGGGCGCGGCCCCTTCTTCTGCTGCGCCAGATGCTGCTGCCATGCCTGGAAGTCGTCCGCCGTTGCCTGCAGCACGATCGGCGCGACCGGCACTGGTACCGGCTTGGCTGCAACCACCGGGGCCTCATTGCGGAACAGCCACTTCCGCTCAAACAGTGCCAGCCCCGCCATACTGCCGCAGAACGCCTGGAAGGCTCGCATGGTCAGTTCCGACGACCGCATTCCGTCCATCGTGTCGTAGTCGAATTTTCCGAAGTGCGGGATCGATGCACCGCGGTCACGACCGGGCCGATGATGACGAACATGCAGGCCGCGTGCGTCAACAGCGTCTGCCAGATGGGCAGAGAAACGCCCGCTTCCTTGTGCTCGCTGCTGAAGAGAATCAGCCAAGCCAGAAAGAAGTGGTAGGAAACCAGAACTGTAATGTAGAACGATGCTGGGGATCCGGCCGGTGCAAAAGATCCGAAAAAGAACCCAATCAAAATGCAGACGGCAAACGCCCCAATGTCCGGCCCTTCAAACTTCGAAAAGGCAGAAAGGCGCATAACTTCCTCCGGTGAGTTCAATGTTGCTCTGCTGATGCACCAAGGTTGTAGGGAGAATACTGACACCATACCACGTCGCCAGCCCGGTGCAATGGCTTCGTTGCGCCATGGGTTCACCTGCTATCTTTAAGCACGAGTAGAAGGAATTGGAGCAGGAGAAACGAAGGCTGCAGGACCCGACCCCGCGCCAGCCCGGGCGTCCCAGGGACCGGGCAGCCTCTCTAACTTAAGTCCGCCGTACTCAATCACTTCGCATCTGTCTCCGTGTGGGTTGCACCTCCCGGAGCAAAGCAGCAACCCCGAAACCTTGTCCACTGACTTCGCCCAACTCGTCAAGCAGCAGGCCGACATCGTCCGCATCATCGGCGACTACCTGAAGCTGCGCAAAACCGGCGCACAGAATTACACCGGCCTGTGCCCTTTCCACAAGGAGAAGACCGGAAGCTTCTCCGTCAACGCCACGCACGGCTATTACTACTGCTTTGGCTGCCATGAGAAGGGCGACGTCTTCAACTTCGTTATGAAGATGGAGTCGCTCAGCTTTCCTGAAGCGGTTCGCGCGGTCGCCACCAAGGCCGGAATTCCGCTGCCCAAGCGCGAGTTTTCTTCGCCCGAGGAGGCCCGCGAAGCCGGCCTGCGTCGCCAGCTGCTCGATATTCACGAAGCCGCCACACAGTACTTCGAGGCCGCCCTGAAGTCGCCCGAAGCCGCCCGCGCTCGCGAGTACCTCACCAGCCGCGGCATCTCGCCGGAAACTGTCAAGACATTCCGCATCGGCTACGCGCCCGACGACTTCAACGTCATGCGCGATGCACTAAAGCCGCACTTCAACGAGGAGACCATGCGCGCCAGCGGCCTCTTCTCCGCAAAGGATCAGGCCGACGGCTCGCCCGGCCCCATGTACGCCCGCTTCCGGCGGCGCATCACGTTTCCCATTGCCAACGAAGCCGGCCGAGTCATCGCGTTCACCGCTCGCGCGCTCGACGCCACCGATGACAAGGGCCGCGAGGTTGCCAAGTATCTCAACTCGCCCGAGACCGCGCTCTACACCAAAGGCCAGGTCCTATTCAATCTCGACAAGGCCAAGGGCGAGATGCGCAAGTCCGACTTCGCCGTTCTGGTTGAAGGCCAGATGGACTGCATCTCCGTTTATATGGCCGGGATTCACAACGTCCTCGCCGTCTCCGGAACTGCGTTTACTGAAACGCAGGTTCGCTTGCTCGCGCGGTTCACCCGGCGCGTGATCGTTAACTTCGACCCCGACACCGCCGGCGCAGCCGCAACGGAGAAGTCCATCGCGCTGCTCACCGAGGAGGACTTCGACATCAAGGTGGTCACGCTCGAGGGCGGGCTCGACCCCGACCGCTTTGTGCGCGAGCACGGAATCGCCGCCTATGGTGCGGCCCTCCGCGGAGCTAAGCGCTACTCCGACTACCTCATCGATCGTGCACGCCAACAGTTCCCCGGCCACACCGCCGAGGCCAAGGTGAACGCGATGAACTTCCTGCTGCCGCACATCCGGCGCATGACGCATCCCATCCGGCGCAACCAGTTCGCCGAGGACGCCGCCAACAAGCTGGGCATCGACTCCGCGCTGATGCGCCAGGAGTTGAAGCAGGCTGCCGCCCAGCGCATCGCCTCCGTCCCAGCGCACCGCAGCGAGCCCCTCACGGAGACTGAGCGGATTCTCCTTCGCGCGCTGGTGCTTCCTGAAGAGGATCCGGCGCGCGTCATCGCGGCCACCCATCTCGCCGAACACCCCGAATGGATTGCCGACCTCGCGACGGCCGATCTGCTCGACACCCTCGCCCATGCGCCTGCCCCGCCGAATCCCCTCGATGCGGCCCACTCCGATGAACTCCGCGCGCACTTGGCCCATGCGCTCGACCACTCGCCGCAGGCCAGCGACCCGCCCCTCACGCAGCAGGTCGAAGGCACGCTTCACACCCTGGAACATCGCCGCCTGGAGCGCCGCCAGCGTGAACTCCGCTCCCAGATCGCGGAAGCCGACCGCCGCGGCGACCAGGAGATGCTCAACAAGCTCATTCAGGAAAAGTTAGACATCGACCGCAAACTGCGCAGCCACTAACGCTGCCGAGGTGAGACCACCTGGCAGAAACCGACGCATCGGCATGGCCAACCGGGGAAGTGGGGCAAACCACAAGATACGCATCCCACAGGGGGTGCGGACTCAATCCCCATATGGTGGGCAAATTCGAACCTAGGACTTGTAAAATTCCCTGCCGGAAGCTGGTCTTCGACGGTAAATCTCGCAACCATGAGCGAGTTCTTTAGAATGAGCTAGGACAGCAGCGGAGGGGGACCGGCCATCGACAATCAAACCAAGCGCCGCCTGATGCTCGGCTTCGCGTCCAACTGGATCGGCAAGCTGGCCAGTACTGTCACGCAGCTGGTCCAGGTTCCCATCTATTTCCATTACTGGGCGACCACTGTTTACGGGGACTGGCTTATCGTCAACGCCATTCCAACCTACCTTGCCTTCTCCAATATCGGCTTCGGCAACGTAGCCTCCAACGAGATGACGATGCTGGTCGCTGGCGGCGATCGCGAGGGAGCGTTGCGCGTCTTCCAAAGCTGCTGGTGGCTTATCTCGATCGTCTGCGCTGCCACCGGACTGCTGCTCGCCGCGGTGCTTTACTTTGTCCCCGTCGCCAGTCTCCTCAACGTTCGCTCCATCAGCGAGTCGGATACCAAGATCGTCCTGTTCTACCTCGGCATCGCCGTCCTGCTCGGCCAATTGGAGCAGTTGATGGGTGCAGCATACACATGTGTCGCGCGCTATCCCTACGGCACGTTCATCAAGAACATGATCTCGCTGATCGCATTTGGAGCGACGATGGCTCCCGTAATGCTTGGCTATGGTCCGCGCACTGCTGCAATGGTCTTTGCGGTCGCAAACATTCTCGGCACCTTAATCTTTGGCCTGTTCGTGCGCCACGATCTACCCTGGATCAAGTTTGGATGGAGCCATGCTAGCTTCGCGGAAATTCGCCGCCTCACGCCACCCGCCTTCGCCTTCATGGGCTTCCCCATCGGCAATGCGCTCAACCTGCAGGGCACGCTGATCGCTGTCGGCTACGCGCTCGGCCCGGTGAGCGTGGCCATCTTCGCTAGCGCGCGCACTGTCTCCCGCGTCGCGCTACAGATGGTCCAGCTGATCAACAACACCGTCTGGCCGGAACTCTCTATTGCGTTTGGTGCCGGAAACATTACCTTGTTGCGTTTGCTGCACCGCCGCGCCTGCCAAACCGCGGTCCTTTTCGCACTCCTGATCGTCGCCTGCATGCTGGGATTTGGTCCGTGGTTTCTCACGCACTGGACAGGAGGCCACGTGCCGCCAAGCCGACCGTTGTTGGCCATCCTGCTCTTTGTGGTCGTCATCTACGCGTTGTGGTCTACCAGTTCTACCCTTGCAACTGCCACCAACCAGCACAAGAAGCTGGCTGCCTGGTACATCGTCGGCACCGGCGTTACCGTCGTCTTCACGTACATCCTCGCCCGCCGTTACGGGCTATACGGAGCGGCCACGTCGTTGATCCTCTCCGAAGTCATCATGAACCTCTACGTCCTGCCTGCATCTTTGCGGATCGCCGAGGATACGTTACCCGCCTTCATCGCCAGCATGTTGCACTATCCTGCGTTTCTGAAACCCGCTGCCCTGCTCGCCCGCCTTAGCCGCAGCAAACCCACCCTCGAAGCCGAGTAGCGTGCTCGCGTTCAGCCCTGCTTAGCCAAGCTGGCAACGCCTGCATGCCCTTCCAGAAGACGGTCGATGCCGCGTTCGTACGGCCGCGCCTTGTCGCCCTCCATCAGGCTTTCAACCGCAGCTTGCCCATTATCCCCAAGCCGTCCGCGGGCCTCCTCTGACTCATACAGCATCTGAATAGAGTCCCTGATCTGGTCAATGCTGAAGGCGTCGATGACGATAGCGTCGCGCCCGGAGGTGAGTAGTTCCGAGGCACCGGTGTTGTGCGTGGTGATCGATGGAATGCCATGGGCCAGCGCCTCAAACAGCGCCATGCCGAACCCGTCGTCCACGCTCGGCAGGATAAACACGTCGCACTCAGCGTAGAAAGCGCTGATGTCCGGAATGTAGCCGATGACGGAGACGCTCGGCTGCTCGCCGACGAGACGTTCCAGAATCGGAAACTGTTTGTAGTTCTGACCCGAACGAATCTTCAACTGTGCGTTTGGCAGCCCTAATTGCCTCCATGCCTCCAGCAGGTATAGATAGCCCTTGCGCAGAGGCTCGCCGCCGACCACGCCCACTACGAAGGGCGAGTTCTTCGGCTTACGCGTCCGGGATTTAATGCGTGCGCGTCCGAGCAGCGGCGCGAGTACGGTCTTCGCGCGAATGTGATCCGGAAAGGTCCGTCGGCTGTAGTCGGAAGGTGTCAAGATCAGGTCTGCGCGTTCATACTCCTCCACCTGGCGCTCGAGGAACCAGTCCGCATGCGTGCGGAACACTCCTCCAGCCTTCTTCGCCTCTTCCACCATCATCGCCTGTTGAAAGCGGATGTCCGGACACGCGCGGTCAAGCACAAAAGTGGCACCAAGCCGCTGTGCAGCCTTGCAGGTCAACAGGCTGCCGGAGGCGCCACCCAGCGCAAGGTCGCATTCCTGCAGCCGGTAGGAGACCAGACGGTCATAAGCCACGGTGTCCAACTCGTTCATCACGACGGGCGTCGGAATGTGGGTTAACGCGTTGAAAAGCGTGACGGGCGCTGGAACAAACCGGTACCGGAGGGAGGTGTCGAACCCGCGGAATCTGCTCACAGGGGTCGAGCTGTACATCGTGACCTGGTGGCCGCGTTGCGCGAAGGAGTTGGCGGGAAGGCGATAGTGCGCCTGTCGCGTCGTAGAGATCGCTATCCGCACGGATCCTCCCAAAGTTCTCCATGTCAAGCATATAGGAGAATCGGCGAACTGGCCCAAGTGGCCGGAGTAAGTGCCATGTTTTGTGCATTTTGCAGCCATTCGAAGCTGCGCAAAAGGCCCGCGGCCTTGTTCCATTCCGAGTGCGGTCGGCTGATCAGCCGACCGCGCTTTGGGCCCCATGACTGTGGCGGCGGCCACTGGGGCTTCCTGAGTCTTTTCCTCGCTAAACCCGTCTAATATTTGTGGTATCTTAGTATCTGCTGGGGACGTGCGCCTTTGAATGCCCTGACCTTCGAAAAGGTTAATCGGGCTTGCCACCGCGGTCGACACCGCATCCTATCCCTGCCGATCACGAAACAACCAAGGGAACAGTCCGCCTGTCCTCTGGCGGCCCCACCAAAAATTTTGAGCAGGAGCGCGCATAGCTGTGGCTGAAGAAATCGACAAGTACGAAGACGACATAGAGAAACTCATCGACACCGGAAAAGAGAAGGGCTATCTCACCTTTGGTGAGGTCAACGACCTGCTTCCCGGCGACATCACCTCGCCCGACGAGCTTGATGATCTGATGACCACCATCAACACCCAGGGCATCGATGTGCTCTCGGGAGAAGCTCGCGGTGAGCGCGACAAGTACGAGCCCGAAGCCGGCGAAGAGTCCGACGACGTTGAGCTCGATCTCTCGCCTGGCACACTGGAAAAGACCAATGATCCCGTCCGCATGTACCTGCGCGAGATGGGTACCGTGCCGCTGCTGACGCGCGAGGGCGAAGTCGAAATCGCCAAGCGCATCGAGCGCGGACAGAACCGCGTCATGAAGGCCATCTCGCGCTCGCCGATCGTCATTCGCGAGATTGTCGGCTTGGGCGAAGACCTGCGCCGCGGCGTGCGCAACATCAAGGAAGTGGTCACCTTCGACGAAGAGGAACTGACCGAAGAGATCCTGCAGGCCCGTGTTCGTCAGACGGTCGGCCGCATCGACGTCATCGTCAAGCACCAGAAGAAGCTCCAGGCGCTGGAAGAGAAGCTCGCCTCGCCCACTGGCAAGGACGCTAAGGCAAAGGCGCGGGACGCGCGCAAGAACCGCTGGCTCATCGGCCGCGAGCACGTCTACATCAACCGCATCATCCGCGAGCTGAAGTACACCAATGGCGAGAAGAAGCGCCTGCTCGACAAGGTCAACAAGACTGTCGACGCGATGCGCACACTCGAGCGCCAGATCAAATCACTCGACGCGAAGTACGAGAATTCGAAATCTGAAGAGCTACGCAAGGAGTACAAGCGGCAGCAGAAAAACTGTCGCACCGATCTCGAGCGCATCGAAGCGGACGCCGGCATCGCCATTGCTGACCTCAAGCGCACGCAGCGGGAAATGATCCAGGGCGATATGGACGCGGAGCGCGCCAAGCGCGAGCTCATCGAAGCCAACCTTCGGCTCGTCGTCTCAATCGCGAAGAAGTACACCAACCGCGGCCTGCAGTTCCTCGACCTCATCCAGGAAGGCAACATCGGCCTGATGAAGGCCGTAGACAAATTTGAGTACCGCCGTGGTTACAAATTCTCGACGTACGCAACCTGGTGGATCCGTCAGGCCATCACGCGAGCCATCGCGGACCAGGCCCGCACCATCCGTATCCCGGTGCACATGATCGAGACCATCAACAAGCTCATCCGCACTTCGCGTCAGCTGGTGCAGGAGCTGGGCCGGGAAGCGTCGTCTGAAGAGATTGCCCGGCGCATGGACATCCCCGTTGCGAAGGTCCGCAAGGTCCTCAAGATCGCGCAGGAGCCCATCTCGCTTGAAACGCCAATCGGAGAAGAGGAAGATTCGCACCTCGGAGACTTCATCGAAGACCGTATGGCCGTTTCGCCGGCAGATGCGGTCATCGCGGTCAACCTGAAAGAGTACACGTCGCAGGTGCTGCGTACGCTGACCCCGCGGGAAGAGCGCGTCATCAAGATGCGCTTCGGCCTCGAAGATGGCAGCGAACACACGCTCGAGGAGGTCGGCCAGTCCTTCCAGGTCACGCGCGAGCGCATCCGCCAGATCGAAGCCAAGGCTCTGCGCAAGTTGCGTCACCCCAGCCGCTCCCGCAAGTTGAAAGCCTTCGTCGACGGCGTCAAAGACGCCTAAGCCGTGAACCAGCGAATCATTCGGTGCCCCACGTCTCCTTACTCCGGAGGCGTGGGGTTTTCCGTTTCAGGCGTGCGCAGATTCACTGGACGCGACCCGTTCAGCGGTGCGCAAAGTGGCGTTCAAGATCTTCCTGGGGTTTGAGCGCGATCTCGTCCACGCTGATTCCGCGAACCTGGGTGTCACCCTCTTTCGGTGCGTCTGGTAGACCGCAGGCCACATCGAAGATGTAGCGCGCCCCCTGCAGGTAGTCCGAGTGGATCTTTCTTTGGGAAAAGCCACGATCAAAAGCGGTGGCTACGGCCGAATTCATCACCGCCGCCGCCTCGTTGTCGTCGCATAAATGTTCCCAATCTTTCCAGGTTCCACCCTGAAACCGGGTGGCGAAGATGACGATTCGCATAGAGTCCTCAGCGAGCGAAAATGGATAGCCGATCTGGAAGCGAGCGCCCGAATCCGGAAAGCCGGATCCCGGCGAAATCTCCAGCTCGACTACTGGTTGATAGATAGTATGAGAACGCTGAGAGAGCTCCAGGTTGCTCGTAGGAGAGTCTTATCGCGAGCCATCGCGTGACGAAAAAGTTGTATTGACCCAGGCTATGTCCGGGCGGATCGACGCAGCATTATTCTGCAGAAATGTCGGCGAACCGACAGACGCCATGAAACCGGCAGCCGTAGGCTGGGAATCTTTCAACAAGAACGTCTCCATCGAGAGGCCATCATGCTGACGCATTCTGACTCCGCTTGGCCGCACCGCCTCAACCCGGATGGAACCTACGACTCCATCTGCCCGACGTGTTTCCGCACCATCGCCCACAGTTCGGATGAAAATGAACTCGCTCGCGTGGAGAATCTCCACGTCTGTCCCGGAGCTCCGCTGTTGCCCCCGTATCGCCCCTGGCAGGAACTCTAAGCCCAACCCCCCGTAAGCCGCCCGCCATTAGGCCTCTATTGCCACGTCACCGTACTGTCCCTGGCGTGATCGAACTCGACGAACGGCCCGTCTGCTCCGCTCTGCACTACCACTGCAGCCCCATTCACTGAGGCGCTCGCCACTGTCCCGAATCGCCAGCGCAGCGTAACTCGCGCCGCCGCACCGCTGATCTTCAGCGATCGCTCTCCCCTCACCAGAGTGCGTCCTTCGAAATCGGTCAGGCGCGTCTCGCCTGTCCCTCCGCCGATCACTTCATACACCCGACGGTTGTCCAGCGACTTCACTGACGTATTGCCGCTCTCTTTCTGAGGCACCAACGTCATCACGTCTTCTGGAATCCTCGGCACCAGCGCGCCCGCCCGTACCCATACCGGGATCGAATCGATCGGCGCATCCGCAACCACGACATTGCCGCCCGATGCCACCTTGCCCGTCCAGAAATCCACCCACTCGCCCGCCGGCAGATACACCGGCCGCTGCGTACCTTCATCAATCACTGGTGCCACCAGAAAATCCGGCCCGAACAGGTACTCGTCCTTCGTTCTCCGCGCCCGGGCATCGTCCTGATAGTTCAGGACCAGCGCTCGCATAATCGGCATCCCTGTCTTCGCCGCCTCCTGCGCTGCCGCATAGCGATACGGAAACAAGCTCATATGCAGCACGGCATATTTGCGGTAGATATCGAGCGCCTCGTGGCCCCCTGGGGGTCCATTCGCATCGAAGTCCCACGGCCCGATGTTCTTTGACGACATCACTTCCATCAACGGAGAGAACGCTGAATACTCTGTCCACCGCTCCAGCACCCGCTGGTTCGGAGTGTCTGCGACGCCCAGGTATCCGCCCAGATCTGCAGTCCACAGGGGCATGCCGCTCAGCCCGGCGCCCAAACCGGCCGTCACGGCGGTCGGCAGCCCGTTCAGCGGAGAGAAGCTCGCCTCGTTATCTCCGCCCCACAGGAAGCCGATCCCATTCGCGCCCACAGTCACACTGCGCGAGAAGAGAACGCCGTTGCCCTTCAGATCTTTCTGGATCAGCTCCTCGACAGCATTGTTATAGAGCACCGAATACTTGTTTCGCATTACTCGCGGGTCGCTGCCGTCGGCGAATTTCACCTCTCCGAAAAAGTTTCCTTCGCCGTCATCGTTCTTGAAGCCGTCGGCGCCGGCCGCGATCGCCTGGCGTACCTGGTCCTGCCACCACTGCTTGGCCTTCGGATACGTAAAGTCGATCAGCGAGCCCTCGCCCTTCCACCACCGTCCCACGTACGGACTTCCATTCGCGTTCTTCACGAATAGATTCTGGTCCGCGGCAAACTGGTAGTTCTCCGAGAGCGGCGCAATCTTCCCCGTGAACCCCTCCTCCTTCGGCGGATCCGACTTTGAATTGATCCACGGCGTGTGCCACAGCACCAGCTTGAATCCGTTCTCGTGGATGTACTTCACCATTCCCGGAGCGTCCTCAAACTGCTTCGGATTGAATTTGTAATCGTTGTAGGCCTTTGTCCATGGGGAGTCGATCAGGATCACGCTGGCGGGTAGCCCCAGCTCACGTGTTTTGTCGACATCCTCTTTCACCTGCGCCTCGTTCTGGTGATAGTCACGCGCCTTCCACGGCGCAAACGCCCAATAAGGCGGCACAATCGCGCGCCCGGCCAGCCCGGTAAAGCTCTCCAGAATCTTTGGGAACTGTGGCCCGCTGAACAGCACAATGCGCAGCTTCGCCGTCGGCACATCCACCACAATCTCGTTCTTGTCGGTCGCATTCAGATCGAAGGACGCCTCGCCCGTAGTGTCCAGCCACAGCCCGTAGCCGGTCGTGCTCATGTAGAAGGGGATAGGCTTGTAGGTCGCGGTGCCCTTCACTCCTTCGTTGTCGACCGACAGATTCTTCACTACGGTGTGCGTGTGGTCCAACGTATCAAAGCGCTCGCCCACCCCGTAGTAGCTCGCCGCATCGCGCACGCGGAAGCGCCAGTAGCCCACCTCCCACGCCACGCTGGTAATCTCCACCACGCCTGGAGCCACCTGCCTCAGGTGGACTTTGTCTGTCGTCACGGGGTCGCCGTTGAAGTCGAAGTCGTGTACCAGCAGCTGCGTACCGTTCGCTCCCGGCACCGTGTAGGCCACCGTATCCGCATTCTGCTTCACCAGTCCGGCCACCGGGACCTCGGCTGCCCGCACCACGTGCGTCGCTCCCGGCAACTGCTCTACATCCTGCGCTGCTACGGCTCCCGTTCCAAGCACTGCGCCCAACGCAATCGCTAACATTCCTGTGCGGACCATTTTCCCCGATTTCCCTCCGCGGCTGAATCTACATCATGGAACCACCTCCACGATAGTCCAGGCCCGCCCGGCCGGAACGTCGCGCAGCAGAAAGGGCCCCGCGTGGGGCCCTTCGCCTGTCTGTGTTCGTCTTGCAATCGACCCTTCTGCTACCTCAACGGTGCCTTAGGATGCCGACTGGTGCTTCAGCGCGGCCTGGTAGCCGGACTCGAAAGCGGATCGGTATGCATCGGTCGCTTCCTTGCCCTTGACCGGCGGATGGAGATACAGGTGCGAGGACTTGGCGTCGATCTTGCGCTTCGCCAGGGTGTCCAGCTTCGCTGCCTCGATCCCGTCGCGGAAACCTTGCTGCGCCTGCTCCGTGCCCGCTGGCGGTGTGTTCCAGTCCTGGGTCGCATTGTTGGATGTTTCATTCCCCCTGGGGGAATTCTGGGCCAGCGTCGTAAATGGAACGCTGCTCATAATCGCCACTGCAATCAGTGGTGTTGCAAAACGGATTACCTTGCTCATGATGTCCTCTAAATTTCCTTACGGGTTCCTTATTCTTCCCGTAAGTCAGACGAAACTTACATCAACATAGTTGCATTTGGCAAGGCTGTAAGTGATATTAATCACTTTTTGTTACATAAATCGAAATGTAAATAATTTGTAACTAAAATTACGCACCTTTCAGCCGCCAAACGCTGCCGGATCCCCCGCATTTCTCCTGCCAAACTCGTTACCGCAATCCGGAAAAATCGCCGTCTGAACTTTGGCAGTACATCTTTCGGGCAGCGAAAAGGGCCCCGTTCAGGGGCCCTCGTCGGACTGCTATCTGCACCAAATCTGCTACATATTCGTCAGGCCGGAACGCATCGCTTCGTTGAACGCCGGCTTGATCGACTCCAGCGTCCGTGCCAGTTGGGCCGCATAGTCGCCGCTGCGTTCCATCAGCTTCGCGGTGGGCGATCCATAGTCCGGCTCGGTGCCCAGCCGCAGCAACCCTTCAGCCATCAGCGTTCCCGCCGTGCTGCGCAGCGCGTCCAGCTCCACGTCCAGATACTGCGCATCGCGCGGATCGAATAGCCATACTGGCGCGCCTCCGCCCAGCACCCCGGAGAGCCAGTAGACTTTCGACGCAAGGTAGTCCTTGCGCTGCTCTTCCGTGGTGTCGTTGAAGATGAATTTCTTCTGCTTCGCGCTGTAGTAGCGCGTGGTCAGCGGAACGGGCTGCCGATTGCCGCTCTTCACCAGCTCCAATTGTCCCTGGTCCATCGTCTTGCGCACTGCGTTGTAAATAAAGCCTTCCGCGAACGGCTGCTCCGGCGCGGGCACCACGTCCCGAAAGGTCACCGTCATGGACACGGCCACCTTCGCATGCAGCACACTTTCGTGGCCATCCTCCAGGCGCACCTCGCCGTGCACCAGCGACGTGTCCGCTCCCGAAGTCGACTCATGGAACGGCCAGCCGAACCGCCCAAAACTCAGCGGCAGCCCATGCAGCGTCACGTAGCAGTCTGGCCGCGGATTCTTCAGCCGCTTCGCCGACTCGGCGAGGTAGGTCTTCACACCCTCCATCAGGTCCGCGCGGCCAAACTCGAACCCTTCACTCAGCTCGAGCAGCTCGGTTTTCTTCGTGTCGCCGGCCAGCGCCAGCATAAACTTCGTCGTCGCACCGCCGGAATATTTCTCGCCCGCCTCAGTTGCCACGACCACCAGTCCAGCCGACTTCGCCGCCGCTTCTACCTGCACCGCCAAAACTTCACTCGTCATGCTTGAATCGTCCTCATCTTCCTATTATTTCGACTCGATTGTCTTCTCCTCTATTCTACGGAACCGCCGGGGAAGAATGTTTATCGAGCCACCAACAGCACCGGCCCCAGCAGCCCCGAAGTCGCTGGCGTTGCGGGGGCCGCCGGCCTTCCTGCACCCGTCCCGGCGGCTGCCGGAGCGCCCGCACCGGCCTGCCTCCGACGCGCCCCCGGGGTCGCAGCATTCGCTCCTGCCGTCGCATTCGGCGCTGGAACAGCCGCTGCGCCCGGCCCGCCTCGCCCAGCTGGCGTTGCCTGGACCTCAATCTGCAGATCGTTCTGCCCAGCCTTCAGCGCTCCGGTCGCATCCCAACGGTACGGTCCCCAGGCCCGCGCGCCCAAATCCTTTCCATTCAGCGTCACCTTCGCATAGCTGTGTACATCGCCGATTTCCAGGTACACCCGCTTGCCCTTTGGCTCCGACGCCACGAACTGCTTCTTGTAGATCGCAGGTCCCGCAAACCCCGTCGTACCCATCGCCTCCCACGACTTCAGCGCAGTCGTGGTTGCCTGCCCGTTCATGGTCACCGACCAGTCGCCGTCCAACGC
>DASYEU010000178.1:0-6428 GCA_036498865.1 Acidobacteriaceae bacterium | reverse complement strand
GGAATTGCTGGTGCCGGAGAGGCGTGTTGCGTCGAATCTGCCGTAGATGCCGATCTGAGCATGAGCAGTGGTGACTGCGAGGGCTAGGAAGAGAATGCTGCGGAGGAATTTCATGGGGACCTCGATGCTCGGATTGGTTTTCCGGTCAATCTCCTGGATTGGCCCAGGGCAATCCGGTGATTTTAGGATGCTCGTCGCGGACTAGCGTGCGCGGCCGCGGGCTCGCGGAGCCGGCGGCGGGTAGGCAGGTTTGACCTTCGCGGGAGCCGCGGACTTCGGTTCAGTGAGTTCGATCGGCGCCGGCCTGTGAGCGGCAACCAGATCCGCAATCGCGAACTTGAGCGGCTCGATGCCTTCGCCCGATACGGCCGAGATGGCGTAGAAGGGCAGCTTGCGGCGTTTAGCGAAGGCGGTGAGCTTCTTCAGCTTGTCCGGGTTGGCGACGTCGGCTTTGGCGGCGACCAGGATGGTCGGCTTGGCCGCCAGAGCTGGATCGAAGGACTTGAGCTCGGCGGTGATCACCTTGAAATCGGCAACGGGATCGGGCCGGGCCGTCCCCTCTACAGCGGCGCTGGCATCCGAAACGTCCACAAGATGAACGATGACCGAGGTGCGCTCGATGTGCTTGAGGAATTGGATGCCCAGGCCGTGGCCAAGATGGGCGCCTTCGATGAGGCCGGGAAGATCGGCTACGGTGAAGGAAAGTTCGTGGGGGAAGTCGCCGACCTGGACGACGCCCAGATTGGGCTCCAGGGTGGTGAAGGCGTAGTTGGCCACTTTGGGGCGGGCGGCGGAGATGCGTGAGATCAGCGTCGATTTGCCGACGTTGGGGTATCCGACCAGGCCGGCGTCGGCCAGTAGCCGGAGTTCGAGGCGATAGCTGCGCTCTTCTCCTCCGCGGCCCAACTCGTGCTCTCGCGGAGCCTGGTGGGTGCTGGAGGCGAAGTGCTGGTTGCCGCGGCCGCCTCGGCCTCCGCGGGCGATGACGATGGTGTCGCCGGGGCGGGTAAAGTCGTGGACCAACTCGCCGGTCTGGTCGTCGAAGAGCAGGGTGCCGATGGGGACTTTGAGCGTGATCGGCTCGGCGGTGGCGCCGGACATATTGGAGCCGAGGCCGTGCCCGCCTCGTTCCGCTTTGTGCTCGGGGTTGAAGCGGAAGTGGACAAGGGTGTTGTGGGAAAGGGAAGAGGACATCAGCACATCACCGCCGTGACCCCCGTCACCGCCGGAGGGCCCGCCCCGGGGCACGAACTTCTCGCGCCGGAAGGCCATACAGCCGTTGCCGCCGTCGCCGGCCTTGACGCGAATTCTTGCTTCATCAATAAACATTTTTCACTTCCCAGTGTAGCGGAAGAGGGATAGGCTAAACGCGAACATCAAGTTTGGCGTGTCGTTGCGGGCGGGGGGCTGCGCGCGTCGCGCTTAATTTGATGGGCAGGCCGCTATCGTAATAGTCCTTTGATCCTGAACAGTGACGATAGAAGGGGACCTGACACCAAAACAGATGATTCCTGTCCGGCTGGGAGCCGACACCAGAGCCTCCGGGACTCGGAATCGCGACATGCTGCACCTTTAGGAGACCAAATGTTGACGATGCTACGAAACAAAATCAGGATAACGGCGCTTTGCCTCGCTTGCCTATGCGCGACGACTGCGTTGCTAGCTCAATCGACCACGAAGGGCGCGATTGCGGGAACGGTGTTTGATCCTTCGAGCGCGGTGATTCCAGACGCAAAGGTGACGATTCACAACGACGGAACGAATGCCGAGAGCATCCTGGTCTCCGACGGTAGCGGATATTACAAGGCACCACTTTTGGAGCCGGGCACGTATACGGTGACGGTTTCAGCATCTGGTTTTCGCGATACCCGCGCCACTGGCGTGGTGGTGCAGGTGAACCAGGTCACCGAGGTGAGTGCGCATCTGACGACTGGATCGGCCTCGCAGATGGTTGAGGTGACGGCGGACATTCCGGTGCTGAACTTTGAGTCTGCGGCTTACGGCGGGCATCTCGCGACTCAGGAGATCGAGAACATTCCGATCAACAATCGGCGCTGGTCGGCGCTTGCGATTACGACAGCGGGCGTGACGCCAAATTCTGACGGCTTTGGATTGCTCAGCTTCCGCGCGATCAGCCCCCTTTTGAATAACGTGCAGATCGACGGCGCGGACGACAACCAGGCCTTCTTTTCGGAAGAACGAGGCCGTACCCGGGCAGGCTATTCCACATCGCAGGCGTCGGTCCGCGAGTTCCAGGTGAACACGGGCGTCTACTCGGCAGAGCTTGGCCGCGCGGCCGGCGGCGTGGTGAACTCGGTGACCAAGAGCGGCACGAACACCCTGCACGGCGAAGTATATTTTTACAACCGCAACTCGAGCCGCTCGGCCTTCCAGCCCTTCGCGACGAATACCACCTTCAACTCGGCGACCAATCAATACGTAACGGCGCCGTATCGAGCCAAGGACAATCGCAACCAATATGGATTTGGAGTGGGCGGAGCGCTGATCAAGGACAAATTGTTCTGGTTCTATTCCTTCGATCAATTCAAGCGCAATTTCCCCGGCACGTCGAAGGCTTCGAATCCGGGTTCGTTCTTCACCGCTCCGGACGCTGCGCTGCCGGTTGCGAATACCTGCAATCTGGCGACTGGAGCCGTAACCGGAACACCAGCGGCCAGCACGATCGATCAGAACGCCTGCATGCTGGCCGCGCGGCTGGGATTTGCAACGTACGGTGCGGGTGCAGCGGCCTACAACACGCAGTTGCAGGCTCTACTGCCCGATATGGGGCGCGTGCCGCGTTTCGGCGATCAAACGATCAACACTCCGAAGCTCGACTTCCAGGTGAACTCCAAGGAACATGTGAGCTTGCTGTATCACCGGCTGCGATGGGATTCGCCGGGCGGCGTGCAAACGCAGGCGACCAACAACTACGCGATCGACTCGTTCGGTACGGATTTTGTGAAGCTCGACTATGGTGTCGGGATTCTCGAGAGCCTGTTTACTCCGCACTTTATGAACGAGCTGCGCTACCAGTATGGCCGGGAGTTGAACGACGAAGGCCGGCAAACGCCCAGCGCTTACACCACGCAGCACTTTAACAACGCGAGTGGAGTTCCCACCTATGTCTCCCTGTTGAGTGCTACGGGCAATATTGGACTGAACCTGGGAACGCCGTATTACAGCTTCAGAACGGCGTATCCGGATGAGCGGAAGTGGCAGATTGGCGACACCGCAAGCTACCAGTTTGGCAACCACAACCTTCGCTTTGGCGAGGATTTAGTCCACAACTACGATCTGCAGAACAATCTGTTTGAAGGCAACGGCGTTTACAACTACACCAGCAACATCCTGAACTACTTCAGCGACCTGCTGGCGTCGAAGACCTGCAATTCGGCGGGCAGCGGAATCGGCAGCACGGCGTCGGGATTCTTCCCCTGCTACAACAGCTTTATCCAGGGCTTTGGGCCGGCGATCTTCCAGGTGACCACGCAGGACTACGGGTTCTTCGTTCAGGACGACTGGAAGGCGAGTCCAACGCTGACCCTCAACATGGGGCTGCGCTACGACTATGAACACCTGCCGGGTCCGTTCGCTGGATTGGCGACGCTTCCGCAGACTCAGAATGTGCCGAGCGACAAGAACAACCTTGCCCCGCGCTTTGGCTTCTCGTGGGATCCGTTTGGTTCAGGCAAGACCGTTGTACACGGCGGCTACGGCATGTTCTTTGGGCGTATCTTCAACGCGTTCATCCTGAACACGTATGAGAATACCGGCTCGGCGAACAGCCAATCGACCTACACGTTCACCTCCAGCACCACTGGAGCCCCGGTGTTACCGGCAGTGGCTGCAGCGCCTCCACCGCCGACTGCGGTCGGACCCAACATCGAGTTCTTCGATAAGCATATGCAGAACCCGATGGCTCATGAGTTCGATTTCGCGGTGCAGCACCAATTCGGTTTTCAGACGGTGCTGACGGTCAGCTATCTGGGGGCGCTTGGACGTGAGCTGCCCAACTACCTCAACGTCAACCTGAATAACGATTCGGCACACACGTATACATTCCCCTATGTTGTCGGGCCGGCAGCGAATGGAAACTGCGGTCCGCTGGCATGCGGAACCACTCTTCCGGTCAAGGTCTATTCCAACAAGACGCAGACTGGAGCGACTACAGGAACGTACAACTTCACGACGCCGTATCCGGCCTATGGCTCGGTCACGGAGGTCATGAGCAACATCAACTCGAGCTACAACGCCTTGACGGTTGAGGTTACGAAGCGCGCCTCGAAGCTCATCACCTACGACGTGAACTACACGTGGTCGCACGCCCTGGACTTTAACCAGTCGACACCCACCTCGCCCGGAACCAACAACTGGTTCGATCCGCTGGGCAATGCGCTGGCGAACTACGGAAACTCGAGCAACAACATCAAGCATCGCGTGGTTGGCTGGGCGGCGTTTTCGATTCCAGGGCTGGAGGGCCATTCGCCCATCACGTACGTGACCAACGGATGGTCGATTAAACCGCTGTTCCAGATGCAGTCGGGACTGCCCTACTCGCTTACGGTGGGAGGGACTGTTCCGAACCAATGCTATGTGGCAGGATGCCTTGAGGCGAACAGCTCTGGCGTGGGCGGTACCGGAGTCACCTACATTCCGGCTATCGGACGCAACACCTTCACCAACCCCCGCACCATCGATGTCGATATGCGGGCTGGGAAGGAATTCAAGCTGGGCGAGCGGTACAACCTGGAAGTCTTCGCGGAGGCTTTCAATCTGGCTAATCATCAGAACGTAACCGGGATTACCAGCCAGGGATATACGCTGAACACGGTTCAGCCTCCGAGCGGCAACCCGGCAGCGCCCACCTCAACCCTGGTCTACCAGAGCACGTTTGGAGCTGTGAGCTCTGCGAACTCCAACAACAGCTACCAGGTTCGTCAGATTCAGATTGCTGCACGACTTACCTTCTAAACACACGGAACACCTTGCAGGGCGGCGGCTTCGGCTGCCGCCCTTTCTTTTTTGGGACCGCAGATGATGTGACGGCGGATGCATCCCAAATCGGGAAAAACGGGGTAGTCTGCGGCTGGCCTTGCTCCAGCTGCGCCATTTGCGCTCCGTGGAGGTGGCCGGAACCCGCTTTTTTCATTTAGGCAGTGGTGACGGGTTGGATATCTCTCCCGCAGGGTTGGTTCGGAGGACGCGTGATGCTGATTGGATCGAATCTCCTTTCGCGACCCCTGTATTGGTGAAACGAGGGTTGATGGTGTTGAGGCGCAAGCGTGAATCGAGAGAACGATTCGCGAACCTGTGCGCCTGCGTGATGTGGGCCGCGTGCGGGCTCGGTGTGGTCTGCGGTGTGGTGGCCGAAGCGCAGAGCTGGACCGACGGAGCCATCGGTGGGCGTGTGCTCGATGTGGCGGGAGTTCCGGTGGCGGGCGCCGCTATGGTGGCTCGCGACGTGGAGACGGGGTTTGTCCTGCGGACGCGATCGGGCGGCCACGGTGAGTTTCTGCTGGTGCGTCTTCCGGTGGGCGACTATGCCCTGACGGCTGAGGTCGCAGGGGTCGTGCTCACGCTGCCCGAGCCGGTCGCGGTGGTTCTGGGCGACGTGACCGAAGTGGAGGTGCGAATGAGCCTGCCCGGGGCTGGCGTGCAAGCGCCGGATGACACACCGGAGGCGGGCAGTATCGTGACCGAGGCGCAACTTGCCACATTGCCGATCGATGGCGGCGATTGGAGGGCATCCGTGTTGGCTGCGGCCGGCGCGAGCAATGGTGCGGGAGACGAGGACAGCTCCGACGATCTCAGCTTCCGCGGTATCGCGTTGAGTCAAAACAGTCTGAGCGGCGACGGCACAAGTGGGGATGAGAGTTTCTCCGGGACGCGCGTGGGTTCAGGCGTGAACGAAGATGCGGACGCTGGATCCGACGAGGTCACCGACCGCAGCGCGGGTGTGGGGAGCGGCTCGCGTTCGGTGACAGATGGCGGCCAGAGAGTAGGTTCGTCGTATGCATTCTCGCGGGCTGCGGTACGCGAGTTCCGCGTGGGCGGCCAGAGCGATGCAGCGCAGTATGGCTCGGCGCTCTATGGCCACGGCGTAGGCGGCGTGGTCACTTCGGTGTCGCGGTCGGGAGGCACCACGTTGCACGGGATGATGTTCTACACCCTGCGAGAAAGCGGGTGGGCGGCGATGAATCCGTTTTCGGTTGCGTCTGCGTACGCGAATGGCGTGGTGACCAACACGTTGGTCAAGCCTAAGGACGTGAGGCAGCAGTTCGGTGGCAGGGTTGGCGGGCCGATGCCGTGGCTTTCGGGGGATCGCGCGCGCACGACAGCCGATGCCCGGCGCGGCCTCTTCTACTTTTATGCGTTCGATGCGCAGCGACGTGACTTTCCCGCGATCTCCGCGCCAGGGTATGCGG
>DASYEU010000177.1:0-3532 GCA_036498865.1 Acidobacteriaceae bacterium | reverse complement strand
CATCGACATCTCCTCTCAATACGGTGGCGGCAATACTATCTCGAGCGGAAACTGGGTGGACGCCCTTGGCGGCCCCACCATCGTCGCCGCACCGACCAACGGCAGCACAGGCACCGGCATCACCTTTGCCAACTGGAGCGGCCAATTCAGCGAAGTCGACCCGGGAAACGACCGCACGTTCTCCATGGGTGGCGTTGCGCTGACATCCGATTCCATAGTCAATACCCTGATCAACACCTTCTTCGGCGACAGCGGGATTGATGGCACCATCACCTTCACCAACAGCAATAACGACACCGCGGTCTACCTCCTCTACGGCGACCAGACCGTCCGTGACTACAATCAGGCCTTCTACGCCAACGACCTCTCGGGATCCAACACGCTTCCCGGAGGCGCCGTAACCACCAAGAACTGGTGGAACAACGGCAACTCCGGCATACAGGACGCCAGCCAGCGCCTTGATGTCCAGACCTTCGTCCTGCCCACTTCCTGGGACGGCACCACCCTCACCAGCATGAATATCAGTGTCGGTGCAGGAGCGGGGGCCGACGATGTTCTTTCCGCCGCGCAGGTCGTCAACGTTACGTCTGTGACTCCTACCGTCCCCGAACCTTCCTCGCTGCTTCTGCTTGGGTCCGGACTCGTTGGTGTCGTCGGCGCAGTACGCCGCCGCGCTGCTCGGAATTCCTAATTCCTCTCCACTCAACAAGAAAGCCCCTGCCGGTTGGCAGGGGCTTTCTTCGTCGGAACGAAATTACGATTGGTTTGCTATTCCGCGTAGCGATATCGATCGTCCTTCCAGTCCCGCGATCCAGCTTCGGACGTATCGAGCCTGAAGACTCAAGCGGGGCACGTTACTAACGTGCGAATTCTTACCAAGACCTCCTTCAAAACGCCGGCGAACATTTGTAGTGTAGGCAGTACACGTATCAGGAGCGATTGCGCAGACTCGCGCGCGTAGCGTGAAGTCCCGCGCAGTCTATGATCCGTGGGCTGTTGCACTGCATTCCCGGCTCGGTTTCACCTGGGCTCCAACATTAGTCGAGGAGACATGACGCACGGGCGTCTTGGAACCTGTCTCCTGAACCCGCTTTACTCCAGTTCCAGGAAGGGCCACATTTCATGATGCGTTTCATTCGCCTGGCTGCCATTGCAGTCCTCGCTTTGCCAGTCGCTGCACTTTCCGCTCACGCCTCCACCGTCACGTATAACTTCACCGGCGACAGCCCGGAGCTTACCGGCGACTTCGTCATCGACACCTCAAGCGGATCCTTCAGCGGCAGTTTCTCCGTCTTTGATGGGACCAACACTTACACCTTCAATCCGGCCACCGATCTCACCACCAGCGGTGTTACTTATCCTTTCGGCAACTACGGCTACGACTTCTTCACCAATGCGGCCGGAGATGAGTTCCAACTGCTTGCTTTCCTGGCGGAGGGTCCATCCTCTTCGGATTTGCTTTGCAGCCTCGCCAATCCGTGTACTTTTGCTCTACCTTTTCCTGAACCCGAATACTCCACTCTGATTCCTAACGGCGGGTCGTCCTACTTCATCAGTAACGGCTCAGTCACACCCGCCTCCGCCACACCGGAACCGTCGTCTTTCGCTCTGCTCGGCACCGGCGCACTTGGATTCGCCGGAATGGTTCGCCGGCGGCTCCGCCGCAACTAGCCCGCATTTCTCACGAGGATAGCTGGAGTAACTGGGGGATTGAAGAAAAGAGTGGCAAAAGGCCGTTCTTTCAGGCATAACTACGTTGTCGAAGCGTAGAGGAAATGCCAAGGAAAGGAACGGCCTTTGCTTACAGAGTGTAATCAAAACAGCTTCTTGTTCGCACGTCATTTTTCACGCCGTGTGGAAGCGGGGTTCACGGCAGGTCGAGTGTCCACGGACGGCGGTGCGCTGTTGTTGCGCGCAACCGACCACCGGATCAAGCTGCTGGGGCGTGTAGCGGCATGCTTCAGCGATGGCCGGGCGCCGGAGCGGATCGAGCATCGCGTAGAGGAGATGCTGGCGCAACGCATTTACGGGCTGGCGCTGGGTTATGAAGACCTCAACGATCACGAGCAGTTGCGCTCGGACCCCGTGTTCGGTGTGTTGAGCGGCAAGCGGGAGTTGACCGAGCCGCTGGCGGGCAAGAGCACGCTGAACCGTCTGGAGCTGACGGGGCGCAGCGGGCGTTATCACAAGATCGGCTACTCGGCGGAGGCCATCGACCGGCTGCTGGCCGACATTTATATCGAGTCGCAGACTGCGGCGCCGAAGCAGATCGTGCTCGACCTGGACGCCACCGATATACCGCTCTACGGCCATCAGCCGGAGCGGTTCTTCCACGGCTACTACGACAGCTACTGCTATCTGCCGCTGTACATCTTCGCGGGGGACCAGTTGCTGTGCGCCCGGTTGCGTCCCGCCAACCAGGACGCGGCAAAAGGGTCGCTGGAGGAAGTCCAGCGCATCGTGGCTCAGTTGCGGATGCGTTGGCCACAGACACAGATCGTGCTCAGGGCCGACTCCGGATTTTGCCGTGAAGAGCTGATGGTCTGGTGCGAAGCCAACCAGACCGATTACCTGTTCGGCCTGGCCCGCAACAAGAGGCTGGTGAAGATCATCGGCGCCCAGATGCAGCAGGCCCGGCTGGAGCACCAGAGCAGCGGCAAGGCGGCGCGCGTCTTCGCCGAGTTCGACTACCAGACCCACAAGAGCTGGTCGCGCGCACGCCGGGTGGTAGGCAAGGCAGAGTATCTGAACAAGGGTGAAAACCCGCGCTTCGTGGTCACCTCGCTGACCGCCGACGCATGGGCGGCACAGGACTTGTATGAGAAGTTCTACTGCGCCCGCGGGGAGATGGAGAACCGCATCAAGGAGCAGATGTGCCTGTTCGCCGACCGGCTCTCCACCGACGAGATGAAGGGCAACCAGTTGCGTCTCTACTTCTCAGCGCTGGCCTACACGCTGGTCGAGGCCCTGCGCCGCATCGCCCTGCAGGGCACTGAGTGGGCCCAGGCCCAGGTCGATACCATCCGCCTCAAACTGTTCAAGATCGGCGCTCTGGTCCGCATCAGCGCACGCCGCATCCTGCTCCATCTCAGTTCGGCTTATCCATGGAAGCACCTGTATGCTGCGGCCTTCCACGCCCTGCGGTGTTGAGCAACGAAACCTACTCCGCCAACCCTTCTTCCCATCTCGCCGACATCACAGCAGGGGGAGCCATGCCCAAAATCCGGTGCGGACCTCAGCTCAACAACCAGATCGGCACAAAAAGACCTTCACCGAGCACAACCCCTCACAAATTACAACGCCTAACCCTCGTTCTCCACTCCAATACGACCACCATCACAGTTGTGGTGAGAAATGCGGGCTAGCCTCACGCTCCAATTCAAAAGAAGAGCGAAGTTCCGCAAATATCCTTTGCGAAACTTCGCTCTTCTCTTTGCGCACTTTGCGTGAGCGCGTTTGCTTCTACGCTTACGCCGTCATCGGCTTTTCGCAGTTCACCATCCACGGAATCGCGAAGCGGTCGGTGAGCATA
>DASYEU010000176.1:0-22686 GCA_036498865.1 Acidobacteriaceae bacterium | reverse complement strand
GGTCCTCGCCCGCCAACCGAGAATCTCGAAATTGTCCAATGACCTCGGGTGTAAGTGCCGTCAGAGAGTATTTCCCCAAGCTCTGGATTAGAATTCGCGAACGCTTACTATCTGCGACCTGAGAGGTTGGGCGCTTCGTTGGGACGACCTCGGACAGATACCGTTCCATCGCATCCTTCACGGTCATCCTGTCACTCGAAGCCCTTTGAATGAAGGCACCTCGAACCATTTCGTCCTCTACGCGACGAGCCCAGTCTTCGGCATCCCTCTTTGTGCGAAACGTCTTAATCGTGGTTGGCCAGCCCGACTTCCGGACCAGCGCTTTCCATGTGGAGGAAGGGGTTTTCGTAATGGTCGCCATACGCCTCGGTACAGTTCGGAACATCGGCACTGTACCGTAATTGTACCGAAGGCCAAAACTCCGGCGCGCCGACCCCGATTCGGGATCATGGGGAAGTGAGGAAAGCAGATGCAAGTCTTTTATTTTGTGCTTATTGATCTAAAGATTATTTGGTGCCGGGAGGGGGGGTCGAACCCCCACGAGGTTGCCCTCGGCGGATTTTGAGTCCGCTGCGTCTGCCAGTTCCGCCATCCCGGCGCATTTCCAATTCTATCAGCGTTATTGCACTTTGCCGTGCGGACGCAGTCGTCCTAGTTCGCTCGCGCAGGCGATCGCATTCAACGCAGCCATCTTCAAATTGTCCGCCGCCAGCCACAGCCAGAATCGGTTTGTAGCTCCTCCGGTTCCCGACGTCGCGCTTATCCGGACCAGCACATCCTTCTGTCCCGCCGCGCTCAGGTTGCTAGGTGGGTCGGACTCTGCGCCTACAATATCCACGTGTTCGCCCAACGCCGCCAATTCCATCGCCTCGATCGCTGAAGCTCCCTCCAATTCCACCAGGACGGACGCTGCATACCCATGGAACACCGGCGCCTGGATCAACTGCACCGCAATCGCCGGCAGGCCGCCCGCTGAGAGCATAGCGCACTGTGCAACAATCCGGTCCCGCGTCGACGCCAGTTTGAACTTTGCCGCCTCGCCCAGCGAAGGCAGCAGATTGAACGCCACCTGCGCGTCGAACTGCTCGCGCGGCAGACTCTGGAACGACAGTAAGCTCACCGTCTGCTGATGCAATTCATCCATCGCCAGCCGCCCATGTTCCGACGCGGGCTCAAACACCGTCGCCGAAATCGCTTTCACCGGAGATCTTGCATGCAGGCGGTTAATCACCACCAGCAGCATCAACACCGCCGGGTGCGCCGAAACCACGGCAGGAGTCGTCAGATCGGGCTCTGAGTACCGCGCCACCCGCCCTTCCGAAACCGTGGTCTGCACCTCGGCCCATGGTCCGCGCACGACGACGCCTGCTTCCGTCTCCAGCGCATACGTCATATCCACGATGCTCGCCCCAGCCCGTCGCGCTGCCTTCCAATACTTCTTCGTCGTATCGGCGTCCCCCGCAAAAAAGACAAAGTCCATGCCCACGAACGACTCGCCATCGAGCTTCTGGATAAACGTCACCTCATCGCCCGCCGCGGTCATTTGTCCCGCGTCGTCGTCGTCCAGCAGCACAAAATCAGACTCTGCCAGCGTAGACTCCGCCAACGCCTCAGTCAGCTCCTTGCCGGCGAGCGACGATGCGCCCACGATGCCAATCCGGTATGGTTTGCCTGCGATCACAGCCTCGCGTGCCTCTCTCGTTTCAGACTTCTCTCCCGCCAGAAGCGAATCTCCGCTCGCACAATCCCCGGAAGCCACACTACGGAGCAATCGGCGTTCGCGGATGGCGGCGACGATGCCCCCACGAATAAGCCAGCCGCGCAAGCACTCCGGAGACCAGGTATCCGAGCGCAATCACCATCAACATCCACTCCGATTTCCACACAATCAACGCGCCAATCAGCGCCAGCAATGCCACCACCTGGAACGGTTGTCGTCCGCCGGAGGTGATCTCTTTCGCGCTCCAGAATCGCCAGTTGCTCACCATCAGGAACCCGGTAAACAAAATCAGCGCCAGCCACACCAGCGCTGTCCGCGGATCGTAGATCGGCGAGCCACTGAAGAAGTGGATTACCGCCGCAATCACGCCCGCCCCTGCCGGAATTGGCATGCCCACAAAGAACTTGCTGCCAGGCTTTCCCGGATTCCGCGGCTGCGGATTCACGCTGATATTGAATCGTGCCAGACGGCTCGCGCCACAGATCAAAAACAGGAAGCAGACGAATATCCCGGCGTGGACCGCATTGTCCCGCACCTTCGGATAGACCGTCAGCGGCAGCATCTGGAAGCCCCAAATGTAAGCCAGCAGGCTCGGCGCAACGCCGAACGTAATCACGTCGGCAAGCGAATCCAATTCCCTGCCGAAGTCACTGGCCGTATTCGTCAGGCGCGCAATGTAGCCATCTACGCCGTCGAACAGGGCTGCCAGCCCGATTGCGAGCGCCGCATGATCAAAGTGCGAGTGATCCGTCGCCGACCCCTGAATACTCTGCGTAATCGCGTAGTACCCCGCCGCAATGTTCCCCGCGGTGAACAACGACGGCAGAACATACATGCCGCGGCTCGGCCGTCGCTTCCGTCTGTCGTCTTCCGGCGAGAAATCGCCCAGGCCCAACTGTTCGGCATCCATCAGGACACCACGGCCGCGGCAACGTTGCTTGCACTGCCCACCGGCAGCGGTAGCACCGCCAGCACTGTCGACCCACCCTTCACCCGTGTGCCCACCTTCACCTGGGGCACCGCATCGGCGGGCATCAACACGTCCACGCGCGATCCAAATTTGATCATTCCCACGCGCTGCCCGCGGTCCAGGCGATCTCCAACCTTCACCGCGCACACAATGCGTCGCGCCAGCAACCCGGCAATCTGTTTGTAGCTCACCTCATAGCCACCCGCATCGATTACGACAAGCGTCTGCTCGTTCAGAATCACAGACTCCGGCTTCATCGCATTCAGGAAGTCGCCTTCGCGATGCTCCACCACCTTCACCGTCCCCGCTACCGGCGAACGATTCACATGCACATCGAACACATTCAGAAAGATGCTCAGCCGCAGCCGTGTTCCGCCCGACGTCTCAATCCACTCCGACTGCGTCACCACGCCATCGCCCGGCGAAACAATATCGCCCGGCCCTGTCGGAATCGCCCGCTGGGGATCGCGGAAGAACCAGAGAAAAAACAATGCCAGCACCAGCGGCAGCACGGTCAGAGCTACCGAGTGAGTCAGCAGCCACAGAATCGCAGCCACCACCCCCAGCCCTAACGCATAGAAATACCCGTCACGCACCATATCCTTCTCATTATAAAGCTTCGCTGGTCGGCCCCACATTGCATATCGTCGCTCCGTCCGGTTAGCCTTGACCTCGAACCATCCTTCCCATGACTCCTGGCACCCCGCTCCCTCATCCGCGTCTCGCCCGCCTCTCTGAATTCGCCCTGGGAGCGATCCTGCTCGCTGCGATCACACCTTCCGCCCTGGCCCAACCCCCGCTCCACTTGCACGGTCAGGTCCATGATGCCTCGGGCCGGGTGGCCGCCAACGCGACCGTTCGCATCGATGGCCCCCACGGCCCACGTACCGCGCTCTCAGCCCCGGACGGCCGCTTCGATCTCGACTATCCCACGCCGAACGCCGCACCGCTGACTATCCAAGCCACCACCTCCGGCATGCAATCCGATCCCCTGCAGCTTCCAGTGGCGCCCCCAGCCAGCATCGACCTCACCCTCCATCCCACCTCCGTCGCCCAGCAGATCACCGTGACGGCCACCCGCTCCTCCATCGGCCTCCCCGCGACCGCCAATACCCTCTACGCCCTCACGACCTCCGACCTCGCCACGTACCCCGCGATCGCCCTCGACGACAAGCTCCGCCAGCAGGCCGGCTTCGAACTCTTTCGCCGCTCCAGCTCCCGTGTTCAGAACCCTACCAGCCAGGGCATCTCCCTCCGTGGGCTCGGCTCCACCGCCGCCAGTCGCACGCTGATCCTTCAGGATAATGTCCCCATGAACGATCCCTTCGGCGCCTGGATACACTGGGACGAAATTCCCGCCGAGGCCCTCCAGTCTGTCACGCTCGCCACCGGCGGAGGCTCCGACCTCTACGGCTCATCGGCTCTTGGCGGAGTCATCGATGTCGTCCCCGCCCATCCCGCCTCCACCCTTATTCAGGCCTCTGCCCTCGGCGGCGCGCAGGACACATCCTCCCTCGGCCTGCGCACCGATCTGGCACGCGCCCGCTGGCGCCAACTCCTCGCTGCCGATTCCTACCGCACCGCCGGCTACATCCCCACCGCCCCCTCCGTCGCTGGCCCTGTCGACGTTCCGGCCAATGTCCACTACCAGGCTGGCCGATCAGAGACGGACTATGCCGCCACCAACACCAATCGCGCCTTCCTCCTCGGAAACCTGTTGAACGAAGCCCACGGCAACGGCACCCCCCTCCAGACCAACGCCACCCGTCTGTGGCGTTACATCGCCGGCGATGACTGGTCCGCCGGTCCCAGCACTACCGGCCGTGTCCGCCTCTTCGGCAGTCAGGAAGCCTACCGCCAGAGCTTCTCCTCCATCAACGCTGTCCGCTCATCCGAGACGCTCACACGCCTTCAACGCGTCCGTACCCAGGAGCTTGGCGCCTCCACCGATGCATCCTTCGCCCTCTCCCCGGTCGCCTTCGTTCTTGGCATCGATGCACGCGACATCCGCGCTACCGACAACGAAGTCCCCATCACCTCTGGCGTCCCCAGCGGCATCGCCAACACCTCCGCCCGTCAGCGCTTCATCGGCGGATTCGGCGAAGCCCTCGCCACCCACCACGCATGGTCGGCGGCCCTCTCGCTTCGACTCGATTCCGTCTCCAACCTCGACACCCGTTCCATCACCCAACTCAACACCACGCCTGCACTCACACCCAACCGCACGGAATTCATCGTCAGCCCGCGCCTCGGCATCGTCCGCCAGATCGCCTATACCACGGCCATCCACGCATCGGTCTTCCGCGCCTTCCGCTCGCCCACCATGAACGAGCTGTATCGCACCGGCCAAGTCGGCCAGGAAACCACGCTCGCCAACTCACAACTCCTCTCCGAGCGCGCCACCGGCTTCGACATCGGCACTACCTACGCCTCGCCGCGAAACCTCATTGCACTTGCCGGCACATATTTCTGGACTGAGATCAACCGCCCGGTCTCCGCCGTACTTCTTTCAAGCACTCCCACATCCATCCGGGACATGCGCCAAAATCTCGGTCAGATTCTCAGCCAGGGCACCGAACTTCACCTGAACCTGCACCCCAGCTCCATCGTCTCCGCCAGCCTCGGCTATCAGTACTCCCATGCCGTCGTCACCAAATACAACCCTCAGCCCGTAACCCTCGGAACTCCGCAAAATCTCGTTGGCCACTGGATCCCAGAGGTTCCCCGCCACAGTTTCACAGCCCAACTCCGCGCAGCCAGCCCCCGGCTCGGATCACTCACTCTCGCCGCCCGCGCCAGCGGCCACGTCTACGACGACAGCGCCAACACCCCCGCGTTCATCCTCGCTCCGTTTGTCTCGCTGGACCTCGCCGCCCACCATGACTTCGGCGTCCACTGGTCCGCCAATCTCATCGTCGACAATCTGCTCAATCAGCGGCCCGATGCAGCCCGTACTCCCACCCAGACCCTTGGCTCTCCCATCCTCGCTCAAGGTGGCCTCTCCTTTCATTGGAATGGAACCTCAAGCTATTGATGCGATATCGTTGATGCAGTCATCCAACACCTCAGGCAGCCACGCCATTTTCGCCGCGGCCATCTTCCTCCCCCTGAGCGGAGTCGAGGGGAAACCCTGTATTTGTATCGGTCATTGCCACAAATCGACGCGCGAGCCCACACCGGAGAGACGCCCCTAGCATGAGATCCCTTCCCTACCGAAGATCCACTTCCGTGCTGGCCACCCTCCTCGCCACCACGCTCGCCCTGCCCGCTCAGCAACTCCCCCAGCTCCAGGACCCCGCCAACCTCGCCAGCGAGCGCGTCTCACCACCCGACCTCGCAGACACGCTCCCCATCAATCATGGCGCACCCGCCCTCCAGCAGCTTCTTCGCAAGCTGCGCACCCGAGCCTCTTTCATGCTCATCGTCGCCCACCCCGACGACGAAGACAACGGCATGCTTACCTATCTCTCCCGCGGTCAGGGAGCCCGAGTCGCTACCCTTACCCTCAACCGCGGCGAAGGCGGCCAGAACCTCATGTCCTCCGACTTCGAAGACGCACTGGGCCTCATCCGTACTCAGGAACTCCTCGCCGCCGACCGCTACATGGCCGTCGACCAGTTCTTCGGCTCAGAAGTTGACTTCGGCTTCTCCAAGACGAAGGAAGAGGCCTTCACCAAGTGGACCCATGACCGCGTGCTCTACGACGCCGTCCGCGCCGTGCGCCTCTACCGCCCCCTCGTCATCGCCAGCGTCTTCATGGGCGAGCCGTCCGACGGCCATGGCCAGCACCAGGTTGCCGGCCAGATCGCTCAGGAAGTCTTCAACGCCGCGGGCAACCCCTCGGTCTTCCCCGACATGGGCCTGCCTCCCTGGCAGCCCCTCAAGGTGTACGCGCGCGCGCCCTTCGGCCGCATCGATGCCCAAGGCATGTACGACTCCGCCACTGGGCAGTACGTTCCTGCGCGTTTCCACAATTATGTAACCGGAAAAGTTACCGAGGCGACTCCCAAAGCCAACGTGGTCATTCCCGAGGGCGATACCGACCCGCTCCTCGGCGGCATTTCCTACGCCCAGCTCGGCCGTGAAGGCCGTGGTCTGCATCGCAGCCAGATGAGCGGTGGTGGTGGAGGAGGACGCGGCGGCGCCGGACGCTTCGACGTCAGTTATCACCGCAACGGCTCGCGTCTCAATCAACCGGACGGCAACGACTCCGGCCTTGAATCCGGCTTCTTCGACGGCATCGACACCACCCTGCCCGGCATCGCTGCCCTCGCCCCGGAAGTTGCCGACAAGTTCCGCCCCCAGTTCGAAGCCCTTGACCAGCACATCGCCGAAGCTCAGCGGCTGTTCAATCCTGCCAACCTCGAGCTCGCCGCGCCACCTCTTCGCGAGGCCCTCAAAGGTGTCGACGCCTTCATCCACGAACTCGAAAACCAATCTGTCAACGATCTCCCGCCCGCCGAGTCCTACAATCTCCTCCACGAGCTCCGCATCAAACGCGTTCAGCTGAACAACGCGCTGCTCCTCGCGCACGGCATCGCGCTCACCGCCACGCTGGAGAACACCGGGCCGACCCAGGGCCTGCTGTCCACGCAGAAAAAAATCGAGGTCAAGACTTCATATTCGAGCGCCGCTGCCTCAGTAAAGCCCGTCAGCACCGAGCTTAGATTTCTCGGCAAGCCCGCAAAGACCGGATCGAGCCTCGCCACGGCCAAATCGTCCACGCATCTCGAGGACATCCTGCGCGCCGTCGTCAACGCCGAACTCCCTCCCACGCGCCCCTACTTCTCTCGCCCCAACACGGAGCAGCCCTACTACGACATCGCAGACCCCACTCTCCGCAACGCCCCGGTCACACCTGCGCCCCTCACCGTCTCCATGGCGCTCAACGACTCCGGAGTCCCGCTCACCGTCTCCGCCATCGTTGCCGACCCCACGGACACCAAGCCTCGCCAGCCCGCCGTCGTCGTCCCACCCGTCTCACTCAGTCTTGCCAACACCGCCGCGGTCATTCCGCTTGGCCAGAACACCTTCTCCTTCAGCTATACCGCCACCAATCCCAACCCCATGGCTGCGCCGCAGTTCCGCCTCGATCTGCCTCCGCTCTGGTTCTACACCCTGCCCTCTGCCGCGAACCCCATTCCGCCGGCACCGCCCACCGGCCGCTTCTCACGGCAGACCGCCGAGGTCAAAGCCGTTGATCCTAACCCCTATCAGCGCTACCCCATCACGGTCGTCGCGGAACTCGACGGCCATTCCTACCGCGAAGGCTTCCGCAGCGTCGGCTACCCGGGCCTTACGCTCACCAACTACTACACGCCCACTGTCTTCCACGTTGCCGCTGTCGATCTGCAGACCGCGCCCAACCTCAACGTCGCCTATGTCCCTGGTTCCGGTGACGACGTCCCGACCGCACTCGAAGACCTCGGCGTGCATCCGCATATCCTCGCGGTCGCGGACCTAAAGCCGGATGCCCTCAAGTCCTACGACGCGGTCCTGCTGGGCGTTCGCGCCTACGAGGTGCACCCCGACCTCGCCGCCGCCAACCCCGTCCTCAATGACTACGCCAAAAACGGCGGCATCGTCATCACCCAGTACAACACCGGCCGTCTGCCCGAAGGCACTGGCCCCTATCCCCTGAATCTTGGTGATAACGAAAAGGTGGTTGAAGAAACGGCAGCGGTTCGCATTCTGAACCCCGCGAACCCGCTTCTCTCCTGGCCCAACCAGATCACACCCTCCGACTTCCATAACTGGGTTGAGGAACGCGGCCATGGCTTCATGGGCACCTGGGATCAGCACTACACCCCCCTACTCGAGACCCACGACGCCGGCCAGAAGCCGCAACTCGGCGGCCTGCTCTACGCCCGAACCGGCAAAGGAGCCTGGATCTACCTCGGCTTGGCGCTTTATCGCCAGTTTCCCGAAGGCGTCCCCGGCCCCTACCGCTTGCTCGCCAACCTCATCAGCACAGCCAGGAACCCACGCTTCACCCAAACCCAACCCGCCCCGTAAGAGGCGTGCACAGGCGACCGTCAGCTTAGATTCCTCGGCTCACAGCTCGGGACTGGCTTACTCGCGACCGCGCTTCTTGATCTCCACGTTCAGCCGCTTGATCTTCTGGTTCAGCGTGCTCAGAGGAATCTTGAAGTATTCCGCTGCTTCCGTCTGGTTCCAGTGGCAGCGCTCCAGCCGGTCCGCGATGATCCGCCGTTCAATCTCTTCCATCAGATCGAACAGGCTCGCATCCGGCCTGCTGTCCAGGATGTTCGCAGAATACGTATTACCGGTTAGTGATGCAGGCAGCAGGTCAGGGGTGATCGTCTTGGTCGTCGCCAGCACCACACCCCGCTCCATCGCATTTTCCAACTCGCGCACGTTGCCAGGCCACTCGTAGTCCATCAGAATCCGCATCGCTTCCGGCGCCAGCGTCGGCACTGGGACATCATTCTCGTCCGCGTACACCTTCAGGAAGTGCGCCGCCAGCAGCGGAATATCCTGCCTGCGCGACCGCAGCGGCGGAAGCTCCAGGCAAATCACATTCAATCTGTAGTACAGGTCCTCGCGGAACCGCCCTTCCTTCACCGCCTGGCTCAAGTCAACATTCGTCGCCGCGATGATCCGCACGTCCACCTGGATCTCCTGCGTTCCGCCCAGATGCATGAACCGCCGATCCTGTAGCACGCGCAGGATCTTCGCCTGCATGTCCGTTCCCATGGTGCCGATCTCGTCGAGGAACAGCGTCCCGCCGTTGGCCACCTCGAACAGACCCTTCTTCGCCGCAATCGCAGACGTGAACGCGCCCTTCACGTGGCCGAACAGCGTCGACTCCAGCAGGTCCGAAGGCACCGCGCCCGTATTCACCGGCACAAACGGCTTGTCCCGCCGCGGCGAGTTCGCGTGCAGCGCCTTGGCGATCAGTTCCTTACCTGTCCCGCTCTCACCCTGGATCAACACCGTCGACCGGCTCGGCGCGACCTGCGCCACCAGGTCAAACAGCCGCAGCATTGGCTCACTCTTGCCGACGATGTTTTCGAAGTTGTAGCGCTGCTTCAGCGCGCGCTTCAACTGCACCAGTTCTTCTTCGGCGCGATGTCGCCCGATCGCCGTGCGAATGTCCGCCAGCAGCTTCTCGTTGTCCCACGGCTTCTGGACAAAGTTTTCCGCGCCGGCCCGGATCGCGTCCACGACGTTGGACACCGTGCCATAGGCAGTAATCATGATCACCGGCAGCGCTGGCTGCATTTCCAGGATGCGCGGCAACAGATCGATGCCGCTCTCGCCCGGAAGCGCCAGATCCAGCAACAGCAAGTCGAACTCATTGGTCGCCAGTTGATCCATGCCCGACGGCCCATCGACAGCTATCGTGACTGAAAATCCTTCCATCGATAGCAACGCTTCCAGCGATTCGCGGATCGCCGCCTCGTCATCGATGATCAGGATTCGTGCCGGACCGACCATACGCGCGTTCGAACCGCCGGCCGGAGCCGTCTCTTCCGCATTCACTGGAACTGTTGCTTCTATCATGATCCTTCTTCAACACGTACGGACGGCCGATTCCCTGCCCAACTTGGCCTCAGCTCTCTAGACATGAACCGCGCTCCCAACGTCGCGGCTCGCAGCATCTTCTCCGGCGGCGCTTCGAACCACGCCAGGAAACTCCAGCCGGAAAGTTGTACCCACGCCGACCTCGCTCTGCACATGCATCTTGCCGGCGTGCTCCTGCATGATGCCGTAGCTCACTGCCAACCCAAGCCCTGTGCCCTTGTGCTGGCCGTTGCGCGGCTTGGTCTTCGTCGTAAAGAACGGGTCGAAGATGCGATGCAGATGCTCCGGCTCGATGCCGCCGCCAAAATCCTGCACCACAACCCAGATGCGTCCGCCCGCCTGTTCCGTTGCAATCCTAATCCGCGAGTCGGGCGAGCCATGCATCGCATCACGCGCGTTCAGAAGCAGGTTCAGCACCACCTGCTGCAACTTGCCTTCGTTCCCATGCACACGCGGCAGGCTCGGATCGAGCTCTGTCTCGACCTGGATCTGCGCCGTCTTGAACTGGTGCTCCAGGAGTGTCAGCGTGTCATGCAGCAGCCGGTTCAGGTCGACCGACGTAAACTCCGCGCCTCCGGTCCGCGAGAAGTTCAGCAACCCGTTCACTATCTCGGATGCACGGAACGTCTGTTGGGTAATCTTCTCCA
The DNA here is from genome assembly GCA_036498865.1 of Acidobacteriaceae bacterium. Lineage (GTDB taxonomy): Bacteria > Acidobacteriota > Terriglobia > Terriglobales > Acidobacteriaceae > Edaphobacter. The sequence continues at coordinate 11,801 of DASYEU010000176.1, read as the reverse complement.
GCACCGGCGCGAAGCGTTTGTCCTGCTCCATCATCGGGCGCATCTGCTTGGCCAGCATCTGGGTGTAGCTCGAAATCACCGCCAGCGGAGTGTTCACCTCGTGCGCCACCCCAGCCGCCAGCAGCCCGATCGACGACAGCTTCTCCGCCTGCGTCAGTTGCGCCTCCAGTTCGATCCGGTCGGTGATATCGTCCACCAGGATGATGCGGCCCACTACCGTGAAATCGCGCGTCTGCAACGGAGCAATCGCGATGTTCGCCACTCGCGTCTCGCCTGTCGGCAATGCCAGCCGCACCTTGTAGAACGTGTGCGTCCCCTGCTCCTCCCGCACGCTGTCGAAGCGATCCATGAACTCAGCCGGGAAGAGGGAGCCTAGCGACTGCCGCAACGCCTCCGCCCTCGACTTCGCGTACATCACTTCCATCTGCGCATTCCAGCTTTCGATCCGATCCTCCAGATCGACAGCGAAGATGCCGATATGAATCGACTCGACGATGTTTTCGTGGAATTCCTTCAACCGCTCGAACTCCGTAATCTTCTGCTCCAGCCGCTTGTACAACTGGGCATTCTGAATCGCGATGCCGATATACCCTGCCAGCGATCCCAGCACTTCCATGTCCTCGCTCGAGAGGAAGTCGCCGTCGTCCGTCCGTCCGAGCCCCAGGATCGCGACCGTGCGTGCCCCCCCACCCTCGCGGTTCGCAACCCGGCAGGGTAGGTAGTAGTTCAGATCCAGCAGTCGCGCACTGCGCTGCTGTGCGTTTGGCAGACGCAGCACCTGCTGTGGGTTCTCCAGGAAGATGTGGTCGTTCGATTCTTCGCTGTCGAAGTTCAGGAATCGCACGTCCAGTTCGCTCAGATCTGCTGCCGCCAGGTTCGTCAGGCCATGCGAAGCCGCCAGTTCAAACTGGCTCTTCAACCCGCTCTGCTCAGCCTCCTCGGTTGCGAGGAACACTGCGACGCGCGTCACCAGCAGAGTCTGCGGCAGCCGTTCCACAATCGAATCCACCAGCGCGCGCAGGTCCGTCTGCGAGTTCAGGCTGCGGCCAAAATCGATCAGCGTCTCGCGATAGTCGAAGCTCTTCTGGTCGAACACGCGATCCACGCGCCCCTGAATCATCCGCTTCAGCGGATCGAAGGACAACCCAACCACCATAATCGCGACAATGGGCCCCCAGACACCGAAGCCCGGATAGTGCAGATGAATCCATTCGGACGCCGAACCAACCACCGCGAAGTACAGACCCGCCAACGCAGCCGTCGCCAGCGTATACGTCACGCCGCGCTTGAAGATCAGGTCCACGTCCATCAGCCGGTAGCGCACAATCGCCCAACTGAAGGTCAGCGGAATCAGCGCCAGAAACAGCAGCACCACCTTCGACAGCGCAATCGGCACAACCATGTCGCTGAGAAAGGGAATCGCATACAACACCGTGAACGGGCCAACCGCCAGCAGGGTTCCGCGCGTCAGCCACTTCAGTTGCTGACGTTCCAGTCCGGACCCGGCTCGCATGTAGCGGGTGTAGAACACCACCGCCGCAACCACGTAGTAAAGCGCCACATACCCGACGCTGTACTGATCCAGCCGATGGCTCAGCAGAGCAGTCGCGGACCAGAACTCAATCGCCCACAATTGAAGTCCAGCGAGAAACGCGCCCGGCACGTACAGCAGAACAGCCAACAGCCGCCGTCGCAGTTGGAACGGAATGATCTCCTGCGTGTCCTCGTCGGTCGTTGATCCGTCCGAGAAGCTGACCGCAAAGTGCAGGAACAACGCCGGCTGCAACGTCGTCGCCAGCAGGTTGCCCCAATAGATCAGCCGATCGAACAAGCCCGGCACCCCGGTCGACCGGAAGGCATACAGCACGAACGAAACCAGGCAGAAAACATAAAAGTGCGTCGACTTGGGAGCGGTCCAGCGCCGGAACAGCACATACAGCCCAATCAGCAGGTACACCACCGCAATGACGCGGGATCCCTGGTCAGTGCTGCGATCCGCAGCCTCCAGGTAGACCTGCACCGGAAACGTCGGTTTCCCTGCGATTCCCTGCGCACCCGGGCCGGGCCGTACGACCGAATAGGTCGCAGCATGCAGATTCAGCCCATTGCTGTACATCGCCCGCACCTGCGACGCCAGTCGCGTGGTCGGAGTTCCGTTGATCGTTTCCAGGACGTCCCCAGGGCGAATCCCGGCTCTCCACGCCGGTGAGTCCTTGGGAACCCGATCCGCCCGCAGCCCACCTTGTGACTCGACCCACACGGCCCCATCCGTGGGGAACTGGACGCCCAACTCCTGCGACAAGTTCAGCCCCGCAAGAACGCACACCCCCAGCGTCGCAAGAGCAAGCGCGACGGCGAGAATGCGCGTCTGAAAGGCGTTTCTCATGATGCGCAGTGCAATCCTAGCTAAAGCTCGGGACGATCGTCGATTGCCCCATTTTTGCGTCTAAGCCACATTTCATTAAGCACATTGGTCGCCAAACCAGAAACCTCAGTTTTCGGGACATGCGGCCAATGAATTCCAGTAGCCTCTACCGATAATCATAAACACTTCCATTAATTAGGGAATAGGCCGACAGCTTAGTTTTGCCCTTGAATTGTCAAGTCATTCCTACGGACGAGCCAATTCTTCGGAAGGATTACCAGCTTCCACCTGCTCCGCCACCGCCGGAACTCCCCCCATCCCCGCCGCTGAAACTGTCGCCGCCACCGGAGCTACTCCCTCCGCCGTCTCCCCCGGAGCTTCCGCCCGAACCTGTCCCTCCCGGGGGAAAATATCCGCCGCCGCTCCCGATTCCGCGCGCCCGGTTCCTCACCACTCCCCAAATCACCAGCACGAACAGCCCAACGAAGAAAATGGGAAACACCACCAACGGCCAAATCGGTCCGGCGCTGGACCGTCCGATCCCGTCCGGCGGAGTTGGAGTTCCACCCTGACTTGAAGCCTCCACCGGCGTATCCCGGCCTTCCTCCAGACCCGCCAGCGTTACCCCGGAATCCGCCGCAATCACCTTGGATACGCCTCGCACCTCGATTTTGGCCGCTTCATCGAAGTTCGACGCCTTCAACGCCGGGACCATTGCCCGCCCGATGTCTCCAACCTTCGCGTCGTTCAGGATTCCCTCATAGCCATATCCCACTTCGATCCAATACTTGTGATCCCCGGTCGCGAGCAGAACCAACACACCGCGATCGGTCTTCTTCTCGCCAATCTTCCACTTCGCGAATAGCTCATTCGCAAATGTCGTGACCGCGACGCCATCCAGCGTTTTTACCGTGACAAAGAAAACCTGGGCGCGCGTCTTCTCATGCACCTCTCGGCACAGCCCTTCCAAATCAGTCCGTACCGGTTCCGTAAGTACACCCGCGTAATCGTCCACATACCCAGTCGGAGCTGGCAAGGTCACAACTTTCTCCGCATGGGCATTCGCCCCCAACATGCCTGAAACCAGTGCCATCCCAACGAACACGCCCACGCCGAACCGGATCGATTTCATCGCACCATCCTAACCCCGCCTGCGCGCCGTATCATCAAAGACAGGATCACTGTGACGACTCTCTCTTCCCTCCCCGCCGACTTTGGCGAATTCATCGGCAACACCGCCGCCGTAGAATCGCTGCGCACCGCCATCGCAGCAGGCCGCCTGCCGCACTCGCTCATCCTCTCCGGCCCTGCCGGAGCAGGCAAGTACACCCTCGCGCTCATGCTCACCATGGCCATCGAGTGCGAGCGCCAGCCCCGCGATCTCTGGTCCAACGGCCAGTCGCTCGCCGGCTTCTGCGGCCGCTGCCGCAACTGTGTCCGCATCGCCGCCGCCGCCAATCTCGAAGATCAGGTCGCGGCCGCCGTCGCCGCCCGAGAAGAACTCCGCGAGACCGACAAGAAAGAAACCCGCGTCCTCATCCAGCCGCATCCCGATGTGCTCATCCTGCCACCGGACCCGCCGCAGCTCCTCATCAAGCTCGGTCAGATCCGCTCCCTCATCCAGAGCGCACACTACCTGCCCGCCGAAGCGCCCCGCCGCATCTTCATCCTCACCGCAGCCAACATGATGAAGGAAGCCGCAAACTCTCTCCTCAAAATTCTCGAGGAGCCACCTGACACCGTACACATCTTCATCCTTGCGGAGAACCCCGGCGAGCTGCTTCCCACCATCCGCTCGCGCTGCGCGGCTGTCCGTCTTGGCGCCCTGCCCGTCGAAGAGATCGAAATGCTGCTCGCCCACCGGCGTCCCGACGTCCCCCCAAAGCAGCGCGCCCTCATCGCTCGCCTTTCGCAAGGCGCAACCGGTCGCGCGCTCGCCTTCGACCTCGAGACCTACATCGCGGCCCGCGCCGACGCCCTCATCTTCCTTAACAACGCTGCGGCCGCTGTGCGAACTTCATCCAACGCGGAGCCCGACCACACCGCGCTCTTCAAGATGACGGAGACCTATCGCGCCGGAGCCGATGGCCAGACCAAGACACTGGCGCTCCTCCGCGCCTTCTCGCTCCTGCTTGAAGATCTCCTGCTGCTCGACTCCGGCACCCCCGAGCTCTTGCGCAACATCGACCTTCGCCCCGAGCTCGACCGTCTCGCCGCCACCCTGCCCTTCGCATGGATCGAACGCGCCAGTCACGCCGTCGACCAGGTCCACTCCGGCCTCCGCCGCAACCTGCTCCGCTCCCTCTCGCTCGATGCCTTCGCCGCACAGCTCGCCGCACCCGTCGGCGCCCCCTGATCACGCTGCCCGAAGGCGTCATCTCGACCGGACCCTGAGTGAGCGGAGCGAATCGAAGGGGCAGTGGAGAGACCCCCGCATTTCGCTTCTGCCTCTTCCCGCCGCTCCCATCAAGCGCAACCCACCGCAGCACAACTCAAACGAAACCTGTCCATGGAGCCCCTCGCTACTTCCGGGCCGCTTTCTCCAGCCGATCCCGCAGCGCTTCGCCCAGCCCACCCATCTCTGGCACCGGACACACAATCACCTTCACCCCGCGGTCATCCAGTAGACGTAGCCCAAAGTACAACAGCCGCGCCAGAATTTCCGCGTTGTTCCACGGACCCCATCGAAACGCAACCTGCGCCGCCCCCTTGTCCCAGCCATCGGGCAGCATTACGCCAACCTCCCCTTCCGGCGGTCTCGCGCCATCGATCAGCGCCACCAGGCTTCGCTCCACCGGTCCAGCTGCCCCGGAAATACCGCGCACCAGCAGCAGCCTTGCGCGCGGAGAGTAGTGCCGCAGTCCCGACCCCGGAGATGGCTGACTCTCCGGAGCCTCAACCTCGCTTGCCGGAGGACGATACGTCGCAAAACACCCCGTCCCGGCCACTGCCTCCAGTTGCTCCAGCGGCACGCCGCCCGGCCGATATACCAGCATTCCCTCGGCGTTCTGCGGATCCGGCCCCACCACTGTCGACTCCACGCCAACTGTCGTCGGCCCGCCATCCAGCACGGCCTCGATGCGCCCGTCCAGGTCCGCCAGCACATGCGCTGCCGTAGTTGGACTCGGCCCGCCGAAGCGGTTCGCACTCGGCGCCGCCAGCGGTACCCCAGCCTGCCGAATCAGCTGCCGCGCAATCGGGTTTGCCGGCATCCGCACTCCTACCAACTCCCGGCCTGCCGTCACCGCGTCCGGCACCTCGGGTGTCCTTGGCAGCAACAGCGTCAGAGGTCCCGGCCAGAACGCCTGCATCAATTGCTCCACGCGCCGTCCCTGCGATCCCTCCGGAATCACAGCCACCCGCTGCAGCATCTCGCGTCCTTCCACATGCACAATCAGCGGATCCCACCCAGGCCGCTCTTTCGCCTCAAAGATCTTCGCCACCGCCGCCGGGTCCAGCGCATTCGCTCCCAACCCATAGACCGTTTCGGTCGGAAACGCCACCGTTCCGCCTGCCCGCAACAACTTCACCGCGCGCGCAATCCCAACCGTGCCGCGCATCCCTTCTGTTTCCAACCTCTCCGTCTTCACGCACCCCACCCCCGGTCCCCGCCGCCCCTCACCGTTCCCGGTCGAGGCCACGCCATCCATTTCTGGAAGGCGTTGCCTCCCCTCCTCATCCTACCTCCGTCGCCGTATACTCTTCGAATGCAGAGTGCCGAGATCGAACTCAAATTTCCCATTCAAGATCTTCCGCGTCTGCAATCGCAACTCCCGGGTCTGGGCTTTCTGCTGGACACGCCCCGCACCTTCGAGCAGAACACTCTCTACGACACAGCCGACCGCACACTCCGCGCAACCAAGCAGATTCTGCGTCTGCGTCGCTACGGCAGCCTATGGACTGTTACCCACAAGCGGCAGCCACTCGGCGCACCCAATGACGACCTGACCCCGTCCCGCTACAAGATTCGCATCGAAACCGAGACCAAGGTAGACGACGGACCGGCCCTCGGCGCAATTTTCGAACAGATGGGATACACGCCCGTCTTCCGCTACGAAAAATTTCGCACTGAGTGGTCGCAAATCGCGTCCACCATCGATGGCCCGCTCTTCAGCGCCGCTTCGCAATCAATTGAGGCCGTCGCCCTTCCTCCGCGAAGCCACCTCGTCATCGACGAGACGCCCATCGGCGACTACGCCGAGCTGGAAGGCCCGCCCGCCTGGATCGACGAGACGCTGGCCAGGCTCGACGTCGACCCAGCCAGCTGCATCACCGAGAGCTATGGCCGCCTATTCCTGGCTTGGAAGGCCAGAACCGGAAGCCCAGCCGAGAACCTCACCTACGACGAAATCCCCGTAGCCGAACTCCTCCAACCCGCCCTGCACTGAGTTATCCCAGGGAACCCCGGGCTCGGCACACCATCACACGCAATTCGCAAAAGAAAAGAGAGCACAGAATCCTCTCTGTGCTCTCTCCGTCTCTCTGTGATTTGCTCTTGCTCTTCGCCGACTGGCTTAGAAGATTTGGAAGTTAACCTCGACGTTCAGTTCCACTGCGACGGGCTTGCCACCCTCCATCGCCGGCTTGAACCGGTACTGCCTCACTGCCTCAACTGCCTTGTCGTCCAGGCCCATCCCAACGCCGCGCAGAATATGCACGTTCTGAGGATTGCCATGCGCATCGACGATCAGGTTCACCAGCACAACACCCATGAACTTCGCCTTGCGCGCTTCTTCTGAGAACTCCGGATCGACCTGGAAGATCACCACCGGCGACGAAACGCCGCCGCCAATCTTCCGCAATCCTCCGCCGTAGTTCCCGCCCGACCCCGGCCCCAAACCAGAGCCATTGCCCGACCCCAGTCCCGAGCCGCTCCCATTGCCCATCGACGTCCCGATCAGCGGCGAGTTGGGCATGCCAAGATTCGGCATGTTGTTGGTCGCCATCTTCAGATCCTTCTGCACTTCGATCGTCGGATCGGGCATCTTGATCTTCGGCTCTTCCAGCGGAGGAGCCTTCGGCGGCGTGATCTGCGTATCGGCAAACTTGGGCAATTGCCCCTTGGTCACAGGAGTCGGCCCACGCTGCCCGCCGCCACCGCCCATTGTGTCCTTCGCGATTGGCATCGGAGGCGGAGCCGTCAGCGCAATCAGCGCCATCGTCTTCTTATCCTGGAACTCCTGAATCTTCCGCGCACCCCAGAAGACAAACAGCAGAATCAAAATCCCGTAGATGACAATCGCCGATGCGGTCGCCTTCGGGTCCTGCTTGGTCGCCATCCGGTCGACCACCGGAATCGGCTTCGATTCCAGCACCAGGGGTGGCAGCTTTACCGGAAAAAATACATCGCGCAGGTTACTCCAGAGAGACGAGAACACGCCCTCTTCGCGCTGCATCAGGTCGCCTTCGCCTAGCGAAGACTCCACTCCGGCCCGTAACGTCGGACCAGGCTTATTAGGATCATCTTCCGGAATAAACCCAAATTCAGACAAGTCGATTTGCCTCAACCGCAGAGCCCCGATGCAGCCTCTCTGCCTTTCCCTCGCGATTCTTGCGCTTCTGCCTTCTCACTACGTCCCCGGTCTTGTGCCGGTTCGTTGCAAGCAGCGCTGCATCTGGCCCCACACGACATTCTACAAAAAATACGGCCCGGAGAATGTCTCGGTTCCGTCTTATCTTCTCTTCTTTCTTTGACGCAGAACCCCCTCAGGAAGTCTCCTTTCCACCCGCTTACCACCCCGTCGCCCTACAGATACAATAGAAGTTTGTCCGTAACCGAGGAGCGAATGCCAGAAGCACCCGACCCGAAGTCCGCAGGCGCGAACGACCCAAAGCCGCTTAAGTCCACCCTGAACCTGCCGCAAACCGCCTTCCCCATGAAGGCGGGACTGCCCGTCAACGAACCCATTCGCCTCGCGCAATGGGAGAAATCCGGTCTCTACGACCAGATCCGCGCTGCCCGTGCCGACGCTCCCCGTTACATCCTCCACGACGGCCCGCCCTACGCCAACGGAGCCATCCACTTAGGCCACGCCCTCAACAAAACGCTCAAAGACTTCGTCGTCAAGACCAAGACCATGGCCGGCTTCGATGCACCCTACGTCCCCGGTTGGGACTGTCACGGCCTTCCCATCGAGATCAAAGTCGACGAACAGCTCGGCCGCAAGAAACTCGAGATGGACCCCGTCCAGGTCCGCCGCGCCTGCCGCGAGTACGCCCAGAAGTACCTCGACCTCCAGCGCTCCCAGTTCATCCGCATGGGCATCTTCGGCCGCTGGGCCGAGCCCTACTCCACCATGGACCCCGTCTACGAGGCCCGCATCGCCGAGACCTTCTTCCACTTCTTCGAGAACGGCTTCGTCTACAAAGGCCTCAAGCCCGTCTCCTGGTGCATCCACGACCGAACCGCCCTCGCCGAAGCCGAAGTCGAGTACGAGAATCACACCTCGCCCTCCGTCTACGTCCGCTACAAGCTCACGAGTGAACCCGCACAAATCTCCCCCGAGTTGGGAAGTTCGCAGAAGCCCGTCTACACCATTATCTGGACCACCACGCCCTGGACGCTCCCCGCATCCCTCGCCGTGGCCTTCCACCCCGAACTCGAATACGTCGCCCTCAACACGCCCGACGCCGTCTACATCGTCGCGCAGGCGCTGCTCTCCGAGGTCATCGTTCACGCCCGCCTCATGAGCGCAGCCAACCAGGCCGAGCCAGCATCTGCAGCCGACATCCTCGCTCTCTTCCCCGGCACCGCGCTCGACCGCGCCACCTTCCAGCACCCGTTCCTCGACCGCACCGTCCTCGGCACAAACGCCACCTACGTCACTGCCGATCAGGGCACCGGCGCCGTCCACACCGCACCCGCCCACGGCGTCGACGACTTCGCCACCGGCAAGCGCTACGACCTGCCCGAAGTCCAATACGTCGACGACTCCGGCCGTCAGATGCACACCGAGCGCTTCGGCGGCCACCAGCCCCAGCCGTACGAAGGCCTCTCCGTCTTCAAATCCAACCCGGTCATCATCGAATTGCTCAAGGAAAAGGGCGCGCTCCTCGCCGCCACCTCCTTCGAGCACTCCTACCCGCACTGCTGGCGCTGCCATAACCCCGTCATCACCCGCGCTACCGAGCAGTGGTTCATCGCCATGGAAACCCCGATGGGCGACACGACCTTCCGCCAGCGCGCCATCGACGAGATCAAGACCGTCACCTGGGACCCCGCCTGGGGCGAAGAACGCATCACCAACATGGTCGCCACGCGGCCCGACTGGTGCATCTCCCGACAGCGCATCTGGGGCGTGCCTATCGCCGTTTTCCTCTGCCGCAAATGCTCGACGCCGCTTAAAGACGCCACCATCAACAAGCTCATCGTCGACCTCTTCATCAAGGAATCAGCCGACGCCTGGTACGTCCACGCCCCCGAAGCGATCCTGCCGCCTAACACCGCGTGCAAGGAATGCGGGCACACCGAGTTCCGCAAAGAGATGGACATCCTCGACGTCTGGTTCGAGTCCGGCGCCAGCTCCCATGCTGTCCTCGACTTCGACGCCGACACCCAGCAGCGCCCCGGCGCCAACCCCGACGCCACCGACATCGATCCCCGCTCCGACCTCTACGCCGAAGGCGGCGACCAGCACCGCGGCTGGTTCATGTCCTCGCTGCTCTGCTCCATCGGGATGCACAACCGCGCGCCCTTCAAGTCCGTCGCCACCTACGGCTGGACCCTCGACGAGAAAGGCCGCGCCCTCTCCAAGTCCCTCGGCAACTTCATCGACCCCGTCGCCATCATGGACCAGCTCGGCGGCGACATCGTCCGCCTCTGGGTCGCCTCGGTCGACTTCCGCGAAGACGTCGTCGCCAGCCTCCCCCTGCTCCAGCGCCTCGCCAAGGAAATCTACTTCAAGCTCCGGAACACCTTCCGCTTTCTCCTGGGCTCGCTCGCCGAAACCAATCCCACCACCGGCGAAGTTCACGCCTTCGATCCGCGCCCCATGGCCGAAGGGGGCGACGCCGTTGCCTTCGACCAGATGCAGCCGATCGACCAGTACATCCTGGTCAAGGCCGTCGAACTCACCGGCAAGATCACCAAGGCGTACGCCGACTTCGAATTCCACCGCGTCTACCATTTACTCAACGAGTTCTGCAACTCCGAACTCAGCGCCTTCTACCTCGACGTTCTCAAGGACCGCCTTTATACCTTCCCCGTTGCATTCAAGCACGGCGACGAATACCAGCGCGAACTTTACATCGCCCGCCGCAGCGCCCAGACCGTGATCTACAAGATCACCGACGCCCTCGCGCGCCTCACCGCTCCCATACTCAGCTTTACCGCCGACGAAGTATGGCAGTCCATCCCGGGCACCCAGGGCAGCGTCCACCTCACCCTCTTCCCCAAGGGACGCGACTTCATCGCAACCGACCCACTCGAACTCACCAAGGACTGGGCGCAACTCCTCGAACTCCGTACCGCCGTGCTGGCCAAGCTCGAAAGCCTCCGCGCACAAAAAATCATCGGTAAGTCGCTCGAAGCGGTCGTCACCCTGCATGTCCCCGCATCCGACAGCCGCCTGCTCCAATACGCGTCGTCTCTCCCGGAGCTCTTCAACGTCTCAGAAGTCGACGTTCTCGTCTCCGACTCCGCCAGCGTGACTGTCCAACGCTCGGAGCGGCCCAAATGCGAACGCTGCTGGCGCCACGTCCCCGACGTCGGCCAGCAGGAAAAATACCCTACCGTCTGCCTCCGTTGCGCTGAAGCCCTGGACGCCATCGAATTTGCACCGTACTCTGCCACGCCCTGATTCGCCGTGCCGGGCCAACGGCCCGCGTTATCCTAGTCTGGGGCGCAAGCGCCGGGCGTACGAACCACTCAAACCGGCGGGCTGTAGGCCCGCGCTAAACTTCAACCCGCCCCACGGGCTAGGAACCGCATCCAAATCATGACAGCCCTTACCATGCCCACACCGCCGCAGACTGAAGCCCCCATCACCGTGACCCAAACCCAATCCCCCGACCGCCGCCTCCTGCTTCTTCTCCTCAGCGCCCTCGTCGTCCTCGCTGACCGCCTCTCCAAGAACTGGATCGTCCACCGCATCCGTCCCGGCTACGACATCCCGGTCATCCCAGGCGTCTTCCGGCTCTCGCACGTGCTCAATACCGGCGCCGCCTTCAGCCTCATGGAAAACTGGCCGCCCAACGCCGTCCGCCTCGGCCTCATCACCTTCTCCGTCGTCGCGGCGCTCATCGTCTTCGCCATGCTTTGGCGCACCGGCCGCAGGTTCACCCTCTCTTCGGTCGCCCTCGCCCTCATCCTTGGCGGAGCCCTCGGCAACCTCTACGACCGCATCCGCTTCCACCACGTCGTCGACTTCCTCGCCGTGAAGATCTACCACTACAACTGGCCCGACTTCAACGTCGCCGACTCCTGCATCGTCATCGG
>DASYEU010000175.1:0-14394 GCA_036498865.1 Acidobacteriaceae bacterium | reverse complement strand
TCGCCCTGCGCAATAGCCTTCTGCACCGCCGCGTAGCCGTCCAACTCAACATATTTGTCGATGTTGGCCGCACCCTGGCCAAACCGTCGCGAGAGCACCTTCACTTCATCGGGATGGGACACGAGACGCGGCATTACTTCCCATCCTTTCCGGCCTTGGCGGAGTAGCCCGCAATGATTTCGTCCACCTTCGCCGGCGTCAGCTCATCGTGGAAGTCGTAGTTCACCTGCATCGCCGGAGCCCAGCAGCAAGCCCCAATGCACTCAACTTCCTCCAGCGAAAACTTCCCGTCCGCCGTCACCTGCTTATGTCCAATGCCCAACTTCGATTTGCAGTGGTCCAGAATCTCGTACCCGCCGCGCAACATGCAACTGATGTTGGTACAAACCTGAATGTTGTACTCTCCCGCCGGCTTCGTCCGCAGCATGGAGTAGTAGCTCAGCACCGACCGCACATCCAGATCGAACAGGTCCAGCCGCTTCGCAATCTCCTGGATCACCGCCTCGGAGATGTACCCCACCTCGTCCTGCGCATACAGCAGCATCGGAATCAGGGCCGATCGCTTCACCGGGTAAATCGTCACCAGCTTGTCGAATCGTGCCGCAAGCTCCGGCGAAAAAATCGTATTGGTCACTACTGCCATCTCTTACTCGCTCGTCATTCCGACCTTCGGTCAGAATCTCTATATTTGCGGCTGCCGCCAAACTGCCCGTCACCAAAAAAACCGTTTGTCATTCTGAGCGCAGCGAAGAATCCCCGCATTTGCCTTTGCTGTTGCTCTTGCCTCTACTGCATCAACTCTCGAGTAATCCGTTCCGCTGCAAAGTCCATCTCATCCATCTTACCGTCCAACATCACTCGTCCATCCTCAGTCAGCGCGAACCCAACCCTGCGGCCATCGCTCGATTCCATCGCCTCATGCGTAAACCGATCCCACTTCGCATCGACCCGCACCACAATCTCATCCTCGCCAAACTCAATCACCGCAAACCGCCTGCTGTTCAACCCATGAGCCGCCGCATAAGACCGCAGCAACGAAGCCCACGAAATCCAAAGTTCGCGATGGACCGCCGCGTTATCGATCGATTTCCCCCAGCACAATATCAATGCTCCCAATTACCGCAACCACATCTGCCAGCAACCGCCCCTTGCACATCGTCTCCAAAGACTGAAGCGTCGCAAAACTCGGATTCCGCATATGCACTCGATACGGCTTAGCCGTCCCATCGGATACAACGTAGTACCCCATCTCCCCGCGCGGACTCTCCACCGCCTGGTACACCTCGCCCGCCGGAACGCCGAACCCTTCCGTCACGATCTTGAAGTGGTGGATCAGCGACTCCATCTGCGTCTTCATCTGCTCACGATCCGGCAGCACAATCTTCGGCGCGTCCGCCACAATCCGTCCCGCCGGCATATTCGCGAGCATGTCCATCGCCTGCTGGCAGATTTTCACACTCTCGCGCATCTCCAGCAGTCGCACCTCGTAGCGCGCCCACACATCGCCCTCGGTCGAGGTCGGCACCTTGAACTTGAATTTCTCGTAGCCCGAGTACGGCATATCTCGCCGCAAATCCCAGTCCACGCCGCTCGCGCGTAGCGGAGGCCCGGTCACGCCCAGCGCCACCGCATCCGCAGCCGACAGCGTCCCCACGCCCTTGATTCGCCCAATCCAGATCGGATTGCCCGTCAGCAAGCTCTCGTACTGGTCGATCCGCCCCGGCATGATGTTCAGAAAGTTCTGCACCTGCTCGCGGAACTCCATCGGCGGCTCTAGCGCCAGTCCGCCAATGCGGAAGTAGCTCGTCATCATGCGCTGGCCGCTTACAGCCTCAAAAATCCGCAGAATGTCTTCGCGCTCGCGCCAGCAGTACAGGAACATCGTCAGCGCGCCAATATCCATCGCGTGCGTACCCAGCCACACCAGGTGGCTCTGGATGCGTGTCAACTCATTCAGCAGCACCCGCAGCACCTGCGCCCGTTCCGGAATCTCCAGTTCCAGCAGCTTCTCCACGGCCAGGCAATACGCCAGGTTATTCGTCATCGGGCACAGGTAATCGATGCGATCGGTCAGCGGAATCACCTGCTGGTAGAACTTCGCCTCGCAGGTCTTTTCAATCCCCGTGTGCAGGTAGCCGATATCCGGCGCCAGCGCCACCACGGCCTCACCATCAATCTCCAGCACCAGCCGCAGAACGCCGTGCGTCGAAGGATGCTGCGGCCCCATGTTGAGCACCATGGTGTGGTCGCTCGCACCCGCGTTGCCATGCAGCTTCGCGTTGGCGACAACGTCCTCAATCCCCGGCGTAATCATGTCTGGTGCTGCAGCAATCGGTGCCATCTCTGTAAGCCTTTGCTCTTCCTCAAACTTCTACCGCTTCTAAGTAACCTGGCGCTTCAACCTTTGCTAGCCCTCTAGTTACGAAAGCTTCTAGGTAACCCAAGGCTTCAGCCTTGGGCCTCCCGCCCTTCCGGAAGACAAGGGGCTTTAACCCCTGGGGTGCGCCTTCCGTCTAAATTCCCTCGAACCTCGAACCTCGAACCTCTCCTACCAATACCCCTCGTACTTGATAGGCCGGCACTTTAGTGCCGGCAATCACGCCAACAAAACTAATGGGGCTTTAGCCCCTGAGATGAGCCCTATCTGTATCCCTCAACCGGATAATCCTTCCGCAACGGATGGCCTTCCCAATTCTCCGGCATCATGATGCGTGTCAGCCGCGGATGGCCCGCAAAGTGAATGCCGAACAGGTCAAAAACCTCGCGCTCATAAAAGTTCGCCGCGGGCCAGACCGAAGTGATCGAATCAACTGTGAGATTTGCGGAATCGAGCCGCACAGCCAGCCGAATCCGTTCCTTCAGGCTGTGCGAAACAATGTGGTACGAAAGCTGAAAACGTGGCTCCTGCGGATACCAGTCCACCGCGGTCACGTCCTCGAAGAAGTTATAGCCCGCAGCCTGCACGGCCTTCACCGCCGCGACAATCGATTCCTGCGGAACGGTAATCGTCAGTTCCTTGCGGTCGAACTTGGCATCGGTCGCCAGCCCGTCAAGCGCCTTCACGGCTGCATTCTCCGGCATCGCCTCAAACACGGCAGTCGTTCCCACTAGGGCGGGGGTTGGATCGGCCATTACAGGTCTCCCTTATCGTCCGCCCAGGTCAGAATGCCCTTCTTCCAGACGTAAAAAAGGCCAACCGCAACAAAGCCCAGGTACACCAGCATTTCGTAGAAGCCGAACATCTTCGAGCCAGTCAAACCCGGCAGCCGGCGGAAGATCACTGCCCACGGCAGCATGAATACCGCTTCCACGTCGAACAGGATAAACAGCATCGCCACCATGTAGAAGCGGACCGAGAAGCGGCCTCGCGCATCGCCCACAGGGTCCATGCCGCACTCGTACGCGCCCAGCTTGGTGCGTGAGTTTTTATGCTTGCCGATAAAGAAGGACGCGCCCACCATTCCGCCGGCAACAGCCAGCGCTGCCAGGATTTGGAGCGCTAGTGGGACGTAGTTCCAGATGTAAGGGTAGCTCGTCATGGGGCATCTTTGACTCTAGAAGTGACTCCGTCAAGTGTCAAGCAAACGGCTCAACTTGCACACGCATCCAGTGACCGTCATCACCAACAACTTGCAGTCGTTGTTTACCATCTGCGAGACTCTGTTCGCCACAAGATAGGGCCGGAGGCCCGCCCTATACCAGCGTAGGCCGCAGGCCTACGTATTCGCCCAGACAGACACAAGAGCGCTGTAGGCGCGACCTATACGCGGGTGCCCCATTCATGCGCGCTCTTTGCGCATGATGGGGTCCTCTACCGCAACAACCCCGCATACCAACTCACAATGCGCTCCCCGAATACCGCCGCAAACAACCCACCCGCCGCCAGAAAGCTCCCCAAAGGCAACTTCGACTCCGCCCCCGCTCGCCGCCGCACCATCAACCCAATCCCATACACACTCGCCACCACCACCCCCACAAACAGCGCCAGTAGCGACTGGCCAAACCCCAGAAACGCCGCAATCATCGCCAGCAGTTTCACATCTCCCAACCCCATCCCATCCCGCTTCCGCACGGCCTTGTACGCCCACCGCACCACCAGCAGAATCAGTGCGGCCCCCGCAATCGCAGCGACCCGTCCCAGCACCATCGCCTCGGTCCCAGTCAAGAACACATTACCCTGCGCCTGAAAGCTCCCCGGACTCGACATCCGCAACTGGTGCGTCGTGTTCAGCGCAATGTCGCCCTCACCCGGCGCCAGAAATGCCGCCCGCACGCAAACAAGCACAAACCCCACCCCAATCCCCGGCAGCGTAAAAGCATCCGGCAGCCGCTGCGTCTGCCAATCCATCACCATCAACCCAATCAGCAGGAAGCCAAGGATAGCCGTGACGATTGCGGTGATGAGTAGGTTTGACGCTGTCGAAGCAATGATCCCGTGAATCTCAATGGACGGCGGCGAGGGTCTATTCGCTATCCACGAGTTGTAAACCGAGAACACCCACCCGAGTCCGTGGCCAATGATCGCAAACCACAACCCCACCCCCAACTCCACCGCCGGATACCGCCAGGAAATCCCCGCCTTACAATCCCGGCACCGCCCCCGCAGCACCACCCAGCTCAACACCGGCACATTGTCATACCACCGCACCGCATGCCCGCAACTCATGCAATGCGACCCCGGCCGCACCACCGACTCATGCCGCGGCAGCCGCGAAATGCATACATTCAGAAAGCTGCCCAGCAGCAGCCCCACCCCAAACCCCACCACCTCAAACCAGATCGCCGACGTCACGCCTGAAGTATACGGTCGCACCAAGTCATCCAGGAAAATCGGTCGCATCGGTGCCGATCGGTGTCAGGCCTTGCGCCTTGCGCCTGCCATCCAGGACCGGTTTTCCACCGTCAAATGCTTGACACGCACGAGATAATGAAAGAAAGGGGCAAAGTATTTCAGCGTCGTGTCGGCCACCCGCCCGACCGGACCTGAAGCGCAAAAAAGTCTAGTACTTCAATCCGACTAATCTCAGACTTAAGCCCTTTGTCCGGGATACTTTAGGACTTAAGTACGGGGGGAGGGGAGGGGACTACCTCAGAAGTCCACATGCATGCGCACCGTCTCTACCAGCACCGGCCCGCGGTCCTGGTTGTAGCCCGGATGAGCGACATACTGCGCATCCAGCGCATAAAAAATTCCGCGCCAAGCGTGCATGTTGTAATAGCCCTCCACAATGTCCTCGCGAGCATAGTTCAACCGCCCGTCGCCCAGCAGAAAACCCAATCCGCCAAGCTTCAAATACACCTGGTGATCGCGCTTGATCGCATTTGAAACAAACGCCAATCCGACCTTGTCGTTTTCGCGTCCCCAGCGTCTTCCTGCAAGATCGCCGCCAAACTCTACCGTCTGATCCACTTCGGTGTACGCGAACGACTCATGCTGACCTTCGTTCCATCCAAACCGTCCGAACACGCGCAGGTTTCCTGTCAATTCCTGCTCCATGTTCAGCCCAAAACCATACTTCACCGCACCAAACGTCTCGTGCTTCGTAATGTCAGGAGTCGCATCGATCCCTTTCACAAACGTTAGATTCGCCACACGATAAAGCCCCATATGCGCGTGATTCACATAGCTCAACACGCGCTCAACGCCCTTGCGATCCGGAGAAACCAACCCGCCGAGCAGTCCATGTCTCCACTCAACCTCCATGTTCTGAGCGCTTGCCCGCTTCAGCGACCAGTCCATGTCGATGCCGTTCGCGACGGTCGGCATCAGCGCAACGCCATAGCGCGCCGACCAGTTCTTGTCGTCGTACTCGCCGATCGCTGCCCAGGTGTAACCGCGAGTGTCTGCCGCGTAGTCGTAAGCGCCGTTGTTGTCAGCGGTCCAGTTCAGGAACTGCAGATGGCTGTCCGACCCAATGCTGTTGATATCGAACGTGTCTGGCAAGCTCATCTTGCCGGCGCGGAACTCCAATCGCCGCTCGGGCACTTCGGTCGCCAGCGAGAACGGTCCGCGATCCGCCTCGACCATCTTGCTCGACAGGCCGATCGTCTGGTGGAGTTCCACGCGCGCCATGTACGGAGTCGAGCCAAGCGTCGGATTGCGCACCACATCGAGGTTGGTGAATCCAGCCAATCCCAAAGCCTCGCTGATTCCGCGGCCACCGGCAGACTCCTCGTCGTAGATCACTTCCAGGTGACGCGAAGGATTCTGCACCAATTCCGCACCGAGGAAGAGCGTACCGACCAGCGATGTCTTGTACTCACCGCGCCCCAGCATGCTGTTTACACTGCCATAGGGCGAGTGAAAGGGACCGTGAGCCTGGAAGACGATGTTCGCCTGTCCGGTTGCAAACAGCCGCGAGCGATCGGAGTGAGGAAACATGGTTGTCGCCGCCGGCGGATCCGGCAGCGTCGTAGCTTTGGCACCGGAAGAGTACGTCCCATCCTGCGCCAGCGAGCACGCCGAAAGGCACAGCGCCAATGCCGTAAAGGAGCAAGCTTGCCGGAAGAAGGGCATGAAGCGACTATCTTCGAGCGTCTGTGTGAACTTTGTGCAAAGGAGCTTGGAGCAGGGTAATTTCACGGGCCACTTTCCTGAGTCGTATGCTTGATAGATCTGGGACTAAAGAAGTCCGTAATCAAAATAGCGGGTCCAAGGAACGTCTTCCGTGACCTCGATCACGGATCAAATTAGTCGTATATGCACTTCGCATATCTAGTCCGCCGGAAAAACCAGGAGGGAAGCAGAATCCAGATCCCGCAAGCCGCGCCGCATGAATGGAGTGCAAAGAAACATATCGCTGTCGTTCATCCTGATCAGAGGTGATCCATGGATAGCATATCCCCCTAGGATATACGACGAATAGAAAGCGTGCAAAAAAAACAGCCCGCTCACCCGCTTGATTTCCTGCAGTCCCGGCGATACAGTCGAAGCACACGGGAAAGGAGGATGGTCTAGCCTATGAAAATTGACAGTAACAGTTGCAAGACAACACGTGAGGTGACTGAGGCTTAGAGCCGTCCTGCTCTAGTCCTGGCGTTTTACGAAGTTTCCGCGTCGAGGCCCGTCCGAGCATGGACGCCTCAGGTCAATCTCAACAGATCACCGGCCAAAGCCCGCGCCATTACGGTGCGGGCTTTGTGTTTTTGCTTCGTCCTCGAACCTTGTAAACTTGCCGCATGGAACCTCTTGTCATCGCCGGTCGTGCCTTTCAGTCTCGCCTCATCGTTGGAACGGGAAAGTACAAAGACGGTCTGCAGACACAGGCTGCGATTGAGGCCTCAGGCGCGGAAATGGTCACGGTTGCGGTTCGTCGCGTGAACCTCGATCGCTCGAGCGAGTCGCTGCTGGACTACCTCGATCCGCAGCGTTATTGGCTGCTGCCGAACACCGCGGGCTGTTACACCGCTGACGAAGCGATCCGCGCCGCGCGCCTTGGCCGCGAGGTTGGCCTCTCCGACTGGGTGAAGATCGAGGTCATCGGCGACAAAGCCACGTTGTATCCGGACATTCAAGCCACGCTCGAAGCCACGCGCGTGCTGGTGAAGGAAGGCTTCACCGTTCTGCCGTACACGTCGGACGACATCGTCTACGCCAAGCGCCTGATCGATGCGGGCGCAGCCGCAGTCATGCCTCTCGGAGCGCCGATCGGCAGCGGACTAGGGCTGCGCAACACGGCTACGCTGCGCATCCTGCGCGAGTTGATCACGGAGGTCCCGCTGATCGTCGACGCCGGCGTTGGAACCGCCTCAGACGCGACCGTCGCGATGGAGATGGGCTTCGATGGTGTGCTGATGAACACCGCAATCGCCGAAGCGAGCGATCCGGTCCTGATGGCCGAGGCGATGCAGCACGGAGTGCTCGCGGGTCGCCAGGCTTACCTCGCAGGTCGCATGCCGCAAAGGCTCTATGCGACGGCGAGTTCGCCGCTCGAAGGCATCTCGCGTTGACCTCGCGGCCGCTGGTTTGGCGATGCGCAGCGGCCCTGTTGTGGATTGTGTCGACCATCTGCCTGTCCAAAGCAATTGGAGGCGGAGTGACCGCCGAAGAGGCACTCAACAACCCGCACCTCGCCGCCGCCGATCGCGTGGCAATCCATCATCAGGCAGAGGTTGCCGACCGCTGGGCCACCGTCGGCTGGTTCCTTCAATTCGCATCAGCTGCGGTTCTTTCCTTTGGCATCAAGGCAGCACGCGTCGTCCGCCGCATCTTCGTGTCGCTAGGAGTGCTCATCGCAGTCGACGGCGTGTTGTTGCTCCTCATGGCCGTGATCATTCGTTAACCGCAAGGGCAGAGCGCAGTATCGAGTCAGCCATCGCAAACTCACCCTCGCAGCGGTACACTTTCGCCATGCGAGTCTTCGGCATCGATTGCGGCACGGAGTTCACCGGCTACGGTGTAGTCGAGATGGACCACGCCGTGCGCATGCCTAAGTTGACGCACTGTGCCGCGGGAACCATCCGCCTCAGCAAGAAGGAGAAGACGCCGCAGCGGCTGGCGCAGGTCTTTGCCGAACTGACCGCGCTGATGTCGCTGCACGAGCCGGATTGCGTTGCCATTGAAGAGGTCTTCTTCTCCGCGAACGCAAAGTCGGCGCTGAAGCTCGGCCAGGTTCGCGGCGTAGCGATGCTCGCTGCAGCAACCTGCAATCTTCCAGTTCACGAGTACGCGCCGCTGTCGATCAAGTCGTCCGTCACCGGATATGGCCTTGCGGCGAAAGAGCAGGTGCAGTTCATGGTGACGCGGCTGCTCGCGCTGGACTGTGCGCCGGAATCGCCCGATGCAGCGGACGCGCTGGCGATTGCGATCTGCCACATCCACACCGCGCAGACGCTGCAACTGCAGGGAGTTGGACGTTGAGTCGCGCGCTCGCCGCAGTATTGGCGCTACTCCAGTGGTTTGCCGGAGCGGCGCTCGTTGCGAATGCCCAGGATGCGAAGCCTGCGATCACAGCGGCAGTCAGTGTGCCGCAGGTTACGTTCTCCTTCGACCGTCCAGGTTTGCCTGTCCCGAAATACCGGCTGACTATCCAGGAAGATGGAGCGACGGTGTACGAAGGAGAGGCAGTGTGGCAAGGGAGCGGATCGACATCGGTGTCTCCACCTCAGCCGTTTCGGAGTGCGGTGAAAATCTCACCGGCAACTGCTGGGCGGATCATTGCGATGGGTCGGCAGTTGAACCACTTCAATATCAACTGCTCTACAAAGGCGAAGAACATCGCCAACACCGGCACCAAGGTGCTGAGCTACAGCGCTCCGGACGGTTCTGGCTCCTGCACCTACAACTACAGCGACAACAAGGACGTTGAGTCGCTCACCGAGACCATTCAGGGTATCGCCGAGACGCTGGACCGCGGGCGGGAACTGGACCATCTGCATCGATTTGACCGGCTCGGTCTGGACTCGGCGATTATCTTCCTGTCGCAGGAAGTGACCGAAGGGCACGCGCTGGAGTTGGGAACGATTGTGGTGTCGCTCCGCTCGATTGCGAGCGATCCAGAGTTGATTGAGCGCGTCCGGAATCGGGCAGGCAAGCTGCTTGCGCTGATTCCCGGCGAAGCGCCGCTGGTGAAACCCTAGAAGAAGCCGGGAAACCTCCTGTTTTGAAGGAGCCAAACAGGAGCGAGGCTCGTCTAACCATTACTCAGGCTGTCAGAAATACTGGTTGACGGAGGCCTTGAGATGGCAGACCGTAGTTGCATGCATCGCACTGGTGTTCGGTTCGCTCTTGTTTTCTGCCTTTCGATTTTCAGCCTTGGGGCAATTGCCCACGCTGACTCTCCCTCCACAATGCGCGCCGCGCGGTTGACCTTTGTCCAGGGTTCGGTGACGGTCAATCCGCCGCAGAGCACGGGAACTGTTCCCGCGCAGCTCAACATGCCTCTGCTATCCGGTGTGCGGGTCGCCACGGGAGCCGATGGCCAGGCTGAGGTGGAGTTTGAGGATGGCAGCGTTGCGCGGCTGACGCCGAACAGCGCGTTGTCGCTGGATGCGCTGGCGGTAGATCCGAATGGCGTGTTCACAACTGGCCTGACGTTGCTGCAAGGGTTGGCCTACTTTGAGCTGCGCGCGACTCCGCAGTATCGCTACTCGGTGGCTGCGGGCGGCGATGTGCTGTCGCCAGTGGAGAATGCGACGGTGCGGGTGAACTTCGATGAGCCGCCAGCGATCTTCGCGGTCCTCGATGGAACGGCACAGGTTTCGCGGCAAAGCGGCCCGTTGGGCGAGGCGGCCAGTGCTGGATATGAGACCGAGGTGCGAGCCGGCGAGAGCCTGCGGGCGGACGCGAGCAGCGGGAATCGGTACTTCCTGACGCAGCAGATCGACGGCGATTCGTGGGACCAGTGGAACCAGGATATGGACCAGTCCGCTGCCGCGGAAGCTTCGGACACTACGTCGGTTCGCAATGACTATGCCGGAGCGCAAGGATACGGATGGTCCGATCTGGATGCGAATGGAAGCTGGTACGACGTTCCCGGAAGCGGACCTGTGTGGCAGCCGAACGTCGCAGCCGATGGCGCGGACTTCGATCCGTATGGGAACGGCGCTTGGGTTGGGTATCCAGGAGCGGGATATCTGTGGGCTTCGTCGTATCCGTGGGGTTGGACTCCGTATCGATGCGGCAACTGGTCATACTTTGGCGGGTTCGGTTGGGGTTGGGCTCCTGGAACGAGCTGCGGCGGATTTGGCTGGGGCTTCTACGGCGGCGGAGCGCTGGTAAACATCGCCGTGTTTCCATCCGGCTATCACCAGGTTCGTGTGCCAGTTGCACATCCGGGTGGCGGAGGCGGCTGGCGGCCGATCGTGCCGGTTCATGGTCCTGGCGGTGTGAACCGCGGGCCTGGAACGGTCCCGGTGCGGTCGGGAATGCGCAGGATCGGCGGCATTTCGGCAGCGCGAATCGAGCCGGTTGGGCGCGATGCAAGGACGCAGCATGATGGAGTTGCTGGCGCATCGTTGCGACGGGATTATCCGGTGGACTCGCGGACGAAAGCTCCTGTCCTTGGGCTGGCGAGCACGCGGCCTGCGATGGTGCGCGGTTCGGCAGGCGAGTACACGACTGGACAGCAACGTCCAGGATCGGTGCAGGTGCAGACCGTGCAGCCAGAGAAAAATCCGTCCTATGGTGTGCAGTCGACTCCAGCGAATGGCGGGCAAGGACGCCAAGGACGAGGCGCGCGTTCCGATCAGC
Organism: Acidobacteriaceae bacterium; assembly: GCA_036498865.1. GTDB lineage: Bacteria > Acidobacteriota > Terriglobia > Terriglobales > Acidobacteriaceae > Edaphobacter. The sequence continues at coordinate 3,203 of DASYEU010000175.1, read as the reverse complement.
CGGTTGCGGGTCAAGGTCAACGACAAGACCAAGGGCAGCGCTCGGGCCAGGCTCAGCAAAATGGGCCTGCGCAGCGCGCACCGGACCAGCCGCTGGCGCCGACGATTTATCCGAGCACGCAGCCGGAACATCGCATTTATTCAGCGCCGGTTCCTTCGACGCCGGGTGCTCCTGCGCAGCCTCAGCCGGAGCATCGGGTGTATACGCCTCCGCCGAATGGAACGTCGAGCGTTCCCGCGCCGCCGCAGACTGAGCACCGATCCAATACACCTCCTGCTTCGGGAGCGGCTCCACAACCGGAGCATCGGACGCCTCCGCCTTCAGGAGCAGCGGCCCAGCCGGAGCACCGGACTTATACGCCTCCTCCTCCGTCCGCGGGAGCGCCTGCTCCTCAACCCGAGCATCGATCATTCACTCCTCCTCCGCCGCCGGCAGCAGCTCCTCCGCCTCCAGCGCCGTCGAGGGCTCCATCGTCTCCGCCTCCTTCACACTCCAGCCCAGCGCCTTCGGCTCCGAGTCCGGCCAGGACAGCGCCTAAATAGCTGGGGTGAGAGCGCGGTACAGGCTGGCCATCGGTTCGAGGGCGAGGGATTCCGCGCGCGCGAGGGGTGGAATGTCGGCTGGCCAGGCTGCGTGCAGGGTTTCGGGCGCGTAGCCGGCAGCGCGGAGGTTGTTGGCGAGGGTTTTGCGCTTCTGGGCGAAGCAGGCTTTGAGGAAGGCATCGAAGCCTGCAGGGTCGACGTTGAGTTCGGCAAAGCGTGGAGCGAATTCAAGGCGCAGAACGGTGGAGTACACGTCGGGCGGCGGTGAGAATGCTGCGGGAGGAAGGGTAAAGAGGGCGTCGACGCGGGCGTTCATCTGGGCCGTGGCGGAGAGCAGGCCGTAGTCGCGGACGCCGGGAGCAGCGGCGACGCGGTCGGCGACCTCGCGCTGCATCATGACGACGGCGCGCGCGAGTTTCTGTTGCGCACCGGCGGCGAAGAGGCGGAGGAGGATGTCCGAGGTGATGTAGTACGGCAGGTTGCCGATGACGTCGGCGGTTTCGCCGGGCGGGATGAGGGTGGCGAGGTCGACCTTGAGGATGTCAGCCTCAAGAATTTCGACGTGGGGTTGATCGCGGAAGCGGAAGCGAAGTTCGGCGGCCAAAGCGCGGTCGAGCTCGACGGCGATGAGGCGGCGGCAGCGGCCGGCGAGGATGGTGGTGATGGCTCCGTGGCCGGGACCGATTTCGATGACGGTGCGGTCGGAAATATTTCCGAGCGCGTCGGCGATGCGGTGACGGGCAGCGTCATCGATGAGGAAGTTCTGGCCGAGTTTGGGCTTGCGGATCATGGTTTTGGCGTGGGGGGGTACCCCCCATACTTAAGTCCTAAAGTATCCCGGACAAAGGAGTTAAGTCTAAGGAAGTCCTTGGGGTTTGGAGTGGCTCAGGTCCGGTCCGGCAGGTGCTTGACACGACTCTGAATAAACTTTGCCCCATTCTTTAATTATCTCGTGTGTGTCAAGGAAAACGGTGGAAAAGACGGTACGGATCTGTGACCTCGGCGGCTGAAGCCGCATGTCCAGAAGTCGGTTACGGCACGGCTGAAGCCGTGCCCTTAAGCAAGGCGACTGTTTTCATGGCTCTCTTCTGTCCATTGGTGACTGTGGAGCGCGCGTGAAACACGAATTCGTGAAGCAGTCTCCCAAAGGTCGTGCCAGATCGTACGTAGCCGTGACTGGCGCCCCTCACTTTCGTTCAGGGCGAACGTGGGCGCATCCGGATTGGTCGCAAGTCGTGCAGTTGTGTGGGGTAGATGACGGAAGCGTATGCTTCAGGCATGACGCAGGCGGGCAGCAAGGACGACTTGGCCGACGAGCGCCATGTCCCCAAATCGGGGTCATTCAAAAATGGGGTTTTGAATGCTCTCGGCGCGGAAGCCATTGCGAGGCTGCATCTGCGCCCGGTGACGTTTGAACTGGAACACGAGATGGAGTTTCCGGGGAACTCGATAGAGTACCTCTACTTCATCGAGGATGGGATGGCCTCGATGACGACTACATTCCGGAATGGCTCGCAGGTTGAGGTGGGCATGTTCGGGTACAGGTCGGTGGTCGGAGTTTCGGCGCTGATGGGGGCGAAGCGCAGCCTGAACCGGGTGTATACGCAGATTGCGGGGTGCGGGTATGCGTCGCCGGTGGAGCGGGCGCGGACAGAGTTTGCGCTGGGTGGAACGTTTCAGCGGCTGGCGCTCGGATATGTGCAGGCGCAACTGGTGCAGGTGATCCAACTGGCGGGATGCAACGCGACGCACAGCTTTGAGCAGCGGCTGGCACGGTGGCTGCTGATCTCCGCGGATCGTGCGCAGTGCAACACGTTCCACATGTCGCAGGAGTACATGTCGGAGATGCTGGGGAGTACGCGGTCGACGATGTCGCTGGTAGCGGCGCAGTTGAAGCACGAAGCGCTGATCGAGTACACGCGGGGCGTGGTTCACATTCGCGACCTGGAGGGTCTGAAGAAGAAAGCCTGCGAGTGTTATTCGGTGGTGGAGACGTACCTGGATGATCTTCGGGAGTATGACGGTGGGGTTTCGGCGTAGCGGAGACAAAAGCGAATCACAGAGTACGCGGAGCAAAGGAGAGAACACAGGGGAAGCGTTTCTGGATTCCTTTGCTCTGCCAGTGGTTGGTCAAGGCGTTGTGTATAGATCTGTTCGACCTTAGTTACGACCGAGAAGAAAGCCCGGACCTATCACAACCGCTTGCGCAGAATCTGGGGGTAGCTGGGGCAGAAAAGCGAATCATAGAGTACGCGGAGCAAAGGAGAGAACGCAGAGAGCGTTGGGGTGGTGCGATCGGCGCGGAGTGGAAGGCTGAGATTGCGGAGTGCGTGATAGGCTTTCGGTTGCATGTCTAAACCTGAGTTTGACCTTGGTTCCTCGGCGTACGCCGAGATGTTGAAAGACGGATTTCATCCGGACTTTCCAGCGGGTAGCGATGCCCAGGTTGCTTCGATTCGCACGGCCGTGAATGCGGCGAGCGCTCATCCCGATCCCAAGGTACGGGATATGCGCGGTCGGTTCTGGTCGTCGATCGACAACGATACGTCGAAGGACCTTGACCAGATTGAGTGGGCGGAGCGCGTGGATGGCGGCATCCGCGTGCAGGTGGCGATTGCGGATGTGGCGGCGGCAGTGGCGAAGGACTCGCCACTCGATCTC
>DASYEU010000174.1:0-16696 GCA_036498865.1 Acidobacteriaceae bacterium | reverse complement strand
TTCTATGCCACTTTAGTGGTACATCGTGGCAAATTCAGAGCACCTCGTATCCATAGAAAAGCCCCGCGCCAGAATGACTTGAGTCCGGCGCGGAGCTCTATTTGTGATGCGTGACCAAGTATCCGAAAACGCTACTTGCGGCCAACCACCAGGACGCTGAAACTGCCCGGTACAGCCGCCGGCCGTGGCCGCGGATTCTGTGCCGAAGCCGCCGGTGCCGGCCCGTACTCAGCCGCGACAATGTACACCCGTCCCGTCCCAGAGTCGAACGCCATCGTGCGCGCTCCCTTCTGCGTCGCCAGCGTCTGGATCGTCTTGTAGTTGTCTCCGGCCTTGGTGCTCACTATCGAGAGGTTCCCTGTCTGACCGTTCGAACTGAAGGCCAGTTCGTTTTTCGGGTCATAGCCCGCCGCGTCGGGGCCGTCGCCAATCTTGGCTTTCCCTAGCTGCTTGCCGGTCGTGTAGTCCGTGACGGTCATAACGCCGCCGTCGCACACCTCAAAGGCACGGTGGTGCGCTGTGTCGATCGCGTGGCCAGACGGAGATTCGCACCCGCTCAGAGGCCATTCGGCGGCGACCGCGAGCTTCTTCGCGTCCAGGCTCGTTACCGAGTTCTTGTTCTCAATGTTGACGAAGATGTGCCCCGCGCCATCAGTCACTGGGAACTCTGGCTTGCCCGAGAGCTTGATTGTCGCGACCACCTTCATGGACCCCGCATCAATCACAGTCGCATCCGACGACCTTCCGTTGAAGGCCCACACCGTCTTGGTGACAGGCTCAAACAGAATGCCGTCAGGGTTCTGGCCTGTAGGAATAGAGGTGATCCGGGCATAGGTCTTGCGATCGAAGGCCACGACTTCATTCCCTGCCCCGCCAGAGATGAATCCGACCTTGCCATCCGTATCCAGCGCGATCCCATGCGTCCCTTTGAAGCCGGTAATCGCCGTGATCTTCTTGCCGGTGTTGGTGTCCACAACCTCGACCTGCGTGCCGTGGGTCAGGTACAGCACATGCATCGAAGGGTCGGCCAGCAGATAGTCCCAGCCACCTTCGCCACCGATCTTCCAGTGGTCGACGATAGCATACGAGCCGTCAGCGGCAAACGCTGCGCTCACAGGGATCAGGACAGCAGCGAAAAAAGCGATGACCGAGACGAGGGCAGAAAACCTGGTACGCATTGCGGGGACTCCTGAAGTCGGTTTTGGGCGTAACGAATGCAGCAAGGTTAGCCCATCGAGGCTTAAGTCTCGGTGAAGAACAGGCTAGCTAGGCTTCTTGCGACAGCCACCCAATCCAGTGGGCTACCCCACTACGCAAGTAGCAGTCTGGAAACTATTTCCCAGTTGCATCGTCTCCCATGTATAACTCTGTGGCGCCCAAATCATGCTGTTTTGCTGCATCGAAAGCGACGCGCTTGAGTCCCGTTTCTGCATCAGGAGCAGCCCATGATTCCCCGCCCCAGCCTCTCGTTCAGCCTTCTCGCCCTGATTCCCCTTGCCGCCCTTTCGCTTGCCGCGCAAAGGCCGCAACGCGACAACAAGCCTTCTGAGACTGGCGCGACGCCGCCGAAGACCTGGGTGGACAAGGATACCGGCCATCGGGTGTGGCGCGTGTCGGACGAGCCGAATTCCGGCGCGTTCTACTTCAACGTGAACGCGTTCACCCCGGACCACTCGCAGATGGTCTACAACTCCCCGGACGGAATCCGCGTGCTCGATCTGGCCACCATGAAAACCAAGATGCTGGTTCCGAATCTTCCCCCACCCCCCACCGCAGCCGGAGATGCTGCAGCGGGCGGACGTGGCGGGCGCGGCCTTGGCGGCGCCGCTCGGACCATCGTCGTCGGACACAAGACCAACAGCATCTTCTTTACGCGCATGGATCCCGCAACACGGACAAACGCCGTCTATAAGGCCGACACGCACACCGGAGAGATTCGCAAGTTGATCGATCTGCCGGCCCGCGTAAGCATCTCCAGCGTGAACGCCGACGAAACGCTCGGTGCGGGCACGTACAACGAGTCAGATTGCCCCGGCGGCGATCCGAACGCACCCAATGCGTTCCTTCCCGCGCAGGCAGGTGGATTCGGCAGAGGCGGTAGTGGCGCAGGAGCGCCTGGCGCGGCTCCAGCTTCTCCTTCCGCCGCCGGTGCGGCAACGGCCGCCGCCAATCCCCGCCTTGGCGGAGCGAACGTGCAGTCGAACGACAAGGGCGCGATGATGGAGCGCCGGCTGGCAGCACGCGTTCCAGTCGTCCTGTTCACGATCCGTCTGGAGCCCGGCCCGAACGGCGAAAAAGCCGGCACCATCAAGATGCTCCTGCACTCCACCGATTGGGTGAATCACCTCCTCTTCTCGCCGAGCGACCCGACCCTCCTGATGTATTGCCACGAAGGTATGTGGCAGAAGGTGGACCGCATCTGGCTCATCCACACCGACGGCACGCAGAACACGCTCGTGCACAAGCGCACCATGGTGATGGAGATCGCGGGCCACGAGTTCTGGGGCCTCGACGGAAAGACCATCTGGTACGACTGGCAATATCCAAAGGGCGAGGACTTTTTCCTGGCCAGCTACAACCTGGAAACGCACAAGCGCGTTGCGTATCACATGCAGCGCAACGACTGGTCGATCCACTTCAACCTGACCCAGGACCTCGACATGTTCTGCGGCGACGGGGGCGATGTAGGCCAGGTCGCCCAGGCTCCGGACGGCCAGTGGATTGAGCTGTTCCGGCCGCAGATGATCGGGAATACCGAGGGCGCGCTGAATGATACCAACTTCTTCCAGCCCGGCGTATTCCACTCCGAGCACCTCGTCAACATGAGCTGGCACGACTATCACGCCGAGCCGAACCCGCGCTTCTCCCCGGACAAGAAGTATGTCTTCTTCACCAGCAATATGTTCGGGCGGAGTTACGTGTTCGCTGCCGAGGTGGCAAAGAGCGCGGACACGAAGGACGCGATGTCTACACCTCAGTTGGCGAAGCAGTTCAACCCCACTGCGCCGGAGCCCACGACAACCGAGAAGTAAGCGCGCAGCATTTGCCCGCTTAGTCGACTGAACCGTATCGAATCATCGAACATCAGGAGCACCATGCAACGCCGACTCGCCTTGCTCGCAGCCCTTCTTGCCCTTCCCTCGCTTCTCTGTGCAGCGCCCGCCTCTGCTGCGCCAACGCAGAAACCGCGCGTGATTCAGCAGTTCACCACGGGATGGCACTTCTTACAGGCCGATGCGCCGGGCGCGGAGAAGCCTGCATTCGACGACTCCGCATGGGGCAACGTTACGCTGCCTCATGACTGGTCCATCGCCGGGCCATTCAAGCAGGATGCGCCCTCGCGTGGTGCAGGCGCGTTTGCCACCACCGGCATCGGCTGGTACCGCAAGACGTTCACCGTGCCCGCTGCGGATGCCAACCCCACCGCGGCCCGTCGAACCTACATCGTCTTCGACGGAGTGATGGCAAACAGCGACGTCTATCTGAACGGCGAGCTGCTGGGCCACCGGCCCTATGGATACGTCAGCTTCTACTACGAGCTGACGCCGCATCTGCATCCAGGCAAGAACACCATCGCAGTGCGCGTGGATGATTCGCAGCAGCCGGCGTCCCGCTGGTATCCCGGCGCCGGAATCAACCGGCAGGTTCGACTGGTGACAACGGGCGATGCCCACATTGTGCCGTGGGGTACGTTTGTGACAACTCCGTCTGTCTCCGCCGACAGCGCGACTGTGCATGTGCGCACCACTGTGACCAACGAGTCAGGAGCCGCCTCTAACCTTCAGTTGTCCGTGAGTCTGGTAGCGCCCGATGGGCGCCTGGTGAAGACCTTCTCCTCAGGCAGCAGTCCGAAGGCCGCTGCTCTTACGCTCGCGCCCTCAGCCACCGCGGATCTCGACGCCGAGACTACGATCCCAAAGCCTGATCGTTGGGATCTGGATCATCCCGTGATGTACACCGTTCACGCAACTCTGCTGCGTAACGGAAAAGCCGTTGACGACGAGAATGTACCCTTCGGAATTCGCGAGTTTCACTTCGACGCGGACAAGGGCTTCTTCCTCAATGGCGTGCACCACAAGGTCTTCGGCGTTGCTGTGCACACCGATGGCGGCGCCGTCGGCACGGCAGTCCCGCTGGGTGTCTGGGAACGGCGTCTCACCGAACTGCGCAAGCTGGGCGTCAACGCCATTCGCACCGCGCATAACCCGCCCGCGCCCGAGTTCCTGGATCTCGCCGACCGCATGGGCTTCCTCATCATGGATGAGATGTTCGACTGCTGGACCGTCGCCAAGAACCCCTACGACTACCATCTCTACTTCAAGGACTGGTCGGTTCGCGACACCAAGGATACCGTGATGCGCGACCGCAATCATCCCAGCATCATTCTCTGGTCCGCTGGAAACGAGATTCACGACACGCCGCACCCCGAGATCGCGAAACCGATCCTCGCGTCCCTGGTCAAGACCTTCCACGAGAACGATGCAACCCGGCCGGTCACACAGGCGCTGTTCCGCCCGAATGCCAGCCACGACTACGACGACGGTCTCGCAGACATGCTGGACGTGGTGGGACAAAACTACCGCGAGCAGGAGATTCTCGCCGCGCATGCCCAAAAGCCGACGCGCAAGATCATCGGCACCGAGAATGCCCACGATCGCAATCAGTGGGTTGCCATGCGCGACCACCCGGAGTATTCAGGGCAGTTCCTGTGGTCGGGCATAGACTATCTCGGCGAGTCGCGCACGTGGCCCACAATCGGCTCCGGCTCCGGCCTGCTGAACAGCGTTGCCCTGCCCCACGGCCGCGCGTATGAGCGGCAAAGCTGGTGGTCGACAACGCCCATGGTGGCAATGGTGCGGCGCGTCGCCGCAATGCGCGCGACGCCCGTCGACCCCGGATACGCGAGTGCAACCAGCACTGACCAGTCGGCAGCGGCAGCTCCGCGCGCTCCTGCCGGTCCGCCGCCAGATCCTTCCGTGCGCTTCTCCGAGCCCCTGCTTGCAGATTGGACTCCGAAGAATCTGGAGCCGCACGACGAGAACGTCGATGTCTACACCAACGCCGAAGAGGTCGAGCTTTTCCTGAACGGCAAATCGATCGGGACCGCAAAGCTCCACGCCGATGCCTCGCCGATCAGCTTCAAAGTACCGTTTGCGCCCGGGACGCTCAAAGCAGTGGCGCGAAGCAATGGAAAGATCGTAGCCACACAGGAGTTGAAGACCGCAGGCAAGCCGGCGCATATCGTATTCGCTGCAGACACGCCCACTGTGCCACTCACCCCCGACTGGAACGACGTTCGCTATGTCACGGCAACCCTGGTAGACGACGCAGGCACACGCATTCCGGACTCGACGACGGTGATTCATTTCGCGGCCAGTGGACCGGCGACGATCGTCGCAGTCGACAACGGGAACTTCACCGACCATGACCCGTATCAGGCAACCCAGCGAAAGGTTTACTTCGGCAATGCGCTGGCGCTGATCCGTGCCTCAGGTCCGTCGGGCAAGGTTACGGTGACAGCCACCGCGGACGGCATCCCCCCCGCCAGCCTGACACTTAACACCGCCCCGGTCGAGAAGGAAGATCCGAACCTTGCCATGCCGGCGTCGAGTGCGCGAAGCTTCTAGCGGGAGATCCGCATGCTGAACCGCCGTCAGTTCGTAACTCTGTCCGCCGCTGTTGCAGTCGCGTCACGCGCCTCGGCACAAGCAGCGCCGATTCCCTTCATCGACTCGCACGTACACGTGTGGAAGCATGATCCCGCGTTCCCTTTCGCGGCCGGTGCCAAAGCCCCGCCGCAGGATGCATCCGTGGAGATGCTCCTGGAACTCATGCAAGCCAACCAGGTCGAGCGCACCGTGATCATCCAGGTGATTCACTACCGCTGGGACAACAGTTACCTCGCCAGCGTGCTGAAGCGCTATCCGCAGGTATTCCACGGCGTGTGCCGCGTCAACCCGGAAGACCCCGCCGCACCCGATCATCTGAGCCGCATGACCGAGGAACAAGGCTTTCGCGGCGTTCGCCTGAGCCCCGCCGCTGGAGCCGCGGGCGATTGGATTCGCGGCCCGCTGATGCCGCCGCTCTGGCGCCGTTGCGCACAATTGAAGGTGCCGATGACGTTGCTGATTCCGGTAACGCGTCTGCCGGAAGTGCACCCGCTGATTGAGGCGAACCCCGATCTGCAGATCGTAATCGACCACATGGCCGATTCGCCGCTCGATCATCCGCAGCAGTTGGAATTGCTGCTTGCACTCGCCGGCTATCCAAAGGTCTTCGTGAAGATCTCGCACATGTGGTCGCTCTCGAATCAGCCCTACCCTTACCCGGATGCGGCCGCTCAAGTGAAGCGCCTGCTCAGTACATTCGGCGCAGCGCGGCTGATGGCAGGAACGGACTGGCCCATCTCACTACCAAAACAATCCTACGGGCAGACAGTAGCCCTGTTCCGCGACCATCTCGACTTCCTGTCGCCACAGGAACATACACAAATTCTCTCCAAAACCGTGCAACAGGTCTGGCCGTTCCACATCTAGAGAGTCAGCTTCCGAGCGGACTAGCCGCGGCAGAAAACGCTGGCGTTCCGGGCGCGCGCAGCAACGAGAGGTACTGTCCGCCGAGCGGTACCTTGTGCAGTCTCGCCTCAATCCACCGCAGCGGATCGAAGAGCCGCTCAGGAAAATAGAGAAAGTATTCTGTGGTGAGCGGCGTAAAGCCGGAAGCTTCGAACAGCCGAAGCGTCTTACCCGCGCTCAGGAGTTCCGCGTCGACATCGACCGCGCAACGTCGAACGATGACCTGGGTAGCGGGATTCCAGGGATTGTGCTCGATAATGCAGCACAGACCTCCGGGTGACAGCACACGCTTGATCTCATTCGCAAGACGCGTCCGCGCCTCTCCATGCACGTGGTGATAGACGCAGACCGCGGTTACAAAATCGAAGGAACCATCCTCAAACGGCAACTCCACCGGCGATGGCTGCTGGTGTACGGCAAACGACGCATGAGACGGAAGCATCACCGCGGAAGGATCGCAGCCCGCTGCTTCGCGAAAATTGAGACTCGCCAACTCCAGCAGCTGCCCCTGGCCGCACCCAACATCAAGCCACCTCTGCGTCTCCGCCGCTACATCAAACCGCCGCAGCACCGACCGGATCAGAAACCACTTCCTGCGATGAAAGTGAAGTGGATCGCGCGCAAACCGATTGCGCAGCGGATCATCGAGCAACGCCGAATAACCAGGCGCATACCGATCGAACTCAGGCGATGCCGTCGATTGCGAACCAACTGGCTCGCGCGATAGACCGCTCTCCTGGGTGGGCAGCGTGCTCATGGTCGCGACTCAGGCGCCTCGAACCAGCGATGAATAGGTCGGTTCTTGATCTTCGAGCATGCGCCGCTCGCCAATATTCGCAACGGGAGCCGAAGTTGGTGCGCCGCACTGAGACAAAATAATCGCGCGCGGAAGAAACGTTTGCGGGGCACGAATATTGGCTGTCTCCGAAACGACATACAGCGGACGGTTCTTCGCCTCCTCATAGGTCCGGCCCAGGTAGTCGCCAATACCGCCAAGCGCGAGCAGAATCATGCCAGAAAACGCACACTGCAAAGCAACGACAGAGGCCCATCCCGGAACCAGCGATGTGGTGAACAACGCGAGGTATACAACGCGCGCCAGATAGGCAAATCCAGCGAAGCTGAGCAAGCAGCCTGCTGCAACGCTGATACGAAGAGGAAGATCGGAGAACGAGGAGATGCCCGTCCAGGCAAATCGCAGCATCTTGACCAGCGGATACTTCGTCTGTCCCGCCGCGCGGCCGCTACGTTCAAAAGGCAGGATCGCTTCTCTCAAACCCAGCCAGCCCACCATGCCACGGAGGTAACGGTGTTGCTCGCGAAGCGACCGAATAGCGCCGACCGCACGACGGCTGAACAAGCGAAAATCACCCACATCCGGGGTCATATGCTGATCGGCCAGGCGAGATAGAATGCGATAAAAAAGAGCAGAGGTCCACCGCTTGAAGCGGCTCTCGTTTGCGCGTGTAGTTCTCTGCGGCGATACGATGTCGTAACCCTGCTCGAACAGATCTAACATGCGGGGCAGAAGCTCAGGCGGATCTTGCAGGTCCGCATCCATGACGACGACAGCATCGCCATTGGCAAAGTCGAGTCCAGCAGTGACAGCTGCCTGATGGCCAAAATTCCGGCTAAAGCGAAGCAACTTGATCCGCTGGTCGTCCAGGCCGGCGCGTTCCAGCAAGTAAGGCGTCGAGTCGGAACTACCGTCGTCGACAAAAATGATCTCCCAACTAAGCCCACCCAGAACTTCGCGAAGCCGCGGAAGCAGGAAGATGAGCGCTTCTTCCTCATTGAAAACCGGGATGACCACCGACAAAAGCATGGAGACGTTCCTGGCACTTGACCTAGACAAAAAGATCGACGACTAGTTATTCACCAGCCCCTGGCCCGCTCGATTTTGGCGATTCGTTCGCTTAAATCGTGGTACTGAGGGTGTTGCCGATGACACCGAAGGCATTGTTGATATCACCCGCTAGGCTCTGCATGCCGGCAGTCGCGGCAAAGGCGATCAGTGCAACAACCAACACATACTCGATCAGATCCTGACCATCTTCCTGACTGGCCAGCGATTGAATCTTGATCCATAAGTTATTCAGTTGAATGTGCATTGGAGATCTCCGAAAATTTGGATTTCTTCTGTGCCCGGGAGAGTGCGCTGGAAAGAAATCACCAGCGTCTCTCCCGCAGCAAAGAGACCGAACTTTTGCACCTGCAGACCCAATGGCCCACAAGGAGTGCACTAGATATCCGCGGTGAGTGTGTTGCCGATCAGGCCGAACGCCGCGTTGATCTTGGTGGCGAGGCCGCTCATGCCGGCGGTGGCGGCGAAAGCGATAAGAGCAACAACGAGAGCGTACTCAATAAGATCCTGACCTTCCTCGCTCATCATTGCATTCTGAATCTTGGCGGACAGCTTCAGCATAAAGTCGTTCATTTTTGGTCTCTCCCAGCTTGAATTTTGTAATGCCAGCCAGCGGCTGATACACAGGAGGTATGCAAGCGGAATGCCACTTTCGTGTTACGCGGAATTTCCCCTAACATCCTATCCATCAACAACTTGAAAAACTAACCCAGAGTTCTCTGGCCAACCCCCCTGTCTCCGAGTGTTTACAGGCGCAGACGAAGAGGCGCGGGACGTATACATCAAGTTACCGTCTGGTTACTTCCGAGCGCTCGTTGCCCACCTGCGAGAAGGCGTTCAAAAATGGCAACCGGGTGACTGCCTGCTCTACTGCGTAGCGATTACTCCACTGATAGCCTTCGCAGAGTTTGCCTGCTCTTCAACCTTCGCGTGGCGCGATGTATAGAGGTACCAGGCAAGCCACACCGATGCGGTCCATGGATAGAGGTACATGCTTCTGAGAGGTACACCCCGAAAGTTCGCGATCTCGATGACAGCGCTCAGCAACGCAAAGACTGCGACCACAGAGCGTGACTGGTTTCGATATAGCGCATGCAGCAGCGCAGGGAGCAACACTGCCTGATCCATAAACCAGGAATAGGGGGCCACCACAACTGACACGAGCATCAACAACGAGCCGTGCTCTATCCAACTCCAACCTTCGTAATGGCGGGCGAAGTACGCAATCGCCCAGATACAACCACAAACAGCAGGAAGGTACTGAAGCCAGGTGGTACTAGGGCTGACAAAAAGCCGAAGGGCCATGCTAATGGAGGGAATGATGGCGATGTCGAGTTTCGCAGCGCGCATCATGTGGCCGTACTGGGACCACACGACAGGATCGATAGCGGAAATGACCAGTGCGCTCCCGGCAAAAGCTATGGCTCCGCCCAGCAAAATCTTATAGCGCCTCGACACTACGATCCACGCCAGGAGCACGACGGCGAACGGAAGAAACAAGTGGGGCTTCAGAGCGCACAACCAGAGAGCTGCCCCAGCCAGCAGAGGACGTCTCGATTGCAACCGCAAGAACAACGCGAGTCCGAGCAGTACGAACAACGCCGTTTGCCCGGCAATGAGACAGGACAACACGGGCGCAAAAGCGTAAGCCAGAATGTTTAATTGGCTCTTTCTATGATCGTGGATTGCCGCAATCGTCCGGACGGACGCAACAAGCGCCACAAGCATAAACATTGTCCAGAGCACCGAAGCAGATCGAATGCCGAACAACCCCAGAGGAAGTACGAGGAGAAGAGAAGGCGGCGGGTTCCGCATAATAAGCGGCGCGGCGCTTCCAGAAAAACCGACGGAATGCTCTAGCGCAAGGATTCCCTCGCGATCGTATGGGTTGAGGTGATGTGTCAATTGGCGGCCGGACGACCAGTATGTGACGAAATCGCGCGCACCCGCCCAGTTGTCAGTAAAGAGAGTGGCAACAACGCCAGCTGCATTGAATGCGAATGCGACCGTACAGACACCAACGATGAGGAACTCTGCTATCGTCCGGATGCGGTTTTGCGCCATAACTCGATCCATTCGCAGACCTCAGCGACAATGTTTCACTGCGCCAGCGGACACCATTTTCCAGGTCTAAAGACATCGCCGGGGACGCCCACAAAAATCCGTATAACCTGGATAAGGTAAGTGAGTAGAACCCTGCGCTCCACACGAATACTAAATGGACTCAGAGGCAAAGCCACATCAAACAGAGTCCGAACGCCGCAACCCAGCGAGTAGACCAGCTGCACTCCATCTGTTGGAACGTCAACCCGCTGAAGTAACCAAGTCGCTCTACTACGGTGCTGTGGGCGATCCAGATGTTGCTCCAGTTTGAGCCGAAGACGAGCCACCCATTGGAGACATCGTATTATCAATCTGGAGTTGCTGTTCTGGTTGCATGCTCTGAATCAATTTCTCTACGGGCATGGTCGCGGGCTGCGCCGCAGGTGAATTCGCGGCACTGTCGGCATCAGGATTCGTCATCGGAATCCCGGAGTTCGATGGCAGGAATTTATCCGGATATTTGATCTGGGGCAACGGGGCTCCAGCCGGAATCGGGTTCACAATCTCCGGAGTGACAATCACAATCAACTCTGTGTTCGATTTCGTCTTCGATATCGATTGAAAGAACTTACCCAAAATTGGCACGTCCCCGATGAAGGGTATCTTCGAAAACGTCTGGGTCTCCCGATTGTCAAGCAGTCCTCCGATCGCGAAGCTCTGCCCTTCGTTCAGTTCGACCTCGGTCTTCACGCGACGGATGTCGAGGCCGGGGACCGTGAATCCGGAGATGGTGACGCCGTTCGCAAAATCGAGTGAGCTCACCTCAGGCGCGAGTTGTAAACGGATGGTGCCCCGAGGAGTGATCGTGGGAATAAAGTTCAGACGGACGCCAAACTCCTTGAATTGAATCGTGACCGCGGTCCCCACACCCCCGCCGCTTCCCTGAATCACCGGATACGGATACTGCCCGCCTGCCAACAGGCTTCCTTGCTTGCCATTGGTGGTCAGAACATTGGGCTCCGCCAATACTTGCACGACCCCTTTTGCCTCAAGCGCCTTAAGCGTCGCCCCAAGATTTAGGTCAGGACGAAAAACAAAGAGGTTCAGCAAGTCTGTGAAGGTTGCTGTAGGGCCGGTGGAACTCCCAGGGGCTCCGCCACCACTGGTAAGGGTTGGCGGAGTGAACTGCTGGGTTGTCACAGATCCAACCGTATTCGCAGCCCCCAGACTGAAAATATTTAGCCCGAGCTGATCGTTCAACGAGCGATCAAGACTGGCGAAACGCACCTTCAATAAAATCTGGGGCTCCGCGGCAGGAACAGTAACGTACAACAGATTAACAACCTTGCCGGCGGTGGAGGCAATCTGGACCGCACGGTCGGAACTAGTCAGATCCTTGACCGTACCGCGAAGAAAGACGAGACCGTTCTCTGAAGTCACACGCAACGTCTGCCCTGGCAGTTCGGTCCTAAGCTCTCGACGCAGCGAATCCAGGCGATCATTGGTCGCGTAACTACTCGCATGAACTTCTACATTGAAGAACTGGCGGATGCCACCCTGCTGCCACACGATCAGGCTTGTTTCGCCGGCTGCCTTACCGTTCAGCATGATTTCCGTGGGGCTGATAGCGGTGGCTTCTGCAAGCTCCGCTGAGCCTACTGCAATGCGCTCGATAGGATGAGCGCAATCGACCAGTACGGATTTTCCCACTCCAACGACCAGGTCGTTTGCGGAGTCCTGGGTGGCGTCTGGTTGCTGCGCGGATGCAGAAGAAGCAGGAACAGCAGTTGCCTGAGCCAGTCCACTCGTGGTGGGAAGCACCCAAGCCGCTAAACTAAAAGCACTAAGACAGGCGATGGGAATGCACGTTCTTACGTTCACTGCTTCTCCTCACCAGGTGCGAATTTCTCTTCCGTCTGTTTCGATCCGTTGAACACCTTAATAACGTAGACCGCCGGCGCTGCAGGCTTGGGTGCGGCCCGAGGCGCAGCGGCAGCTGTCGACCGTGGCTTCACCGTCGGCGGAGCATTCTTGTCCGCATACAGATTCGCCACGACAGTTCCTGGCGGCTCGACGATCTTGGTGTCAATCGGGTTTCGCAGGACCAACTGAATCTTGGTCTGATTGCTGGCGAGACTTAGCTGCTCTGCCTGCTCAGGCGTAACCAGCAGATTAACGACCTGAACCTGCTGTGGCTTGCCGTCGACGTCCCGTTGAATGTCCGTGCCCGCAGAAAGAACCGAGATATCCTGCAGTAGAGTTTTTACCTTGGGGCCGTTCATCGTGTTGACGTCCACACTTCCCGGTGGATTGCCGGAGATCAGAACGTCTACGTGCATTCCTGGGGTTACGAATCCGGCGACACCCACCACTTCATCCACCTTCACCGCGCAAGCTCGCATTCCTGGGGGAATGGTCGAGGCCAGTCCGCCACCCGAACCGGGAGCGGCCAGTCTGCTTTCCAGGATCGGTTCACCCTGATAAAGGCTGGAAATGACTCCGCGATTGATCGCTTCTTTCTTATCCACGATCGCGCCCTTGGGTAAGGCGCCTGAGATTTCGACAGTCCCTAGGTCGACGTCGCGAAGAATGCTTCCTAACGGAACATCCTGGCTCGCCACAACCACCTGGGTGGTTTTCTGCGAACCCGTCAGGATCCGATTGCCCACAATTCGATAAACGAGATAACTACACCCTGCAGCAATTACGAAGGCAGTTAAAAGAATTGTCAGAACACGCTTGTTCATTTGCGACACCTATTTTCAGTTATCGATAGCGCTAAATGCTGCCTGCTACCTCGGTGGCAATCCGCGTACCAAACCGTGTCTTGCCGCCTTTCGCCGCTAAATCAGCGGATTAGAGGCCACCACTGGAAGTCCGGTGTGAACGTATGTATACCAACTATCCGTTATGTATAGCAAGGTAGACACCGTTTACTATGTATGGCCTCATTTTGCAGAAACTTAGCGACTTTCAAGATGGCGTGGCAATTGCATTTCCTTCGGTTGTATCCTCATGGAAACTCAGTTCACCATGACGCCCTCGCGCATCTACACCCTTTTTGCGGAGCCGCAGCCGGAACGAGCCAACTCCTCTGGCCTCGTGGCTTCTCTGGTGCTGCACGCCCTGGGCTTCTGGCTCATCGCCCTTGGTCTGGCCCATGCTCCAGGCCTGCTGATGGAACCGCCGCCAGCGCGATACAACGTCCGTGTACTGACCGCGCCTCTGGAAGAGCCTCCCATGCGACAGATGGCTCAACTAACTGCTCCAGGTGTCGGAAAGTCGTCCGCACAGCACGGCGCCAACCCAGGCGGCCATCTGGCGTCGCTTCCCTTTGTCTCGCCCAAGGTCGTTGACCTGCCGCCCGGGCCGCAGACCCTCATTCAGCCCGACGCACCTCCGCAGATAGCAATCCCGAAGCCGGTGCCGATTCCGCGCGCCGTAATCTGGTCGGCCCAGAACAGCCGCAGCATGACCATCACGGCGCCCCCACCCCCTAAGGTCACCGTGGCCGCCCCGCGGGCCGCTATCATCGCTCCCAATCGGGAGATACTTCCCGCGGAAATCAAGCTATCCTCCACCCGCTTCACCACGGATAAGCCAATGCTTATGCCGAGCACCACATCCCCAGTTGTGGTTCGCGCGCCAGACCCTCCGCAGCAGGTGCCGCAGACGGCTTCCAAAGAAGTCGCCGAGCCCACACCCGCTCGCGTCGTATCGCTTTCGGACACCCCGGCGAAGGACAAGGCCGTAATTCCGTTCGCGAACAGCGCCGCGCGCAAAGCCTCCTCGGACTCCCTCGCTCCAGGACAGTCGCAAGCCTCCGCCGAGGCGGGCAGCGGCAACCCAGCCAGCAAGCAAGCCGGCTCCGGCCCCGGACAAGACGCAGCCAGGCATACCGATAACCCCACCGCGAACGGCAACAGCGCAGGCGTCGCCCCCACCGGGCCCGCTGGCGGAGGCAACTCGGCCGCAGTGTCGCAGAATGGCACAGCCACAGGAACCGGTCCAAACGCTGTCGCTGGCTTCGGCCTGGGTGAGCCCCCACTGGTGCACGTTCGCTTGCCTAAGGATGGACAGTACAGCGTTGTAGTTGTTGGATCGTCGCTCGCCGACAAGTATCCAGAGACCCTCGACGTGTGGGGCGGACGGCTCATCTACACCGTATATCTCCACGTAGGCCTAAAGAAGAACTGGATCCTACAGTACTCTGTACCTCGTTCGGCCGGGGGCTCATCCGCGGGAAACACGAGTCAGCCGGCCGCTCCATGGCCCTATGACATCGTCAGATCCAGCGCAGCACCCGACCCCGACGCGGATGCAATCCTGGTGCATGGCATTGTGAACGTGACTGGCCACTTCGAACAACTCACCGTAACGTTCCCGCCGACCCTCGCGCAGTCTACCTTCCTGCTCCACGCCCTTCAGCAATGGCAATTCAGGCCGGCCTCGCAAAGCGGCCAACCCGTCCCGGTAGAGATACTGCTGATTATCCCCAATGAGTCGGAGTAAGAGGCTCGCTTCCCTACTGCGCAATCACCATCGCCGCCGTGCTGTTCAGCGTCAGCGTCCTATGGGAGACGAACGGTATATTCACCGGGAAAGAATATCGCACGGCGACAGTGACCAGATCCCCTGGATAGTTACAGCCACCCACCCCGCATGTCGCTCCCGCCGTATAGGCAGACCAGGATGGCGTTACCGTCATATTCGCAGCACTGATGCCAGGAAAACTCAGCGATTTTACGTAACTCTGAATCTGCGTACTAGTAGCCTGGCAGTTTCCCGATGCATAACTAGCGCAGGTAGTGCCGCCCCCCGCGCTTGCGCCGCGGACAATCGCATACCTGGTTCCTTCGCGAGCGGCCTCCGAAATGAAGTGGTACGCATAGATACCAAGGCTCATATCCATGATGCCGAAGACGAAGCTAAACAGCACAATGGAGGAGAGAGCCAACTCGACGAGGGTGGCACCCTTATCCTCCGATACACGTCGACGCACACTCCGTATGCCCCAACCCAAACGGCGCATCGATCTAGTCGGCGCAATCATTCTTGCACCCTCATATTCGCAAGTCCGTGAAGCGTGAAAGAACCTGTCGTCCCCTTAATATGGAATCCCACATTAACGCTCGCCGTCGTATTCACCTGGACAGTTTCGAGAATGCGCGCTGTACCGAGGCACTTGGTCCCTGCATTGGCACAGGTCACTCCGGACGTGCCGTCCGAGCAGGAGCAAGTATTCGTAACCGCGGTACTAATGCCGGTGAGGTTTGGGGCGTCCTGGGTTGCCGCAGCCCTGATGCCTGCGGTGTCCGCAGCGGTGATATGGCTCTGCGCACCGTACGCAGCCGCCGCCCTGGCGGCATTGCTCACCTCAATCGAAGCGTACGCCAGGCGCCCAAACTCAGCCGCGCCAATCAGCAGAATCGTAAAGATGGGAACCAGCAGGGCCAATTCAAGTAAGGCCTGCCCCCTTTGCCCCCGTAAGTCGTGTCGGAACATTGTAGTTGCTCCTTTCATTGCGATCTTTGGAGCTCTCATAACAATCGCTGCCATCCTCTACTCCACCAAAGCCACTTTCACCAACGGTGATGAGGGGACCACCGAAGAATAGCTCTGCAGGCTAAGCGTCGCAGTCTTATCGAACAATGTGCCAACGATGAGGTCGGTGACTAGAGTCAATCCCCCGCTCTTGTCGCCGCCACTGTCCTGCAAGAACAGCTCAGCACTTGGAGCATAGATAATTCCGGTAATACTTCCAGACGCATCACCCTTCTGAATCGTAATCTGGTTCGTGTTGGTAACCGGCTCCATCAAAGCTATTCCGCTATACGTTCCAGTCGTCGGGGCAATCAGAGCAAGCGTTGTACCAGTGCTAATGGATAACGCTCCGCTGTCAATATCGATCGTTGAGCCACCGGTTCCAGAGGTAATCGACCCGCTCAATGTGACGTTTCCCGTAAACACAAACGTGCCTTGTCTTAGGGTCACATTCTTTAATGTCACGTTACCGCTATAGCAAACCGTCCCACCGGCGACTGCAGGGCCAACTGAGCCTGTCAGAGTCCCACCTGCGGTGCAGGTGAGCTTGGTTGGATCGGGTGGGATGACACTAGCAAGGGGATTGCTAACAGCGGCCATGCCCGTGACGGGTGCAGGATTGCTGTCTCCGGTGTGGCCACTGTCGCCCCCGACAACACCAATTGAACCT
>DASYEU010000173.1:0-14572 GCA_036498865.1 Acidobacteriaceae bacterium | reverse complement strand
CTGGCGAAGATCCGCGCCGAGGTGCTGGAGATGGCCGACCGCTTCCCGCTCTACGCCTGGCTGCGCGGCTAGACGGTCAAGATTCGGCGAACGCGCCGCATCATTTGAAGTAGTGCCGCCAGTCGAAGACGACGCGCACGCCCGCGGTCACAACGGTATGCGCATCGGGCGTGGGCGCATTGGCAGGCGAGACGACCGTAACCGACGTCGGCGTGTCGAACCCGACGTACGGCTGCAGCATCAGGCCGGAACTTTGGTTGGTCGAGAACGTGCGGAACAGGCGGTACTCGAAGATCGGAAACTCCACCGCCAGCGAGTTCAGCGCCACGGTGGGCGTGTTCGCCGGAGCCACTCCCGGGCTCGGCATCTGGAACGGGTGATCGCGCCCGCTGCGATAGACGCTGACGCCGACCTCGCGCCCCAGCACCATTTGCAGGCGTCCCGCGCGGGTTGCAATGCCGGCCTGCCAGGGGATGACTCCACCGTTGACGGCGCCCACCAGCATCTTCTGGAATTTCTCCGGCGAGGTAAACGCCAGCACCGGCGCGGCAAGCAGCAGATCGCCGGGCAACAGCCAGAACGGCATACGCAGCCGTCCGGTCACCGCGCCGCGGCCGGGAACGCTGATCTCTCCGGTGGCGTGCGAGTCATCGCGGACTCCGCCCTCCAGAAACACCAGGCCATCGCTCGAATCGTTGAGCACGCCTTCCATGCCCAGGCCTACGCGGGCGGCCAGCTCGATGCCGGAGTTGGCGCTGGCGCCGTCCTCCCCGGGGCCGAAGCCATGAGTCAGCAAGCTGCCGCGGAATCCGGTCGACAGGCCAATGAACGTCCCCATCTCCGTGCGGAACCGAGGCAGTTCGCCCGGGCCCCGGCCCAATCCCGGCACCGGCGTCTGCTTCAGGATGGAGACAACCAGGCCGATGTCCTTACGCCTGGCGGCGGCCGTGGGAAACTGCGTCTCCTTGCAGACGTTGAACGACTCCGCCTCGCCGTACTTCGTGTCGTCCGCGCCGGTGGGTTCCACCTTGCCGGCAAAGGAATCGAGCAGTTGCGCCAGGCTGTCGCGGACCGCGTTCGCAGCGCGATCGGAATCCGTCGACTTCATGTACGCGTCGCCCTGGCCGATGAAGTGGTCGCCGTTCCACGTCACCAGCGCTAGCCCGCGCTGGCTGTAGAAGTCGTGCGTTCCCTTGCGCATGGCCGTCCTGCCCCAGTTGCCTGCGACATGGCCGGCGGAGAAGCTGTCCTCGAGGAAGTGCAGCGCGAAGGCCTCATCGGCGAGCGCTGTGCGGATGGCATCGGCGCGGGCGGCGGCAGGCACCAAGCCCTGGGCGACCGACCGCGCCCGATCCAGCGCGCGCAGGTGATACCAGACATACGCGCCCAGCGCATTGATGGGAGCGTTGGTGCCCAGCGCGAGCCGCACATAGTTCTCGGCGCTCATGTTGTTGTCGGACCGCGCCAGCAGGAAGTGCGCGTTATTGGAGCTGGCGCGCGTCACATAGTCCGGATCCGTGCGCTCCAGGGCAAGATCGGAGTTGCGCACCGCATTGCTGCGCTCGCTCTGGCGTTTGGCGGCGGCGAGTTGCGTCTTCAACCGGCCCGCGACCTGCGCCACGCCCTGGATCCAGCGAGCGTTGAGCGCCGTGTCGAGCATGTCGTGCGCCGAGCAGGAGTGGTCTCCGGAGATTGCGGTCCACGCGCCAAAGTCGATGCAGGCGGGCTTTGGCCCCTGCGCCGGATCGGCGGGCTGCGCACAGAGCCGCGCTTCATGCCCGCCGCGCGCCTCCGCCCACAACGCCTGGAACTGGGTCTGCTGATCTGCGCTGAGCCGCTGCACGGCGAGCACGGCAATGTCGCGGTGTTCGGGAAAGACCCAGGCCGCGGCCGGAAACGCCTGCAGCCAGACCAGCAGCAGGACGAGCGCGGGCTTGAACAGATGCCGCACCTTGGAACGGGCAGCAAAGAACCAACTCAGGCGACCGGCTGCCGGCTTCAGTGCGCTGCGATCTGCGCCCATCGTTCTCATGCCTCAGCAATTCCCGGCCATCGCGCGTTCGCGGTGGCGGATTGCGACGTTCTCGGTTTTCTGAGTATCGCAATCCTAAGCCATCCGGCCGGATTTGGGCGAGCGCAAATTCCGCGCCAGGTGCTTTTACGCACAACGAACACATTCCATGAGACACTTGCCGTCGTTGAGGTGGAACGCAGGGCTGGCGCAGCTTTGTATGGCTGCACTGCGTCTTTAAGAAAGCGTTGCACGGCCGGTGACGGGCCAGGCGCCGGACGGCGAAGGAACGGAGGAAGTCGATGGCTGTCGCAATGATGTCGTGGATGGTTGCGATTCCGCTGCTCGGAGTGACGACTGGGCTGCGGTCGATGACCCCGATGGCGCTGGTCTGCTGGTACGCATACCTGGGATACCTGCCAGTGGACGGGACCTGGGCGTCGTGGACCGCGCACCTGTGGGTGGCGATCACGCTAAGCGTGCTGGCGGTAGGCGAGCTGATCGCGGACAAGCTGCCCAGGATGTCCAATCGCACCGCCATCGGCCCGCTGCTGTGGCGGCTCATCATGTCCGGCATGGCCGGTTCCATCGCGGCCGGAGCGATGAACGGATCCGGCTTCGAAGGCGTCCTGCTGGCAGTGCTGGGCGCGCTTCTGGGAGCGTTCGGCGGCTTCATGGTCCGGCGCGACCTGGTGGAGAAGCTGGCCTGCAAAGACTGGCACGTCGCCGTCAGCGAAGACCTGATCACAATCCTCTGCGCCGGCTACGCCCTGCACGTCGTCACCGGGTAAGGTGGTGGGCCCGGCGTCTACGCATCTGAATGATCCTAAAGGATGGAAGGTATGTGGGAAGCGCACGATGGATTGCCTGCAGCTCCGTCGTGGGAGTCGAGTAGCCACGTTCTTAAGATGAGCGCTGTGCACCCAATAAGTTAGCTCCTCCACCCGAATTTCCAATTTCCAAATTGGAAATATACCCTACAATGGATTCATGCAAGGCCAGGACATCGCGCTTCTCCTCAAACTTGCCGTTCAGAATGAGCCGCTGATTCCGTCCAAGACCCTGGCGGAGAGCCTGTTCATCTCTCCCTCCGAGGTCTCCAAGGGCCTGAAGCGTTGCGTGAACGCAGGCTTGCTCTATATCTCCGGCAGCGAAAAGCGGGTCAATCGTTCGGCGCTCATGGAGTTCCTGGCTCACGGACTCAAATACGCCTTTCCGCCGGCGAGGGGCACCATGGTTCGCGGCGTTCCCACCGCCGCCGCTGCGGAGCCCTTGAAATCGCGGTTCCTCGAAGATGGCGAGCCCCCGGCGGTTTGGCCCTATGCGGCGGGAAAGATTCGAGGAATCTCACTCGCGCCTCTCTACGCAGGAGCGCCCAAAGCCGCGCTGCGCGATCCCAGACTCTACAGTGTGCTCGCGCTCTGCGACGCTATCCGCAGCGGAAGAACCCGCGAGAAGAACCTTGCCGTCGAACTCCTCGGGAAAGAACTGAATGCCTGATCCGAACCTGCCCCTGCTGGAAGATGCGGTCCGCAAACTCGCGCCATTTTTGAACGAGATCGTCTTTGTTGGCGGCATCACGTTGGGCTTGTTGATCACCGACGAAGGCGCCGCTCCAATTCGCGGTACTACCGATGTCGACGTGATTGCTGAGATCGTCACCTACGCGGACTACGTCGCGTTCTCAGAGCGTCTTCGCGAGGCTCACTTCACGGAGGACACGGGAGAAAAGGCGCTCACGTGCCGTTGGCACAACCGCACCTTGACGCTGGATGTGCTGGCCCTGAACAAAGAAGTGCTGGGCTTCACCAACATCTGGTATGAGCCAGCGCTTCGCAACGCGTCCACCGTAACTCTGCCTGGCGGACAATCGATCCGGGTCATCACCGCGCCGTTCTTCCTGGGGACAAAGATCGAGGCATTTCGCGGCCGCGGCAAAATGGACTTTCAAGCAAGCCACGATCTCGAGGATTTTGTCGCCGTGGTCGAAGGCCGCGACACCTTGCTTCTGGAGATCGCCGAAGCTCCGAGCGCACTGCGCGAGTACCTTGCGGAGGCCGCGAAGACCTTGCTTGCCGAACCGCGATTCCTCGATGTGCTTCCGGGATTTGTCCTGGATAGTGACCGAGTCCCGCTGATCCAG
The DNA here is from genome assembly GCA_036498865.1 of Acidobacteriaceae bacterium. Classification (GTDB taxonomy): domain Bacteria; phylum Acidobacteriota; class Terriglobia; order Terriglobales; family Acidobacteriaceae; genus Edaphobacter. Next base: position 10,418 of record DASYEU010000173.1, on the reverse strand, counting down.
GAACGCCTTGCGTCGATCGCCGCCGGCAATCCCTGACACAACTGCGATTGCCTCCGCCCCCTCCTCCCGCCCTTTACGGATTCTTAGCGCTTTCTCTACAGCCTCTTTATGGCCAAAGGAATTTTCCTTAGGCTAGCGCTGGCCGGAGGTCATCGGGCGCACGAGGTGGTGGATGCGGCAGTCCTTGAGGACGCGGACGATCTGGCTGGAGGGCTATCGGCTGGAGAGGCGGCCACGGCGCGAGCCACAGGTGCAGGGCCGGGTCGCAAGCTGTGGGAGCTGGGCTGGGGCCTGTTGTTCGTGCTCGCAATGACGGCCCTGTCGGAGTGGGGCCCGCGAACGCTGTATTCGAAGGTTCCGCCCCCGCCCGCCATCAGCCAACAGGCATTCCACGCAGTGAAGTGACGCTCGGCGGACCCAACTTCGTCTGGGCGGCAGATGCGTCAACGCCCGGCTACTTGCTCTTTCCGAAGGAAAACCACTTAATCGCGGCTATTACCGCGGTCTTTGAATTGGTGAGGTCATTTCCGGCTATATCGAGTTCTTTGAAGAAATCAAGTCTTGCCTGCTCTAGCGTGTAGCCCTGACTCCAATTCTTCTCCTGCGAGACCATATTCATGTACGCCGAGATCCATTGCCCGGCTACTTCCGGGGTAGTGTTGTCGAGATTCTGCATTAGAAAGCCTCTTGGCCGCGCGGTAATGCGAACGGTCGTTGAGACGAGGTAGGGGCCATCACCCGTGAAGAATCGGACGCAATCCTTCTTATTTACTACTTGTTGGCAGTCCAGATTGCGAACCAACTGCGTTGCCAGAGGAGCATTGTAGTGTTCGGCCAAGTCATCCACGGTAAAGTTGGTGTCTGCATCGACCGGCACAATCAGCGGCGCTAGTTCGCGACGTGGAACCGGGTTATCGACCACGATCGCTTTGACCGGCAGGGCATTAGGTTGGCCTTCTTCGGAAGGCTGCCCTTCGAGTTCGGGGGCTTTGTACTGGGCGATCGCAGCGAGAATGCTCCGAAACCGGGTATAACCGTCCTTATCGTTCTTCTCAGGTCTCTTTCGGTACACCAGGTAGGTGTATACGCCGTAGCCTGCCGGCTCAGGGCGACCCGGCCTCCGTTCGATTCTCACAATCTCGAGATACGGCCAGGGCGCTACCGGTGCCGTGGTGTCGAGGACGAATGAGGTCGAGCAGTTTTGCTGACGTCCGGCCTGCGAAACATCCGCCGACACGGCGATAACTCCCGGAGAGAGGCCGGTCGTATCCACGACGGTGCTGTCGTGGCCTGCGTCCAGCACTCCTGCGGACGGATGCCAGCGGACAACGTAAGGAACAGCTCCCGCCGGCGGTGCCGGCTCAATCTCGAGTCTGACAGGATCGCCCGGTCTCGCCCGGTTGGGTGTAGCAACGCAGCGGATCGAAGAGACAACGGGATAACCTTCACGAGGATTCACTACGTTGATCGTTGTCGTCGCGGACGCGACCTGCCCTTTGTCGTCCGCTACATTACACGTGACCATAACGTTGCCCGGTGCTACACCAACCGTCGATAATGTGGCGGTGGAACCTGATCCGGTAATATTTCCGTTCGTCGAAGAGTAGCTGTAGACAAGCGGACGGTTGTGGGGACTGACAGCAGACGTAGAGATAGTGACCGGGTCACCAAGGCCAACTGAGCCTGGATTGGCGGAGCAGGAGATGGTAGGCGGTTCGACCGCACGCACTGTGAAGTCCGCAGTACAACTGATGGGGCCGCTCGGCCGCTGATCCATCGCGACCGTGCCGGTCACCGTAAAATGGCCCTCGAGCTGCCGCGTATCAATTTCGACAGTCGCACCCTCTTGCCCGGGAATGGGATTGCCTGAAAGTGTCCAGCGATATTTCAATCGCCTGGCCGGATCCAGACCGGCCGATGTTGCTGACACGGTCAGGCGATCACCGGGGTATACGGTTGCCGGAGAGACGCTGCAGCTCAGTGTTGCTGGCGGTGGCGGCACAATCGGACGCACGCCTATACCGCCGCAACCCGCCAATTCGGCGGATGGCAATAGCAAAACCGTAACTAGGACAAGCGTTAGGGGTTTTTGTTCTTTCTTTTTCCAAACCATTTCAGAATGCTCCGGAGGATGATGGTGATCAGGAAGAGAAAGATCGCGAGAGCAAATGCACCACTTGGGGTCAACGGAGTACCGGCATGCTGGGCGTATTCCAAGACGCAAAAGACCAACAGCGCAATGACTGTTGCCGCAAGTCCAGAATCTCTCAGCAAAGAGGACACGGAGACACCGTCCGGGGATAAGTGGGTAGCTTGCTTATCATAGCGCGCAAACCTTGAAGAAGGCAGGCTCGCGGGATCAAAAAAAAATGGAGCCGGGAACGTGTCCCGGCTCCGTTTCCGAAAGGTACTCAACGGGTTAGAAGTGACCCTCGATCGCGAACTGCAGCACGCGCGACGTGTTGCCGAAGCCGGTGACCTGGCCAAAGGCGGTGCTGGACGGGTCCGTCGAGGGATTGTTGTAGATGGGGTGGTTGAGCGCGTTGAACGCCTCAGCCCGGGCCACCATGTTGAAGCGCTCGTGCACGATGAACTTCTTCATCGCGCCCACGTTCAGCGTGTTCTGGTAGTCCTGGCGAACGTTGTTGAAGCGCAGCGGCATCGTGCGCAGGTTGGACTGCAGGCTCTGGCTGCTCCACGTGGGGCACGAGCTCACGCCTGTCGGGCAGGTTCCGTCGCCCGACTGGTCCAGCGGGTTGGCGGCGTTGAACGGCAGGTTGTTGATGAACGCCCGGGTGTTGAACCACGTCCGGTAGTTCTTGTGCGACGTGTTGCCGATGTCGGCGAACGTCGCTCCCGGCCGCAGCAGCGCTGCCGCATTGTTGAAGGTAAGCGGCTGTCCGCTCTGGATGCGATACGTGCCCTCTACCTGGAAGCCGCGGATCAGTATGTCGGCCCAGGAGTGCGCGTTCGAGAAGAACATCTTGTTGTGGCCAAAGGGCAGCTCGTAGATGCCGGCGATTGCAAGCGACTGCGGATAGTCGCCGTTGGACAGGCCGTACCAGGGCTTCGCGTCGCCGGGGTTCAGGAAGCTGATCCCATCCAGCGCGCGCGACTTGGAGTACGACACGCTGACGTTATAGCCGTGCGAGAAGCGCTTCTGCAGTCCAACCTGCAGGGCGTTGTAGCTGGAGTATCCGGCAGGATCGCTCTGCGTAATGCCGGTGAACTCCGGATACGGCTTCAGCAGCGCGCTCTGCGTAATCGTGCTGCTGGAAATGAAGCCCGGGTTGCCGGGAACGGTGATTCCCGCAAACGGATTCTTCAGCGTGGAAACGTTGAGAGCGGTGTTGATCGCAACTTGCGCCGCGGTCCGGGTGGAGTCCGTGCTCAGGTACTGGTCGGGAAGCGGGTTGTAGTCCCGCGTAATGCGGATGTGCTGGCCGGTGCTGCCAACGTAGTCCGCTTCCAGAATCATGTCTCCGGGAAGCTGATACTGCACGCCCAGCGAGTAGCGCTCGTTGTAGGGCGACTTCGGATTCTGGTTGAAGAGTCCGGAGATCGACGTACCCACGCTCTGCAGCATGCTGTTCGCATTGCCGCTGGGCGGGGTCAACCCGCCCGGAAATGGGTTGGCAAGATTCGCCGTAACCGTCACGCCGTTGTTCTGCGTCGCCACCGTGTTGGTGGTCTGGCTGTAGCCCAGCGGGTTGCCGTACTGCACATACTCGCCAAGCTGGCTGTAGAAGATGCCGAACCCGCCACGCAATACCAGCTTCGCCGTCGGATTCCACGCAAAGCCGATGCGGGGCGAGAAGTTCGCCTTCTGCGCTGTCCACAGGCTGCTGCTGGGATACGCGGCGGTGCCGGCGTACAGGAATCCGCCGTTCACCTTGAACTGCGCAGCCGGCAGCATCGGGCTGGGGTTGGCGTTGTAGTTGGCCATGGCCTGCGCCGCAATCGGGTTTGGCGTATTGAACGCGAAGGCCGCGACGCTCTTGTTGTGGCGTTCCTGGATCGGCGTGCCGTACTCATACCGCAGGCCCAGGTTCACCGTGAACTTCGGAGTCACCTTCCAGTCGTCCTGGAAGAAACCGGACCAGTAGCTGGTGTCGCTGGCGGTCGCGGCGTTCAGAGTCATAGCGGTGCTTTCGGCAACGCCACCCTCCAGCCCGGCCAGTCCCTGTCCCAGCGGCGAGGTCGTCGCGCCGCTGTTTTCCGGACCCTTGAAGAAGGAGCCAGTCGCCGAGATCGAGAGATGCTCCTGCGTCAGGTCAGCCTTGTTCGCCTTGTAGTCGCGCCACTCTGCACCCAGCCGCAGATCGTGCCGGCCCAGCGACTTCGAGATCGAGATCATGCCCAGCGGAATGTTGTCCGCCTCATATCCGGGGTCGGAGTTGCCCAGCGTCGCATAGCCGGTAATCTTCACCTGCGGGAAGCCCGCAGCCTTCGGATTCGCGCCGGCCAGCGCATTCGCGTTCACGCCCAGGTCGGTGGATGTCGTCGGCGACGTAAGCGAAGTGACCGTGGTGAAGCGCGTGTAGCTGAAGCGCGCGTTCAACACCATCGTGGGCGAGAGCGTGTTCACGTAGTCGATCGCTTCGGCGTAGTTCTTCAGTGTCAGCGTCTGTCCGCTGGCTCCCGGGAAGAAGGAGTTCTTGCCCGGCTGCACCCGCTTGCTGGTGATGAAGTGGCCAAAGAGTTTCTGGTTGGGCGAGAGCTGGTAGTCCAGGCGCGTGGAGGCAGCCCAGTAGTGATCGACGTTCGAGACGTTCGAAACGTAGTTGTTTGCCCCATTCGCACCCACCACGGCCGAGCCGGTCGGATCCGGGAAGTAGGTCAGGATCTTGGCCGCCACAGCATCGATGTTCGGGACGATGTTGTTTGGATACGGATCGCGAATCACCTGCCCCGGGCAGTTCGGATCGGGATGCGTGGAGAAGGGATTGTAGATCTGGTAGCTGTTGTAGGGCGCCACCAGGAACGTGGTGCTGCCCACCTTGCAGGCCACCGTGTTGCTGATGGTGGTGCCCAGCGGCAGCAGAGCGGAGAAGTCGCCCTTCTTTTCCGCGACTGTGGGAACGGTCTGCGTGGTGGTGCTGGCCGCCTGCTGATTGAACTGACGTTCCCAGCCGGCCATGAAGAAGAGCTTCGAGTGCAGGATCGGTCCATCGACCTCAGCCGTTTCGCGGTTGTACTTGGCGACCGGCGCAGCTTGCAGGCCCAGCGAGAACGCCGGCGCATCGACGTCCGGCGGCTGGAAATACCAGGTGCCACCGCCATGGAACTTGCTGGTGCCGGACTTCAGGCTGGCGTCCAGCGATCCACCGGAGGTGTGGGAGACGGTTGCATCGTAGGGCGAGGTGATGAGTTTGAATTCGCCAAGCGTGTCCTTGGAAGGGATATACGCGGTCGTGACTGCGCCGCCATTGCGGGAGTCGGGCGCGCCGTCCAGTGTGAACTCGGTCTGGCCGGACTGCGATCCGTTGACCTTCGCGCTCTCGGGGCCGCCCTCGTAGGTGTGCGTGCCGGAGTTCAGCGTGGTGCTGTTCACGCCGGGCGCAAGCAGCTGCAGCTCGAACGGATTGCTGTACAGCAGCGGCAGTTCCTGCGCAGAGCGGCCTTCAATGGTGAAGCCCAGCGAGGCGTCCTGCGTGTCCAGCCGGGCTCCGCCCGTACCTTCCACGGTCACAGTCTCATCCTGCGCACCGACCGTCAGGTGGGCATTCAGGCCCACGTGTCCCGCAACCTCCACCCGGATGTGAGTCGCGCTGAATTGCTTGAAGCCGGGGGCGGTCACGGTGACGGCGTAAACGCCGGGGATGAGAAACCGGAAGCTGTAGGCGCCGGCCTGGTCGGAAGTGGCTGCGTCCGTCACTCCGGTGGCTTCGTTCCGAAGCGAAATGGCTGCCTTGGGGATCACGGCGTCGGTCGTGTCCGTGACCAGGCCGGTTATGGAACCACGATCGTCCTGCGCGTAGGCGAACGATACGGCGAATAACAAGAAGAAGAGGGCAATGCGTTTCATTCAACACTCCTGCGTGTCTGCATGGAAAACTGAATTCACATGAGGGAGAGAACGCTAAGTTTCGCGATCTTCGACTGTCAACGTGATTGTGAAACATATGTACGTCAATCGGAGATTAACTTTCAGACTTGTGTGCCGCCTTGCGGTATGGCCATGGGGGAGGCAGTAGCCAAGGGGTTTCGAGCGAACCCGCAGGCGCGACGGCGCACATGGCCAGACAACAGCCGACAGCATCGAGGCCAGACCATTCCGGCAAGCGGAACAGAAAACAGGCCCTCGTTTCATGAAGCCGGGCCATGCAACGACACTTTGCTTCAGTCGCGGTCCGCATCCCGGAGCCGTGCACGCGGAGTGCGCTCCCCTTCGGCCGACGTCACAACGCACTTTGCTCGCGGCTTTAGCCGCCGAGGTCAGCTTCTTGCGTCGCCAAGGACTTTGTCAGCACCCTCCTGAGTCCCTGGGGGTTCTCAGCGGCTAAGCCCCTTTTTGCACACCCGGACCTATTGACGTGCACGATAAAATAGAACTTAGGGGGCAAATTAAATCCCGAGACCGCACGCCTCGCGATTTTCGTCTGTAAGTCCACTGGATAAAGTACTTTGCAGCTAAGTCCTTTGGATCGGCGACCCGGTGGGGTAAAGAAGGACCCAGGCGACCCCTAAGTCCTGTATCCGGGATACTTTAGGACTTAAGTACGGTGGGTAGGGAGGAGCCCGCTAAGACTGCTTCGGCAGCAGCGCCAGCACGCCTTTGCTGGGATTTGGGATCACGTGAGCGGCAATTAATTTCCCGAGTCCTTCCACGTGCGATCTGCCCGCATCGATCGCAGCCCGAACTGCCGAGACATCGCCCTTAATCACGATGGTGATGTAGCCTCCGCCGAGTTTTTCGCGCGCCAGCACTTCAACGTTGGCAGTCTTCAGCGCGGTGTCGATAGCTTCGAACGCTGCTGTGAATCCCTGGGTTTCAATGAGGCCTACAGCGAAGCTGGCTTGATCGGGCATGTTGTTCTCCGGAGTTTGGACAGACGGTTGTTCGATGAGCGGGTTGAAGTCAGCGGCAGCTTGCCACGCCGAGCGAGCGCCTTCCGCAGGCCGCGGAATAACGTGAGTCAGGATTCTGACCTGCATCGAATCGGCCATCTCCTCCGCAGCACGCGCAGCGGAGTGCAGATCGCTGACGCGGCCAGAGAGCTTCAGGCAGACTCCAGGAGCGTCGTTGAGTTCGGTCTGCAGGATCGTGAGGGCAGCGTTCTTCTCCATCGCGTCCAGCACGACCATCGCAGGCGACCAGCCTCCGATCTCGACAAACGCCAGCGCTTCCGCCGGGCCAGGAGAACCGCTCACAGCAGGCCCCGGTTTTTCATCTCGTCGAAGACCTGATGCACGACCTGTTCCAGGTTGTCATCGCCGATCTCGGGCACAGCCGGATAGAGTCGCGGCGGAGGAACGGGACAACCCGCAGCGGGAGGATTCACCAGCTCGAAGTCGGCGAGGATGCACTGCATCACGCTGCTCAGCGCCGCACTCTCGCTGCGCTGGGCCGACGTTTTGGGCTGACGTCCCTGGCCGAAGTGGAAGCCGCGCAGTTCGGCAGCGGCGCGGAAGCCATCCGGGAACTCGAACTGGTAGAGCATCACGTCGAACAGTTCCAGGATGCGGTACTGCCACTGCATCGCAGTGGCGGTGTCGCCGGAGTGGAAGAGATCCCACATGCGGCGCGTGACTTCCGGCACGACATTCGACGACGCGTGCGTTCCACCGTCGCAGCCGATCATCAGCATCGGGATCAGCACCGCTTCCCATCCGGTCAGGAAGGTGAAGTCCGGCCGATTGGGCCGAATGGAGGCGATCATGCGCATCATGAAGGCGAGGTCGCCGGAGGAGTCCTTGATGCCGATAACGCGCGGGAACTCGTCCGCGAGCCTGCGGATGGTCGGCACGTCGATGGGGCTGGCGAACATGGGGATGTTGTAGAGCGTCAGGTCGATGGGCGAATTCCGCGCGATCTCGGCGAAGTACGCATAAACCGACTCCGGCGTGAGCTTGTAGTAGAACGGCGCGACGATGGCGACCGCGCGCGCGCCCATGTCCGCGTAGGCCTGGCAGGCGAACAGCGTCTCCTTCACGTTGGCCTCGGCAGCGCCGGCGAGGATGGGAACGCGGCCCGCAGCTTCCTCCGTCACGATGTGGACGATGCGGCGGCGCTCGGCGGCAGTGAAGCGGGTGAACTCGCCGGTAGAACCGTTGGGGTAAAGGCCGTGTACGCCGCGCTCGATGAGCCAGGAGACGAAACGGCGCAGTTCCGCCTCGTTAATCTGGCCTTTGTCGTCCAGCGGGACGAGGATGGGGGTGAAGATTCCTTGCAGTTTGCTCAATGCAGTTCCAACCTAAAGTGGCAAAAAGGGTTCAGGAGAAGAGTACTCCATGCAGTGGGCAGCAAGGCAAGCGGTGCAGGCCGGTACGAATGGCTGTCAAGTGCGGGTGGGCGGCAGGTCCGTCCACCGTGCAGGTTTATACTGCGGCCATAGCGAACGTGTTTGCACAGGAGAAGCACTCCGATGCCCGGTCTCCCTCGGCCACTCTCGCGCACTCTCGGGATGTGTGGGTTGCTGCTGTGCGCAGCCGTATGCGTGTGGCCGGCCGCGGCGCGGACTCCGAATCTGAAGAAGTATCCGCTGCGGGTGCATGTGCTGTCATCGGACGGGACGCATAAGACGCCGCGCATGACTCCCGCCGCGGGGCTGATGTGCGACGAGATCTCGGGCATGCTGGACTCGGTTGGTCCCAGCATGGCGGGGCCAATCTCGGTGAGCGGACTCTCGGGCGATCCGTGCTCGCTGCATCCGGAGATGGTGGTGGGCCGGCTGCTGAATATCGACGACGACGATCCGGTGTACTCGGGCGAGGGCCAGGGCGACCTTGTCTCTCCGCCGAGAACGACGCAGGGTGTCACCTTCAAGTACGACAACTGCGTGCGTGTGCGCGTACGTCCGGGGTTCGAGTCGCTTCCGGCGCGATGGAAGAAGCCGGGCAGGCAACTGGAGGTGCTGGTTCCCTCCGACGATATTCCCGTGACTGGGCGCCCACTGCAGCCGGTGCGTTGCTCGTTCAACGTCACCATGCACGACTGGGTGTACCTGCTGCTGCGCGATGGGCGCCTGGTGCGGGTGTCGCAGGAGTTGTATCAGCAGAAGCCGGCGCTGCGCGATTTTCTCAGCGGCCGGCCGGAGACGATTCAGCGTCGGCTGGAGGAATATACCGTGCCGGCGCATCCGAAAGATTAGGGTTGCCTCCTCCCGAATTAAATTGCGCAAGCTGAGCGCGGCTCGAACCACCCGGTTCCGCGACGCAAGCGAAACCTCGACGCTCAAAGTGTGTTTGATCTTTTAGAGGCAGGTGCCGAGTTGTATTCGACGAACCAAAGTATGTATTTTCACGTCGAAGAAATAGACGCACAATAGCCGTACTTTTCTCTAGAAATTCGGGTTGGAGGGCGCAATGCTATCGACTCAGGATTTTGAAGACCTTTACGGGGTAACTGAAGAACGGGCTCTGAACTTCTGGGCCTCGAACCTGCAGGACGCGATGGGAAGTGCGCGGTGGGCGCAGATTCGCGATTCCACGGGTGTGTATCTCGCAAGCGTGCTGGGCCATTTCTGCCTGCAGTCGATCGACCGCACCGAAATTCTCTCCGACGACTACAGCCCCGGCGATGGCGAGCTCCGCCAGTTTGCCGACCTGACGCAGATTGCCGAGTTGATGATGCGGCAGCTGACCAGCGCGAAGAATCCGCTGTGGATGGAGTCCGCGGGTGCGCACATTCTGCTGTACGCAGGCTTCTTCCAGAGCCAAAACCGGCATCGCCACAATATTGAGTTCTTCTCCACCATGGGCCGCGAGTGCTACCTGATGGCTGCGGTGGGCAAGCGCGCGAAGATGATGAAGCGCATGGCCGAGGAGTTCGCCGAGTACCTCTACCACCTGTCGGAGATGCAACGCAATCTGAACGAGAGCCGCTACCTGATCCGGCCGGTCAACTGAAGATCGCTACAAGCGAAACACAGAGAGCACGGAGAAAAAGAGTGGACACGGAGGCTCGTCGGTTTTCCCTCGAGAATCTCTCTGTGCTCTCTCTGTTGCTCCGCGATCTCTGTGATTGGTTTTCGATTCGCAGCGGTTGCTCTAATTTTCCGGTGGCCGCACTGTGCCCGTGGCCATGAGCTAGTTCTCGGTCGGCGGATCGATGTTGTCGATGACGACGACTTCGGCCGGCGCTTTGGCGGGCGCAAGCTTCACGCCGAGCTGCTCCTGCAGCACGGTGAAGATGGATGCCTGGCCCTCAGGCGGGGGCGCGAGGCTGCTGGGCCCTTGCGAGGGCAGCTCCGGGT
>DASYEU010000172.1:0-9495 GCA_036498865.1 Acidobacteriaceae bacterium | reverse complement strand
GCCGACGACAACGCGCAGCATACCGACGAGGTCGGCCCCGGACACGAAGTTGCCATCATGGAGACCAACGGCGGGTGGGTCCGCGTATTCGCCAACACGGACATCCTTGACGACGAGGACGATACGAGCAAACCGGAGTTCGGCGCGGACGATACAGCAACGCCAACCTCGGGATGGATCCGCAACAAGGGGCTGATTTCTCAGTCGACGCCGAATGGCGATCAGATCCTGTACGGCACGGCCGCGAACCTGGAGTACGAGGCATCGCAACCGCACGCTCCCAAAAACGCCGCAGACGGAGCGCGCCTTCTCTACCGCCGGGTCGCCGAGTACTTCCCCGATTCGCCGCTGGCACCCGAGTCGGCTTTCCGGTCGGCAGATGTACGCTGGCAGCTCGACCGCGCGGATGTCCACACGCTGCCCTCGGCCAAGGAGCAGGAGGCCTATCTGCGGCCTCAGATCTACGAAGGCGAAATGCAGAAGGTGATGAAGCAGTATCCGGGGACGAAGTATGCAGCGCAGGCCGCCTACGACCTGCTCGACAACAAACTTTGCGGCGACTGGCAGGGATTGCCGAAGTGTCCTGAACTGGAGGCGACCCTGTACGAGAAATACGCCGACAGGTATCCGGACGGCCCCAAGGCCCCGCAAGCGCTGTACGAGGCGACCTATCGCCAGGGTGTGCTGGTCGAAATGTATCTCGTCGAAGACAACCGCAAGAGATCGGACCAGGCAGCAGCGAGCGTGCAAGGGCTGGCGACAGAGTTGAAGCAGCGCTATCCGCAGTCGGACTTCACGGCGCGGGCAGCCAGCATTGCCTATCGCGTGGCGCAGAAGATTCCGGTGTATGGAAGCGATCGTGACTGAGTCTGTCTCGCTGACGATTCGGCGAGTCAGGCCGGAAGACGCGGTGGCCGTAGCTGACTTGAGCGCCGCGCTCGGGTATCCGGCAACCGCGGATGAGATTCGCCGGCGGATCGTCGCGCTACCGGAGAGCCAGGCTGTACTGGTCGCTTGTATCGGCGCGGAAGTCGTTGGATGGATCGACGTTGCGCTGACCACCCATCTGCAGAGCAGTCCCTATGCACTAATTGGCGGACTGGTGGTGAAAGAGGGCCTGCGCGGGCGGCGGATCGGCCAACGGTTGTGCGAAGAGTCCGAGTCGTGGGCCCGCGCGCAGGGCGTGGATGTGGTGCGGGTGACATCGCGGAGCACACGCGAGGATGCGCATCGCTTCTATCTTCGTGACGGGTACACGGACGTGAAGACGTCGCGGGTGTTTGAGAAAAAGCTTTCCCGAGGGGGGAGCGCATGATCGGCAAAGAGCATCACTACACGGTGACGATCCAGTGGACCGGAAATACCGGGACGGGGACGTCGGGGTATCGCAGCTACGGGCGGCAGCACGAGATTCTGACGGATGGAAAGCCCACCATCGCAGCATCCTCTGATCCCGTGTTTCGCGGAGATCGAACCCGTTGGAACCCTGAGGAGCTATTGGTGGCGGCTCTGTCCTCGTGCCACCAACTCTCGTACCTGCATCTGTGCGCGGACGCCGGAATCGTAGTCACCGACTACATCGACCACGCCGAGGGTTGGATGGAGCAGACTCCGGATGGCGGGGGCCACCTTACGCGAGTGCTGCTGCATCCCAAGGTAACCGTGGCTGCGGGCAGCGATCTTGCTAAGGCGCAGGACCTGCACCACGAAGCACATGCGCTGTGCTTCATCGCCAACTCGGTGAACTTTCCGGTGGACAATGAGGCGATCATGGTTGTCGCCTGAGGGTCCGATTCCCTTGCCTGCGTTCATCGAATGCTGACGCGGCACCCTTAGAATAGAGGGATGCCAATTTACCAAGTCATCCTCCTGGCCATTGTGCAGGGCCTCGCTGAGTTGCTCCCGGTTTCGAGTTCCGCCCATGTCGTGGTTGCCGAGAAGCTGATGGGGCTCGACCCCTCGTCACCACAGATGACGCTGCTGCTGGTGATGCTGCATACGGGCACGATGTTCGCCGTCATCGCATACTTCTGGAAGCAGTGGGTGCAGACGTACTTTGCCTCGGCGGACGCGTTCAAGCGCTTCCTGGTGCGTCTGGTGTGGGCAACTGCGCTGACCGGCGTGGTGGGCGAGGTGTTGATCAAATTGATCGAGCACACGCTGTTCAAAGGCGCACCCAAGGCAGAGATCGAAGACCTGTTCGGGCGCCTGGACCTGGTAGCGCCGGCGCTCTTCTGCGCGGGCGTACTGATCCTCATCGCGGGGCTGCGAAAGGACAAGCCCGAGCTGGCCGAGGCGGGCGGAGCTACCAGCATTACGCGGCGCTCGAGCGGCAACGTCACCATGCGGCAGGCTGGCTGGATGGGCTTCGTGCAGGGATTGTGCCTGCCGTTCCGCGGATTCTCGCGGTCGGGCGCAACCATCTCGGCCGGCATGTTGACCGACGCGACCAAGGAGCGCGCGGAGCGCTTCAGCTTTGCGCTGGCGGTGGCGATTACTCCGCTGGCAATCGGCCGCGAAGCGCTGCGTCTACTGCATGCAACCCACGAAGCCGCGACCACGGGCGCTCCGATCGATTTGCATGGAACGGTGATGGTGAGCCTGCTCGGCGCAGTGTTCGCCTTCTTCGCCGGGCTGGTAGCGCTGAAGTGGCTGAGCAATTGGCTGGAGAACGGCCGCTGGTACCTCTTCGGGATCTATTGCCTGGTCGCCAGCGCGGTGGTGTTCGGCCTGCACATCAAGGGCTACTAGGCAGCTGGCGTCTTCACGCTCACGACGCGGCAAACCGCAAACTAGGCAAAAGAAAAAGCCGGTCTTGTTCGAAAGAACGAGGCCGGCATTTTGAGATGTATGGATTTGTCCACGACCGTCGCATCAGTCCGCGGATCGAATCTTATAAGTCAGAGAGCACCAGGGCAGATGGCACGCGACTACAGGAAGAAAAGTACCGTGCCTGGCGCGGAAACACCACTGAAAAATGGCGCGCGTTACTTAAGATACCAACGGTAACCGAATTCGTTACGAGCGATCTTCGCGACAATCGCAGCGCGGTTACCAGCTATTGCCCTGCTGCAAAAACTCGGGGCTTACTGGGTTCTCGTACACCGAGTAGTCGCGCGTCACAATGGTCAGGCCACTCTCGGAGACGAAGTAGTTCTTCTTGTCTTCGTTGGGATCGTAGCCGATCACGGTGCCATCGGGGATGTGAACGTCGCGGTCGATGATGGCATGCCGGATGCGGCAGTGCCGTCCAATGTTGACGTGCGAAAAGATGATGGACGAGTCGACGTCGGCATAGGAGTTCACGCGAACGTCCTGCGAGACAACCGAGTTGCGCACCACCGAGCCGGAGACGATGGAGCCGGCGGCAACAATCGAGTTGATAGCCATGCCGGTACGTCCCGGCTCTCCGAAAACGAATTTGGCCGGCGGATATTGGTAGGGCCGCGTGCGCATAGGCCAGGTCTTGTCGTAGAGATTGAAGATCGGCGAGACGCCCGCAACGTCCATGTTGGCTTCGTAGTACGCCTCGAGGGTACCCACATCGCGCCAGTAGAGCGCGCGCTGTTTGTTCTCGTCCACGAAGTTGTAGGCGTGCATTTTGAACCGGCCCAGCAGCTTGGGCAGAATGTCGTGGCCGAAGTCGTGCGACGAATCGGGATCTTCAGCGTCCTTCATCAACTCGGGCAGAAGAATGTCGGTATTGAAGAGGTAGATTCCCATCGAGGCGTCCACCATGTCCGGATTGAATGGCGAGCGGATGTCGGTAGACTTGGGCTTCTCGACGAAGCCGATAACCTCGGCGTTGCGGCCGACTTCGACCACACCAAAGCGCGAGACCTCATCGGGCGTGATGGGGAGCGTGGCCAGAGTCACGTCGGCTCCGGACTCGCGATGCTGCTTGAGCATCAGCCCGTAGTTCATCTTGTAGATGTGATCGCCCGAGAGGATGAGGACATACTTCGGCTCCTCGGCGCCGATCGAGTAGATGTTCTGGTAGACGGCGTCCGCAGTGCCCTGGTACCAGGACTTGGAGACGCGCTGCATTGGCGGCAGGATTTCGATGAACTCGCCAAGCTCATTCGCGACCACCGGGCCCCAGCCCTCGCGGATGTGGCGGTTGAGCGAAAGCGCCTTGTACTGCGTCAGGATGTAGACGTGGCGCAGGTCGGAGTTAATGCAGTTGGAAAGCGTGATGTCGATGATGCGGTATTGGCCGGCAAACGGGACTGCGGGCTTGGCGCGATCGCGGGTGAGTGGGAAAAGCCTTTCGCCAGCTCCACCAGCCAGCAGCACACCGAGCGTCTCTCTCATCGTCCTCTACCCTCAGAAACCAGTGCAATCTCAAGTTACGACAACACAAACGCGGCGAAAGGTTGCCACGCACTGCGCCAGAAGCCTATCGCGGATTCTGGTCGAAAGCAAACCACCAACTCGTCTCCGTTGCAGGAAAGCGCCGCAGCGAATGCGGCTCCCGTCGGGAGCGAATCGAGAGTCTACCACGCTGGCGTTTCGTTTTGCTCTTTGACTTCGGTACGGTCCGGCAAGTACACCCGGGCTGCAGACAACGCGGCCCGGCGAGGGACTGCCGGGCGCGGAGGGGCGGAACAACAGGACTATGCGTCGCTGGAACTCTCGGAGTCGGTGGGAGAGTCCGAGTCCAGATCCGCGGCGTCTTCATCGGGCAGCGTGATGCGGAGGGACTTCAGAAAAGTGAGGTCATTGCGGGTGAAGGCGCCGAGAGGATCTTCACGAGACGATTCAGTCGCTTCATCGCCCTCGTTCTCGACCTGATTGAGGCCAATGGTCGCCTCCAGCATAAGCATGACATCGAAGCCCTGGTCGCGAATATTCTTCACTACACCCGCGATGTTTTCCGATTCGGAGACAGACTCGTGGATTGCCTCGCCCAATTTCTGGATCAGGTTCTTCACTTTTTGATTCAATGCCACCTCCGGACTGCCCTGGGATTGAATTCCACAAGCGATTCATCCGCATCGGGTATTCCCGGCCCTCGAAGACCGGCGGGAACGGCATTGCGGGGGTACTTTGCCAAACGCTTCGGTTTAGCATACGCCGGGTGTCAAACCGCCGCAATGCAATTTGCGCACCCGATTTTCCTCAATCATCAGGCGGTCGTTCTCCACATTAAACGCTCGTGTGATGGTCAGCCCAGGCGTCTTCCAGCTTGTCCGCAAGGTCTTCCACCTTCGGCGTACGCTTCGCTCCCCATACCAGAAGACCCGCAGCAGCAGCGCAAAAGCCACCTACCGTCCACAGAAAACGCTTCATCGTCCGTTCTCCTTCGTTCATGCCGCGTGAATTAAGAACGCGCGTGCTATTGCTTTGGATGCGCGAGAGTGCCGTTTGGTGAGGCGAAGTTTTCGCAGGGCCGCAAACCGGTGCGGAACCTGCGCGATGCAGAACTGCGCAAACCCGCTTTCGTCCAGCAGCAGCGGGAGATTACACTTTGAATCATGGACAGGGTTCGCTTTGGGCGTGCACTCGGATTTGGTGCGCGACAGGCTGTTAAAACGCTGGTCAACGCGGTTGACGCCGCGACAGCGGAGAATCCGTCAGTTGCACCGCAGCGTCGCGCCACGGATCGAGCCCCGGAACCCTCCGGCGGCAGTCAATCCGGCGAGCGCGCGGCCGCCGACTCCGCGGCAAGACGAGCGGCGCAGGCCGCCACGCGAAAAGTAGAACAGGCGCGCGAGGTGAAGGGTGGCCTGCGTCGAGGGAGCAAGCGCTTTGGCGAAGCGGTGTGGGGGCCGTTCCTGCGCCTCTCCGGCGTGCTGTGGCTGGAAGTCTCCGGGTTCTTCTTCGGCCTCTTCGCGCTGTTCTTCCTCGGCGCGGTCTTCCGGCTGCGCGGACAGTGGCACGCCAACTCGGCCGGCCGCCAGCAACTGGCGGGTGCCGCGGCAATGCTCCTGCTCTTCGGCTACTTCTGTGTCAGCAACTTCGTCCGCGCAAGGCGCCGCGAACGTCAGCGATAACAGAGCACAGTGCGGTTCGTCACGGCCCAGCCGGCGGCTCCAGCATATGATTCTCCTGCCGGTCAGAAACGGCAGCGGAAGGGAACGAACGTGTTGCGTGCAATTGCCGGGTTTGCGTTTTCGATTGTCGTCGGCCACTTTGTGCTGTGGTGGCTGATCGAAAGAACTCTGTGGCCGTATGTGCGGAGATTCCATCCCCCCGAACCGAACCACCATAAGTCTCAGCTCAGCTGGCTGGTGGGTGTTCTGGAGCGCGCGATCTATACCGGTGCGCTGATGGTGCCGGGCAGCGGAATCCAGTTGATCGCGGGTTTTCTGGCAGTAAAGGTCGCGGCGCGGTGGCATGGCTCCTCCGGCCCGCGCGCCACGGCGGACAGCGACAACATCTGGATCATCGGAACCTGGCTGTCGGTGCTGTTTGGCGCAGTAGGCGCGTGGATTGCCATGGGACATGTCCCGGCGTTGACCAACATTCGAACCGTCAATCCGATCCAGTAAAACCGCACCGACGACGAAGACATACCGAAGAGTTAGAATCGCCGCATGATCCATCCTGGACGAGCGATCACCTGGGTTGCTTTGGGCGCGGCCTTGTTCGGCACAGGCATCCGCGCGCAGGCACCCGATACCCACATCCCCGCGACCCACGGCACGGCGCTTACCGGCGCCGCGGTTACCCTGCCCGAGGCGCTGAAAGGCAAAGTAGGCGTCCTGGTGCTGGGATTCAGCCACGCATCGCAGAGTGAGGTCGCCTCCTGGGGTCGTCTGCTGGAGGCCAACTACGGCAAGTCGAACGACATCGTCTATTACGAGTTCCCGATGCTCGGTGGCGCGCCTAAAATGCTGCGCGGCATGATCGTCAAGAAGATGGGCTCGTCCGTGCCCTACGGAGAGAAGCCGCACTTCGTCCCGCTGACGGAGGGCGAACCGGCCTGGCGAGCCGTCGCGCACTATGACAAGCCCGACGACGCCTACGTCCTGCTGGTCGACGACGAGGGCCTCGTCCTCTGGCAGACCGAGGGCGAAGCGACCGACGCAGCCTGGGGCGAGTTGAAGAAAAGGCTGAATCGCGTCTTCGGCACCGATCCCCACTAATCGCACACCGTTTGGCGAGACCGCCCCGCGCGGCGATACTAAAAGAAGCGGCCGCATTGGGCCCGGAGGAACCACGCATGGCTGAAATGACGGCAACGCCGCTTCGCAAGACAGCTCTGAACTCGACCCATCGCGCGCACAAAGCCAAAATGGTCGACTTCGGCGGGTGGGACATGCCCGTCGAGTACTCGGGCCTGGTCGCCGAGCACATGGCCGTGCGCACCGGCGTTGGCCTCTTCGACGTCTCCCACATGGGCGACATTCAGTTCCGCGGCCCCGGATCGCTCGCCGCCGTCCAGCGTCTATGCATGAACGACGCCTCCAAACTTCAGATCGGCCAGGCCCACTACTCGGCCATGCTCCACCCCAACGGCACCTTCGTCGACGACGTCGTCGTGCACAAGCTCAGCGAAAACGACTACCTCATCGTCATCAACGCCGGTACGCGCGAGAAAGACGTGGCCTGGGTCCGCCAGCAGGTCGGCCACATGCCCAAGACCCACATCAGCGACTACTCCGACATGTACACGCAGCTTGCCATCCAGGGCCCCAAGGCGCAGGCCACGCTGCAGAAACTCACCGACACCGATTTGAGCGCCATCAAGAATTACTGGTTCACCTGGGGCAAGGTGTGCGGACTCTACAACGTAATGATCGCCCGCACCGGCTATACCGGCGAGGACGGCTTCGAAATCTACATCCCCTCCGACGAGCCCACCAGCGGCCGCGTCTGGGGCGAGGTCCTCGCCGCCGGCGCGGAATTTGGCATCCTGCCCTGCGGCCTGGGCGCGCGCAACACGCTGCGTCTCGAATCCTCAATGGCCCTCTACGGCCACGAAATCTCCGACACCATCCAGGTCTTCGAAGCCGGCCTGGGCCGCTACGCCAAACTCGACAAAGGTGTTGATTTCGTTGGCCGCGAAGCCCTGGCCGAGATCGAGCGCACCGGCGGCCCCAAGCGCAAACTCGTCGGCCTGGAGATGATCGAGCGCGGAATCGGCCGCGACGGCTACCCGGTTGCGACCGTATCCGGCGAAAAAATCGGCCACATTACCAGCGGATCGCCCGCGCCCTTCCTCAAGAAGAACATCGCGCTCGCCTACGTGCCCATCCAATACGCGGGCCTCGACGAGGTGGTCGCCGTGGAGATTCGCGGCCAGTTGGTAAAAGCCCGGGTCGTGCCCACACCGTTCTATAAGCGGCCAAAGAAGACGGCATAGCGGTTTCGACCCGGAAATCCACTTCGCCGAGCGGCTACACTGGTATGGAAGCTCAAACGGGATTGGAGACCAGGCACATGGCGTACCCTGCCAGCTACAAGTACACCAAGGAACACGAGTGGATTTCGGTCGAAGGCTCGATCGGAACCGTGGGCATCACCGACTACGCGCAGGATTCACTCGGCGACATCGTGTTCGTCGACCTGCCCAAGGTGGGCGACGTGCTCGAAGCCGGCAAGATCTTCGGCTCCGTCGAGAGCGTCAAAGCCGTCAGCGATCTCTACACGCCCGCATCCGGCACTGTGACCGCCGTGAATGAGGAGCTGAAGGACGCCCCCGAGAAGGTGAACGCAGACGCCAACACCACCTGGATGCTGAAGCTCGAACTGAAGAACCCGAGCGAGCTCGATTCGCTGCTCTCGGCCGCCGACTACGAAAAGTTTGTCAGCGAGGAGACGGGACACTAAACGATGCGATACCTCCCCAAAAGTCCGGCGGACCGCAAGGAGATGCTCGCGGCCATCCACGAGACGACGCCGGCCGTCGAGTCCATCGACGACCTGTTCGCCACCATCCCGGCCGAGTACCAGCTCACTCGCGACCTCGCTATCCCGCGCCAGCACTCCGAGTCGGAGATCATCGACCGCTTCCGCGCCTTTGCGGAGAACAATGCGACCGGCTACGCCAGCTTCCTCGGCGCCGGCGTCTACCGCCACTACAAGCCGGTCATCATCGATTCGCTCGTCCTGCGCGGCGAATTCCTCACCAGCTACACGCCCTACCAGCCGGAGATCTCGCAAGGCACCCTGCAGGCCATGTTCGAGTTCCAGACCATGATCTGCGAACTCACCGGCATGGAGATCGCGAACGCCTCCATGTACGACGGCTCCACCGGCGCGGCCGAAGCCATGATGATGGCTGTTCGCGTCACCGGCCGCGACAAAGCAGTCATCGCCCGCACCGTGCATCCCGAGTATCGCGAGGTCATTGCAACCTACGCGCAGCACCAGGAGATCCCGATCACCGAAGTGACCTACGGAGCGGACGGGCGTATCGACAGGTCCGCGCTCGACGCCGCGATCACCAGCGAAACCGCCTGCGTCATGATTCAGTCCCCGAACTTCTTCGGGACCATCGAGGACGTCGCCGCCATCGCCGAGGTGGCGCACGCAAAGGGCGCGCTG
>DASYEU010000171.1:0-43294 GCA_036498865.1 Acidobacteriaceae bacterium | reverse complement strand
GGGCAGAGGCAAATGCGGGGGTCTCTCCACTGCGCCTGCGGCTCCGGTCGAGATGACGCTTCTTTTTGGGGGGCACGGGCAACGGCAACGGCAAGTGCAAAGGCAAAGGCAAAGGCAAATGCAAATTCGGGGGTCTCTCCACTGCGCGCTTTGCGCTTCGGTCGAGATGACGCATCTTTGGGGGGCGGGGAGAACAGGCAACGGCAAGTGCAAAGGCATAATGCGGGGGTCTCTCCACTGCGCGCTTTGCGCTTCGGTCGAGATGACGCTTCTTTGGGGGTGGGGAGAACAGGCAACGGCAAGTGCAGAGGCAAATGCGGGGGGTCTCTCCACTGCGCGCTTTGCGCTTCGGTCGAGATGACGCATCTTTGAGGGTGGGGAGAGTTGCCGAAATGAGAAACCCATGGTCGACGCGAGATGCGCGTCGACCATGGGGCACCCAATACTTCATCCGCGCTTGCGCGTGGGGTTAGGCGGTTACTGGGGTGACGGGCGTGGGTAGCTCGTCGCGGCGGTTGAAGGTGCCGCAGAGGTAGTCGCGGTTCATGTTGGCGATAACTTCCAGCGGGATTTCCTTAGGGCAGGCTCCGGTGCATTCGCCGATGTTGGTGCAGTTGCCAAAGGCTTCGGCGTTCATCTGCGCGACCATGGCGAGAGAGCGGCGCTCGCGCTCGGGCTCGCCCTGGGGCAGGACTCCGAGGTGGGTGATTTTGGCGCCGGTGAAGAGAGCGGCCGAGGCGTTGGGGCAGGCGGCGACGCAGGCTCCGCAGCCGATGCAGGCAGCGGCGTCCATGGACTCGTCGGCGATCTCCTTGCCGACGGGGAGATTGTTGGCTTCGGGCGCCTGGCCGCTGGAGACGGAGACGTAGCCACCCGCTTCGATGATGTGGTCGAAGGCGCGGCGGTTGACGACAAGGTCCTTGATGGTGGGGAACGCCTTGGCGCGCCAGGGCTCGAGGGTAAGTTCATCCCCGTCCTTGAAGTGGCGCATGGTGAGCTGGCAGGCGGTGGTGGCGCGCTCCGGACCGTGGGGGATGCCATTGATCATGAAGCCGCAGGAGCCGCAGATGCCTTCGCGGCAGTCGTGTTCGAAGGCCACGGGGGCTTCGCCCTTGAGGATGAGCGACTCGTTGAGCACGTCGAGACATTCGAGAATGGACATCTCGGGGTCCACGTCGGCCACGGGGTAGCGGACGAAGGCGCCCTTCTCGTTGGGATTTTTCTGTCGCCAGATCTTCAGCGTTAGTTTCATTTACTTGTAACTCCTCTGGCTGGGGTGAACGTAGTGGAACTCCAGGGGTTCCTTGTTGAGTTCGGGCGGCGCATTGGGCCCTTTGTATCCCCATGCCGCGACGTAGGAATAGTTCTCGTCGTCGCGCTGGGCTTCGCCGTCGGGCGTCTGATACTCCTCGCGGAAGTGGCCGCCGCAGGACTCATTGCGGTCGCGGGCGTCGATGCACATCAGCTCGGCGAGCTCGAAGTAATCGGCCACGCGGCCGGCTTTCTCCAGGCTCTCGTTGAGGTCATCGCTGGTTCCGGCGACGGTGACGTTGGTCCAGTACTCTTCACGCAGGGCGCGGATTTTGCCGATGGCGGTTTCGAGGCCGCCGGCGGTGCGGGCCATGCCGCAATAGTCCCACGTGATCTTGCCGAGTTCGCGGTGGAAGGAATCGACGGTGCGCTTGCCCTTGATGGAGAGCAGCTTGTCGATTCTCTGCTGGACGGAGGTGACTGCTTCCTTGACTTCGGGCGCCGCTGCATCGACCGCCGCGAATTTGTTGGTCGCGAGGTAGTTGCCGATGGTGTAGGGGATGACGAAGTAGCCGTCGGAGAGTCCCTGCATGAGCGCGCTGGCGCCGAGGCGATTGGCGCCGTGGTCGGAGAAGTTGGCTTCGCCGAGGACGAAGAGGCCGGGGATGGTCGACTGCAGCTGGTAGTCCACCCAGAGGCCACCCATGGTGTAGTGGATGGCGGGGTAGATGCGCATCGGCGTTTTGTAGGGATTCTCGTCGGTGATGCGCTGGTACATGTCGAAGAGGTTGCCGTAGCGTTCGCGGACCGTCTTCTCGCCGAGGCGGGCGATGGACTCGGAGAAGTCGAGATAGACGCCGAGGCCGCTCTTCCCTACCCCGTAGCCTTCGTCGCACATGGCCTTGGCGTTGCGGGAGGCGACGTCGCGCGGGACGAGGTTGCCGAAGCTGGGATAGCGACGCTCGAGATAGTAGTCGCGCTCGTCTTCGGGGATCTGGTCGGGGGAGCGGGTGTCGCCCTTCTTCTTCGGGACCCAGATGCGGCCGTCGTTGCGGAGCGACTCGCTCATGAGGGTGAGCTTGGACTGATAGTCGCCGGAGACGGGAATGCAGGTGGGGTGAATCTGGGTGAAGCAGGGATTGGCGAAGAGAGCGCCGCGTTTGTAGGCGCGCCAGATGGCGGTGGCGTTGGAGCCCTTGGCGTTGGTGGAGAGATAGTAGACGTTGCCGTAGCCGCCGGTGCCGAGGATGACTGCATCCGCGATATGCACGCTGAGCTTGCCGGTGATGAGGTCGCGGGCGACGATGCCGCGGGCCTTGCCGTCGACGACGATGAGGTCCTGCATCTCGGTGCGCGGGATCATGGTGACGGAGCCGGCGTGGACCTGACGCTCGAGAGCCTGGTAGGCGCCGAGGAGAAGCTGCTGGCCGGTTTGGCCGCGGGCGTAGAAGGTGCGCGAGACCTGGGCTCCGCCGAAGGATCGATTGGCGAGGGAGCCGCCGTACTCGCGGGCGAAGGGGACGCCCTGGGCGACGCACTGGTCGATGATCCTGGTACTGATGGAAGCGAGGCGATAGACGTTGGCTTCGCGGGCGCGGAAGTCGCCGCCCTTGACGGTGTCGTAGAAGAGGCGGAAGACGCTCTCGCCGTCGTTGGGGTAGTTCTTGGCGGCGTTGATGCCGCCCTGCGCGGCGATGGAGTGCGCGCGGCGAGGCGAATCCTGGAAGCAGAAGCACTTGACCTTGTAGCCGAGTTCGCCGAGCGAGGCAGCGGCCGCACCGCCAGCCAGGCCGGAGCCGACGACGATGAGCGAGTGCTTGCGCTTGTTGGCGGGGTTGACGAGCTTCATGTCGAAGCAGGCTTTGGCCCACGCCTCTTCGATCGGACCGGAAGGAATTCTTGCGTCGAGTGTCATTATTTTACGAACCCCAGCAAAACGCTTATCGGGATGGAGATATAGCCCAGCACGATGAGGATGGCGATGGCGCGGGCGGCGGTCTTGAGCATGGGAGTCTGGCGCTTTCCGGCCAGTCCGACGGACTGGAACATGCTCCACATGCCGTGGCTGAGGTGAAGGCCAAGCAGGCACATAGAGAAGATGTACCAGAGCGAGACCCACCAGACCTTGAATCCGGAGACGACGTTGCCGTAGACATCGCCCTCAGTGAAGGTGGCCTGCGGATGGACATAGCCGGCGGTGAACTGGAGGAGATGGAAGATGATGAAGGCCAGAACGATGGGCCCGCTCCAGTACATGGTGCGCGCGGCGTAAGAGGAGTTGATGGCCTGCTTGCGCGAGTAGCCGACGGGACGGGCGGCCTTGCTGCGGATCGCCAACTGCACGGTGGTGACGATGTGCAGGGTGATGACGAGCAGCATAGTGGCTCGCTCGATCCAGAGCAGCTCACCGAGGTTGTGCAGGAAGTGTCCGTAGGCGTTGATGTGCTCGGGCGCTTCGAACATCTGGAGGTTGCCGAGCATGTGGCCGATCACGAACAGGAGCATCATGCAGCCGGTGACTGCCATGATGACTTTCTTGCCGTTCGTGGACTGCCAAAAAGTTACGGGGCTGACTGGATTTGGAAGTACCCCAGCGGCGCCCATTAGTTCTTCCCAGCCTTGTCGCGGTGAATCATCAAAATCCAACTCCTTGCCTTCATTTGCGCGTGCAACCTATATACGACTTGCGCGTGACGAACCTTGGTGCCCGCAGTCACAGCGCACGGCGCGTTGGATGCATGCACCACGAGAGCCCCGATGAAAATCTGCTTAGTCGATCGCCCCCAGCAGGGTGTGCGATTACCGTTCACGTAGTGCGAGAAGCGATGCGGAACGCAATAACAACTATCCGTCCGCGGCGAAGGGAAAGTCAAGGAATCAAGCGTATGGGTGGCGATATTGACTCGCAATCATGCGGGGAAAAAGGAAAGGGCTCCCGTGGATTGGAGCCCTTTCCGTCTCAGGATTCGTGCGGTTGAGATTTTAGTAGATGATCTTGAGGCCGAACTGGACGATGCGCGGCTCGAAGGTGCTGGTGATCTGGCCGGTGCTGGTGACGCCGTTGGTGACGGCAGGAGCGCTGATAGCGGACACGGGCACCGAGCCTCCGACGCCGGCGACCGCGGTGGTGGTTCCCTGCGAGAGAGACAGGCCGCCTGGCAGGTAGAAGTTGGTGTGGTTGAAGATGTTGTAGAACTCGGTGCGGAATTCCACCTTCAGGCTTTCCACCGGCGTGCTGAACTTCTTGTTGATAGCGAGATCGGTCTGGTAGAAGGCTGGGCTGCGGCCGGGGTTGCGGCTGGCATTGCCGAAGGGGCTGAGCAGGTTGCCGGCGCCGTCCTTGATGGGGGGCAGGACGAAGGCGTTGACGTTGATGTAGTCGACGTAGCCGGTGTTGGGGGCACGAAGGCGAGTACCGTTGGCGATCGATTGGCCGGGGACGCGGTTGGGGCGGTACTCGTTTGCGCCGCGGTAGGTGGCGGAGATTTGCGGCGAGAGCGCCTGCGCGCTGTTGGGACCGTAGGTGACGTTGAAGGGAGTGCCGGACTGCATGGTGTTGATGGCGCTGACCTGCCATCCGCCGAGGATGCTGTCGACGGCGGGGCTGACGTTGGACATGAAGGCGCGCCCATGGCCGAACGGCAGCTCATAGACGAGGCTGGTGATGTTGGCGATGGGGAGGTTGTAATCCGACTGCGCGTAGTCGGCACGGATGTTGTTCGCATCCTGCGGCGAGGGCGTGTTGCCTTCGAGCGAGGCGCTGGCGTTGTCCAGCGAGTGCTCCCAGGCGAAGGAGTTCAACAGGGTGAGGCCGCCGACGAAGCGCTGCTCATACTTGGCCTGCAGCGAGTCGAAGTGGGAGTCGAAGTCGTTGAGGGCTTCGGTGATGTCGGACGGCCAGGCATTGAAGGGGCGCGCGAATCCGAGGGCCGGGTTCTTCTGGTTGGCGTTGAGGAAGCCCTCAAGCCTTACTCCGTGGTTGCCGACGTAGGCGATGTCGAGCAGGGTGTTCTTGGAGAAGCTGCGCTGAATGCTGAGGAAGTAGCTCTCCACGTAGCTGGCCCGGGTGTTCTTCGGGATGTAGGTAATGTTGTCGGTCGCCGAGTTGAAGCTGGTGACCAGGCCGCTGGGGTAGCCCTGATCCGCGGTGGCATAGCAGGAAGGCGCGGTTGCGCCGGTGGCGATGATCTGCGCCGGCAGCGGGTTGGTGCAGTGATTGGTGGTGGTGGGGGTGATCTGGGTGACGGAGGCGAACTGTGCCTGCGGTGCGTTGATGCCGAGGATGTCTCCCGAACCTGCACGAGTGTAGTGCGAATAGCTGATGCCGAAGCCGCCGCGAATCGCGGTCTGCGGATCGATTGCGTAGGCGAAGCCGATGCGCGGGCCGAAGTCGCGGTAGTCAGGATTGACGAGCGTCTTGCCGTAGGTGCCGCTGGGCGACACGGGCGTGATGCCGTTGCCGGCGACCGCACCCGGAGTGGTGGTGAGGACGGTCTGGGTGGCGGGGTCGAAGTTGGAGACGCGGTTGTAGAGGTCGGCGTAGGGCGAGCCGTACTCCCAGCGGAGGCCGAGGTTGAGGGTCAGGTTGGAATTGACCTTCCAATCATCCTGGGCATAGATGCCGTGGATGTTCTGGGTGAGGTGCGCCTCGTAGAAGTTGGCCAGCGAGTAGGCATTGGTGGTGGCGAAGAGGAAGTCGGCCCAGTAGGTGTCCGCAACAGTGGCGGAGGAGAGGTTGGCCGGAGTACCGGCTGCGCTGGAGCAGGTTCCGACGCCGGGGATGACGGTGCCGGCCGTGCATGCGCTGTAGCCTCCGCCGAAGCCGAAGGAGCCGTAGAGCGGGTTGTTATCGTTGACGGCCATCCAGACGTGTTCGTACTCGTAACCGAACTTCAAGGAGTGGCGGCCCTTGACCCAGGTGAAGTTGACCTTGGGATCGATGAGGGCGGGATCCTGCCACTGCGGGTTGGTGCTCTGCCGGCCAAACCCGGTGAAGCCGCCCGAGATGCCGATGGAAGGGAGTCCGCCGGCTACGACGGCATTGGTGGTGGGAAGGCCGGGGATGTTGTTGAAGGCCGTGTTGCCGATGGAGAGGTTGTACTTGCCGGCCTTGGTGCGATCGAGGCCGAGGCGGGCGTCGAAGACCTTGTTCGCACCGAAGAGGTGGGTATAACCGGCCGCGATCTGCTGGTCGAGAATCCGGATGGTGCCGTTGGTCTGGCCGTCGAGCGGGATAGGAATCGCGGGGAAGTTGACACCATTCTCCTTGCGATCGCTGATGCGCAGGAAGGACGAGCTATTGGCATTGATCTGCCAGTCAAAGCGAAGATCGCCCTTGTCCGCGTGGTCAGTAAACGGGACCTGAACGGCATAGTCGTTGGAGGCGATGCCGGTGGAGGAAAGGCCCGAGGCGGGCAACTGCGAGGAGAGCGTTTGGAAGTAGCCGAGGATCTGCTTGGACAGCGGATTGATGGCACCGGAGGGAATCGGCGTTCCGGCTGGATAGATGACGCCGGTGGTCGCGTTTTTCACCGGGACAACCAGGATGCCGTTGAGTTCGTTCTGGGTGGGGAGAGTGAGTACGCTGAGCGGCTTGAGCGTCTGGCGGAATCCCTCGTAGTCGAGAAAGGCGAAGAGCTTTTCCTTGACGATTGGGCCGCCGACGTTGAAGCCGTACTGATTGCGGTTGAAGGTCGGCTTCTTGAACGGAGTGGTGATGCCGGTGCCGCCCACCTGGGTGGGCTTGAAGAAGCCGGTGGCATTCAGATCGGTATTGCGAATGAACTCGTAGAGCGTGGCGTGCACGTGATTGGTGCCGCTCTGCGATGCGACGTTGATGGTGGCACCGGAGGCGCGGCCATATTCTGCGCTCTCGTTATTGGTGACCACCTGGAACTGCGCGACGGAGTCCGGTGGCACGGCGATGATCTGGTTGTCGAAGCCCTGGTTGCTCTCGCCATAGGCGTTGTTGTCGATGCCGTCGAGCAGGAAGTTATTGAACATGCTGCGCTGGCCGTTGACGTTGTAGGAGCCTGCGCGCGTCAGCGAATTGATGGAGCTGGTGGTTGCCGAGGTGGGGGCCTGGCGCGATCCCGGGACGAGCGCGAGGAAGTCCGAGTAGTTACGGGAGACCAGAGGGAGCGCCTCGCTCTGGTAGTTGGTGATGTTCTGCCCGCGCTCGCTGGTCTCGGTCTCGAGCTGCATGGCGACGCCGGTGACTTCGACGGTGCTTTCGGTAGAGCCCACCTTGAGAGTGAGGTCGATGCGCTGGCGGTTGCCGACCGAGATGGTGATGCCCTGCGCGACCGCGTCAGAGAAGCTGGGGGCGCTGGCGTTGACGGTGTAGACGCCGACACGCAGCGAAGGAAACTCGTAGTCTCCGGAGCCGTTGGTTTTTGTTTGCGAGACGGCGGCGGTGTCCGCGTTGGTGATTTTTACCGCTGCACCGACGATGGGCGCGTTGCTGGCGTCGCGTATGGTGCCGGTGAGGCTTCCGTTTTCGTACTGCGCTTGGAGCTGGGTCGCCAGCATGAGGAATGCAAACACAGGCAACAGCCTGAGGGCGGAGGAGAAAGAAATTGCTCGCATTCGAGAAAAGTACCTCGTACTACGTGACAGTCCGTTGAATAGAAGATCAAGGTTTGTTTACACGGCGCGCGGCATGTGCAAATTGTCGATGGGATGCAAGTGGTTTTCGTGCGGTGGCGGCGGGTTGCAACAATCCATTCACACAGCATCGGGCATAGTAGGGGTATGAAGTCGATCTATTGTTTGATCCTGCCCGTTGCCGCCTGTGTGACGTCGGCTGCTGTGTGCCAGCAATCCAATGATCCGTATCTACTGCTGATGCAGCGGGCTGGTGCGCATGCGGCGTCGCACAAAACGCGGAATGTTCCCGTGCTTTCTCCGGTCGACGGCTCCCTCCTGGATGCGGGCGCCGCGAAGGTGCATGTGGATACGCTGCATGCGGCGGGGTTCAAGGTGGTGCCGTGGACGACGAACGATCCGGAGAAGATGCGCGCGCTGATTGCACTGGGAGTGGACGGCATCATCAGCGACCGTCCGGACCTGCTGCACGCAGTGGTGGCGGAGGAGCGCGCGGCCGGGAAGAAGCTGGACGGGTTTGACATGGCTGCGCATCGGGGCGGGAGAGGGCTGAGGCCGGAGAACACGCTGCCCTCGTTTGAGAGCGGCATGGACCAGGGCGCCACGACGCTGGAAACGGATACGGGAGTGACGACGGATGGCGTGTCGCTGATATGGCATGACCAATTTCTGAATCCCGAGAGCTGCAGGCGCAGCGACGGCGCGGCGTACACGATGGAGAATCGGGTGTATACCAAGGATATTTCCATGGCGGAAGCGCAGAAGACGTTCATTTGCGACAAGGTGCACTTCGGTGCGGATCAGAAGAATGATTTGACGCTGTCTCCGGTTGCGGTCGCGTTTGCGAAGGTTGAGAAGATGCCGAGTCCGTATGCGCCAACGAACGCGGAGCAGCTGTTTCGCTTTACGCGCTTCTATGCGAACTACTATCGAAGCGGGCCGGGGAAAGGTACTCCGCACGCGGCAGAAAGGGCCGCTACCGGCGATACGATTCGCTTCAACCTGGAGACGAAGATCCTGCCGGATCGCCTGCCCGAGGCGATTGCGGGAGCGCAGGACAAGAATGCTCCGGCGGACCTGTACAAGAACCACACGGTAGGGCCGCAGGCGTTTGTGGATGCGCTGTGCGGCGCGATCAAGCGGAATCGGATGGAAGATCGCGCTGAGGTGCAAAGCTTTGACTTTCGCACCTTGCAGCTTGTGGAAGAGCAGTACCCGGGGATTCCGACGTACTACCTGACCAACAACGAGAAGCTGCTGAGCAGCGAGTTCGTTCCTGTAGGGCTGCGCCTGTCTGAGAACGATGTTCGTTAGCTGCGATTGCAGAAGCTATCAGACTAGTTTGAGTTCGCGAAGTGTTGCTCCGACTGCGCTAAGGTTTTCCGGCCGCATTGCTGCGTGGCTGGTGGAGAGAACGATGCCGCTGCCTCCGGCGCGGAAGACGGCTTCCACTGCATCGCGAACACTCTCCGGAGTGCTGTTCTTCAGCTGCACGTCGATGCCGAGGCCCGAGCAGATGCGTGTGTTGGAACCTGCAACTCCGTCCACGGCGCGCTTCGTTTCGCGATAGACGTAGTCGCTGGAGAAGCGCTCAAACGGCCCGCGCGGAGTTCCGTTGATCGGCTGATCATTCAACTGGGACTGGTACTCGGACTCGGGCCGGCCGATGATCTGGCCGTAGGACTTCTCCTTGAGACCCATGACGCTGTAGTCGAAGTCGAGCATCTGCTGCTTGCTGAGGTCTCCGAACATGTTCTGGGTGAGGCTGTCGACGAACGAGGTCATGCGTTCGCCGGCGGGGTTGTCGTACAACGCCGGCTTGAGGAAGTCGGCGTATTCGGTGTAGGGATGGTAGTCCTGCTCCGCACGGTAGACGGGGTTGAAGGAGATGTTCTGCCAGATGTGATAGCCGATGGGAATGCCGGGGCGGATGGACTTGGCATGAGTGGAGAATTCGCGCTGCATCTCGCGCATGCTATCGGACCAGAAGGTTTGCCAGGTAAGGAGTTCGGGGTAGCGTAGAAGGATGCGCCAGAACTCCACGTAGTATCCGTCGAGCGGACGCTTCCCCGCGCGTCCGTTGCGGACGTAGGGCTCAAGGGCGAGAAACCCTTTTTTGACCCGCGCGAAATCGATGCCCTGCTTCGCCGCCTTGGCCGCACAGTAGTCGCAGAAGCAGGAGGTGTGGCCGGGATCGCTCTTGGCACCGTGGTGCCATGCGCCGAGTGCGTTGCTCAGCGGGCCTTGACGCTCGGATCCCCGCTGCAGTCCGTCGACGTCGTAGGAGCGAATGAAGTCCTCGATCTGCGCAGTGATTAGGTTGCGGAAATAGGGGTTGTTGAGGCACGGTCCGCCGGGATGCGCCGCGGTTCGGCGGCCATAGAGATCGACTTCGTACAACTCGTCCATGCCCTTAATTGGCGGACGCGCGCGATTGTCCTCTTCCATCCAGGGAATGACTTTGACGCCGCGTTTTTTGGTTTCGGCGGTGATCTTCTCCATGGCGTCGGGAAGGCTGAAGTCGCCCGTGGCCAGGGCCTGAGGCTTCATGTTGATGTCGCGGTAGTACTGCGGATGGGCAGTAGCGAAGTTGCCAACGGGATTGCTGGCCTTGTCCATACCGGCCCATGAGGCTTCGAATGGATTGCCGTGGAGCATCAGCGTGTTGACGCTGGCGCGGTTCTGGACGTCGTCGAGAAAACGCGCGACGCCGTACTGAAGGAGATAGGTCACTTCAGCCTGAAACCCGATCATGGGCCTGGATGACGCCGGCTGCGTGCGAGGTTCAGCGGTCTGCGAACTGGCGCTCTCCGGCGTCAGCGCCAGACCTGTAGTGATCGCGGTTGCTGCGAGGGAGGCAGTTTTGACAAAGTTCCTGCGCGAGATAGATCCGTCTTCGGCCATGCCGGATGGTATCGCAATTTGAACGATGAGGGCACGACCGGTCCAAAACCTGGTGAGGCCGCGGAGGTTGATTTGTTCGGGAACAAGCCATAGACCGCGCGACTTCCTGTGGTTCATGGTGGGGCAACGGGGCGCGATGGATCTCGGTATGGGATGTCTCCGAGAGATTGCTGAACCCATGCGCCGGGTTACGCCAATTTTAGATGTTGAGGCTAGTGGAGCTGCGCATATTCCGCTGTGGCTTGCTTGAGGATGGGGATGTCAGGATCGGCGTCCTTCCATATCGCTAGAACATCCTGGTAGGCTGCGCGTGCTTTCACGGTGTCGCCTTGCATTGCGTAAGCGCGCGCGAGGCCGAGCCGTGCGAGGGGTCCCCAAGGAGAGTTCCTGACCAGGCCGCGATGATCGATAAACTTCTGAAACTCCGCTGCGGCGCGATTTCCGTCGTGAAGCATCAGGTAGGCCTCTCCTCGCAGATAGACTGGCCGGAGGCTCGCACTTCCTACCTCTGCCGAGCGTCCCAGTTCGACGGGGCTGGTGACTTGCAGCAACTCCACGGCGTGTGCCGGGTCGTTGCGATGCAAGGCGATGCCTGCGCGGATGACCGGCAGCCAATTTTTCTGCACCAACGTGTCGAGCGGAAACTCCTTGTCCAGCGCGCTTGCCAGCTTCTCCGCTGCTGCCGTATCTCCCGTGGTAGCAAGGACGAGCGCTGCCATCTCCCGCACATCACGATTCGGGGCCAGCTTCAAAGCGGCTTCAGCATTGGCGCGGCTGCGCGCACTGTTTCCCAGGTCGCACTCGAACAACGCTTCCCACGCCTGGTGACCCGCGGCCTGTTCCTGTGCACCGGCGGTCTGGGCCGCTTCGATTGCCTGCTGGGTGAGTTGGCGCGCGTTTCTCGTTCGGCCGTACCATGCCTCCGTGTCGGCCTGGGCGCCGAGCATCGCTTCTTCAGATGGCGTTCCCTTTGCCGAAGCGGCCAATTGCGACATCTGCTGCGTGTTGCCTTTCAGGAACGCTAAGAGATAACGAGACTTCGGCCGCCCCTCAAACGGCAAATTGCGCTCTTCTGCCTCGTTGTAGTTAGCCTCCGCATCATCCAGCCGATTGAGGTCCACATAGTCGGCGGCGAGGTTCTGAAGGTTGCCCGTAGACAGGCGGTACGCTTCTTTGGAATTCTTCAGCGCCTTATCAAACTGGCCAAGCCATCGGTAGATCACTCCGAGGGCTTGGTAACACTCTGGATTTCTCGGATAAGCTTGCCGCATCAATTCAAGAGAGGAAGCAGCTTTCTCCAGTTCTCCGGTGCCATACCAGTAGTAGCGAAACTCGATCTCGAAACGCTCGCGCCCGCTCACTTTATCTCGTAGTGCATAAGCCTTGCGGGCCATCTCAGCCGAGTGCCCGGGCTGTTGTGTGTGGGCATAGAGATCCGCCATCGTCGAATAGGCAACGGCGAAGTTCGGGTCCAGTTCGACCGCCCTTGCGTAGTAGGGCAAGGCACCGGCCTGCAATCCCTTCGCTCCCATCCTCCCGGCCAGGCTGAAGGCCTTCAGAGCGTCCAGGGAGGATGTGGTGACTTGGGCCAGCGGCGTGTCGTACTTCTCTACCGTGCTGAGCGACTCGCCGAGCCGGCTTCTGAATCTTCCTGCAATCTGATCCAGAGCCTGCAACACATCTTCTTTTCTCGCCGCCTGCACTTGCTCCTCGGCGAGCACCTTTCCGCTTTGGCAGTCCCGTGCGCGCAGGCCCAGAACGTACTGGCTGCCGAGCGGCGAGATCGAACCATCCAAAACGGCGGCGCTGGAAGTTCGCACGCAGATCTCTCGCGCGACCTCCGGACCGAGCCGCGCATCGGCCGGTTGGCCCATCTGCCGCAACACCTGCTGGATACGGTCATCCTGGATGAGGCTGAGATACGGCGACTGCGCAAGCTGCACGGCGAAGCCCCGTCGCAGCGTTTCGTCGAAGACCGGGTCTCCGGTGGAATTTTCGAAGTCGGCGAGGACAGCGGTGTCTTGTTCGCCAAGGACCTTCCGGCCGTGTTGGACATACAGGAATGCGCCTGCCGCAGCAACGACGAGCAGGACGGCCGACATGATCCACCACCGTGCCGAGGCGACGGACTTTGCCGAGGCGGAACTCGATTCTGCGGCCGCCGGCGGCACGACGGGGCCCTGCTCCGCCACCGTCACTTTGCCGATAAATCGATAGCCTGCCGTCGGCACGGTTTCGATGTACTGCGGTACGCGGCTGTCCTCGTTCACCGCCTTGCGCAGCAATCCGATTGCCCGGGTAAGGGCGTTCTCGGTGACCATGGCGTCCGGCCACACGTTGTCCAGCAACTCCTGCTTCCGGACCAGGCGATTCCGATTCTCAATCAGGTAGATCAGCAGGCGAAGCACCTTGGGCTCTACCGCAACCGGTACGCCGGCGGCGGTAAAGCGGAATTCCCGATCATCCACCTCGTACTGATCAAACTGGTAAATCATTTGTTTTCTTTGGCCTGATGTCGGTCATAAAAACATCATGACCATCACTGTAAACTCCCACGCCCCTCACGACCATCGACGGGCACCCGCGACATAGTTCACCCATCGAGGTGACCCATGTCGTTCATCACACGCTTCAACCCCCTGTTTGCCCTTGCATTCTGCGCGGCCTGGTCCACTGCAATCGCCGCGGTAACGGACCAGAGCCAGCCAAACGTTCAGGATACGCCGGTCAAGATCAAGCTGACGGAAATGTCGATGATCACGGTTCCGGTCAGCATCAATGGATCCGGCCCCTATGATTTCATGCTCGACACGGGCTCCGCGAAAACTATAGTTGACCAGAAGTTGGCCACCGAACTTCGTCTTCGGCCCGTGGGCGAGAAGACTGTCATCGGGATGCTCGCTTCCAGGAAAATGTCGGTCGTTCATGTTGATTCGCTTTCGGTCGGCGGCGCCGTTGTTCCTGACGGAGAGGTGTTCAGCACCGATCACGCCGCCAACATCGACGGCAAGGTGCGAGGTGTGCTGGGCGAAGACTTCCTGCGGAACTTCGACCTGCTGATTGACTATCGTCATCTGGTCATACGGCTCGAGTCGGCTCCTGGTTCCATGTCTCTGTCAGCGTTGGGCGAACGTCTGCCGTTGCAACTCACCTCAACCTGCCAGGGCAAACCCACTCGCAACCGCCTGATCGTCGGCGGCCGTATCCCGGAATTGGGGAACGAGACGATGGGGTTGCTGCTGGACTCCGGCGCAAACCAACTCACCCTGTTTCGAGACACCCTTGGCGCGGGAGAGAGCCGGGCGGAGCCGATATGGACGGCCAGCTTCAGCCATTGGGTCGCTGCGGCGGCGGCGGCCCGCACGATTCGCTCGCTCAAACTTGGGAGTAGTTCCGTCTCCGATGTGACTGCAATCGCTCTCTCGCGTCGCGCGGATGTCGATTCGGACGGGCTGCTCCCCACCTCGCTCTTCCATAGCGTCTTGATTAGCCACGTGGGCGGATTCGTGATTCTGAACCCTTCCTTTCCGAAGACTGGCGGCGACGTTCCACCAACTCCGGGATCCCGGTGAGTTGAATGCGGTGTCTGGATCAAACTCAGTGGGGTCTCTGCCTTTCGCGACTTTGTCATCGAGAATGCGATCACATAACGGAGGCGCAATGTAATGGATCCGTGCGAGGGCAATGACGACAGCCATCATATCCTCGACAAGAATCCGTTGTAGAACTTGTCGCGCAGCGTGGCGATGTTATCGCCATTTGAGCTTGCCGTTGCTCCACGCTGTCGAAAGGGCCAGAAGCGCAACAATGCCCATTTGTTCTTGCAAATCTCTTGCAATGTTTCAGCTAACCGAGGGGGCGGGAGCGAATCCGACAACCCTGCTTTGCGGCATCGATTCGTCTCAATGAGTGACTCTGGCGTGGAGCTATGCACCGACGGTCTTGGAGGCGCACTCCTCGATGAGGCTGAGCAGTTCAGCTTCGACGTCGTGGCTAGTGAACTCCAACGAGAGCTGCTGGGCACGGTCACGGTAATCAGGCTGCGTAAATATCTCGTCGACTGCGTGCCTGATGGCCTCTGGGGTTGCCTGGTTGGTGCGCAGGTCGATCCCTGCTCCAGACCACTGGACGTGGGCAGAGACCTCTTCCTTATCTTCAGTAAGACCAGCGGAGATGATCGGAATGCCGTGGTAGATCGCCATATTGACGGTCCCATAGCCTCCATTGGTGATGAGGAGGTCAATCTCCGGCATGATCTGCGCATAGGGAAGGTATGAGGTGATGCGGGCGTTGGAGGGGATGGCAACAGGGATAGACTCGGCTGGCTGGCCGCCGGTAGTGACGATGATCGTCACGTCTTCCCTGCCACCGAGTGCGACGAGTGCGGGAGCGATGACCTGGCCGAGTTCGCGGTTAGCGATGGTGCCCTGCGTGACGAGGACGAGGCGTTTGGTGCGGTCAATCTGTTGCCACCACTCCGGCAGCTTAGCTTGGCCAGCTGGCGTGGGCAGAGCGCCGATGTATTGCACCTTTGGGTTGGGGTCAGGGTACTCGAAGCTCTTGATTCCTGGGTGCAGGTAGATGTCGGCCAGCTCGGTCATCGCTTCGAGAATAGGGCATTGAAGCGGGGGATAGCCAAGGCTGGCGAGGGAAGCGTCGACAGCCTGCTGCGTGGGCTCAAGCATCAATCGCTTGCGAAGTTGGAGCTCTGCTTCGAGTTCCTCCGGAGTCTCGTCGTGGCGCCTGGGAATGTTTTTCCCGCTTCCAATATTGACGACGGAGACGCCCAGGTGTGCGATGGCGGGGCGCATATCGCGAGGGCCGACAAGCATGGGCAGTGTGCCCCAGTAAATGGAGTCAGCGAGGATGAGATCGGCGGCAAAGTCCTAAAGCGCCATCTTGAGGCTGGCGAACTGGGCGGCCATTAAGCGGGCAAAAAAATGGACGAGATCGTAACCGGTCATCTCCATGCCGGGCGACTTCTGCATACGCTCGGGATAGTTCTCGAAGTAATAGCCTGCTGAGGTTTGTGCGTTGGGAATCTCCGAGAGGAAACGATGTCCAGCAGTTTCGACGGCGGCCCGTAGGTCTTCATTGACCTGCACAGCGACCTCATGGCCAGACTCCACGAGGAGGGAGGCGACGGATAGAAGTGGATTGAGGTGCCCGGGAGCAGGTGTAGAAGCGATGAGAATCTTCATGAAGCCCTTTCGTTGGTTAGTGCGAAATAGATGCGAATTTCTGGAGGCCAAAGTCGACAATGAAAATGGGCCCGACACAACGAGAAGAAAACAAACAACAGCAAACTGACTCGCGGGCGAATCCGCGCGTGAGATGTATGATTTCCAGTGGCGTTCCCGAACGGGAGATTTTTTAAGCCTCCCTGGCTTCCTCACAAGAAGGAACACAATGCCTCGGCTTTTATTCCAGTGCAGGCAAATCTCTAGGATCCATTCCATCCCGCGAGCATCGTATGCGAAGTTCAACCCTGACTCAACGATTTCGACGTCCTCCGAACCCTGGTTCAGGATGAACCCATCATCGACGTCGTGCGGTCTTCCAGCTATGAACGCAACTTGATCATCGCTTCCCTTCATAGAAAGAATATGTCGCTGTGTAAGGAACTCTGCGGATTGCGCTCTGGCTACAGCTACCGTTAGGCGCATTTCCTCCATGCGTCTCAGTGCGCTGGATAAATCGTACTGCCCCCAATCTTCCGGTACCGCCGAGCGACTCAAGCAACAACCACGGCACTGCGGTCGCATCGGGAGCAACCTGTTTGGCGATGGCCTTCCCTTTCACCCAACTACCATCATTGAGCTGCCAAGTAGGACCTGCAAAGTGTCGTCCAATGACAGATCCTTCCTCATTGAGTAGCTTGGCATCCGGGGCTTTCAATACCCAACTGCCATCGACGCAGCCGTAAACCTGATCTCCACTTCCCACGGCTCGCAGGAGAAGTCTGGAATGAGGAGGCACATCGATCGACTCTTTCGCCGTTTGGGCGATAGAGTGGGGAGCCAAACAGGCGACGGGGAGCACGAATGCAATCATCCACAATCGCCTGGCATACGACGACGGAGTTTTATCAGATGTCTTTCGACTATATCCGACAACTTGCGAGGGGTTGATATTTCCTGGACGCTGTGGAGATGGTGTCAGGAAGAGATCGAGTAGTGTCTCAAGAAACATGATTTCACCTTCAGCACAGCCGACCCTGCAAATGTTTGAAGAGAGAACGCGGTTGGCTTCTGGAGACTAGAACACCTTCACAATTGGTTTATTCCGCGATGTACCGGAATATTCCTAAATCCTCTTAACTCCATGTTGTGAGCACCACCCATCGCGTCAGCCAAGGCAACAAAGATGGTCCACACATCAAGTTGCGGCTCCTTGAGGAATCGTCTTCTCAACACCGCGGCAGCAACAAGACCGAGTCTCGCTCAAAATTTGGACCATGAAGATGCCGACTTCACAAACTGCGGCCAACACACATAGATCTAGGAATAAGCTTGCGAGTCGAGTGTTCTTACCTAGGGAATTTGCAAACGCGAAGAACCCAACTCTGTCCTTATTCGCAATCATTTTTTGCCTCTCGGCTTGGCGGTGTGTCAATCGGAGAGGTCGGAGAACAGTGAGAACTCATAACAATCGGGAGAAATCATGAATATGTTTCGCCGTCTTGCCTTAACTGGCTCCATGACTCTTTCTTTAGGAGCTATTTCGTTTGGCCAGCACTATACCCAAACCAATCTTCAGGCCAACACATCAGGAACCGCTGAGGCAACCGACCAACAGTTGGTCAATCCCTGGGGGCTGTCGCGCACTTCAGGCAGCGCATGGTGGGCTGCAGACAATGCGACTGGAGTCGCTACCCTGTACAACGGCCCAGGAACGAAGCAGTCTTTGACTGTCACCGTTCCACCTGCTGATCCTAACAACAAAAACACGCCAAACGGTTCTCCCTCCGGCATCATCGCCAATGGCAGCACGACCGATTTTGTGTTGCCGGCCGGACCGGCCGCTTTCATTTTTGCCACGCTTGATGGATCGATCGCTGCGTGGAACCCGAATGTCGGATTGGCGAACGGAGCGGCACCTCCCTCCACCCATGCTGTAACCGTGGCAAAAGCCACTGATGGCTCGGTCTACACGGGCCTGACGAGCGCCTTGATCGGTGGCAGGCGTTACCTCTTCGCCGCCAATCCCAGTAAAGGCCGCGTCGATGTTTATGACAACGCATTTCATCTTGCCGACCTGAACAACAATTCGGGCCACGACAACTTCGACAATGACCATTTCTCACCCGGTGGTCAGCCATTCGAAGACTCACAACTGCCTAACGGTTACGTGCCCTTCAATGTTGCGACCGTTGGCCAGGATATTGTCGTTACCTATGTGCTGGACCCTCCTGGTCAACAACTTCCAACCGCCGGCCCTGGCTTCGGCTATGTAGATATCTTCAACTCCAAGGGCCAGCTTGTGCAGCGCCTCGAACACGGTTCCTGGTTGAATGTGCCATGGGGCGTGACTCTTGCCCCGCTCGACTTTGGACGTTTTAGCCACGACCTGCTGGTCGGACAATTTGCGAATGCCGGAAACACAGAGTCCGCCGGCGTCATTGCTGCCTACGATCTGGCGACAGGCAAATTCGACGGACTATTACAGGACGCAACCGGTAAGCCAATCGTCATTGAAGGGATCTGGTCGCTCAAGACGGGGAATGTTAGCCCCGGCAATCTCGATCCCGACAATGCACCTGCGGCGCAGATCTATTTCACTGCTGGCCCCAAAGGTCAGACTGCCGGCCTTTTCGGCTATCTGACGGCAGTTCCAACAGAACTGACCGATGGAAGTGATCAGTAAGAGCAGCCACGACAGAACCGCGCCAGGTGGAGTGCATTGAACAGTCGGGTTCACTGCATTTCACCTGTTGTCCTCAGAGTCCGAAGAAGTCCATCGCCCTGCCATATCGTGCTAATGCCGATTACCGAAATGAGGTTCCCCATCTTAATTCCTTATTTGAGTCCTGAGCTCACGACCGCGATCCTGGGACAAGAAAGCGTTAATGCATCCGATATGCAGACGGATCCCAAGCGGGCCGTGGAAAATTTAGTGCCAACTCAGCGAACCCCATCAACCGTCAATGAACAATCTCTGCCTGCTCCAATTCAATGGAACGTTGCTTGGTCACCATACTTCCGTGCCTTTGCAGTCATGGCCAAGCTAATAGCCTTCTGGCTTCTATAGAAGCTATAGCTGCCATGTTTATTCCCTCAGAGGAAATTCATGAGAACAACTACACAGTAACAATAGCTTCTTCCATTGATCGATGGTTTAGTGCGCTACTCAGAAGGATTTGAATATCTGCATGTGGCTGTTCAGCCAAACCCGACCTCTCGCCTTCGCGCTTGCCATGGGGCTGATAGGCACATCGACAGTGGAGCAATAGCATACTGCTCTTGATGCATTTCAGCTAAGTCCGCCATTTCTCTCCACACGGATCGACTTAGACGCTCTATTCCGGGAAGGGTAAGGGTCTGCGATGCCTGTAGCACTACGCTTGGTCAAATCGAGGCGCGCTTGCTAACTTCCAGTCTTGATTAGCCCAGGCTTAGTCGTAACTTGCCAATCAGGCTAATCGAGATGGGTCGCCGTGTCTCGTACATCATCTTTCTCATTAGCTGGTTGCGTCACGTACGGGCGCTGGGCCGTGAGGCCGCCGTCGAGAGTCAAAGACTGTCCTGTGTAATAAGACGATCTGTCTGAAAACAACCATGCGACCGCATCGGCGATCTCCTCAGGGCGTCCTATGCGGCCGATGGGATGGACTGTACTCATCCTGTCGAGTGCCTCTTGGGTGCCAAATACGTCGAGCAACATCTCAGTCCTAACTGCCCCAGGACTGACTGCGTTCACCCGAATACCATATCGCCCGCATTCAATCGCAGCAGTTTTGGTCAAGCCAAGCACAGCGTGTTTGCTGGCCACGTAGGGGCCAGCGGTGGGAGTTGCGAGCATCCCGCCGACTGAGGCGGTATTGACGATTGAGCCCCCCTCTCCTTGCGCCATCATCTGTTTGACTTCATCTTGAAGCAGAAGAAACAGGGCTTTTACGTTCACAGCGAAGACGCGGTCGAAACCATTTTCGGTCTGATCTGTAAGCAGCCGGTTTTCACCGGAGATCCCAGCATTGTTAAATGCGTAGTCGAGCCGTCCAAAGGATTCGAGAGCGAATGGTACGATCCGCTTCACCTGCTCGGGTTGACTGAGATCTGCCTGGATGAACGCCGCAGATCCGCAGTTGCGCTTGATGTCTTCGGCTAGTACTCGCCCTTCGCGCTGCCGCCTTCCTGTGATCACTACCTGAGCACCTAGCTCAGCTAGGCGTCTGGCGGCAGCGGCGCCGATCCCACTGTTTCCACCGGTGACGAGTGCTACTTTCCCAGCAAATTCCAAGTTGCTTCCCATGTCTTGTCTAAGACTCCATTAGCTGATTTTTCATCGAGCGACAGATAGGCGCGTCGGACGGATGATGGTTGTCGACTATGGCAGGTCAGGTCACTTTCTGCTAATAGGCACATTGCGATGCTGAATGCCCTTTCATATTGCTGCTTAAAAAACGTCACCGAGAGCATCTGTCAAACAGCGGCCATAACGGACGAGACGGCGACTGTCGAGGACGTGGTTTGGCTTTAGACCGAGAGAGGCGGACCGGTCAGGATCAGATCGAATCTTTCGAACAGGGCCTTGTCTTGAGGTGGCATAGAGTTGCTCTTGGTCACCTCTCGGAAGAATGCCTCCATCTTTCCCGCTGGAGTATAGGAGATCAGCATCTTTCCTCCGTTGTTCCCGACAAATGCCCATGCATGCGGCAGGTTTCTCGGGGCGAGGATGGAACCTCCAGGTCGCAGCGTCACACGATCATGACCAACTTCAAAGAGGAACTCTCCCTCTATGACATAGAACCATTCATCCTGATGCGGATGAATATGGTGAGGAGGGCCGCCCTTCTGGCGGGTAGTGTGCTCGATAATGAACAACTCTCCATTTGTGTCTCGAGTTTGGACCTTAAAAGCGATCGATGTAATACCGAGGCTGTGAACTTCATCTTCGCGGTCCTCGCCCGATAGCACCGGATGAATCAAAGGGGGGCCGTTGGGCGTAAGGGATTGACCACAAACCACGGCAGAGCCCGCTGTGATCGCGAGGGACAGGAAAGAACGTCGCTGCATAATAGCTCCTACTAATGTGAACCGCTCCGTTGGGCTTCTATTTCGCGGTACCAGATCGTCCGCAACACTTGGCATAACACGAAGTAAGAAGATTTATTCCCTCAAAGCCACAGTATGGAACTCTCATGCTCTCGCCCTCACTACGATGAATTTCTCTCTCCGTTCCGCGCGGAAAAACCTAGTTGAGCCTTTCGGGCTACGAAACCTTATTTCTTGTTCCGGAATAAACAGACCCTACCCGTGTTCTACATATGCTGGCCCGCTGCCAGACCATACTACTCAATTCGTGGAATAGGAGAGAAATACTTAATACCAAATGAGCGAAACAACCTATGTACTAGGACATTCTTCGGCTGAAACTCAGCGTCTTAAGAACCAGGCAGCCATGTTACATCCGATCACCGAGCGTCTCATGCGCTGCGCAGGAATCGCTGCGGGGATGCGAGTCCTGGATGTCGGCTGTGGTGCCGGCGACGTTTCCATGCTTGCCGCGGAACTGGTAGGCCCAACAGGATCCGTCGTCGGTATCGATCGCAATCAGGAAATTCTCAACGTGGCCAAAGAGAGGGTCCGAGAGGCCGGATTGCTGAAGATCAGTTTTCTACGAGCCTCGGTTGAAGAGTTTTCCGCCGATGAACACTTTGATCTCGTAATTGGCCGATATATTCTGGTCCACCAACCAGAGCCGGTTTCCGTCTTGAATAATGCCGCGCGTCTAGTCCGGCCGGGGGGGACATTGGCCTTCCATGAGGTTGGCATGGACGACGATACCAGATCCTTTCCTTGCGTTCCGCTATGGGATCTGACTGCCAACCTTGTTCGAACCGCTCTCAAGTCTTCAATACCAAACTATCGCGGCGCCGATCGGCTCGTAGAGCATTTTTCCGAGGCCGGCCTGCCCCATCCCCATCTGTTCTGCGAAAAACTAATGGGGGGCAGCGCGGATTCACCCTTGTATGGTTCACTAGCGGAACTTGTCCAAACCCTTCACCCTCAAATGAAAAGAATGGGGATTCTGACGGCGGACCCAAGTGCAATAGAGGGGCTTGAAAGTCGTCTCCGAGACGCAGTCGTTGGAGCACGCAGCCAGATCTATGGACCTGGGCAGGTTTGTGCCTGGGCGCGGCTCTGAACAGCTTGAGCCTAAATGCAGAAGTGTCAGCGCAAATTTTGAAATAACGGGGTCAACCGTTCTGGAACGAAACATTCCCTGCCGTCACCATGCCACCCCAGACGTTCCTAGCCGCAGCACACTCGGGCGCAGTGCGAAGTTGCATCCGGTGCCTCAAACTAGAAAGGAAAGCATCATGTCTTCGACCTCCCTTGAACTTCAGTCTCTCGCACTCCAACACAACGATCTACTCCGTCCCCTCGGCGCGTTCGAAGAACTCTTCTGCCTCTTCGACCAGCACTTTCCTACCAACGGTGCCCTTGCAGCCCAAATCACCGGCGACACAACCGTTGAGCAGTGGCGTGACGCGCTCGACGCAGTGCAGCAACGCCACCCTCTGCTTTCTGTCTGCATTGACACCACCTTCAACCGCGTCCCTCACTTTCGCCGCGCGGCGGGCCGGCGCATCCCACTACGCATTGTTACATCGCCCTTTGCCCAG
This sequence comes from Acidobacteriaceae bacterium, assembly GCA_036498865.1. Taxonomy (GTDB): domain Bacteria; phylum Acidobacteriota; class Terriglobia; order Terriglobales; family Acidobacteriaceae; genus Edaphobacter. Next base: position 20,685 of record DASYEU010000171.1, on the reverse strand, counting down.
TGGCAGCGGGAGATTGCCGAAGAAGTAAACGAACCTTTTACTCCCGATCAGGCGCCCCTCTTCCGCGCTGTACTGCTCCATCAGGGGCCGCACTGCACCTTCATCCTCTCTTCTCATCACGCGGTATGCGACGGATCTTCCCGTATTTTTCTCTTGCGTGACATCCTTCTCGCTCTCAGCGGACATGTTCTTGAGACTTTGCCATTGGCGCCGTCCCGTGAAGTCCTCTTCGGAGCACAACAGCGCACCTCCACCGAGTCTGGCCTGCCGTCTTTCGCTGCTCAGCGCAATCCAATACCGCATGTGGAAGGAATCAAATTCACGCCGCAACAGACCACCGCACTCCAGCGCCGCGCTCGCGAGGAAGGCGTCACCATCCACGCCGCTATCTCCGCCGCGCTGACCATCGCAGGCAGAGCCCTCGATGAAAGCTGGCGCAATAACCCTCTCCGCATTATGTCGCCCGCTGAGATCCGCGACCTCCTCGGCCTTAAAGATCAATGCATGGTCTCCTTCGGTGGCGGTGAGATCTCCATTGCGCCAAGCGGCTCGATGACATTCTGGGAGCTCGCACATTTCGCGAAAGATGGTCTTTCTTCCGTTAAGAGCACGGAGAATATCTCCCGGATGATCGATCTCCAATCAGGAGCCGTCTCCTCCAACCTCACCGTCGACCAGGCGTTTCAACTCAAGCGAAACGCGTTCAATGCACAGGTCATGTTGACCAATCTCGGCCGACTCCCATTCGACAGCACCTTCGGAGCACTAAAACTCGAAACCCTCTGGGCACCATGTGCACTCCGTGGCATCGAAGGAGAGCAGACCCTCGGAGCAGTGAGCGTCAACGGCTCGCTGCACCTCACGCACACGAGCCCGGCGCCGATCCCAGGCCTTCTCTCGGCCATGGAGGAAGAACTTCGCAAAGCGTGCTCGATCTAGCGCAATTTCCATAATCTTGCCATCCAGAACAAATTCAAGCAGATAAACCTCGCAAGAATGCCGCGTTGAACTGCGGGTCATCAAAGAGTGGATGCGACCGGAACCGACTAGAATTGGAGACAGGAAATGGCCGGTTTAGACTCCCAACGCGGCATTCGATTTAGAGATTACGATTACCTCAATGAAATCCCGTCAACCGGTGGACTTGCGATTGACGTCCTTACGGACGTCGACGAACGGATCTACGTCATGATCCTGACAATGTCCCGGAATACCCACCTTAATCCGGCCCCCTCGTGACCGCAGGCAACCCACTGGAACTTTACCTCTCGAAAAACAAAAGGCAGTTCCGGGAATATTTTTTGAGATCCGGTGTTGTAGAGGTAGTGGAATATGTCATTTCGTCCCAACGACTCAACGGTAGAATCAGCCGGTATCGAACACATCGATGGATTGTACAGCTACGCGCTCGTGCTCACTCATAATAGGAGCGAAGCTGAAGACCTGGTGCAAGAGACCTATGTTCGCGCCCTAGGGGCGATGGGAAGGTTGCGCGCGGACAGCAATGTGAAGAGCTGGTTATTTACGATCTTGCGGAATATCTGGTTCAATCAGTTACGGCAACAGCGCACCGCGAAACTTGTTGCGTTAGATGGAGAGGAGAGGGCTGTGAATATTGCCGAACCTGCAAAGGATCCTTATGCATTCTACGTGGGCAAGATAGAACATGAGCAGGTGCGCCAAGCAATTCAACAACTGCCAGCAGCCTTTCGCGAAATCATCCTCTTGCGTGAGTTCGAGGAGCTTTCCTATCAAGAAATTGCCACGATATTAGACTGTCCCGCGGGGACAGTCATGTCTCGCCTCGCACGGGCGCGAGCTAGCTTGCGGAAGTTGCTTTCGGAAGTCCTTGGGACCTCCGATTTCGTTCGAAAGGAGGCCTTGGAATGAACACCTGCGAAGAGCATGGTCATAATGTCCTGCTCTACGTCGACAACGAATTGAGCGGTCAGGAGTTGGAAAACTTCCGCGCACATCTTTCGGACTGCTTGTCTTGCAGAGAGCAGCTTGAAGAGGAGCAGAAATTCTCAGATCTTCTGCATCGGTCGCGGCCCCTCTACACAGCTCCGGACGAACTGCGCGCTCGTGTCATTGCTGCTCAACACACATCTGTATCCGACCACACGCCGAACCGCCTTCGTAAGCGCGTGTTGCGGCTCCTTAAGCCGTCATTGCAGACTCCCGGATTTCCGATGTTCCCTTGGAGGGGGTTGACGGCGATTGCTCTCGTGTTTTTGTTGGGGATGGTGTTCGTTCCGACGATTGCCCGGCGCGCTCGGGCTGCGACTTATATGGATACCGCGTTGACAACTCACCGTAGTTATCTTGACGGCAACCTTCCGCTCGAAATCGAATCAGACTCTCCCGAAGCTGTGACGGCATGGTTTGCGGGCAAAGTGCCCTTTGATTTCCGGCTCCCAACTTCTCAGGCCTCTCCAAATGGCGAACGTGCTTATCGGCAGGTTGGAGCAAGACTGGTGAACTACAGGGGCAGCTATGCCGCTCTGGTCGCCTACGCCATGAAGAACGAAAAGATCACCTTGCTGGTTACTTCGAACAAATCCGCCGAGGCATATGGTGGAGACGAAATACGCTCACGCGGACTAACCTTTCATTACCACAGGAAGGTGGGGTTCAATGTCATTACCTGGAGTACTCATGGCCTGACCTACGCCTTGGTCTCCGAGCTGCACACCTCTGCACGTCAATCCTGCCTTGTCTGCCATCAGAACATGGCTGACAAAAATGAGTTTTGAGTCCGACATTTCTGCGATGGTTTTCGCTGAACCTTTGTTTTCACCTTGGCGGAGCGCCACCCGGTTTGGAGGTGCGCTTGAATCGTCGGCCGGCGGCGCCGGCCATTAGGATGGAAGGGTCATTTTCGTCGGCTGGCCCTGTGCTGCATCCGAAACGTCCTTCCACTCTTCCCAGGTAGCGATACGCTCCGCGTACAGGGCGCGTGCCCTGGGCAGAACCTGAGACCCCAGCGCTAGTCGCAGCGGCGGATTGTCCGCGTCCACGAGCTTCAGGATGGCTTCTGCGGTTGCTTTTGGGTCGCCGCGTTCCTGGTGAACCAGACGTTCCATGAACTGCTTGCGGAAGTCCGCATAGGGTTCCAGTACTTCGGAAACTCTTGCGGATATGCCGAAATCGGTGGCGTAGGCGCCGGGCTCAACGATCGTCACTTTAATGCCGAACGCCCTCACCTCCTCCGCCAGCGCTTCGTGCAGGCCTTCCACAGCCCATTTGGTGGCACTGTAGAAACCAATGAGCGGCAGCGCTCCAATTCCGAGGCCGCTGGAGACGCCGAGAATATGCCCACTGCGCTGTTGCCGCAGATGGGGAAGCACGGCTCTGAGGACCCGCACCATGCCGATGTAGTTGGCGTCGAACAGGTCTCGGATCTGGTCGTCGCTGGCCTCTTCTGTGGCCGCCAGCAGGGCGCCGCCCGCATTGTTGACAAGAACGTCCAGCTTCCCAAAATGGGTGTACGCCTGCTCTACCGCCTGCTGCACCTGCTCGGTCTGCGTCACGTCAAGGGCGAGGGCAAGAACAGCGTCGCCGAAACGTTCCTTGAAATCGGCAAGGTCAGCCAGTTTGCGAGCGGTGGCGGTGACCTGGTCGCCGCGCTCCAGAGCGGCTTCAGCCCAGATGCGGCCGAAACCGCGCGAGGCACCGGTGATAAGCCATGTCTTCTTCATGTCGATTCTCCTGTAGTTGAAAGTGTTTGCTCGCGTGCGCGCGCAAAAATTGACGAACGGCTGCCATTCCGGCTAAAAGGGAGATACTCTCCGGATTAATAGATAAACGGAGATAGTCTCCGGTTGCAAGAATTTTCGCGATGGCAGGAAAAAAATCACAATCTGCTCCGCGCAAGCCGCGCTCGGATGCCCAGCGGAACCGCGAGCGTATTCTCGAAATCGCGAAGGGAGCATTTACCCGCCACGGCGCGGATGCCAGTCTGGACGAGATCGCCAGGCAGGCCTGTGTTGGAGCCGGCACCTTGTATCGTCATTTCCCTACGCGGGATGCGTTGATCGAAGCGGTCTACCGGGGCGAGGTGGAGAAGCTGGCCGCCGCGGGGCGCAGCTTCGCCGCAGCGATGCCCCCGATTGAAGCTTTGCGATCCTGGATGCTGCTGTTGATCGATTACATCTCGGCGAAGCACATCATTGCGCCCGCGCTCAACAGCGTCGGCGGAGGCCTTTCCAGGCTCTACGAAGACTCTCGCAGCCTTATCGAGGGAGCGATGGATGAGTTGGTGAAGCGCGCGAAGAAGAGTGGCGACCTGCGAAGAGATCTGGACGCCTCCGACCTGCTTCGGGCGGTGATAGGCGTCTCCCATGTGGGCTCCGGCCATGATTGGCAGCAAAGCGCCAGAAGACTGGTAGACATCCTCATCGCAGGCTCACGCCCGGCAAAATAGACCGCCTCTATCGCAAACAGAGTTTAGCGCATTTCTAGGTTTCTGAGGGCGAACAGCGCTCCAAACCGGTCATTCACCGGCTCTTCCAGATTTTGCTTACACCCAAGGTAGCGCTCGGTCGTCAAAACCGAGGCATGCCCCAGAAGGAACTGAATCTGCTCCAGTTCACCTCCGTTCACGTGGCACAGCTTCGCACAGGTCCGTCGAAGATCGTGAGGAGCAAGGTGATCAAGCTCAATCCGCTGGGCACAGCTTCGAACAACATACCAGACGACATTCTCAGATATTCCTCGCCCCCATGAAGTTCCGTGTCGGCTGACTGCTCTGAACACTCTGCCTTCGTCCACCGTCGCCGCTGCGATCCACCTGTCAACCGTAGTCTTGACCCAAATCGGCATAGGAACCGTGCAAACGTGATTGCCTTTCCGACGAGATCAACAATGGCCCAGTACCCCTGCCGAATTTGAAGGTCTTCCTTTCGCAGACTAGCCAATTCAGCCCGGCGCAGACCGCAGCCCAGGAGTATTGAAATCATCGCGACGTCGCGTACGCTCCGCTGGCTCTCCCTTTCAGATTTCTCAAGAAGCAACCGACCTTAATCGCTATTCAGCCAGTTTCCAGACCTCTAACCCAGTTGCTTGACACCTTTGACTCGCCTAATCCCCGCCGCGAGCTCTGGGCTCAACAAGCCTGAGTCAGCACAGCTTCGTGGGCGAGGCACCTGACTGCGGCGAGCCTCTGGTTGATCGTCCCGGCCGCCAGCCCGAGTTCCTCGAGATGGAGCCGAAACCGAAGTACCACGGCTCGATTCAGAGCCAGCCTCGGTTCGGAACAATACCAAGTAATGAATTGTTCCATCGCAAAGTTGTAGTTGCGCCTGGAATGCGGGGAAACCAAACTATTGAGCACGGCAGACTTCGCATGGTCGAGATCAGGCAGGCGGAGGACAATCTTTCGGCGAATGGGCTCTTTGTTCTTCTTGCGCATACAAGCGGCCTCCATGCCGCATGCATGCACAGACGTTCTTCACCAAATAAGCCAATACTCTCAACCTGAGGCGTCGAAGAGTGCACAGGCGAATTGGCATGAACCGAGAAAATGAGCGATTAACTTCCGGTTTTTTTTGACCAACCGGGAGCTGCGTTAAGTCGAGCATGCTTTCCGTAGGTCTCGTTTTGGAGAGAGCGTTTTTGGGCTCAAGTGTCTGTTTCCGGTCCCCCAGAGATCGAGAAGAGGGCATGCGACCGTTTTCATATATCGTCCGCAAAGTCATACTCGAAGTGGAGAACGGTATCGCTTCCATTGTGTTGACCCGCTATTTTCACGAATTCGGTGCCGAAAAAGCGAGAAAGTGCATTGGGATGAATGGGCCAAACCGTGAGTCACTTGCCAGCAGCATACTCCTGGGCGTGGAGTGGTTCTACCTGGCAGGGTTTTAGCGTTCGGTAATGGGAGATCTAAAAATGCTTTCATGGAAGACTGCAGTCAGCCAGCTTCTGTTCCTCTCATCTCTTGCGATGGCCCAGACTACGAATACCGTCTTCGGCATACTCCCCGGCGGATCGGTCGTCGATGCCTACACCCTTCACAGCTCTGACGTCGAGCTTCGGATTATCACCTTCGGCGCTCGGGTCGTGTCGCTCAAGACAAAGGACCGCAAAGGGCAGTTCGGTGATGTCGCACTCGGCTATAGCTCGCTCGACCCCTACGTTAATAACAAGAATACTTACTTCGGGGCCACAGTTGGCCGCTACGCCAACCGCATCGCACAGGGGCACATTTTACTCAACGGGAAGGTCTTTCAGACTGCTCTCAACAACAAAGGTGTGAACACGCTCCACGGCGGCAGCGAAGGCTTCGATCGCCGCAACTGGAAAGCAAAGCTGATCCCCGACGGCGTCGAACTCACTCTCGTCAGCCCTGATGGCGACCAAGGCTTCCCCGGCACGCTCACCGCCCATGTCCGCTACACTCTTCATCGCAACGTTGTTCGGATCGAGTATGTGGCCACCACCGATCGTCCGACCGTTGTCAATCTGACCAACCACACCTACTTCAATATTGCGGGTGAGGGTAACGGATCCATCCTCGGCCTGCGCCTGACCCTTTATGCCGACAACTACACTCCGGTCAACGATGCGATGGTCCCCACGGGCGAAGTAGCGTCCGTAGCCGGAACGCCGTACGACTTCACGCGAGAGGGTGTAATCGGCGAGCACGTCGCCCAGGACGATGCACAGCTCAAGCGTATTGGGGGCTTCGACCACAACTGGGTCCTACGTGGCCCGGCAGGTACACTGCGACCCGCCGCACGGTTATTTGATCCCGTCAGCGGACGCATTCTCCTGATCCGAACGACGGAGCCCGGACTTCAGTTCAATAGTGGCCAGTACTTCGACGGGCCCCTCATCGGCAAGAGCGGTGTGGTCTACGGAAAGTTTAGTGGACTGGCCCTCGAGACTCAACACTACCCCGACTCACCGAACCACAAGGACTTCCCGAGCACTGAGCTGCAACCCGGGGCGCAATATCACAGCATAACTACGTGGACGCTGACGGCACAATAATCGCTCTTATAGATGTGCATCAAGAAAGAGCGTCAGAGACTACCAGATGTGCGTAGCCTCGATCATGGGAGCGCCGGCCTTACCGTCGACGACATCTACGCGCAGAACTACTTCAATATTTTTATCGGTCCAGTTGTATCCAACCTGATTGTTGAAGCCATCGAGAAGACGAGGTGTTACGACGAACCGGGAAGCAGCATCGGTCCCAAAGCGCTGCAGGCCAGCAAGTACCACGACAAAGCTATCGGTGGAGTTGTTGCGGAATCGTGCGACGATGGCGTAGTCGGGAGTCTGGGTGAAGGGCTTTGATGCGTCACGAGCCCAACGTTTTTCGGGATGCCATGCGTCCAGAATCGCTTCGTCAGACCTAACATTGAAATGGAAGCGCAGAGGAGCCAGCAGGCGCTGCGACCATAGGTTGTTGTAGGCACCTACGAAGACGGCGGGACTCTCCCTAATCTGGGCGAGTGTCGTTTCTGTTGCGGACTGGATTCTGTAGTCGGCGTTATCGGCGTTCACAAAAGCGGCAACTCGTCCCATGGCCAGACCATTCTCGAAGGAGAGGTAAGAGTTGTCCTGAAGGTTATCCCCAGCCTGGGTCCCAATCTTCGAATCTTTAGCGAACATGATGCTGCCGGCGCTGATGAGTACTGGCCCTCGGGTCCCGATCAACGGGGACCAAAAACGATTGATCGACTGGGAGCGATGTTCTTTCAAGGCCCATAGGACGCCGAGCATAGAGGATGCTCCCAAAGCTACCCAAAGCATCAATGCGAAGATTCTGTTTCTCTGATGACGCAGGGCGTGACGCACGACGGCATTGTCTGGAGACAGAGACATATGGTCGCTCACATCGCCCTCGATCCCGTTCGACCGCTCACCTGCTTCTGCAAGGCCCACGAGGCGGTGGAACTCGGGGAGATAGGACCGGGCAGACAGGGATATTTGAACCGGAGCGTCTGGAACCGCTTGATAGAAGAGGGCCAGGCGTTTGCGGACTTCGCCGGCGGTGTAGCGGACCACTGTATCCGTGCTGGTGTCGTAGTCTGGCACGCGGCCGAAGACCTCGATGCCGACCGTCCGTTCCTTGATCTGGTCGCCATTGCCGGAGAGCGTCTGGTCGACCACGTAGCGCAGGAGTGCGGGGTAGCGCTTGCTATTGCAGAACCCGCTGCTGGCGAGGACCTTTTCCATGGCCTCTCGTACTGCCTTCCGGTCTTCGTCGGAGCTAGGCGTCCACCTGATTCGGGTTGGATCTGTATGGATCACTATCGAGAACCCGATGATACAAGATTACGCTCTCGGGACGGTCATGCTCCGATTTTCACCCCCGGCCTATTAACCGCGCCTGGACTTGGACCCGCATTCTTGAAGTGGCCGATGAGATCGATTTGATTCGCACTACAAAGCGAATCAAAGCCGTAAGTTATTGAAAACAAGCAGGAGACTGATTGGGATAAATAGGGCCAAACTGTGAGTCACTTGCCACTCGTCACGTATGGGGTTGACTGTTGCTCCGCTCTGGCAGGTATCGATCTCGACGCTATGAATGAACGAGCGACCAGCCTACCCAGCGAATAAGAAAGGCCATCACGCAGTGACTGAATTGAATCGAAGAAGTTTCTTAACGACTGCTGGAGCTGCGGGATCTTTTGCCCTCTTCAGCCGTTCGTGGGGGCAAACAGGCCACTCTGCCGACTCCGCTACCTTCCAGATGGTTGCCTCGACCGACAAGAAGCGAATTCTGGACATGGCGGAGAAGTACGTCCTGAATTCTCCGCTGACCATTACCTCCTTTCCCACAAATCGGAGCGCGGGCGGTTTACATGACTATTACTCCCAGGCCGATTACTACTGGCCCGATACGAAGAATCCAGACGGACCGTATGTCGTTCGCGATGGTCAGAGCAATCCGGATACCTTCAACGGGCACCGCAAAGTGATGGTAGCTCTGTCGGTAGAAATGCCGGCGCTAACGGCGGCGTGGGTTCTAACAGGGGACAGTAGGTACGGAAAGAAGGCTTGCGACCACTTGCGGGCCTGGTTCGTTACACCTGAGACCCGGATGAGCCCTAATCTGGAACATTCGCAGGCCATTCAGAACCTCAACACTGGGCGGTCGATCGGGGTAATCGACACGTTGCACCTTGTGGAGGTCGCCCGCGCGACCAGCCATCTGATGCCGAAGATGATGGATGCCGCGGACCAGAAAGGTGTGCAGGAGTGGTTCCGAAGCTATCTGGACTGGTTGAAGACGAGTGAAAAGGGCAAGGCGGAGCGGGACACGCTAAACAACCACGCGATGTGCTGGGCGCTCCAGGCTGCGGAGTTTGCGCATTTGCTCAACAACACCACTACACGGGAAGAAGTCTTCCGGCAGTACACGACGATTCTTCTACCGAACCAGCTAGGCCAAAACGGATCATTTCCGAATGAGTTAGCGCGGACGAAACCGTACAGCTACTCCATCTTTAACTTTGATGTGATGACAACACTCTGCCAGTCGCTCAAGGGCCTGCAGCCTGATCCTCTTGCATTCACGCTCGCCGATGGCCGTGGTGTAGGCAGGGCTGCCGAGTTCATTTACCCCTACCTGAAAGACAAGGGAACGTGGAAGTGGGCCAAGGATGTTCAGCACTTCGACTCACTTCCAGTGCGTTCGCCGGGACTTTTGTTTTCTGGAGTCGCTTGTAGCCGGGAAGAGTACATCGCTCTCTGGCGCTCCATGAACGGCGATCCGACGGACCGGGAGATTATTCGCAACAATCCAATCCGTCAACCTTTGTTGTGGGTTTGAGATCTGGAATCAATTAGGCCGTTTTGCAGTTCTACCTTAGGGCCGGTGACGGACCCGAATACGAATGGAGAATTTGTATGCACACAAATACTAGATCGTCGCCTCTAGCATTCCTCCTGCTTTTTCTCGTTTCCGTGGTTGTGCCTATAGCTCACGCTCAATCGAACACAGGGGCCATCTTGGGAATGGTGCAGGATGAGTCCGGTGCGTCGGTTCCTGATGCGGTGATTGTCGTCAACAACCTCGGCACGGGGGAGGCACGCACACTCAAGAGTGAAGGAAGCGGAGCGTTTAATTTTCCCAATCTTCAGGTGGGACACTACTCCATCACAATCACGCGGGATGGTTTTGCCCCAATCGAGATCCGCGACATAGAACTGCAACTCGCACAGAGATTCACGATCAACCCAGCGCTGCATGTGGGCGCAGTTAACGAAAAGGTGACAGTTGTCGCGACGGAGACACCACTGCTGGACACCGCATCATCTTCCGTTGGCCAGGTCATCGATACGGATACCGTCCAGAATATGCCCCTGAACGGGCGGAACTTTTGGCAGCTTACGCAGTTGACACCGGGCGTCAGCTATATCCAGGGCGGACAAAACATCGCGACCGGAGGAACGTCAATCCGCGCGAGTGCAGTCAACGTGAACGTGAATGGACTTTCGCCGTCATGGACTGGATGGTATCTGGACGGAGCCAACATCACAGAATTCCAGCTCGGCGGCACGATCATCCAGCCAAACGTCGATGCACTCCAGGAGTTCAAGGTCGAATCCGGCAACATGGGAGCCGACTATGGCCACAGCCCTACGATCATCAACGCCACACTTAAGAGTGGCACGAACAAATTTCATGGCACTGCGTATGAGTTCATCCGAAACAACGCAGCAGATGCCAAGAACTACTTCTACATTCCACCTCCGGGAACAAATCAGCGCAACGAACCACTCCACCGGAACCAGTTTGGCTTTGTCGTCGGCGGACCCATCATCAAAGACAAGACTTTCTTCTTCGTCGACGTTCAGGAGACTCTGTACAACAAGCAGCAGATTCAGCGAAGCGTGGTCTTTAGCGACGCTGAACGCGGCGGCAATTTCCAGGACCAGTACGGTACGACACAGAAGCTCTTTGTCCCTACTTCCAATTTATCCGCCAGGGTTCCTCTTGCTAATAACGGTGTTCCAAACACCATTAATCCGGCGACGTTCTCAGGCCCGGCTCAGTACCTGTTGCAGTACATGCCTCACGCCAACCAACTCATCGGCTCCACATCGTATGCTTCAGTGACGAATAGCCTAAAGCAGCAACTCGGCCAAGGCGATATTCGCGCCGATCAAAAGATCTTCGCGAATGACAGTCTGGTGGGGCGCTACTCGATCTCTGACAACCATGAACGCGATCCCAACGCCTTCCCGTTGATGGGTTTCTTCCCACTCAGGAGTCGCGGTCAAGATCTCATGTTGCGCGATACCCACATCTTCAGTCCCAAGTGGATCAACGAAGCGCAGTTCAGCTACTATCGCAGCTTCTTTCTCTTCACCAGCTCCGCGCAGGGGACGGATGTCAATACTGCTGCCGGCATCACTGGCCTTGCAGGACTTGCGCCAGCCAATACTCTTGGCTTCCCGACGGTCACTATCAGCAATTACTCTACGTTCAATGGCCAAGCGGGAAACAGCTATCCCAAGCAGAACAAGATCCGCTCCTGGCAGTATGTGGATCGCGTCACCTATGCAACCGGAAAGCATGAAGTTCATTTTGGAGCGGAGAACTTCCACAACGCGAATACGTTTGTTTCCGGCTCTGTCTCTACGGGCACGGTTACCTTCAGCGGGAAGTACTCTGGGGACAATGGTGTCGACTTCCTTCTCGGCATACCCCAGTCGGGGCAGCGCAGCTTCTTCCGTGCCCTGTGGGGTAACACGGCCAACTTCCAGTCCTACTATGTTGCGGATAACTGGCACGCGGCGCCAGGATTAACGATCAACGCGGGTATCCGCTGGGAGATCAATCCGTTCTACAACGGCCTGCAGGGACAGATGACGGGTTACGACGATACGAACGGCAAGCTCGTCTTACCGGACAACTATTCCATCAATGCGCAGCCCGGAACTCCGTTGCTGACCTCACTCTTTTCGGACCGTTTTGAGACGACAAGCTCGAAAGGACTCCCGCAGTCGGTACGAGCGACGAACAAGTTCAACGTAGCCCCGCGTCTTGGTATGGCGTTTGGCATCAATCCCAGGACCGTAATTCGAGGAGCATACGGATTGTTCTTTCTTTTCCCGGATGCGAACTACATCAATGGCACCCAGAACACGGTCCCATTCGTCGCATCACAGACGGTCAACAATGCAGCACTCTCCGCGACGACTGCGCCCACCCTTACCTTCGCCAACTTTTACAGCGGCCAACCTATCGTAGCCGCAAATCCAAATCCCGGCACCGCATGCTCTTTTGGCCAGACCCTGGCTTCCTGCTCTCAGCCAAGCATTACCAGCATGCGACTGCATGCGGTGAACACGTACATCCAGGAGTGGAACGTTGCAGTTCAGCGCCAGTTTGGATCGCGTATCTCGTTCGAGGTTGCATACGTTGGGAACAAAACGACTCACATGGTCCAGCCGCGGATGATCAACGCGCCTCAGCCCGGACCAGGAGCGATTCAGGCGCGTCGTCCGAGTCCGCAGTGGGGCACAGTCAACGACGCGACCTTTGATGGTGGCGCAAACTACAGTTCTCTGCAATCCAAGTTGGAGGTGAGGAATCTAGCCGGTGGCACTGTGCTTGTTGCCTATACCCATGGCAAGTGCATGACGGATGGAACCTACGCAAACCAGGTGCGCGAGGATAATTCTACGATCAATTACTACGGCCCATGCAACTATGATCTCACCAACAATTTCGTTACCAGTTATCTCTATGCGCTGCCCTTCGGCCACGCCCGCACCTTCGGCGCTCACATGAATCGTCTCGAAGATATGGTGATAGGTGGATGGGACTTCTCCGGAATCGCTACGCTGCAAAGCGGTCTACCGTATACGGCGTCCATAAGCGGAGATCAAGCAAACACGGGCGTCGCGGGTCAGCGGCCGAACGTGGTGGGGAAGCCAAAGATCATACGGTCTCCTAATTGCTGGTTCTACGATTCAGTCAACCCATCATGCGCCGCGATTGGCGGCACGAATGCTTATGCCGCACCAGCGCAATATACCTACGGCAACGGCGGCATCAATTCACTGCGCGCGGATGGACTGATACAGTTCGACGTTACCTTGTTGAAGCAGTTTCCTATCACCGAAAGCAGCAAGTTCGAGTTGAGAGGCTCCTTCTTCAATGTCTTCAATCACACTACCTTTGCCGCTCCAAATGGCACTATCGCAAGTTCATCTACCGGCGCCGTGTCTGCAACCCTCAACGGCGCACGGCAGGTAGAACTCGCCGGCAAGATTTACTTCTAAAGCCATGCGACGATCAAGCTCATTCCAACAACGTCGTATGCTCGCCTAAGGAGAAGCCGGCAATGGCTGCCAATCCCAATGCTCCTGCACAACTGTCTCGCCGGGACTTGCTACGCATCTCCGCAGTCGGAGTTTCTGAGCTGGGAGTCCACCAGTTCGTTCCCGGACTCTCTACTGCAATTCCTGAACCGCAGGAGAGTCTGCTACCGACGAACCTCTATGCGACAACCCTACATAGCTGGTGCGACGGCCTGATGTCGAATCAGCTCACCCCCATGGGAGACCCAGCATTTTATGGTGCACTCCTGTGCCCGGCATGCGTACTTGTTCATGAGCGGTGCGCAGACGCAATCTATCCACTCATGCATGTGGCGCACACCACCGGCGATGACAAGTATCTCGGTGCCGCTATCTTGTTGCACGATTGGTCCGAGCTGCAGGTGAGTCGTGCCGACGGCAGCTGGATCAATGACGTCACACTTAGCCCTTGGCAGGGCATCACGGTCTTCCACACCATTGCTCTGGCTGAATCACTGCATCACCACGGCAGTCTCCTTGACGCAGCAATTCGTGCCCAATGGACTGATCGTCTCGCCCGCGCTGCGAAATTTCTTGATGGCTTCATCACCATCGAAACCGGAAACATCAACTATCCCATCACTGCGTCACTCGCCTTTGCACTCTGCGGTCAGGTGCTCGGAGAGCATCGCTACCTCGCCCGAGCCCGGGCCCTCGCCCACACGAGCCTCGACTACTTCACCCCTAACGGTCTGCTCTTCGGTGAGGGCCATCCCCTGCACGATGTCACTCTAAAGGGCTGCCATCCGGTCGATCTCGGTTACAACGTTGGAGAATCGCTCCCCGCGCTTGCCCAATACTCCCTGCTTACAAACGATCATCAGGTGCTCGAACAAACCGTCAAATCTCTTCGCGCCCACATGGAGTTCATGCTGCGCGATGGGGCGTCCGATCCCCTTGTCCAGTTCAAGAAGCACTTGGTCAAAGGATTTCTTGGACATCAAGTCGAATCGTTCGATCGTAATTTTGCTCGATTTCATGATATTTACCCTTTTCTCCTATTCGTTTCGTCGTCTTCCACTGTCACTAGAACCAATGAGTCGATCACGGCCGGAGTCGCTAAGCGCCGGTCTCGTTTTCGACGGCAATCGCGCGCGGGTGTGCATTCCGTTCGTGAATGTGGACGGCAGGAGTGCGATCAAGCATGAGGCTAAGCAGTTCGGGCCGGCTATAGTGGCCCCGCGAGTCCATCATCTGTTTCCGTTTATCAATCAAAGAGAAATCCAGATCAGCAATCACCACGCCCTCCCCGGAGCGCAAAGGCTCCCCCATCAGTTGACCATCTGGCGCGACGATTGCCGTAAAGCAGCCGCTGGAGATCGAGCCAATCTTGTCGGTCCCGGTATCCTTCAGGATCTTTGCTTGCTGTTCAGCGTCGAGCCACGCCGTGGCGTTGACGACGAAGCAGGCAGACTCCAAGGCGTGCTGGCGAATATTGATCTCAGTCTGCTCGGAGAAAATGTCTCCTCCGAAGGAGCCGGGATACATCGCCGAATGAATTTGCTCCCCGTCAGCCATCAGAGCGTAACGAGCTAGGGGATTGTAGCGCTCCCAGCACGCCAATTGACCGATACGTCCGACAGCGCTATCTACAGCACAGAGGCCTGAGCCGTCACCTTGCCCCCAGACCATGCGTTCATGGTAGGTCGGTGTGATTTTGCGTCTACGCTGAATCAGCGTGCCATCGGCATCGAATAATAACTGTGCGTTGTAGAGCGTGCCACCATCACGTTCGTTCACACCAATGGACACCACCATTCCAGCTTGCCTGCAGGCTTCACCGATGGCGTTGGTGGCATCGGACGGCACGGTCACAGCTTGTTGCAACAGGCGGTGACGCTCCGCGCCAGACTCGTAGGGTCGCTGGACAAATGAAAAGTACGGATAGTACGGCACTACTGTCTCCGGAAAGGTGGCGAACTGGACGCCTTTGCTGCCAAGATCGAGGATTGATTTGACAACCTTCTCCACTGTGCCTTCTCGGCTGTAGAGCACGGGGCTCAGCTGTACGGCTGCGGCTTTGATAGTAGTCATCGTGAATCTCCTTCTGGATTGATTCTGTTGAATCGCATCTGAGCTGCAGAGGCGTGCTACAGCCCATAGGGCAACTACAAGGCGAGCTTGGCAGGGACCACACCTGTGCGGTCTTTGGAACGGACTCGACGGGACAGCAGCTCATCCATGCTGAACGGGAAAACTTCACAATTTGCGAGGAGGAATGACCCTCCTATCCCAGTGAGGACGGCGTAATTCAAGACTGACTTGATTCCTAGTGCGATCGTCATTGACGTCGCAAATACGATGAGCAGGGATCCACTCAGCCGCGCTGCGATGCGAGTGTGCCAGCCGAAGAGGACAAGAACGCCGAAGAGGATTTCTGCGCCGGTGGCCGCAGTTCCCAGTGCCGGAATCATGCCTGCCGGCCAATACCAATTGAGGCTGTGCGTGTAATCCAGGAACCGTGAATAGCTTCCCCATTCGACATTCGGCTGGCCAAAGGCACCCCATAGACCGAACCTGTCTGCTACTGCCGAAAGGAATCCCAGGCCTAGCCCGAATCGCAAAACCAGTGAACTTATGCTGCTATTTCTAATAGACATTTGATACCTCCTGTCGCGATCGCCACTTTCTAGTAATTTGCACACCAAACGAGCCAGACAACGGACGAGTTAGCCTTTTACGGGACCGGTATCACCAACGGCGCGTCTTTCTTGTGAATCAGAAACACCAGAAATTTCGCCGGCTTCGAATTGCTTGCATTCCGACTGACGACGTGAATATCGTCCGGATTTTCATAAAAGCTCTGGCCGGGCCCCAGCGTGAGTTCTTTTCCGCCTTTCACCTGCATCACGACCGTTCCTTCCAGCACATAAACAGACACCTGCGCATCGTGGCGGTGAATCGGGCTCGCAAATCCCGGAGGAAAATCCACGGTGTACATCAGAACTTCGCTACTGGAGGCTTCTGCCAAAGTGTGTGACATGATCGGCGTGATCGTTTCCTGCGCCGTCAAGGTCTTGGTAAAGGTCAGGGTGCTGGCTACGAAGAGAGCCAATACCAGGATTCGCTTCATGCTCGCAATGGTTGTTCGCATCGGTGTTATCTCCTTGACCCCACACTAGGCGCTGTCCGGATCATAGAAAAGGTCCATAATGCAAATGCGTAGTAGTCCACTTTGTGGTTTGTATGAAAGGGCTCGTGAGCTATGGCTAAAGAAGAAACGTTTCAGGATCTCTCACTCAACCTGCCATCTGACAAGGAAGACCTCTGGCGCTGGCTCTATACGGAGTTGCGCGGCGCTATTCTGGATGGACGATTGAAGCCCGGCGTTCGCATGCCTTCCACACGCAGCCTCGGAATGCAATACTCGCTTTCGCGGGGGACCGTAGTCGTAGCGTTCGACCAGCTTCAGGCTGAGGGTTATACGCGTACTGAACCCGGTTCAGGAACCTATGTCGCCTCGGGAGTTCCTGATGGGTTTATGTCCGCCAAGCGCAAGCCTGCGGCTCTTGCTCCGCCAATATCGAAGGCCGTATTCCCGAAACGCGCACAAGAATTTCTAAAGAATGCCGAAGTGCTGCCTGCGTCTCACGCAGTTAGCAAGGCTTTCCGCTCTCATGAACCGGCGATTGATCTCTTCCCCGTGGAGCTATGGGCCCGTGTTGCTTCACGCGTTTTGCGCCGGGCTCCGCGTTCTCTTTACGGCCATGGCAACGCTGCAGGATACCCGCCTCTCCGTCGCGCCATCGCGGAATATGTTGGTGCATCACGCGGAGTGCACTGCTCTGCCGGACAGATCATCATCACGTCGGGCACACAACAGGCCCTTGATCTGATTGGCCGCTTCCTCCTGACTATCGGTGATCAGGTCTGGATGGAAGATCCTGGTTACTCGGGCGCTCTTCAAACTCTCCGCACCACTGGTGCACGTATCGTCCCGATACCTGTAGATGGGGATGGCCTCGTCGTGAGGGCGGGGCGGAGGTCCGCCCCGAAGGCGAAGCTTGCATATGTCACGCCGGCGAATCAATTTCCGATGGGCGTTACCATGTCAGCGGATCGGCGGTTGGAACTACTTCGCTGGGCCGCCGACGCGGGCGCTTGGATCATTGAGGACGACTACGATGCGGAGTACCGCTACTCCGGTCGTCCTGTAGCCGCCCTGCAAGCTCTCGACAGCTCCGGATGCGTTATCTACGTCGGCACATTCACGAAAATGCTCTTCAACGCATTGCGCCTGGGGTTCATGGTATTGCCTGATCGCCTCGTGGAGCCGTTTGTAGCTGCCCGTACCTTCGTCGATCGCCACCCGCCCACACTCGATCAAGCCATCCTCGCGGAGTTCATCACCGAAGGCCACTTTGGTCACCATATCCGCCGTATGCGCCAAACCTATGCGGAGCGAATCGACGTCCTCAAGGCTGCTGCAGATAGGCATCTTGATGGAGTACTCGATGTCGTCCGCGCAGAGGCGGGGATACGTACACTCGGTTGGCTCAAAACATGGAAGTCCGATCAAGACGCAGCCCAAAGAGCTCGGGAGCTCGGCCTCGAAGTACAACCCCTGTCGGCGTTCACAATGAAATACGAGCAGCCTCCTGCACTCATGCTTGGCTTTGCAAGCTGCACTCCCGCGGAGCTGCGGCGCGGCGTATCTCTCCTCGCAGCCGCTTTACGTTCGCATTAGGCTTTCGGCTCAGCTCGCGGAGAGCTTCAATCCCGAAGTGGATCACTCGAGCTTCCGCCTTTGCACGCCACCGGGATGAGCGGTATAACCCGGACTCTGATTGATTGAAGACTCCAGGCAGAATGACATTTGCCAGCGCACCGCACGCTCAATTTGGAAGAAGTGGACCAGTTCTACTTTGAATTGTGGACCTTTTCTTAGTCCAGATGGCAGCTAGTGTTGATTGCAGGCATTGAAACCGACGCGAGCAAGATTGATCAAAGCGCCAGGAATACTCAAGGAGCGAAATGATGGACACAGCAACCCAAGCAACCGAGCCCGATTCAGCAGTCGCTAGTCCAGAAGCGATGCGTCTACTACTAGGCCGACAACGAGCGGCCTTCGCGAAAGAGGGAAACCCAACTTACGAAGTTCGGATCGACCGTTTAGATCGCCTCATCGCGCTAATGGTTGAGAACAAAGACGAGATTACGAGCGCGCTAAACGAGTGACTTCGGTCATCGAAGTAAAGTGGCTTCCCTGCTTACTGACCTATGGTGGGTGGTCGACAGCTACAAACACACTAAACTCCATCTGCACGAGTGGATGCAGCCGGAGATCCAAGTAGCTTCATTCCCAGATGCAGAAGCTCGCGTCGAGTACCAGGCGAAGGGAGTTGTTGGAGTTGTCAGTCCGTGGAATTTCCCATGGACGCTCTCATTCAATCCCATCGGCGAAGCCATTGCGGCCGGGAATCGGGTGATGTTGAAGCCCTCCGAAATGACGCCTGCTACCTCGGCCTTGATGGCCAAGCTGGCTGATCGATACTTTGATGAGACGGAGTTTGCAGTAGTTCAGGGCGGCCCGGAGATTGGAGCAGCCTTTACGGAGCTCCCATTCGATCACTTGATTTTCACGGGCAGCACAAGAGTGGGTTCAGCAGTCATGCGTGCCGCATCAGCTTCCCTGACGCCTGTAACGCTGGAACTCGGCGGCAAATCACCGGTCCTTATTGGAAGGTCTGCAGACCTTGGTGATGCCGCTCGCAGGATTCTAACGTGGAAGACGTTCAACGCCGGCCAGATATGCCTTGCGCCCGACTATGTGCTTTTGCCCCGCGAGTGCGAAGAGCGATTTGTAGCGGAAGCTCAGGTTGTCGTTGCATCCATGTATCCGAAACTCCGAGACAATCCGGACTACACCTCAATCATCAACGGAGCGCATTTCAAACGCCTGAAGAACTGGCTGGCGGATGCAGAGTCGAAGGGAGCTGAAGTTGTCGAGCTGAATCCGGCTTCCGAGAATCTGTCAGAGATGGCTGCTCGCAGATTCGCGCCTACTCTTCTTTTGAAGGTTACAGGCGACATGACCGTACTTCAGGAGGAAATCTTTGGCCCCTTGCTGCCCGTCGTCACCTACGAAACGCTCGATGAAGCCATCGCTTTCATCAATGCGCGAAGTCACCCGCTTGCGCTGTATTACTTTTCCAACGACACCGCGGAAGGCGGATCGTGCTCGATCGGACTACATCGGTGGGCGTGACGCTAAACGACTGCATGAGTCACGCGTTCGATCACGGTCTACCATTCGGCGGAATTGGGGCTTCGGGAATGGGCGCCTATCACGGCAAGCAAGGGTTCCTTACCTTCAGTCATGCCCGTGCTATCTATCGGCAGAGCAAAACGCCGCAGGCTGAATATCTCTTCCGGCCTCCCTTCGGAGAGCCGGTAAAGGCGTTCCTCGAGAACCCAATTAGCAAATAGAGAAATCGACCGAGACGATCTCCGCGGAATGCGCGTTCATGAGTTTGAACGCGTTGCTCTCCGGGTAGAGGAATACAGTCGGCGCTGGGATGGTTCCCTCATCACGGTGGACGTATATTCGCAGGCGGTATCCGAGCAGAAGAGGGCAGCTCAGGAGCTTGCAGTACGTGGGCTGTTGGGCGAAGGGGCGTTCCAGCACCCTTCAGCACCCTCGGAAGGGAGGGTAGTTATTTGATCAGCTCCATAAACCGCTGTATTCATTAGGTTTATGGCGGGGACGACGGGGCTCGAACCCGCGACCTCTGCCGTGACAGGGCAGCGCTCTAACCAACTGAGCTACGTCCCCAATAGTGTTTTCAACACTTTGGATTGAAGTCACATAGAATCAAGCGTTTCGCAGCTTTCGCCAGTTTCGCTCTTTTCTACCTTGTCGCTGCTATGGACTCTGTTTTGGGGTAATTTGGACACCAAGTGGACACCAAACTGGACACCAAGAACAGCACCGCAACAACAATACTGAGTTTATCAGAACATCTGCCTTTGGTGTCCACAGTACACGGTCACTGATAACTTTTTCTCTGCGCCGGATTTCGAGGATCAAAGCTAGATTGCCTCAAGCGACTAGACCTGGAGTAGAGAGTGATGGATTTTCTCCACCTCGGTGAAGATCGTGTCTGGACTTTCCGAGTTGTCGAGCTCGGAGACGAGACCGCTCACCTTGATGATCGCTTGGTGAAGACCGGGGTCAACGTCGGCGGTCAGAACCTCAAACTCCGAGTTGAGTTTGCCAGATGGCGATTCAGGGTCGGCCAGGCAGGCATCGCAACAGACATGGGAAACGAATGGGTACTTCGCGGTCGTCATCGCTACGTTCGCCATACCGAGTCCGGTGTCGTCCATCTCAACTCCGATGTCGTCTAGTAC
>DASYEU010000170.1:0-13847 GCA_036498865.1 Acidobacteriaceae bacterium | reverse complement strand
CTCCAGAAATTCGCCGTTCGCCACCATGCGCTCAAACGTCGCGCGGTCCGTGAAGTGGTACTCGCGCCCGTCCGTCTCCGAACCCCTCGGCGCCCGCGTCGTGTACGACACCGAAAACTCCAGCCCCACAACCAGCGACCGCACCTGCGCCACCAGCGTCGACTTGCCCGAACCCGAAGGCGCCGAAATGATAAACAAAATGCCTGCCATGCGTTACAAGCAGTGTAAATGCTGCACGAGAATTGGCGGGCTTCCGACTCCCAAGCTGGCGTCGAACCGCAAGGGTATCGGTAAGCTCGGCAGTTAGCTGCCTACTCCAGATTCTGCACCTGCTCCCGAGCCCGCTCGATCTCCGTCTTCATCTCCAGCCCCAGCGTCGTAAGCCGCAGCCCGATCCCGGGATCGCCGCCCGTCGTCTTTGACAGCAGCGTATTCGCCTCGCGGTTCAACTCCTGCAGCAGAAAATCCAGCCGCTTGCCCAGTTCCCCGCCCACATCGATCATCTCCACAAAGCTCTCGATGTGCGCCCGCAGCCGCACCAGCTCCTCTTCAATATCCGACCGCTCCACCAGCAGCGCCGCCTCGGCCAGCATGCGATAGTCGAACGCCGGCCCATCCATCTGCGCCGCCGCCTCCGCATCCGCCTTCAGCAGCTCGCCAATCCGCGTCCGCAGCCGCTCGTAGTGGGCCTCGCGCGCGCCTGTGCGCAATGTCGCAGCCTCTTCCGCCAGCCCGCGCAGCCGCATCATGGACGCCTTCAACTCCGCCACCAGCGCCGCGCCCTCCACTCCGCGCACTTGGTTCAGCTGCTCAATCAACCCCGGCGCCAGCGCCATCACCGCCGCCTCCAGCGACGGTCCGCGCCCCGGGTCAGGCGTCGTCGCCTGCACCTCAGCGGACAGCACACCCGGCATCAGCAGCAACTCATTCAGGTTCGGCTCTACATTGAAGTGATGCAGCTTCGCCGCCTCATGAAAAATCTGCACATGTGCTGCCAGCAAGTCCTTGTTCAGCTGCACGGCCTGCGATACTTCGCGAAGCTTCCGCTCCACATGCAGCGTCACATCCAGGTGCCCGCGCTTCACCCGCTCCTTGATCAGTCGCCGCAGCGCGACTTCCAGCGCGTCGCAATCCCCCGGCAAGCGCAGGTTCAAATCCAGAAAGCGATGGTTCACGCTCTTGAACGACACAGTAAACGCAACACCGTCCTCCGTCGTGCCCTGCGTCGTCGCATATCCGGTCATCGAATAAATCGGCTTGCCTGAAACCTCAGGCCCACGCTGCTCGCTCACTTGATCCCTTCCAGCACTTCTGCTTCGGCCGACTCCGTCGCGGCCCTGCGTTCAAATCGATCCGACTCAAACTGAAGATCGTACAGCCGCCGGTACGTTCCCGACTGCTGCATCAGATGCTCGTGGCTGCCGATCTCCGTAATCCGTCCCGCCTCCAGCACGACAATCCTGTTCGCCCGCCTCACTGTGGACATGCGATGCGCAATCACAAGCACGGTGCGCCCCTGCATCAAATTCGCCAGCGCCGCCTGCACAAACGCCTCGCTCTCCGTATCCAGCGCTGATGTTGCCTCGTCCAGAATCAGGATCGGCGCGTTCTTCAGAATCGCCCGCGCAATCGCCAGCCGCTGCCGCTCGCCGCCGCTCAGCCGCACGCCTTTCTCGCCGATCATGGTGTCGTATCCATCCGGCATGCGCAGGATAAAGTCGTGTGCCAGCGCCATCTTCGCCGCTTCCTGCACCTGGCTCAGCGGAACGTGCGGCTGCCCGTATGCAATGTTGTTGCGCACCGTATCGTTGAACAGGATGGTCTCCTGTGTCACCTTGCCGATCTGTGCTCGCAACGAAGCCAGCGTCACATCGCGCACGTCCTTGCCGTCGATCAGGATCCGCCCGCTGCTCACATCGAAGAACCGCGGAATCAGGTTCAATAGCGACGACTTGCCCGCGCCACTCGGCCCCACAATCGCCACCACCTCGCCGCTCTTCACATCCAGGTCGATGCCGTGCAGCACCGGCTTCAATTCACCATCGCTCTCGTAGGCGAACCCAACATTCTCGAACCGAATCGAATCCTTGAAGCCCCGCACCGCTTGGGCCTTCTTCTTCTCGATCACGTCGTCCTGCGCGTCCATGAAACGGAAGATCTCTTCGCTCGCACCCAGTGCCTGCTGAAAGCTGTTGTAGAACAGAGCAAACTTGCGCACCGGATCGTACAGGCTGAACACCGCCACGATGAACACGATGAACTGCCCCAGCGTCATGCGGTGGTACTGAATCTGCTGCCGCCCCAGGTAAAGCAGTAGCGCAATCCCGATTGCCCCAATCGCATCCATCAGCGGCGAACTGATCGCCTGCACGCTCACCGAGCGCAGGTTCGCGCGGAAGAGCCGCCGCGCCGCGCCGCGGAAGCGGTCCATCTCCCACAACTCCATCCCGAACGCCTTCACGATGCCGTTGCCGGTGATGGTTTCGTGCAGAATATTCTGGATCTCCGCGAGTTTGTCCTGGCCCGTTCGTGTCGTCGTCCGAACGCTGCGTCCAATCCTTCGCGCCGACGACATGACCACCGGCACAAACAACAGAAGCACCCACGCCAGCTTGCCGCCAAAGCTGATGGCGACGCACAGCATGGCCAGCAGGGTAAAGAATTGCTGCAGAAAGTCCGCCATGATCGTCGACATGGCGAACTGCACCTTCTCAATGTCGTTGATGATGGTGGAGAGCAGCGTGCCCGTCGAGTGTTTCTGGAAGAACGCCACCGAGCGCCGCAGCGTAGCGTCGTACAAATCGTTGCGCAGGTCCGTAATCATGCCGAACCCTGCATAGTTGATCAGGTACGTTCCGGCATAGTCGGAAACGGACTTCAGTATTGCCGAGACGATCAGCGCATACGCAACCACGTCCCAGGCGTTATGAAGATGGCTCGGCACCAGAAGATGCAGATCGATCTGCCGGTTCACCCACGGCACGCGGAACAACAGAAAGTCCGCACCCTGTTCATCCGGCCGCAGCACCTTGTCGAAGATCGGTTTGATCAGGTAGATGCGCAGTCCGGCCATCGCGCCGACGATCGCCATCAGCACTACGGACGCCAGCGAATACAGCGCGTAGGGGCGAGCATACCGCAGCAATCGCCAGATGCGGCTCATCGCGCGGCTCTCCGCACAGTGCCTGCCGCCCTCGCATCTCCAGCGCTCGCCTTGCTCATACCAGCCATTCTATTGATTTTTTAGCGCGCCGGACGCTCCATCGCCTTCAACGCGGCATATCCCTGTGCCCCGTCTTCACGCGATGCCCCTCGGCTTCCAGCCGCTTCTTCATCTCTTCCGCAATAAACACCGACCGGTGCTGCCCGCCGGTGCATCCGAAGGCCACCGTCAAATAACTCTTCCCTTCCT
This sequence comes from Acidobacteriaceae bacterium, assembly GCA_036498865.1. GTDB lineage: Bacteria > Acidobacteriota > Terriglobia > Terriglobales > Acidobacteriaceae > Edaphobacter. The sequence goes on along the minus strand of DASYEU010000170.1, from coordinate 10,435 downwards.
CGATGTAGTGCGGCAGCAGAAACTTCAGCATGTCCGTCGCCTTGTCCAGAAACTGCTGCGTCTGCGGAAACTGCCGGATGTACTTCGCCACCTTCGGATGACGTCCGGTCAGCTTGCGGAACTCCGGCACAAAGTGCGGATTCGGCAGGAAGCGCACATCGAACACCAGGTCCGCCTCCGCCGGCACGCCGTTCTTGAAGCCGAAGCTGGTCGACGAAATCGTCAGGTTCTTCGAGTCCGCGCCGCGCTCGAACTGCGCGTTGATGTGTGCACGCAGTTCATGCACGTTGAACTTTGTCGTATCCAGCACAATGTCCGCCACGTTGCGGATCAGGTCCAGCCGCTTGCGCTCCGCGCGGATCCCCTGCACCACCGTCTGCGTGCGCCCCATCGGATGCGGCCTGCGCGTCTCCGAGAAGCGCCGCACCAACGCCTCTTCACTGGCCTCCAGAAAGACCACCTTGGTCGGCAGCACCTTGCGCACTTTTTTCAGGATTGTCGGGAAGCGGTCCAGCCGCATCCCCTCACGCACGTCCACCACCAGCGCCGCGCGCTCTATCTCTGCCGACTGCCGCACCAGGTCCGCAAAGCGCGGAATCAATTCCAGCGGCAGATTATCGACCGAGTAGTACCCCAGGTCCTCGAACGCCTTCAGCGCCGACAGCTTGCCGGACCCCGACATTCCCGTCAGGATCACCAGCTCGCCGTGCTCGGTCCCGTGATCGTGTTTCGTGCGAACGGCCTGTTCGCGAGGATGCTTTCCTGTCTTCGCCGTGCGCTTCGAGGCCATGGAGGAATCCTAGCATCCCCGCGAATCGAGGTTTAACTTCCGCCTAGGCGCCCTCTGCCGCGACGGCAAGCCCGAAGTCGCCTTCTTTTTCCACCGGCCGAGGCCGCCGGATACCCTTGGTCGCCTTCTGCCGCTGGCGGACCGCCTGCTGCTCAATCTTTGCCAGCGCATCGCGCAGCGCCGACATCATCTCCGCCGACTCGCAGGTCGCCACCATACTCTGGCTGCCCTGCTTCACCGCAACGTCCGCGATCTTGCGATATTTGTCGGAGGTCAAAATCACCTTGCCGCTGCTAGCGCCGCTGACGATCTTTTCAATCGCCTTCAGCCCCGCGGCGGCCTGGTCCTTGTATTTCTGCGTGACGACGAACTGCCTTCCCGTGTACTCGATGATCATTCATTCACCTCACGTCAGTCGTCCTGCCTGGTTAGATGCAACTCAGGTGCGTATCAGCGTACACGACGTTGGTGCGTACTGGGAATCTGCATATCTTCTCGGTACTTCGCCACCGTCCGCCGGGTCACCCGAATGCCCTGCCGCTGCAACTCCGCCGCCAGATGATCGTCCGTCAGCGGCTTGCGCGGATCTTCGTCTTCGATCAGCTTCTTTACCTTGCGCTTCAACAGCACCAGGGGAAGGTCGCCTCCTTCCGGCCCGTTCACGCCCTCGCTGAAGAAGAAGCGCAGCTCATACACTCCCTGCGACGTATGCACGTACTTGTTCGCAACCGCGCGGCTCACCGTGGAAGGATGTACGCCGATCTCCTCGGCCACTTCCTTGATCATCATCGGCTTCAGCCCTTGCTCCCCGAGTTCCAGGAACTCCCGCTGCCTCCGCACGATCACCTCGCACGTGCGCACAATTGTATTCTTCCGTTGCTCGATGTTCCGCAGCAGCTGGATCGCCGACTTGTAGCGCTCCTTCACATACTCGCGGACATCTTTTTCGGCCGCCTTGTCGCGCAGCATCTTGCGATACGCGTGACTCAGCCGAAGCGTCGGCATGTCCTCTTCGTTCATCAGCACCACGAACTCGCCATCGCGCTTCACGAAAGCCACATCCGGCTCAATCAGCCGAGTCTCGCTCACGTTGTAGCGCTGGCCCGGCCGCGGATCGAGTGTGCGAATCAGGTCTACCGCCGCCTGCACCTCCACCGCCGTACGGCCGCAGCAGCGCGTCAGCTCGCGCATATCTTTCTTCTGCAGCAGCGCCAGATGGCTCGTCACAATATGCGCGGCAATTTCAAAGGTGTCGTCCGCGCGCGCGACCTGCGAAGCCCCATTGCGCGCATGCCCATTCTGCGACGCCCCACCATTCAGCCCATCAAGTGCCGGCGCCGGAACAGACGCGTCATCGCCAATCCAATCCTCTGCTCCATCCTCGAACTCGGGGCGCTTCTCCACCTTGGCGTGCGTGCGCTTCAGAACAATCTCGGCCTCGCGTCGCTGCGCCGCAATCTGAATCAGCAGACACTCGCGCAGATCCCGCGCACCTACACCCAGCGGGTCCAGGTGATGAACAATCCGGCGCGCCTCCTGCACCGTGGCCATCGCCACAGCGCGTTCGTCGGCCTCAGATGCTTCGCTCGCAACTTCCGCAGCAGCCAGGTCCAACTCTCCACCCGTAGGCTCGGTCTCCCAGGCGGGACGCGGCTTCATGCCGCGCTCAAACGGAATCGGCTCCGCGCGCGCAGGCCCCCGAGCTTGCAGCAGCCCATCCACCAACTCATCGTCGGTGGCGGTCAGGTAGCCATCCTCGTTCAGATTTCCCACCACCATATCCGCCGCCAGCCGCACCTCCGGCGACAGGCTCATCGAGCCGAGTTGCCAGTCCAGGTGATCGGTCAGCGTGCTCGGCTGCGACAGGAAATTCTCAAATGAGGGCCGCTCAATATCCTCAAAGTTCGATGCAGTCTTGAATCCCGGATCGAGGTAATCCTGGAAGTAGCTCCCAAAATCCACCTCGTCGAACGGGTCCTTCTCGACCCGCTCTTTCTCCACCGCCACGTCCTCAGCCGATCGTTCCCTGTCCGCCTCGCGGCCGCCCATCTCCTCAATGCTGACAGTCGATTCCTCGAGCTCCTCCAACACCGGATTCTCCACCATCTCGGTGTTGATCATCTCCTTCAGCTCGAGCTTGTTCAGAGCCAGGACGCTGACCATCTGCACCAGTCCGGGTGTCAACACCTGGCGCTGGGAGACTTTCAGATTTAACTTCGGTTGCAGCAATCCTCTGACCTCGTCCTTGCTTCATCGCTCCGCGGTGCGCTGCAGCAGGAGAGTCATTGGCCGGGCAGACCCTCTGCCTTCGCTCATGCAGGGTAACTTGGCCACAGTCTACAACGCCGCGAAGCATTTTGTGCGGAGTGTAAAATCAGCGCCTCTGCGGAGCCGCACAGCTCATAGCTCCGTTTATACCTGATGCCCAGACAGAAGCAATAACACCTTTGAATCAACGGGTCTGTATGGCACCACACACCCGTTCCCCCCGCAAAATGCGGCTTTTCCCGCTATCCCCACACCTGGACCACCCCAAACAGGTTAGTCCATCGAGAACTTTTCACCCAGGTAAATTCGCCGCACCTCGGGATTGCGCCCCAATTCACCCGGCGTCCCGGTAAACAGAATCTTCCCATCATTAATGATGTATGCGCGATCCGTCACCGACAGCGTTTCCCGTACATTATGGTCCGTAATCAATACCCCAATGCCATTCACCTTGAGATCGAAAATAATCTCCTGCAGTTCCAGCACCGCAATCGGATCGATCCCCGAGAACGGCTCGTCCAGCAAAATGAACGCCGGCTCAATCGCCAGGCAGCGCGCAATCTCCACCCTGCGCCGTTCGCCGCCGCTCAGCGAGTAGCCCATCGTCTTGCGCACGTGCCCCAGGTTCAACTGCTCAATCAGCTTCTCTGTCCGCGTGCGGCGGCTCTCCCAACTCAGCTGCTGCGCTTCCAGCACCGCCAGAATGTTCTCTTCCACGGTCAGCTTGCGGAAGATCGACGGCTCCTGCGGCAGATAGCTGATCCCGTACTGACGCGCCCGCAGGTACATTGGCAGCCGCGTAATCTCGTCGCCATCCGCCAGCACGCGCCCCGCATCCGGCCGCACCAGGCCCACAATCATGTAGAAGCAGGTCGTCTTGCCCGCGCCATTCGGCCCCAGCAGTCCCACCACCTCGCCCTGCGCAATCCGCATGCTCACGCCGCGCACCACGTGCCGGCCCGAGTAGGCCTTCCCAATTTCCTCGGTCTCCAGAGTCCGCAGCGATTCCGTCACCGTTGTTTCGACCTCGTCCATCGGCAAGTCAGCTTCCTTCTTCGAGTTAACTCCCCTTTTACCGCTTCGTCTCGAAAAAATTGAATTCACTTACTTGCCCTTCCCCTTCTTATCATCGCTGATCCGAACGTCTGTGCGGACGGACTGGCCCGCCTCTCCCGGCACGGTACCCAAAGCCTCAACCCGGCCTCCGCCCACGCCGCCGCACGAACTCTGGAACCGCAGCGCTGCCCCTGTCGTCGTTCCCTGCCCATCTACTGCCTTCGGCGGATTCGCAGCATCCCCCGTAAGCAGAAAGACGCGGTCGCTAGCCGTATACACCAGACGTTCTCCCGACCCTCGGATTCCCGGCTTATCCAGTTGGACGTGCCCGGCGGCCACAACGCGATCAAGATCGCCCGCCAGCACCGGCACGGAACCCGCTGCCCCATTCATGGCCGTTTCCCCGTCATGGGTGGGGACCGCTTTCCGATACACCGTAGCCCCGTTCGCCCGGATCGTGCCATCCTGTGTATCCGCCCGGACGCCGCCGGTAAACTCTGCCTGCCGCAGAATGCCGGAGTAGATCAACCCGCCGCTTGCGATCCGCACAGTTTTCGACTCCTGAGACTCCGCTGCAGCCGACGCGCCGCCCTTCGTTGCAGCATTCTCGCATCCCGCCGCCGGAGCCGTCTTGGCAGCGGCCGCCTTAACTCCGCCCGCCGCCCCGCTCTTCGTGCTCATCAGCACCGTGTGTACCTGCGCCGCCTGAGCCGCTCCCGACCATCCCGTCCCCGCTTCGCCCCGCGCAATCAGGCGCTGCAGCGGCCGCGAGAACTCAATCACCGGAGCCATCACCTGGTCGCCGCCCTGCCACAGGCGCACCGGCTTGCCATAGAACGTCGCGACGTCCGTCGCCCGCTGCATGTCAGCCCGGTCCGCCAGGATATGAGTCGCCTCGATCGGTCCCGATGTGCGGGCAGGCGCGACCTTCCCATCACGAGTGGCATTCGTCTGCACATAGTCCACTTTCACCCCGCCCGTCGCGTGCGAGTCTCCCGTGGCATGGTCGAGTACCACCTGGTTCGCCCACAGTTCGCTCCCGGTGCCGGTCACCTGGACTCCGCCGGTCAGCGTCACGCGGTCCTGATCGCCATCGTAGGCAGCCCGTGCGGAGGTGGCCCGCTCCACCGACGCCTGCGAACCCGCCTTCGGCTTCCGCGTGACCGTCACATGCCCCATCTGCACCGAACTCGCCAGCAACTCCGGCCCCATCTCGCCCATGGCCGCATGCCCCTTCGCCGTACCGGGCGCGCCTCTCGGCCTGAACTTCGCATCCAGCGAATCTCCGGTGCTGATCTGTTCCTTGCCGTCCGCACCCACCTGCCGCACCACCGTATGCCCACGGCCGGCGATCGTATCCACCTGCGGAGCCGCCTTCCCTCCGCTCGCCGCAAGCATGTTCGCCGTCAGATCGTCCGCCGACAACTCCATCGTCCCCGCGCCGGCGTTGCTCGCCAGTGTGCCGTTGTTCACCACGGTGAGATGCGGGCTACCCGTCGCCTTCGCGTTCCGCAGATCCGCCCTGCCGGTCGGGGAGTGAACCAGGTCCGCGTCCACCTTCGCCGCCGTCAGGTCACGCGTGCTCCACGGCTCCTTCGCCGCCTGCGTCGCCCGCGTCCGCTCCGTAACATGCACCACGCCCGTAAACACCGCGTGTTGCGGCTGTGGCTTCACCTGCCCGTCGAACGCAATGGTCGCCGCATCCGACTGGGCCCGCACCTGCCGCAACGGGCGGTCGACCGCATACTTCACTCCGCCCGTCAGCACAGCCGACTGCGGCTCGCTGGTGGCCGTCAAAGCCACATCCGCCCGCTGCGCCGCCACCGTCCCATCGTTCACGTCTGCCCGGACATTTCCCTGCGCCTCCACCCGCTCCAGCGTCCCATCCGCCCGCCGGTGCAGTTTTGCCTGGTCCGCAGCCGCCGTCCGGCCCTGCGACTCGTACTTTGCGTCCGTCAGCACCGCCTCCTGGCTGCGCGTATCGAACTGCGCCTCCGCAGCCGTCAGGTTCACCGGCCGGCCGGCCGTCGCACCGCTCATGCTCACCGTGGAATGAAGCATCAGCATTCCGGAATCGCTCGAGTAGTCCGCGCCCGTGGCGTGCCCCTTCATCCCGCCTGCCTGGAACTCGATATATTCCGTCGTCGCCGCGACCCCCAGCTTTTCCAGATACACCAGCCCACTGGTCGTCACATGCAGCACCTTCGGATCGGACGCTGTCCCCGCATCCGGACTCACCTGCTCCCCTGGCTTCGCCCCCGGAGGCGCCGATTGCAGATCGATGTGGACCACCCCCGTCGCCCGCAGCACCCCCGCGTTCTGGTCGTAGGAAAATTCATCCCCGTAGACGTGGTCCCGGCGATCCCCCTTCTTCCCATACAACAGAATGGAGACATCGTGCAGCGCCATGGTGCCGTCCGTACGACGCTCCCATTTCGCCGCGTGCACCTTGTAGATTGTGATCGGCCCCACCGACCGCGACGCCGTCCACCCGCTCGCGTCGCTCTGCACATTCACGCCCAACTTGGCCGGCAGATTCTTCAGCAGGCGATGTCGCACGTACCGCGCCGCCCCAATGAAGGCAACGATCACCAGCACCAGGAAGATCGCGCTCCCCAGCAGCCAAACCCTCAACCTCTCGATCCGATTGTGCATCCGTCCGCCACATCCATCTTCTCACCTAAGCCGGTAGCGGATTAGATCGTCCGGCCGCCCAAAAGTATTCTGCTTTCCGTTGTTTCCCCCGCCCCTTCCGTGATTCCCTTGGCCTGGAAACTCTCCCGGCCGGCGGTTCCATCGCCATCCGCCGCAGACTGCTCTAGAATTGAACCGACATGGCCGACCGTCTCTACCTTAGCCTCTGGTTCCCGAACTTCCGCCTTGAAGCCCTCCCTGCGGCTCTCACAGGAGTTCTGCGTCAGTTCGCCCTGGTCGGAGCGAAGCGCGTCTCCGCCGCCTCAGCCTACCCCATCAACTTCACCGAGCCCCCCACCTACCAGCGCATCTACGTCGACGCCGGCCTCGACAGCCCCTCCAACCCCGCCGACGAATCCGGCGACTCCGTCATCGAAAACGCCGTCGCCGAAGCCACCGAACAGCTCCACGACGACATGGCGTACGAATTCGAGATGAAGTGGCAGCTCTGGGCTCCCGAGCAGCCCGACGCCAACTTCAGCCGCGGCCTCGCCACCGGCCTCGACGAAGACGCCGAGCCTGACGACGACCCCGACGAACTCGCCCGCACCCTCCTCGACCCCGACACCCCCTGGAAGCTCCGCACCCACACCGTCCGCGTCCTCGGCTTCGGCCCCACCTTCGACGTCGCCGGCTTCGAGCAGAACGGCCATCTCCTGGTCGACTTCGGCCTCGACACCCCCTGGGTTCTGGACAGCCTGGACGACATTCCGCTCGACGAAGAAGCCCAGATCCACATCCAGCAGAACATCGAAAAGCTCCTCGCCTTCACCCTCCTCGTCGAGAAAAACTGCGGCATCTCCAGCCGCCTCCTCTGGACCGAGTCCGGCGAACCCCTCGCCGAAAAACTCATCGCCCGCCTCCAGCGCGTGAACTAGCCCGCACTGACAATCCCCGCCCCCAGAAGGCGTCCCCCAGATTCGCTGAGTCGAACGAGCAGTGCCATCCCCGCCCCAGAAGGGCGTCGTCTCGACCGGAGCGCAGCGGAGTGGAGAGACCCCCGCATTGTGCTCAACTCCCGCCACACCTCTTGATCCAGCCCCGCTCCAACGATCTCATTTCTAGAATTCCAGCGGCGCCAGCCCACCCTCGTGCTACCGTTCCATCCATGACCATCTCGTGGCACGACCTGTGGCGCTATACCCACGTCTGGATCTACGTCCTGAAATATCCGCTCGCCTTCATAGCAGGATGGATCGGCCTCCACTACCAGCGCTGGCGCAAGCAGCGAGGCGAAACCGCCGCCCAGGGTTGGCCGTCCGTCAATGGCCGCATCACCTCGGCCGACTTCAAGGAGATTCCCAAGACCTCCCGCTGCCTCGCGACGCTCCACTACACCTACTTCGTCGGCGAGTATCGCACCGGCACCTACGTCCATGAGTTCGTCAGCGCCAACGACGCCGGCGAGTTCGTTCGCGTCATGAAGGACAAGGAAGTCCCTATCCGCTACAACGACTCCAACCCCAACAAATCGGTCCTCGAACAAAGCGCCGTCGAGCAGCACATCCTGCTAGCCCCCCGCTTCGGCTGAGCTCACTTTTCTGCGCTCTCTCTTTTTCTCTATGCTCTCTGTGATTCGCTTTTACCCCGCCGACCGTCGCCGCCGCCCGCTGATCAGATAAACCGCCGCCCTTAACTCCAGCAGCGGATCATTCGAAGCCTCAATCCCATCCACCCGCGGAATCGGATCGAAGATCAGCCGCTTCTGCTCCGCGCTCTCCTCCTGCATCGCAGTCAGAACGAGCGTGCCCAGGTCCACCACTTTGGAATTCGCCGCCCAGTGAATCGTCGCGTCGTTCACCACCTCGCCCGCGTTTGCCAACTGCACCGAGATGCGAAACCGGATCGGCCCCGCCGCCACGCGCGCCTTCACCTCATCGAACAGGTAGTTCCCATCCTTCGCCGCCACCGTAGCATCGTCCAGGTGCTCGACACCCGTCTCCGGAACAATCTGGTACCGCCCGAACTGACGCAGCCCCTGCTGATTCAGAAACGCCATCGCCGTCACACCGAAGTACGCCTCCCGGGCAAAGCTCGACGGCGCCGGCTTCGGTGTCTGCACAAACTTCAGCGCCGCGGGGTGCGAACCCAGGAACACCTCAATCGGCTTCGGGTGCGCGGGGTCCGGCGGCGCCGCCAGGTCGCTCGACGCCAGCGCCTTCAGAAACTCCAGAAACTCGGCGCCCGTCCGCGTCGGAAACCCATCCGTCGAATGGCTCACAATGTCCGTGTGGCTGTGCTCCGCCAGGTGAAACCGCACCGCCATCCCACGCGGATTCGCATTCGGATCGTTGTCCGGAACCAGCGGCAGCCCCGTCGAATTCGAGAACCGCACCGTCACCGGCGTCGACGCTCGCTGCATATGGGGCGCCCGCGTCAGCGCGCTCGCAGCCACATACGGAGTAAACACCCCAGTCAGCATCGCGCCCTTCGCATGCGCCGGACGAAACCCCGGGTGCTCCCCAAAGATCGTATCGAACTGCGCAATCAAATCGTTGCTCAGCGCAACCAGCTTTTCATCGGCAGGCAAAGGCATCGTCTCATCTCCTGAATGAACCCGGGCAAACTTCTGCAAGAATGCAAAAGCTTAGCCTAACCCACACCCGCGCGCAAAAGGATTTTTCAGAGTCGCGGCGCGCTCCAGTGCGACGAGCCTTCCGCTGAGGTCAGTTTCGAGATTCCGACGCCTTACCCCGCCGTCACAATCTCCGAAAAGTCCGCAATCCCCGAGAACGTCCCCAGAATCCGCTGCAGCATCAACAGCCGCCGGTGCCGAATCCGCGTATCTGGATCCATGATCATCACCTGGTCGAAGAACGCATCCACGTACGGCCGCAGCGTCGCAATCGTCTCCAGCGCGGCCACGTAATTGTGCTCCACCGTCAGCTCCGTCACGTCCTGCCCGATCTGCCCCGCTTGCTCTGTCAGAATCGTCTCCGTCGGGTGAGCCCCGCTCAAATCCACTTCGCCTGCTTCGGGCAGATCCCCCTTCTCCGCAGCCTGCGCCAGAATATTCTTCATCCGCTTGAACGCCGCGCTCACCGCCGCGAAGTCCTCGCTTCCGCGCACCTCCGTCAACGCCTCCGCGCGCGCCACCGCATCGCGAACATCGTTCGCCCCCGCTGCCAGCACCGCCTTCACCACGTCGTACGCCTGGCTCTTCACCTCGCGCAGGTAGAACTCCAGCCGCTCCGCGAAGAACACCTCCACCTTCACTCGAACGGCCTCACTCGCCGACGCAGCATCCACCACATCCCCCAGCGTCAACGGCAGCGCCGGCTCGGCCTCAGCCAGAATCTTCACCACCCCATTCGCCGCCCGCCGCAGCGCAAATGGATCCTTCGAACCCGTCGGCTCCAGCCCCAGCCCGAACATCCCCACAATCGTGTCCGCCTTATCCGCCAGCGCCAGCACCGCGCCCTCCACCGTCCGCGGAACCGAGTCCTCCATCGACTTCGGCCGGTAGTGATCGTAGATCGCCACTGCGACCTTCTCCCCGTGCCCTTGCGCCCGCGCATACAGCCCGCCCACCTCGCCCTGCAATTCGGTGAACTCCTTCACCAGGTCGGTCGTCAGATCCGTCTTCGCCAGCCGAGCCGCATGCCCCAGCGCCGCGCGATCGATCTC
>DASYEU010000169.1:0-9541 GCA_036498865.1 Acidobacteriaceae bacterium | reverse complement strand
CGAATCCCGGTGTCGCCCAGCACCCGCACCACCACGCCTGAGTGTCCCAGCACCAGGTAGCAGATCAGGGCCGTCAGCGCGATTGAGATGAGAATCGCCGCCATCTGCCAGTGCGTCTGCGCCTGCCCAACCAGCACCATGACCGACGTAATCGCGCCCGGCCCCGCCAGCATCGGCACGCCCAGCGGCACGATCCCCGCGTCCTCCTTCTGCGCCGCCGCCACGGTATCGCCGGCGGCCTCCTGCGTAGGCGAGCGCTTCGCTTCCAGCATGTCCAGCCCGATCAGCAGCAGCACAATTCCGCCCGCCAGCTCGAACGCCGGAAGGGTGATGCCGAACAGCCGGAAGATGGCCTCGCCTGCCAGCGCGAACCCGCCCAGCACAATCATCGCCGTCAGCGCGCCCTTCCGCGCAATGCGCCGGCGCCGCGCCGGGTCCGACCCTTCGGTGATGGCCAGGAACGTTGGCAGCGCCGCAAACGGATCGACCAGGAAGAAGATCGAGCTCAGCGCCAGCAGCGAGAACCGCACATAAAACGAGTGTTGCAGGCCGTAAAACGTCAGGGATTGGGAATCGAACGTCACGTAGCTATTGTTGCACCTGGGATTTGCGTTGGAACGAGATAAAACGCCGGTATAATCAAGTTCCGGGGCTGTACACGCTGAATTTCCGCACGGGCCGGGCAAGGAGTTATCGCGAAATGCCATTACAGACAACAAAAAATATCTGGCGCAACGGTCGCTTGATCGCGTGGGAAGACGCGCAAATCCACGTCATGTCCCATGTCATTCACTACGGTTCTTCCGTGTTTGAGGGGCTGCGCTGTTACGCGCGTCCGAACGGACCAGGCGTATTCCGCCTGACCGAGCACATGCAGCGCCTGCTGGACTCCGCAAAGATCTACCGCATGCCGCTACCCTTCACCCTGGAGGAGCTCTGCTCGGCCGTCGTCGACCTGATTGAGGCCAACGGCATTGCGCCCTGCTACATTCGCCCCATCGCCTTCCGCGGCTATGGCGAGATCGGCGTGAACCCGCTGCGCGCACCCGTCGACGTCTACATCGCCAACTTCCCGTGGGGCAAGTATGTCCCCGGCAACGACGGCGCCGATGTCTGCATCTCCAGCTGGAACCGGCTGGCGCCCAACACCATGCCTTCGCTGGCCAAGGCAGGCGCGAACTACATGAACTCGCAGCTGATCCGCATGGAAGCCGAGATCAACGGCTACTCCGAAGGCATCGCGCTCGACGTCAACGGGTACCTCTCCGAGGGCTCCGGCGAGAACCTCTTCGTCGTCCGCGGAGGCGTGCTTTACACCACGCCGCTGGCGAACTCGGTGCTCAACGGCATTACCCGCGCGTCCGTGCTCACCATCGCGAAATCGCTGGATATCCCCGTGGTGGAGCAAGCCCTGCCGCGCGAGATGCTCTACATCTGCGACGAAGCGTTCTTCACCGGAACGGCCGCCGAGGTGACTCACCTGCGCTCGGTCGACAAGGTCCTTGTCGGCGACGGCAAGATGGGCCCCATCACCACGGCCATCCACGAAGAGTTCTTCGGCATCGTCAACGGCATCAAGCCCGACCGCTACAACTGGCTCACCCCAGTCAAAGTGGCGGCCGCGGAACCCGTCGGCGTCTAACTCATAGCTGGCTTACGAAATACCTTGCAACGAGACGGGAATCCTGATGATCGGGATTCCCGTTTTGCTTGCCCAATCTACGTTTCGCCGCTCGAACGTAAATCACCGGATGATGTGCATGGCCCGGTCCCAGCGCGCGAAGTCCATCATGGAGCCCGCTGTGCCTGCATGGCGGTTCGTCCCGCTTCCGGACAACGCCGCTGCCGATGTCTGAACCGGTGTCTCATCGGAATCGTTCAGCGAAAAGTAGACCAGGAATGGCTTGCCCACAATCGCGCTGCGCGGCACGAAGCCCCAGTAGCGGCTGTCCTCGCTGTCGTTGCGGTTGTCGCCCAGCACAAAGTAGCTGTCGGGCGGCACGGTCAGTTCGCCATTGGCGACCAGCGAGCGCGAATGCATCTCGATCCACCAGCGGGAATCCACGCCCGGGTCGGCACTGACCATCCGCGGAAACTCGTCGCGGTAGCTGTCCGGCAGCGATGGCCGGTACATCGCATAGGGCTCTGCCAGCGGCTGCCCGTTGATGTATGCATGCCCCTCGTGCAGCCGCACGTGGTCGCCCGGCAGCCCGATCACGCGCTTCACCAGATGCAGCGACGCATCCACCGGATAGTGAAAGACGATCAGGTCGCCGCGATGAATCTGATCGGTCGGAGGAAAGATGTCTGGCGGAACTTCCGCCCCAACCTGCTTGTTCACCAGCAGAAAGTCGCCCACCAGCAGGGTCGGCTCCATTGACGCCGAGGGAATCCGGAAGGGCTGAACCGTGAAGGTAATGATGAACAACGCCACCACGATGATGTTGAGCAGCGATTGGCAGGCCTGCAGCAGCCCATGCTCAGGGGGCCCTGGCTTGACCGCCGGAGCGTCCGGCGCGGCCTCATCCGCAACGCCACTCTCCATCTCGTACGAATCCTGCAGCACAGTCTTCTCCGGCAGCGCCTCGGCGCCCATCGGGCTGCCGGGCTGGGTTGAATCGCCGCCGGACTCGACTGCGATCCTCATGGAGTAATCTCCGGAGCGGCTCGATCGGCGGCCTGCGGGACCGGGATCTCCGTGGTGTTCACCGTCGGCAGCACCACGCCGGAGAGCAGCAGACTCGCCAACGCGCGGCGGGCCGCCTCCTGCTGCGCCAGTTTCTTCGTCGTGTCCTCTGCTTCGGCAAGCGTCAGATATCCGCCGGTACCGTCGGCCACGCGTACTTCGATGCGGAACCGCTTCTTGTGGTCCGGGCCGCTCTGGTCGATGAGCACGTACTTTGGTTGCCCCGATCCTGCTGCCTGCAACCGCTCCTGCAGCGCGGACTTGTAGTCGCCCACCGCGCCGGAGAACGGTTCGGTTGAGTCGAGCACTCCCACCAGCTCAGCTTCTGCGGGCTCAATGATGTGGCGATGGATAAAGTCGGCCGCCGGCGCCAGTCCGCCGTCCAGATACATTGCCGCGATCACCGCCTCCAGCCCATTGGCCAGCAGCGCCGGCTTCTTCTGCCCGCCGCTGTGCTCCTCGCCCCGGCCCAGACGGAGCATCGGCCCAAACTGAATCCGCACCGCCACCTTGGCCAGATTGCGGCTGCTCACCAGCGATGCCCGCAGTCGGGTCAGGTCACCTTCGCGCGACGCCGGAAAACGCCGGTACAGCGCCTCCGCCACCACCAGGCCAAGCACCGCGTCGCCAATAAACTCCAGTTGCTCGTTGTCCGTTCCCGGCTCGCGCGTGCCTTCGGGATTGTTCTCGTAGGCCAGCGAACTATGGGTCAGAGCCAGCGTCAGCAAGGTCGGATCCTTGAATTCGTATCCGAAAAAAGTGGTTGCAGCCGGGCCTGGCGGCGGAGACGGCCGCGCCGTTCGCTTGGCATCTCCGCTGGTACGTGCAGGGGCCTGTCCGGCCCGCGCACCCGCGACCGGTCGAATCTGTCCTGAAATGTCGTGGCGCGTCGTCAATTCAACCCTCTACGGTACTTTGTTGCTCTTCAGTTTACCGGAGTGGAACGCCCCGCGCGGTCTCCCGCCGGACGCTTACTGGGGTGGGGTTGGCCGATAGGATTCCTTCTCCGCCTTGCCCGTCGGATCGAGTGGTTCAGAGTCGCTTCCCTTTGATTCTGAATCCTTTACCCCGCTGTCGGAAGGCGCGACCGCCCGCCTCGGCAGGGTGTACGGCTGCTTCAGACCTTTCTCGGCCGCGTCCTTCGTGTCGGCCTGGCTGTCGCGATGCGCCAGCGCCGCTTTGTACTCGGCGACCGCCTTGTCGCGCTGTGGCAGAATCGCGTCGGGATTGTTCGGATCGCGTGCAATGTCGTACATCCGACCCATATAGATGTGCGCCCAGGCAATCGTCCGGGGGTCGTGCGACAGCTTCACCGTCTGCGTCAGTTCTTCCAGCGCATCGTCCGGATGCCCCAGCATCAGGTTGATGCGGCCGAGCACATAGTGCGCCTCCGCATTCGCCGGATCAGTTTTCAGCGCCCCATCCGCAATCTCGCCGGCGCCATCCAGATCGCCCTTCATCAGCTTCATCTCTGCCAGGTCGAGTCCGCTCAGCGGCCGCGGCGTCCGGTGGACCGGATCCCTCAGCGCCACATCGCCGCCCGAGCCTTCCGGCAGGAATGCAATCTGCTCGTCATGGTGCCGCTCGCGATCCACGTCCATGCCGTACACCATTGGCCCGATGTTGTCCTTCAGGCTGACAGCTTCCCTGCCCGCCACGCCAAGCTGGTTGTAGAAATAGTCCACCAGCACCCATCCTTGCCGCATCTCCAGCTCAACCCGCTTGCGGCGAATCGCCTCCGCCTGGCGGTCGTACGTCGACATCAGCGCCTGGTACTTATCGAACTCGGAGCGGTCCCGCACCGAATCCGGCTTCTCCGGCATCGAGATCCCGACATCCATAGTCTGATCTTCGATCGCCTTGATCAGGCACTCGGTCAGCAGCGCCGTAATGTCGGACTTGTACGTGAACTCCAGCGGCGCCTGCTGCACCGGCTTCAGCAGAGGCAGCAGCCGGTCCATTGCGGCGGAACGTGCATACACCAGCGGCTCCACCGTGAAGTGAAGATACGTATGCCGGATCAGATCCATCGGCACGCTTGCCGGAGGCTGCGCCGCGGGCGACACCACCACCACTGAATCCACGCCGTTGTACCGCGCATTCGTCTCTGTCGGCGACAGCATGGGCTCCAGCAGCACCATGAACCGCCGTCCTTCATATCCGCTTACCGGCAGATGAAGATAGAGGTTGGTGTTCAGCACCATCTTTGTCATCGGATCGTGGATGCGGTCCACGAATGCTTCGTACTCCGGCCGATGCTCCACCCAGAGCGCATCCAGCCGCACTGCCTCGGCGAAGGTTCGCACCAGCGGCAGCACACCCGCCACCTGGGTCGACTCCGGCGGCAACTCCGTCTCATCCACCGTAGGTGTCAACAGCGGTGGAGGCCCCAGGTACAGCGCGAGCGACACATACTGAGCCAACGACCGCCGCGCATCGTTCAACGCGTGTTCGCGGATAAAACCGCACAGCGCGTCGCGAGAATCGCGGGCCGGTGCAGACGCAGCCAGCTCCTCGTTGACCTCCTCGCGCACCTTGAGCCGCACGGGGCTCGAGGTCGCGAGCCCCGTATCGTAGCCGCAGACATTCAGCGCCGTCGCAAGGTAGAACAGCGGCTCGCTCGTCTCCAACGTGATTGCCGAGCCCGCGGCCTGGGGCTGCGCCATTCGCGCCACGGGCGTCGTATCCGGCGCCGCCGAATCCGGCGAGCTGGACGACGACGAACTGGACCGCGGAGGAGCCGTCTGCGCAAACGCAGAGGCCTGCCACGCAATACCGCTGACGAGGAATGCGGCCGAAACCGCAGCGATCGGGAACTTCCGGAATAGGGGATAACGGCTCAGACAAAACACAATAAGGTTTCGACGCTCCCCCCGAGTTTAAGAGAGCTGCTGAGGGATAGCAAGCGAACCAGCGGCCAATCTCAATCCGGCCGCAATCCGCCGCAGCTTCGCGGCAGAAGCGCCTGCGGTGTCTCCCGCAGAACGCTCAGGTCAAAGCAGTTGGCGGAATTCAGGGATCCGGCTGTCATCAGCGCAGTCTGCCGGTTGATCGCCGCTGCACCAGCCGCGCCGCTCATCACCGGTGGCGGCGGAGCCGTAAACGGCGCGAGCTTCTTCTGCAGCCACGCGCTCGGAATCCGATAGCTCTGGAAGATCGCCTGCACCGTTGGAAGTTGCTGCGCCGCTACGGCCGTGGGAGCCTGCGCGAGCAGCATGATGTTCTTGTAGCGCCCACCCGAATCCAGCGGCAACGAGCAGAAAACGGCCAGCACTTTCATCGCGCCCTGGGGTGTCGTCATGTCCGCTACGAACCGGCCGCACTGCCCGACCGTCGCCGGCAGCGGCAGTTGGGTCGAGGAGCTGATGGTCAGTTGCGGTGCCGGTTTGCCCGCCGCAGCGGAGCTGTGCTCCATCATCATCGTCAGCTTCTGCGCCAGCGTCGCCGAATACGGCATCGACAGATCAACGCCGTTCGCTCCCTTCTGCGCCAGTTGAAACGCAGCATTCTGCGCCACCAGCGTGCTGCCCAGCACCACCGCGACACCCTGTGGCCCACTCATCTGAATCAGCGTGCCGGATGCGTTCGTCACTTGCCATCCCGCAGGCACGCCTGCCGAAGCGCTCTGGTCCGAAGCCGTATACGGCGACAGCTGCACCGCAGCAGCTGTAGTGGCCGGGGCCGCCGCAGTCGCAGGCTTCGTCGACTGGCATCCCGCAGTCAGGCACACAAACACAAGCGACCCGATCGAACCGGCCGCGCAAAGATAGGTTTTCCCGTGGGCGAGTAGCAAGGCAAATACCTCCCTGTCTAAGCATTTGCTGCTGATGATGCCTGCAAGAGTAGCACCCGCCGCGACCGGTTCGCCACAGTTTCGCGCGTGTCCCCGCACCAGCCGGGCCGATCAGCCCAGATACTGCTCGTCCGTCACCTTCTCCGCCCAGTCCACGCCCTTGCCGTCCAGTTGCTCCTGGATCGCGATGTGCGTCACAGCCGTCGTCGGCGCGGCTCCGTGCCAATGCCGCTCGCCGGGGGAAAACCACACCACATCGCCTGGCCGAATCTCCTCGACCGGCCCGCCTTCCCGCTGCGCCCGCCCGCATCCGCCAGTCACCACCAGCGTCTGCCCGAACGGGTGCGTGTGCCACGCCGTCCGGGCACCGGGCTCGAACGTCACGCTCGCGCCCGCCACCCGCGCTGGAGCCGGCGCCGAAAACAGCGGATCAATTCGCACCGTCCCGGTAAACCAATCCGCCGGCCCGTTCTTGGAAGCCTGCGTCCCTGCCCTTTTGATCTCCATCGCTCGTCTCTCCTGTTCGATTCTTGGCTTACCGCCCGGTCAGTTTGTCCAGGTACTCCGGATAGCGGTCGCCTTCCAACGGAACCTTCGCGGCTGCGTTCGCGATTTCCTCGAGATCGGCGGCCGTAAGCTCCGTGGAGATCGCTCCGATATTCTCCTCCAGCCTCGCCAGCTTCGTCGTGCCCGGAATCGGAACGATCCACGGCTTCTGTGCCAGCAGCCACGCCAGCGCAATCTGCGCCGGCGTCACATTCTTCTGCTTCGCAATCGTGCCCAGCAGTTCGACGAACGCCTGGTTCGCCTTGATCGCGTCCGGCTGAAAGCGAGGCAGCCTGGCGCGGAAGTCGCCCTCGCTCAGCTGGGTGCTCTCATCCATCTTCCCCGTCAGGAATCCCCTTCCCAGCGGGCTGTACGGAACCAGCCCGATGCCGAGTTCCTCCAGCGCCGGAATCACATCCTGCTCTGGCTTGCGCCACCACAGCGAGTACTCGCTCTGCAGCGCCGTGACCGGCTGAACCGCATGAGCCCGGCGGATCGTTTGCACGCCCGCCTCCGACAGCCCGAAGTACTTCACCTTGCCCGCCTGGATCAGCTCCTTCACTGCTCCCGCCACGTCTTCGATCGGCACATCCGGATCGACGCGATGTTGATAGAACAGGTCGATCACATCCGTATTCAGCCGCTTCAGAGAAGCTTCGGCAACCTGCTTGATGCGCTCTGGCCTGCTGTTCAAGCCCTGCCAGTCCAGGCTCCCGCCCTCATTCAGATTGAAGCCGAACTTCGTGGCAATCGCCACCTTGTCGCGAATCCCGGTGAGCCCTTTGCCCACCAGCCGCTCATTGGTGAACGGGCCATAGACCTCGGCCGTGTCGAAGAACGTAATCCCGCGATCCACCGCTGCGTGCAGCAGCGAGATCATCTCCTGTTCGTCCTTCGGCGGCCCATACGAGAAGCTCATTCCCATGCAGCCCAGGCCGAGAGCCGACACTTCCAAACCGCTGTTCCCTAGTTTCCTGTGCTGCACGCGTTTCTCCTCGGTTCCGTGGAACTGTTCTTAGGAAGGGGCTGCCCCTGTCGACGCCGGGACAGCCCTCTCCATTGCCTATTCCGACTTCAGCGACGCCATGTCGATCGAGAACCGGTACTTCACATCCGACGTCACCAGCCGCTCGAACGCCTCGTTGATCTTCTGAATCGGGATCACTTCGACGTCCGACGTGATGTTGTGCGCTCCGCAGAAGTCCAGCATCTCCTGCGTCTCGGCGATGCCGCCAATGATCGACCCCGAGAAGCTGCGCCGCCGAAACAGCAGCCCGAACACCGATACCGGCAGCGGCTGCTCCGGAGCACCCACCATGGTGATGTTGCCGTCACGCTTCAGCAGGTTGATGTAGGCATTGATGTCGTGCTCCGCGGCCACCGCATCCAGAATGAAGTCGAAGCTGCCCGCATGCTTCGCCATCTCGTCGGCGTTCTTCGAGATCACGACTTCGTCGGCGCCCAGCCGGAAGGCGTCGTCCTTCTTACCCGGCGACGTGGTGAACACCACGGTGTGCGCGCCAAACGCGTGCGCAAACTTTACCCCCATGTGGCCCAGCCCGCCCAGCCCCACCACGCCGACTTTCTTGCCCTTGGTTACGCCCCAGTGGCGCATGGGCGAGTATGTGGTGATCCCCGCGCACAGCAGCGGCGCCGCGGCGGCGAGATCCAGGTTCGCCGGGACCGTCAGCACAAAGCGCTCGTCCACCACCACGCTGTCCGAGTACCCGCCATAGGTCACGCCTCCGCTGTGCCTGTCCGGGAAGTTGTACGTAAGCACCATGTTCGGGCAGAACTGTTCGAAACCCGCCTGGCATTCCGGACAGGTGTGATCCGAATCGACCATGCAGCCCACCGCGGCCAGGTCACCCTGCTTGAACTTGGTCACTGCGGAACCCACCTTGGTCACGCGGCCCACAATCTCGTGCCCGGGAACGCACGGGTACACCGTCGGCATCATTCCGCTCCACTCATTGCGCGCCTGGTGCAGGTCCGAGTGACACACCCCGCAAAAAAGAATCTCAATCTGCACATCACGTTCGGTAGGATCGCGCCGCGCGATCGTGGTGGAAGCAAGCGGCGAAGTCGAACTTCCGACGGAATAAGCTTTTGCCTTGTACATGAATCCCTCTTGTTCTGATTTGGCTGGGCTGGGGGCCGTGTTGACTGATCGTACCGCCTATAGATGAACCCTTGCGCAAGAACGATTCCCCAGCCCGAGTTGGAACTCCGGCCCAGACCTCTCGCCCCCTCCCCAAAGATGCGTCATCTCGACGGTCAGCTCCGATCCCAGACCTCGCGCCCCCACCCCAAGAAGGCGTCATCTCGACCGGAGCGAAGCGCAGTGGAGAGACCCCCGTATTTGCCTTTTCCCGCCCCCACCCCAAAGATGAAAGATGCGTCATCTCGACCGAAGCGCAGCGCAGTGGAGAGACCCCCGTATTTGCCTTTTCCGCCCCCACCCCAAGAAGGCGTCATCTCGACCGGAGCGAAGCGCAGTGGAGAGACCCCCGTAT
>DASYEU010000168.1:0-57276 GCA_036498865.1 Acidobacteriaceae bacterium | reverse complement strand
CATCGCGGTTGCGACTGCGTCTTCCGGCGATCCGCCGGCCGCATCGCAGTATTCGCTCAGCCGCTCGGCGAACTTCGCTCCGAACTCCTCTCTCCCGCAGGACTTAGGAGGTCGCTTGCTGAAGAACTTGTCGCGCCGCAGTGTCTGCATCACGGAGACGAGCGGATTGCCCTGGCGCGCGATCTTCCCGCCGGCGTCGAAGGGCTTCCCGAACCGCTGCCGCATCACGGCGTCGATCACCATGTTACCCGGACCGGTGTCGAACGCAGTGACGTCCGCCAGTCCTGAACCTGCCGGAATCGCTGTCAGATTCGCGATGCCTCCGAGATTCAGCAGCACCCGATTCTTCGTCTTCGACCGGAACACGCACCAATCCAGCATGGGCACCAGCGGAGCTCCCTGGCCACCGGCTGCCAGATCCGCGGGGCGAAAGTCGTTGACGACGGGACAACGCAGGCGCTCCGCGAGTACGGCCGCCTCACCTGTCTGCCACGTCGATCGAACGGATGCCCCCAGGAAGCGAATCGCCGCCGACTCGTGATGGATCGTCTGGCCGTGACAGCCCACCAGCGCAACCTTCACACCGAGCTTTGCGGCGGCTTTCTCCACACAGGCTGCGTACACCTCGCCGAGTCGCCAGTTCAGACGGCTCATGTCGGCTGCGGGCAGGGCTTTGCCCTCCATCACGCGCAGCAGGGCGGACCGCACAGCCTTGGGATAGCGCGTTCCCATATGGCCGATCAGTTTGATACGAGGGGAATCACCACGGCTGGCTCCCGGACCAATGCGGCATAGCGCCACATCGACGCCATCGGCCGACGTGCCACTCATCACTCCTGCTACCACCATCGTCTTGGGCTTGGGCTTCGTCATGCGGACGCCCCCAATTCGCGCTGCAACTCGGCGAGCAGGTTCAACGCTTCGCGCGGAGTCAGTCCGTCTACATCCACTGCGGCCAGCCGGTCGACGATTCGCTGCGACAGGGGAGTGAACATGGTCATCTGCAGCGGTGCAGAGGCGCGGGCGTCGACCACCTCCAACGCGTGGGCCACCTGCTGTGTTTCAGCCCGCTCGTGGACCTTCAGGACTTCGCGTGCCCGAGCGATGACCGCGGCAGGCAAACCGGCCAGGCGAGCCACCTCGATGCCGTAGCTCTTGCTGGCGGCTCCAGCCTCCACCGTGTGCAGAAAGACGATGCCGCCAGCGGTCTCCTTCACCGTGACGCGCAGGTTTTTCAGGCGGGGCAGGCGTTCGGAGAGCAGCGTCAGTTCGTGGTAATGCGTCGCAAATAAGGTTCGAGCGCCGATTTTTTCATGCAAATGCTCGACCGTTGCCCATGCCAGAGAAAGTCCATCATATGTGGCAGTTCCACGCCCCATTTCATCTAATAGAACAAGACTCCGCGAAGTGGCGGTATTCAGGATGGCGGCGGTCTCCGTCATCTCCACCATGAACGTCGAGCGGCCGCGGGCGACGTTGTCGCTGGCTCCGATCCGGGTGTAGATCCGGTCGACAAGTCCTAAACGCATGCTCTCTGCTGGGACGAAACAGCCGCACTGGGCCATCACGACCAGCAGCGCCGCCTGCCGCAGGTACGTGCTCTTGCCGCCCATGTTGGGCCCGGTGATCAGGGCGATTGAGGTGCCCGGAATGTCGGAGGTGTTACCGAGCCACGCCTCAAGCGAAAGGGAATTCGGAACGAAGCGGCCGCCGCCGGACTCCTCCATGCGGCGCTCAACGACCGGATGTCGTGCCGCAGCGAACTCCAGCACGCCCGACTCTTCAATCTGGGGACGCACCCACCCACGCAGGGCTGCGAGGTGCGCGAAGCACGCAAGCAGATCGATCTCGGCCACCCGCCGCGCCGTTTCGCGCATCCGGCCGGCAGCGTCGAGTAACCGCCGTCGCAGCTCCGCGAAGATACGCCTCTCGATCTCGCCGGAACGCTCCTGCGCAGTCAGAATCTTCGTCTCGTACCCCTTCAGCTCCGGAGTTGTGAAGCGCTCCGCGTTCACCAGCGTCTGCTTTCGTTCGTAATCGGCCGGGACGGATTTGCTGTTCGCCTTGGTGACCTCGAGGTAGTAGCCGAAGACCGAGTTGAATCGGACCTTGAGGCTTCCAATCCCGGTCCTCTGGCGCTCCCGCTCCTCGATCGACGCCAGCGCCTGCCGTCCGGAACGGCCCAGCTCCCGGAGCTCGTCCAGCTCCGCATCGACCCCCGGACGAATTACGCCGCCATCCGCGAGCGTGACGGGAGGTTCATCGACCAGGACATCGAAGATCAGCGTGTGCAAATCTTCCATCGTGTCGAAACCAGCGCTCGTGGAATGTTCTTCGGGGGCGACGGAACCGCCTTTTGAATCAAAAGAATCATCCCCTGCTCGGGCTGTGGAAATCCCTGTGGAACGAAACCCGCCCAGTTCCCGCCAGCGAGCGGATCTGAGTGCTTCCACCGCCACTCGCACCCGCGGCAGGCAGGCCAGCGTTGTGCCCAGCGCGACCACCTCGCGCGGTCCGGCGGAGTCCAGCGCAACCCGTCCCAGCAGCCGCTCCAGGTCGAACAGCTCGCCCATGGCGCGGCGGATGGCCTCGCGCTTCGGCAAGTCCGCAGCGGCTTCCGCCACAGCATCCAGCCGGGCGTCGATCTCTCCCCGTTCACTCGCTGGACGCAGCAGGGTGGCTCGCAGCAGCCGTTTGCCCATGGGGGTGCAGCAGGCGTCCAGAGTGTGGAAGAGCGTCGTCTGTGCGGATTCACCGGAGAACAGGGGCTCCACCAGTTCCAGATTGCGCACACTGACGGCATCCAGGATCAGGCACTCGGCCCGTTCGTAATAGCGAATGCCATCAATATGTTCCAGACCACCCTGCATGGTCTTCTGTAAGTAATGGACCAGCGCCCCGGCAGCGGTTCCGGCCACCTCGCGCCCGGTGAGTCCCATGCCGTCGAGCGAGTGCACGCCAAAGTGCTTCCTCAGGAGCGGCACAGCGTAGTCCGCGGTGAAGACCCAGTCTTCCAGCGAGGTCTTTGTGCGCACGCCTTCGAACGCCCCGTCTGCTGCCTGATTGGCCGGAGCATCCTTCGCGTCGGCCTCGCGCAGGGTCGGCTGCCTTCCGTCCTGAACCGCCGTCAGTCCGCCTTCCGCGAACAGCATCTCGACGGGCCGCACCCGGCCTAGCTCATCGACCAACTGAGTCCATGCGGTGGAACCGGCAAATTCAGTTGCGCGGAACTCGCCCGTCGACAGGTCAACTTGCGCCAGGCCAACACGGGCAGCGACACCCGCTCCCTTCACGCAGACGCTCGCCAGCCAGTTGCTTTGCTCTGCTCCAAGTCCAGAGTCGACCACCGTCCCCGGCGTCAACACGCGCGTCACCTCGCGCCGGACGATCTTCTTGGTCAGCTTGGGATCCTCCATCTGCTCGCACAGGGCGATGCGGTAGCCCTTGCGCAGCAGCCGCTGAATGTACTGTTCCGCGGCGTGATAGGGCACACCGCACATGGGCTGCTTCTTCTCGCGGTCGCGGGCGGTCAGCGTCAGTTGCAGTTCGCGCGAGGCGACGATCGCGTCCTCGTAGAACAGCTCGTAGAAGTCGCCAATGCGGCAGAACATCAGGCAGTCCGGATGCGCCTCTTTAGCCGCGAAATACTGCCGCATCACCGGTGTCTGCGTGCCCGCGTCGATCCCGGCCGCGCTACCCATCGCTTCGATCGTCACTCCGCCTGCCACGTCCTTTGCCAAAATGCTCTCGCCCCGCCGGAACCGCCAGAATATCGCACTCGCGCTCCGCACTCCATTCTTCGCCGCAACTGGCTGTGGGGATTAAGCTTCTGCCGCAGAGAGAGGAGAGCCACGTATCGATTTGGCCAGCCCGGATAACGCGGAGCTTTCTCCCGCATCTCAACGGGGAGTACTCCGCGCTGGCGAACCGCGCGGGCCACAACGGGAACGCAACCCGAGCATTGAGGAGAGCTGTGATGAGCACCAAGAGCAACGAGTTGAAAGGGCGAAAAATCGCCATCCTTGCAACCGATGGCTTCGAACAGTCCGAACTGACTGAGCCGAGGAAGAACCTCGAAGACGCAGGGGCCACGGTCGAAGTTCTTTCCATCAAAGAAGGCAAAATCAAGGGCTGGAACCGGTCTGACTGGGGATCGAACGTCAAGGTCGACCGCCTGGTCCACGACGCCCGGGTTGCCGACTACGACGCCCTCGTTCTGCCCGGTGGCGTGATGAATCCTGACCACCTGCGCATGAATAAGCCGGCCGTGTCGTTCATCCGCGACTTCACTCAGAGCGGCAAACCGGTAGCCGCCATCTGCCACGGCCCGTGGACCCTGATCGAGGCCGGAGTCGTGAAAGGCCGCACAATTACCTCATGGCCGTCCCTGCGGACCGATCTCTCGAACGCCGGCGCCACCTGGGTGGACCAGGAGGTCGTCAGCGACGGCAACCTCGTCACCAGCCGCAAGCCGGAGGACATACCTGCCTTCTCCAAGGCGCTGACGAACATGATTGCGCAGTTTGTGCCGCTTGCCAAAGCAAGCTAGGGCTGGCTACCGGGTGGGGCTCCTTTCCTGCGGCATTAGCTGCGGACCGGGGTTCCTCTGGTAAGTGTTGCCCCGAACAAGTCCCATGCCCACCTAGCCATACCCTCTGTGACACCGATCACATCGAGATCCAGCACCCCTGCGTGACACTGGCAATCAGATGCTTGCCACGTTCAATGCGCAGTCGGGAGTCCAGCCGCCAGATATACTTCAAGGTGGCCCTATGACGCTGCTCTGGCTCCGATTCGCGGTCCTTCTCTACGGCATTGCCGCCTTGGCCGTACTGCCGGCGGCGCTCTACGACCGCCCACGCTGGCGCCATATCGCTATCTCCGCTGCAATTGCCGCGGCCCTGTTTCATTTTGTGTCGCTGGCCGAGGCGCTGAACGCTGCCCACCATCGCCTGCCGGTCGAGGCTCACGAAGTGCAATCGCTGCTTGCACTTATCATGGTCATCGGATTTCTGGTGGTGTACGCCTGGTATCGTACCGTTTCGCTGGGAATCTTCGTTCTGCCGCTCGCCTTCATGCTGGCGACGCTGGCCGCGTTTCGTCCCGGGGAGGAGACGTTCTCCGCCCCCGTCCACACCGGCTGGATTCTCGTCCACATTGTGCTGCTGCTGGCGGCCTACGCCGCGCTCGGCGTTTCCCTGATGGCTTCGCTGGTCTACCTGATTCAGGAGCGCCGCCTGAAGTCGAAGGCCGGCACGCCGCGCTGGCTGCCGCCGCTGGACACGCCGCTGGACACGATCGACCAGATCGCGCTCAAGACGCTCCTCTTCGGCCTTCCTTGCATGACCGGCGGCCTGCTGATCGGCTCAGTCATCGCGCAGGCCGACTACGGCGCGAAGTATTTTAGCGACCCCAAGATTCTGCTGACGTTCGGCCTCTGGATCGCGTACGTCGCAATGATCTTCATTCGCCGCGCGTCCGGACTGCGCGGCCGGCGCGCTGTCTACCTGTCGAGTTTTGTGGTCCTGGTCGTTCTCTTTGTCTGGGCCGCTAATCAATTCTCCGCCGTTCACAGGTTCCCAATTCCATGAACTTGCGCCAGCCACAGACCGAGCGATTGACCCTTGTAAAGCCGGCCTCGGAGGCTGCGAGCGAGTGCACCCGCGAGGGCTCGCTGGTGCTGGTCGGCGTCAATCACACGACGGCTCCTCTGGAGGTTCGCGAGCGCCTGGCGATTTCAGCGTCCCGGCTGCCGGACGCGATCCGCACTCTCGCCCACCAGCCCGGAGTTCGCGAAGCAATGATCCTTTCCACTTGCAACCGCGTCGAGTTCGTTACCTGCCAGGAACCCGGATCGGGCCCGGCGAATCCCGGCAGCCTGCTGCGCTTCCTGCATGAGTACTTCGCCGTCCCGGTGGAGGCAGTTGAGCCGCACCTGTACGAATTCCGCGAGCGAGAAGCCGTCCGTCACCTCTTCCGCGTCGCATCGTCGCTCGACTCCATGGTCGTTGGCGAGCCACAGATTCTCGGCCAGGTGAAGGAGTCGTATACAGTCGCCCGCGAGGTGGGCGCCGTCTCCACCACGCTGGAACCGCTGCTGCAGCGCGCCTTCTCCGTCGCGAAGCGTGTCCGTACTGAAACGCAGATCGGCAGCTCGTCCGTCTCCATCGCATCGGTCGCCGTCGACCTCGCGCGCAAGATATTTGGCAGCCTGCACGGCAAGACGGTGCTGCTGGTCGGCGCAGGCAAGATGTCGGAATTGGCTGCGCGTCACCTGATCCAGCAGGGTGCAACGTCGATCCTCGTCACCAACCGCACGCAGGAGAAGGCTTCCCTCATTGCAGGACACATCTCCGAGCAGATTTCGCAGCAGATCGCCAATAACCCCGCGGCCATCGCGTGCAGCACCGAAGTCGTTCCGTTCGAGCAGCTCCATACGCATGCGGGCCGCGCTGATATCGTCATCAGCTCCACCGGAGCCGCAGGCCACATCTTCACCAAGGCGCACGGCCAGCAATTCCTTGCCCACCGCCGCAACCGGCCCATGTTCTTCATCGACATCGCGGTCCCGCGCGACATCGATCCGAAGATGAACGAGGTGGAAGGCTGCTTCGTGTACGACATCGACGATCTGCAGCAAGTCGCCGCCGCGCATCTCGCTGATCGCAGCCGCGAATCTGCCGCGGCCGAGAAGATTGTCAGCAGCGAAGTGGAACGGTACCGCGAGCATCTGCAAACGCGAGGCGCCGTTCCGGCCATCGTCGCGCTGCAGGAGAGCGCGGAGGCGGTTCGTCAGGCTGAGCTGGCTCGCGCTGCCAAGCGCCTCGGCGACCTTACTCCGGAGCAGCAGGCTGCGCTGGACGCGCTCACGCGTTCGCTGACTGCCAAACTGCTCCACCCGCAGATCGTCGACCTCCGCAAGAAGCCCGGCGAGTAATCCCCCACAAATAACGCATTCGTACTCTGCGCAGCCTTAGCAGTCGTGCGTCATTCCCCCAGCAGGCCTGAACTCGGAGTCGTGAGTTGCGTCAACCGGGGTGCCGACATCGGGCGAGGCGCCCAGGTTGGGTACATGAGTTCGGGCATGGGTTTGGCACGGAAGATCTTGCGGGTCTGGGTTGCGATCCACCGCGCGGATGTCTTCGCCTTCTTCTTTCGCGCACTGTCGGTCGAGATGCCGGTGCCCGCGTACATCTGGCGATAGAGCTTGGACAGCAGAACGAACGCAAGCCGCGCGCGCAGCGTAGGGGTGCATGCGGAGCGTTTCCAAACGTTGCCCCAGTCGTAAAAGCGGTCCCAGACGCCTTGGGTACGTTCGCTGATCTCGGCGGAGGACATTGACGGGTGTGGCGTGAACATCTTAGGCCGCACGGCAATCGGGATGAGCCAGTAGCGGGTGATGGGCGTATCGCCGACCATCATCGGGTCGGCGGCCTGCTCCTTTTCCCAGCGGGCAAAATCGACGGTGCCTGGAAAAGGTGTCATCATCACGAATTGTGCGAAGGTAACGCCTGCCTTCATCGCCACTTCGACCGTCGCATTGAAAGTGCTCGGCTTGTCGGTGGGAAGGCCGAAGATGAAGGAACCGAGCACGTGGACGCCGTGCTTGCGAAACGTCTGGAGTTGCTGGACCAGGCGGTCGCCGGAGAAGTTGAACTCCTTGTACACAGCCTTAAGCCCTTCCGGGGTCACTGCCTCGACGCCCACCAGCGCGCCTTTGATATTGGCGCGATGCATTGCATCGAGATAGTCGGGGTCTTCGGCAGACTCCATGGTGATCTGGGTGAAGAAGACCATGTCTTTGGGCAGCCTCGCCAACTCGGCCATTAGAGCGAATCGCTCCGCTCGGATCTGCGTCAGCGACTCAAGTTTATCGAGATTGCCCTGCTCGCTCGCCAGGCGCATGTCGGTCAGGCTGACGGGATAGAAGTTGTCGTCGGCGAGTGCGATGAACCGGAACCCCATGCGGCGCAGCCCGACGATCTCGTCGACGACGCTCTCATAGGCGCGCTGGCGCGGCTTCTGCCCGTCGGTGCGCCAGACCGAGCAGAAGGAGCAATGCTTGGGACATCCGCGGATGGTCTGCACCGACGCCCACATGTACTTGTCCGCCTGCATTAAATCCCAGCGAGCGGCGAGAAACTGGTCGCCTTCAATCTTCCCGCCTTCGTAGACCCGTTTCGGGGAGCCATCCTCGAGGTCGCGGAGGAACTGACCCCAGGCGAGATCGCCGTCACCTGTGATGACGGCGTGGGCAGCGCCGTGCTGGAAAGGCTCCTCGGGAAACAGGGTCGCATGGATGCCGCCATAAGCAACCGTGGCTCCGCGCTCGCGAGCGATCCGGCCGACCTCGTATCCGCGGAGGGCGTTGCCGGTATGCACACTGATGCCAACAACGTCGCCGGAGCGGATGGTATCCGGGTCGAGCTGTTCCAGGGACTCGTCCACCAGGATGGGATCGCCCATCGAACCGGGGGTCGCGGCCGCCAGCACGAAGAGCCAGCGCGGTGTGATGACCGCCGTTCCGAAGGAATTGTCGCTCGGATTTACAAGATGGATAGTCATTGCGGAGTTCTCCCTGGAAGAAATGTCTTACGCCCAATACGGGCGGACCATCTCCCTAAGGGATATCCGCTGGATTTTGGAGAACGCGCAGCTTGATGAGCCAACTGCTGGCACCCACCTATGTCTCAGACTATACAGATTTGTCGGTCACCCGACATTTTGTGCGGCCCGGGGAAAACGAGCGCTCCCGGGGGTTTCTTCTTTGACGATCGAGCTGCAGCAGGGAACCCGCGAACCCGCAACAAATTGCATCTCGGACCCGCACAGGCTACGATTGCGTCCGATGACCAACTCCCTGAATCACTTCACTCGCCGTACTCTTCTGCGCACCAGCGCATTCGCCGCCGCAGCAGCCACGCTGCTTCCTACCACTGACTCCGAGGCGCAAAAAGCCGCGTCCACTTACGCGCCTTCGACTCTGAAGCCGTCCATGGCCGCCGTGGATCTTCCCATTCGCCTGGGTATCGCCAGCTACACCTTCCGCGAATTCGACTCGTCCCACTTCCTCATCGACTTCATGAAGCAGCTCAAGACGCCCCTGCTCAATCTCAAGGACGTCCATCTGCCGATGCCGGTGGAAGGCCAGACCACGCTCGCCCATGTCGCCGCGCAGGCTGCCGCCTATCGTAAGGCGGGGTTCACACTCACCGCGGCAGGGAACATCACCTTCGCCAAGGATGAGGACGACGACATCCGCCCCAAGTTCGAATATCTGAAGGCTGCGGGCATTCCCATTGCAGTCTGCGCGCCCACACACCAGAATCTGCCGCGCCTCGAGAAATTTGTGAAGGAGTACAACATCAAGCTGGCGATTCACAACCACGGCCCGGAGGACAAAAACTTTCCTTCGCCCTTCGACGTCCTCTCGGCGGTGAAGGATATGGATCCGCGCATCGGTCTCTGCATGGACCTTGGCCACTCCCTGCGAGCTGGCGCCGACGTTGTCGCTGCCATTCATGATGCCGGTCCGCGCCTTCACGACATCCACATCAAGGATCTCGCCAGCTCCACGGCTAAGGAGTCGCAGGTCGCCGTGGGGCAGGGAGTGATGCCCGTGCGTGCGATCTTCCAGGCACTGCTGGACACGCACTACCAGGGCAACGTCGATCTCGAGTACGAGATCTTCCCCAAGGACCCCATGCCCGGCGTCGTGGAAAGCTTCGCGTACATGCGAGGAGTGCTGGCTGGGATGGGCTACAAATAGCGCGGGGTAACATCGAACGCAAAGAAGCCCACACCTCGGCCTCGAGATGTGGGCTTTGCTATTTGCGCGCCTCGTTACTTAGACTGCACTGCCTGAATCACGCTCTCGTAGCTCGGTTCGGCGGCCTTGATGTGGTCCGCGACCCGCTTGCGCTCCTCCTCCGTCAGCGAGGGCAGCACCGTCAGGATTCGCCGCAGCGTCACCGAAATATCATCCACGTAATTCATCGTCCGTATTGCTTCGCCAGAGAGAGGCATCATTGCTCCTGTAGGTTGTGAAATTCGCTGTCATCAGTCTACCGCGCCACCACGGTTTGTCATTCCGCCGGAGGCGCAGCCTCGGTCCTGGGCGGGAGATAGGCGTCCCGGTCGGTCATTTCCATCAGTGCGGCCAGGTCGGCGGCAAAGTCGGGATGCAGTGCGTCTCGGCGGTAACGCCAGGTCCAGTTGCCCGCACCCGCCGCCGGAGTATTCATGCGCGCCTCGCTGCCCAGATGCAGGATGTCCTGCATGGGGAAGATGCATAGATTCGCCACCGATCCTGCCGCCGCTCGCATCATCGCCCACACGATATCGCCGTCCTGCTCGATTGGCCGCAGGTAGGTCTGTACGTGGCGGCGTTCCTCCTCCGTCGCACCTTCCTTCCACCAGCCCAGCGTCGTGTTGTTGTCGTGCGTGCCGGTATATGCCACGGTGTTGGGCACATACTTGTGCGGCAAGTAGAGGTGAGAGCCGCGGTCTGAGAACCCGAACTGCAGGATCCGCATTCCCGGCATGCCAAAGCGCTCGCGCAGTTCATCTACCTCCGGAGTGATCAATCCGAGGTCCTCCGCGATGAATGGGAGTTCGCCGAACACGTCCTTCAACCTCTGAAACAGTTCGTGTCCTGGCGCCTTCACCCACTGCCCGTTGACCGCAGTTTCTTCCTCAGCCGCGATCGACCAGTACGCCTCAAACCCGCGAAAATGGTCGAGCCGAATCATGTCGTACAGCGACAGGGTGCGCCTGATCCGCGCCACCCACCAGTCGAATTCGCGCTGCTTCAGTTCGCCCCACTTGTACAGTGGATTGCCCCAGCGCTGTCCTGTCGCGGAAAAATAGTCCGGCGGCACGCCGGCCACACGAATCATGTGCCGTTCCTCGTCCAATTCGAACAACTCCGGATGCGTCCACACGTCCGCACTATCGTAGTTCACGAAGATTGCTGCATCGCCGAGGATGCGGATGTCGCGTTCCGTGCAGTACGCTCGCAGCCCGCTCCACTGCTGGTCGAAGAAGAACTGGATCACCTGTTCGACTGCGACTTCGCGGCCGTAGTCCGTCAGCACCTGGGTCAGTGCCGTGTCCTTACGCAACGCGTAGTCTGCCGGCCAGTCGATCCAGCTCTTATAGCCAAACTGGCGCCGCA
This sequence comes from Acidobacteriaceae bacterium, assembly GCA_036498865.1. Taxonomy (GTDB): domain Bacteria; phylum Acidobacteriota; class Terriglobia; order Terriglobales; family Acidobacteriaceae; genus Edaphobacter. The sequence continues at coordinate 46,100 of DASYEU010000168.1, read as the reverse complement.
ACACGTTGAACGTCGCGTAGTCCGGCAGCCAGGTTATATTGTCCTGGCAGAACTTCTGAAACCGCGCCCGCACCTCGTCACTCGCCCGGTCCAGGAAGTTCCCTGCGGCCTCTTCAATCAGCGGAATTTTTCGCGTTGCCGCCGCTCCAAAATCGGCTGGTCCATCGTGCCCGGGCAGGCCTTCAATGCGCTCCGCCGCGATCCATCCATCGCGGACCAACAGTTCCAGGGAGATCAGCACTGGGTTTCCTGCAAAGGCCGACAGAGCCGAGTACGGCGAGCTTCCATACCCGGTGGGGCTCAGCGGAAGGACCTGCCATAACCTCTGCTTCGCTGCCGCCACGAAGTCGACGAACTCATATGCGGCCGGCCCAAAATCTCCGACGCCGCCGTAGGAAGGCAGCGACGTCACATGCAGCAGCACCCCACACATCCGGTCCTGATTCATCGTTCACCCTTCCGCACCCTTCATGCCCTCGGATGCGAAAAACCTCCCTCACCGCCAAACGGACGAAGGGCCTGCCCCCCGGCCCGGCGCAATTCAACTACGCAGGGCAGGGAACAGGCCCCTCAACTGATAACTGCCTAGCTTCCCGACGGAACTCCCGGTGTCGCCGCTGCCTGCTTCGCCAGCTTGACTCCGCCGCCATTCTGATAGCGCTGTGAAAGCGTTCCCAGGAACACACTGAAGATCTGCTGCCGCTGGCTATTCAGCAGCTGCTCGCGCATCTGGTCGAAGTTCTTCGCGATCTCGTCCGTGGAAGGCTCCTGCTTGTCGAGCACGGTGAGCACCACGCCGGACTGTCCAGCGTTGATCGCGCCCGAAATTGCTCCCTTCGGCAGATCGAAAGCCACCTTGCCCGGTCCGCTCATCGAGCCTACGTCCGTCACCTGCCCATCCTGACCAACGAAGTCGCTCGACTTGTACGGGACCTTCAGCTCTGCCGCCGCCTTCTTCAGGTCGTTCAACACCTTCGCGCGGTCGGCAAGCTTATTGGTCGTCTGTTGCAGCAACTCAGGAATCTTCTGCTCACGGTAGTCGTCCAGGACATGCGCTTTGTACGAAGCAAAGTCCGGAGCATGCGCCGGCTTCACATCGACCACCCGGAATACCGCATAGCCGTCACCTGTAGCTGCGGTGCCCGGCGCCGCATTCTTGTCCGTGGTGAATGCCTGTCCCAGCAGCGCGGACGAATCGGAGAGACCGCCGATCACGCCGCCCTTGGCCACATAGTCGGTCGTCACAACGTGTAGGCCGTGTGCAGCCGCCGTCTTGTCGAGCCCGTCCTTCTTCGCTTCCTGCGCCAACTGCTGTGCGAACTGCTGCTCGGCCGCGCCTTGCTTCTGCTGCTGCAGAATCTGCGAAATCGAGTCTTTCACTTCGGCCAGCGGCTTTGTTCCTGCAGCCTGTTTCTGCTCCGTCTGGATAATGTGGTAGCCGAACGACGACTTCACCAGCCCCGAAGTCTGCCCCGGGTTCAGTGCCATCGCAGCTTTTCCGTACGCTGGATCGAGCCCTGCGGTCGGCATCATCGGCAGCTCTCCGCCCGTGTCCTTGCTGCCCGGGTCATCCGAGTACTTCTTCGCCAGCTCAGCAAAGTTGCCGCCCGCCTGCACCTGCTTCAGCACGTCCTGCGCCTTGGCCTTTGCCGCCGCATCCGTCTGCGCGTCCACGCCGGTTCTGGCGTTGATCAGGATGTGCCGCGTCTTCACCTGCTCTTCCGTCTTGTACTCCGCGGCATGCGCCGAGTAGTACGCCTGAATGTCCGCATCCGTCACCGGCTGCTTGCCGCCCGGAAGCTTCGAGGCGTCGAACGACACGTACGCGATTTGCCGCGTCTCTGGAATCGCACTCGCGTACTTAGCCGAGTTGTCCTTGAACCACTTCTGCAGGTCCGCATCCGACGGATTAATGGTCTTCTTCAGATCCTCCGACGAAACCACCGCGTAGTCGAACTTAACTTTGGTTCCCTGGACCCGGTAGGCATCGCGCACTGCAGCATCCGACACGGTCACGCCACCCGTGATCAGCGCCTGCAGGCGCTGAATCTCCATATCTTCCTTCACCTGCTCCTGGAAGGTGGCAATCGTCATGTCCTGCCCAATCGCCGACTGGATGAAGTTGATAAACGCGTCGTCGCCGATGTACTTGCCGTCGGGGAACAGATACTGCGCAAACGGCCCCGTTTGCAGTTCGCGGCGCAGGTCGTTATCCGACACCTGCAGATGCAGCCTGTCAGCCTCCTGCTTCAGCATGGCGCGCTGCACCAGGATCTGGCCCGCGCGGCTCATCATGTAGGGCAGCAGGAAGTCCGGATACTTGTTCTGATGTAACTGTTGCTGCGCCAGCCGGGTCACTTCGTCCGACTTGACCGGCGTGCTCTCCCCAAACAGTCGTCCCATCAATCCCGGCTCATGCACAGTCGCATAGACGGCCACGTCGTTGGTGGTCGTGGCATCCATCAGGCCAGGCACCAGGTACACCACCATGGAGACGGCAGCGGCACCGATGATGACGCCGAACATTATCTTGATTGCTTTGCTGTCCTGCTGAAGAAAACGAATCATGCTTGACTGCTGACCTTGAGTTCGCGCGTCCAACCTCGCTCCAGCGAGCGAAAATCGACCGCATGCCCGTTGATTTTGCGCTCCCCGGCGCTCAAACTTCCAGCGCCCGGACAACAGCAGGGCAAGCGACAAGTATAAATCACCTAACCCCCTGCCTGTATGACGATGAAGGAACCCCATGGCGCCAGACGAGAAAAGGGCCGCAAGCGCGGCCCTCTCTCCTAACAACAGCTTACCCGGCGTCTTAGTACGGATACGGGTAGTACGGATACGGCGCATTCGGTGGATACGATCGGTAGTAGAGCGGCCCGTACGCAGGGCTTGCGTAGACTCGGCGCCGAAGCGGGGCAGGAGCGCTCGATGGCCCCGCACCCTGTGCCAGCCGATCCATCTCGGCCTGCGACACCGTCGCCACTGTAGCCGGCTGCGCCAGGTGGAAGGTTAGCAGCCCTTCTGAAGGCACAACCATCGATCCATTGCCGGAAGCCGCCGAAGATCCCAGCCCCAGGGCTCCACCGACACCGGCTCCAATCGCCGCGCCCTGGCCGCCATCTGCCGCAGCTCCGATCAGCGCGCCAATCGCACCGCCAATTACGGTCTTGTTGACTGACTCAGTCGTTTTGTCGCCGCTGTGGTGTCCCCACACGTCGCTGACGATCGGGAAGGACTTGCCGCCCAGAGTCACCTGCGTGAGTTGCACCGAGAGCTCGCCTCGCCCGGAGAGCGCGCCCGACTTCTTCGCACTCACAACTACGCCTTCGACGGCTGCGCCGCGCGGAATCGCAACCGCTCCGTCGGCCACCACATCGCTCACCACGATGCCGTCAAACCTGGTCCCAGGCTGCGTGCGGCTGCTGTCCAGCGTCTGGTTGATGCGCATGCGCAGCAACGCGCCGCTGGGAACCGTCACCATCTGTCCCGGCTCCTGTCCGCCATACACCGGAGCGGTGCTGTACCCCTGCTGCGGAGGCGGAGCGCCATATCCCTGTTGCGACGGATACTGCTGTTGCGGTGCGTACCCCGGTTGCGACGGATAACCCTGCCCATATCCCGGCGGCGGAGGAGCGTGCTGTCCATCGTAGGGCTGGCGATATTCGGGAGCGCCTGGACCGTAATTCGGCCCACTCGCCTGATTTGGAGATGCATCCGCAGGTGAATTCGGCGGAGGCGCCATATTGCCCGACTCCGGCCCGTTCTGCGCCTGGTCCTGTGGCTGCGCCACCGTTCCATCCGACTGCAAATATGGATTGGACTGATCGTCTGCACCCGCGGGTGCGGAAGCCTGCGCCGGCTGAGTGGGGTCGGTCGCCAGTGTCATCTCATCGACCACCTTTTGCACGCCGCTGGTTCGCGAGGTAATGTTCTCCGCTTCGGTTCGCTGGGCCTCGGTGTCCACCGATCCGCTCAGCGTCACCACGCCATACACGGTCGTAGTTGTAATGGGCTGGTTTGTTAGATCGGACGCGCCAGCCAGCGCCTTCAACACATTCGCCTCTACCTGCGCGTCGGATACCGACACTTTCGTTGCCGGCGGAGCGTTCGTTTGCGCTACCGCAATTGCGCCAACGCCCAACATTCCAGCTACCGCAACTCCCCGCAACACTCCCAAAGCAGCCCCATGATTCATCCAACGATCCATGCCATCCTCCAAACGTCTTCAGCCGGGCAGATTCGCACTCGGCCTGTGCTCTTAAAAGACTCAGAATTCAGCAGAAAGTTCTGGTTTTCGCTGCGGGAAAATGTGATGGCAAGCGTCACATTTCAAATCTTCACGGGGCTATCCGGCTGGGCCGGATTCCACATCGCGCCGGCGTTTGACCTGCCTCGCTGATCGGAAGTATACTTTGAATGCGGGGTGGAGCAGCCCGGTAGCTCGTTGGGCTCATAACCCAAAGGTCGTAGGTTCAAATCCTACCCCCGCAACCAATTTCCGGCAGATTCTAAACGGCTTCCGATATTCCTCGGAAGCCGTTTTTCCGTCTGGAAGGGAATTGGAGGCGCGTCTGAAGCAGGGAATTGTAGGCATCTCAAGCCAACTTGCGATGTAACCCGAAAGTTGTATGATGGGAACCCGAAAGTCGCTTTATCTTTGCAAAGGATTTCCCGCTCGACAAACTTGCTCGCCACGATTTTTTCTCGCACGACAAACTTGCTCGCCACGATTTTTTAGTTCATCTCCTTTGTTCTCCTGTCCCTGACTTTCTCCCATTTGTTCATGGATGTCTCCGGCTGTGCGGATCTAACAGAGTTGTGCGCCTACTAGGAGTGTGTATTTTGAATCGACCTGGATTCATGAAGGTAGTTCTTTGCCTTGGCTTGCCTTTTTTCGCTCTTCACGAAGCCTTTGCCCTGGATGTAGCTCTAAGCGCCGACGCAAGCGTCAATTCCGCACATACATCGATCAACTACGGAACCCTGACAAATCTCTATGTCGGTGGCGGCAACACGGCGTTCCTGCAGTTCGATCTCACCTCACTGCCTGCCGGAACCATTTCGGCCCAGGTCTCTCGCGCCACGCTGACGGTGTTTGTGAATCGCGTGAACACCGCGGGAGCGGTGACGGTTTCCCCAGTCACTGCAGGCTGGGGTGAATTCAGCGTTACAGCGGGCTCAGCGCCTGCCACTGGGAGTGCGATCGGCACCCTTGCCGCATCCACAGCCGGCCAGTATGTCTCCGTGGACGTGACCTCGCAGGTGCAGGCGTGGATCAGTACTCCCGCCAGCAACAATGGGCTCGCCCTGTCCTCGGGCTCCGCCAATGTTCTCCTGGACAGCAAAGAAAATGACGAGACCGGCCACGCGGCCCGCCTCGATATCACTCTCATCAACCAGGGTCCCCAAGGCATTCAGGGCATACCTGGCGTCGCCGGACCCACCGGGGCGATTGGTCCGCAAGGCGTCGCCGGACCTTCCGGCCCCATTGGAGCCACCGGTGCCGCAGGAGTCCCGGGCGCAATCGGCCCGCAGGGCCCGCCCGTCAATTTCCGTGGTGCATGGAGCAACGCCACCACGTACGCGGTTGGCGACAGCGTCTTTGTTACCGGCTCCAGCTATATCTCGCTGGTAAGCGGCAACACCGCAAATTCGCCTGCGACGAGCCCGGCGCAGTGGTCGTTGCTGGCGCAGCAAGGAGGCGTCGGCGTGGCTGGACCGCAAGGACCGCAGGGTCCGATCGGACTGCCCGGCGCCACGGGCGCTTCTGGTCCTATCGGTCCCCAAGGCCCAACCGGCTTGACCGGAGCGACTGGCGTCACCGGTCCCGCCGGACCCGTCGGCGTAGCTGGTCCCGCCGGCCCTGCCGGAGTAACTGGCCCAATCGGCCCCATCGGCCCCGCAGGGCCAGCCGGTTTGGCGGGCGCAATCGGCCCTGCCGGTCCGACTGGAGCAACCGGAGCAGTCGGCGCCACTGGTCCCGCAGGTCCTGCCGGCCCAATCGGATTGACCGGAGCAACCGGCGCCATTGGTCCCATCGGCTTGACGGGTGCAACCGGAGCTGTAGGTCCGATCGGCCCCATCGGCCCGGCCGGTCCAACAGGAGCAACGGGAGCCATCGGCCCCATCGGTCCAGTCGGAGCGACTGGAGCCACCGGCGCCATTGGTCCTATCGGTCTTACGGGATTGACCGGAGCCACCGGTCCAGTGGGGCCCGCCGGCGCGACCGGCGCAACAGGTCCAGCTGGCCCGACAGGCCCGACAGGATCTATCGGGGCAATTGGTCCCGCCGGTCCGACAGGATCGACTGGCGCGACCGGTGCGACGGGCGCAACGGGCGCTGCAGGACCCACAGGAGCTTCCGGCCCACAAGGACCGCCAGTAAGCTTTATCGGTGCGTGGAGCAACGTAACTCCCTACGCCATCGGAGCAGCCGTGTCCGAGGGGGGATCCAGCTACATCGCGCTGGCATCCAACACTGGGATTGACCCTGCAATCAACGTAGCCGGTAGCGGCACCACCTGGGCACTGTTGGCCAAAGCCGGAACGAACGGCACCACCGGTTCAACGGGAGCGACTGGAGCTACGGGTGCAGTCGGCCCAAGCGGGCCTGCTGGACCGCAAGGCCCCACCGGACCCGCGGGCGCGAACGGCAGTGGCGTAAATGCCATCGCGTACGCCATGCAGTTCATCAACCCCGGAACCGGGAGCGCCGGTACGACGTACTTCATCTCACCGCTCGCGCACATCGGAAGCCCCACCACCTCGGCAAACAGTGTCATTGCCAGTGCCACCCAGGCCAACTTTGCTGCCATGCCAGTGGCTTGCACCATGAGCGCGCTCAATGTTGGCGTCAACAACTACAACGCCTCAATCGCGGATGTCACAGCGATTACCGTCTACAAAAATTCCGCGGCCACATCAATGACCTGCTCCGTGAGCACGAATGGCAACGGCGCGAATTGCCGGGATACCACGCATACGTTCGCTGTAGTGGGCGGCGACACCATCAGCGTCGCTTTCTCGGAATCGAATATCAATCCTTTCAACATGGTTACCGTTCAATTGGTTTGCCAATAATCGGCAGCGGGCCGCGGAATTTCTGGCCTGCTGGAAGAAATCCGCAAAGGCAAGCACGTTCGTAATTTCCCCTTGCGGTCGCCCCAATCGTTGGTCATGCCCGGACGCCGGCATGTCGAAGAGCAAACCTTAACCTCAACCGAAAAGGAAGAAGGAACGATATGGCAGAACCATTTCTCGGAGAAATACGGATGGTTGGCTGGAATTTTGCTGCCAACGGATGGGCGCTTTGCAATGGGCAACTGATGTCGATTAGTCAGAACAGCGCTCTGTTTTCGCTCCTCGGAACCACTTACGGAGGGGATGGTATTTCGAATTTCGCGCTCCCGAACCTTCAGGGCCGTGTGCCCATCCATCAGGGCACGGGCGTTGGACTCAGCCCTTACATCATGGGTGAGGTTGCCGGAAGCGAGAACATTACGCTGCTCTCCAACCAGATGCCGCAGCACAATCATCTCGTGTCCATCAGCAACCAGCCGGGCGCTGTGCCAGACCCGACGAATGCAATCCTGGCGCAGGGGAACTCGGGGTCGGGCCGATCGCCTGTTCCCGTCTCCGATTTCGTCGCTTCGGGAGTCACTGGAACTCTCGCAGCTACATCCATCTCCATTGCTGGCGGAAGCCAGCCCCACAGCAACATCCAGCCGTTCTTGTGCGTGAACTTTATCATCGCTCTTAGCGGCATCTTCCCGTCTCGTAACTAGGCCCTGCGGATGTGCCGCCGACGCAAGCCGGCGGCACATCAACGCATCGTTGGCTCCTGTTGGAGTCGAAAAACGGAGAGTATTTTCTGGAACACGTTATGCCGACATTGGATCAACATGTGCAAACCGGTTGCTATCTGCGTCCCGCGGACAGTGCAGACGAGGACTTCCTCCTCGATCTGTACGCCCAGGAACGCAGAGAAGAACTGATGCTTGCCGGTTTGGACGCAAAGCAGCGGGAAACATTTGTGAAGATGCAGTTCCACGCCCGGCAGTCTGGCTATGCCGCGAGTTACCCAACGGCATCCAGCGAAGTGCTCTGTGCGGAGGATGGATCTCCCATCGGAAGACTGCTGATCGACCGCTCTGCGGGAGTGATGCGGGTGGTGGATATCGCACTGACCGAGAGCAGGCAGAAGCAGGGCCTCGGTGGGCAACTGCTGCAACAACTGCAGAAGGAGTGCCGTGCGTTAGGACATGAAATGAGACTCCAGGTGCTGAAATACAGCCCCGCCGTCCGACTCTACCGGCGCCTGGGATTCGAAATTGAAGGCAGCGATCTGCTTCGCTGGCAGATGGTCTGGAATAAGGCACGAGATTGAAAACCAAACGAGACGGATTCGCTCAGTGAAGAAGCAACGGTGCCGGAGATGGTGATGACAGAGCAGCAAATATCGCAACGAGAGCGATTCACACATTTACAGGCTCTGAAAATCGGCAGGAGAGTTGTCGCGGCTGTAGCGGTGTGTTGCAGTGTGCTTCACGCTCAGATTGCTCCCCCGAATAACGTGCAGGCCACAGCCGCTGCGTTGAACGCGCCGGCTGGTATTGCGTACGACGCAGCAGGGAACCTGTACATCGCAGATCTGAACGACAACGTGGTCCGCGAAGTGAACGTCGCCGGCATCGTCACCACAGTGGCCGGAACCGGGGAACAAGGTTTCGCGGGCGATGGCGGCGCTGCCACCAGCGCAATCCTCGATTCACCGGCAGGCGTCGCAGTCGACAGTGCAGGGAACATCTATCTTGCGGACACGCGCAACAACCGCATTCGGAAGATCAGCGGAGGCACCATCTCCACGATCGCCGGCACAGGCGCCGCGAGCTTCTCTGGCGACGGCGGTTCCGCGGCAGCAGCCACACTGAATCACCCAACAGCGCTGGCCGTGGACACCGCGGGCAACCTGTATATCGCCGATACTGAGAACCACCGTATCCGCAAAATCACGGGCTCCACCATCACAACCGTCGCCGGCGACGGAGAGCAGCTATTTTCCGGGGACGGCGCCGCGGCCACGGCTGCGGGCCTCGATTCTCCCAACGGCGTTGCCGTCGATGGCGCAGGCAACATCTACATCGGCGATACGAATAACCAGCGCGTGCGGGTCGTCAATCCGGCCGGCACGATTTCAACCCTGGCCGGAAACAGCAGCAAAGCCTTTGGAGGCGATGGCGGCCCAGCCGCCGCTGCTTCGCTCGCTCGTCCAAGAGGCTTGAGCGTCGACGCCCTAGGCAACATCTATGTGGCGGACAGCGACAACAATCGCATCCGCCTCATCGCAACCAGCGGCAAGATCAGCACCGCCGCCGGCGATGGCGTACAGGGCTTTGCCGGCGACGGCGGACCAGCCGTCAACGCCGAACTCAACGCGCCGCGTGCGCCCGCAGTCCAGGCCCCCGGCGCCTTCGCCTTCTCGGATACCGGCAATCAACTCGTGCGCGAAGTTCGTTCGGACAACGTGATTCACACCGTTGCCGGAACAACCGGCACTCAGGGCGTTCCCGAAACCTTGACCCTCAGTGGGCCTTCCGTCGTCGGCTTCGGCACGGGCTCGTTGATCGCAACCTTCCGGAATGCCAGCCTGGTCGCAACAGGAGCGGTTAGCCTGCTGGACATCACCGGTGCCTCGACATCGGTCGGCTCTGTGGCCCTCACAGCGGACGTCGCCACATTCCCCACCGCAGCCTTCTCGCCCGGCGTGCATCGCCTGGTGGCCAGCTATGGCGGAGATGCCCTCAACCCGGCAATCACCAGCAGCGTCTTCGTCGTCTCAGTCACTCCGCCTCTAATCACCGACTTCACCCTCCAGTCGACGGGCGCAACCACGCTGTATGTCAATCCGGGCCACACCGCGACCTTCAACTTCTCGTTGCAGCCGCAGGGAGGCAACTTCAATTCTCCCGTAACCTTCGCGGTAACCGGGCTCCCCACCGGAGCGACGGCAGTCTTTTCTCCTGCCTCCATCGCTTCGGGCGCAGGAGCCACCTCAATGAGCATGGCCGTCACGACGCCCGCTCAACACGCTGCCAACGCACCGCCAACTTCGCCTCTTCGGAGACCGCTGCTTCCGGTTAGAGCTGCGCTCTTCTGCCTCCCGCTGTTGTGGAACCGCAAAGCCCGCAGAAGACTTGCGGCCATGCCACGGTCGCTCCAGACTGCTCTGCTTCTGCTGGCAGCAGGCGCGGCAACCGCTGGCCTTACCGGTTGCGGAAGCGGCGGCTACTTCGTGCAGTCGCAGCACAGCTACACCCTCACCGTCACAGCAACGGCCACCAGCGCTGCCAATACGACCCTGCAGCACACCGCAGCGGTCACCCTGATTGTTCAATAAGACTCGAAGAGGAACAGGCCCACGCGCATGAAACTTCGCATGTTGTTAATGCCGGCAGTATTGACTGGGATTGGCGTAGCCTCCCTTTTCCAGCCTGTTCTTTCCAGGGCGCAGGACTTCGGCCCGACTGTCTCGAGTGCGTATCCTATCGCGTTCTCGGTCAACTACACGGCGATGATCGGCAACGCCCCTCCCGGTTCGTGCGGCTGCTTTCTGTTGAATGGAGGCAGCACCGAAGAGCTCATTCATCTCTGGCGGAATTTTGCCGCAGTAGCGCAAGTCACCGGCAGCCGGACAGGCAGCGTCCCGCAGTCGCAACAAGGCCTCAGCATCATCACCTACATGGCTGGCCCGCGCTACCAGTTCCACCCGGCGCATCGGCTCACTGTCTACGGACAATTCGTCGCAGGCGGGGTACACGGATTCGATAGCTACTTTCCCAGGAATGGTCCACAGTCAACCGGAGCGGCCGATTCGCTGGCCCTCGCACCGGGCGGCGGGTTGGAGATCGGGGTCAAGGACTGGTTCTCGGTTCGGGCCGTCGAGGCAGAGTATCTGCTCACCAAGCTGCCGAACAACGTTAACGATCGCGAGAATAATCTCCGTATCAGCTCCGGCATCGTCTTTCGCTTCTCGACGTCCCGTCTGAATCGCTAAGGGAATTCATCGCCCCTCGAACGCTGGACGCTCTGCAAACGGAGATCTGTCGAGTGCAGCCGCAGCTGGCAGCAGCAGGGAACTGCGCGCTGACTGAGCGGCGACGGTGACTCACGCCCTCAATTCACATATGTGAGGTATACAAGCTGTGCTCGTCACGCTGCGCGGAAAACCGTAGCAGCCGACTCACCAGCATATAAATTAGATTGAATTACGGAAGGGAAAAATGGAGGCGCGGGTCGGGATCGAACCGACGCATAAAGGTTTTGCAGACCTCTCCCTTACCACTTGGGTACCGCGCCTCGTCAGGCCCGCACTTTCAACGCACACCCGGCTGAATAGGGAAGAGTGTATCGCAGGCAGGGATGATTCTGGAGCGGGAGACCGGGGTCGAACCGGCGACATCTTCCTTGGCAAGGAAGCACTCTACCACTGAGCTACTCCCGCTCTCACATGTTGAAGTATAACGGGCCAGTTACTCCCGGTCAAACGCCGCGAGATCAGCTCGCCGGATGCGCCCGAATCCTAGTGCGTCGACGCCACCGGAATACGCGGCCCTGCCACCAGGTCAGACCGTCGCCGCACGATATGCGGCGTCACCACCACCACCAATTGGCTCTGATCCTTCTCCGAGGAATCGTTCAGCGGGGCCTGGAAACCCGGCAACTCGCTTAGCCCGGGAAGCCCTGTCATCGCCGCCGATTCGCTGCGGCTCACATTGCTCACCATCAGGGCACTCTCGCCATCGGCCACGGTCAGGTTAGAGGCGAACTGCCGGTTCTCCAGCACCGGAATCCCGTTCGCCGACCCAGCTCCCAATGCCTCGATCTTCAGGTCGAGCAGCAGGCCAATCCGTCCCGTGTTCTGGATCGTCGGCGTGGCCTTCAGCGTAATGCCGAGGTCCTCGTACGTAACCTGCGGGATCGTTGCCGTTGTCCCGCCCGCAAACTGCGCCAGCAGACTCGCCACAGGCACTCCATTGATCGTCTGGTTGCCCAGCGAGGAGGCCGCCGTCGAGATGCCCGTGCTGTACGTCGACGTAGTGATCGGATAGCGGATTCCTTGTCGAAACGTCGCCGGCTGCCGATCCCCTACGCGAAGCTGCACCTGATCGACAGCCCGCGTGTCGGCTTTGTTCTGGCCCAGATTGAAATTCGCGCCACCGGCCTCCGTAACCCCGGTCGTCATCACGCCGCCGCCAAACGTCCCCAGCAGGCTTCCAAGCAGATTGCTCTTTACCAGCCCCGAAGCCAGCAGCGCCAGCGCGATCGTGATGTTGTTGTCCGTCGTCTTGATGAACCCCTGCGCGATGGCCTGCTGTACCAGCGCCTGGTTGTCGTTCACCAATTGCGTTGCAGCCCCCTCCAGGTTCACCACGCCGAACGCAGTGGGGATCGTAGCCCCTGCATTCACTTGCCGCGTCGTGCTCACCTCGTACATCTTCACGTCGACCATCAGTTCGCCCGGGCTCTCCATCAGGTCTTTCAGCGCGATGTTCATCGGCTTCAGTACAGCCTCAGGCGCCCGCACCACAATGTTTCCCAGCGCTCCCTGCACCGTCGCCTGCTTCACATCGAATACTGTCCGGATCACATTCGCCAGGTCATTCAACTGCTCGGTCGAAGTTCCGGGCAAAAAGATGGTCTCTTCGATCTGCCGTTCCAGACGCTGCCGGTTCGGCGTATCGTCCTTCGCCACGATCATGCTGGTCTCGTCCACCGGGACCGCGAACACATCCGCCATGCTCATCAGCGTCGACATGGCCTGCTGATAGTCCACATTCTCCAGGTCAAACCGCAGATTTTTCCGATCCACCGAGTCGTCGATGATGGCGCGAATTCCGTACGACAACGCCACCTGCCGCAACACGTCCTGCGAGTCCCCGCGCGTATGGAAGCTTTGCACCGAGTCGGTTGGCCGCAACTGGACTGCCCCTGCCAAAGCCGGCGCGATAATTCTCCAGGGCGCATTCGCATCGCGTTCCCCGAGCAGCGCTACCCGATCAGCAACCGGTTGCGGCACGCCTGCGCCGTTCGCCTGACCTATGGCCAGACTCGCCGCCACTGGCGGCTGTCCGCCCGCGTCGACCGCTGGAGCCGACTCGCTATGCTCCAGCACAACCGGATTTTCCGGATCAATCGTGCGCGCTTCCGCCAGCAGTGTCTCTGCCTTCCGCGGATCGCCCGCCTGTCTCGCCTTGGTCGCCTGCTGCACCAGCTCTGTCACCCGGTGCTGCCGCGCGACCGAGATCGCCAAGGCATAGTTCCGGTTCTGCGGATCCAGCTTCAGCGCCTTCTGAAACTGCTGCTCGGCTGCAGCCAGATCGTCGTGTTCCAGCTTCTTGGCGCCTGCCAGGTAGGCATTTTCCGCGTCTCGCAGCTGCCGTTTGCTCGGGGGCGTCTCCATCGCATGCGCACTGCCAAACGCAACCGGAGCCGCATCTCTCTGGCCCTCCTGGGGCTTCGCAGGCTCAGCCGCCGCCGGAGCCTGCTCCGCAGGACTCGCCGCCGCTGCACCCTCAGTCGGGGCGGGCGTCTGACCGCGTGCCGCACTCATCGCGCAGCACAGCAACAGAGCACTAAGCCAGAAGCCGCTCAGCGCTCGACGATCATGATTGGGTTGAATCATCCACTTGCTATCTTAGACGCGCAGGGCGGCAAATCGCGCACCGCGCAGGCCGATAGCTAAACCAGCCGCCCGTTTACCGCAACCGGCATCCGCTGTCTCTGGTCGGCAGCCGAGCGCTGGGCCATCATCGGCCGTTCGCTCATCACCGGACGCCGCATTCCTTTGCGGATCCGCGCCGTGTCCATCTCCAGCTCAGCCAGCGTCCGGCTCAGCGTGTTGCGATGCATGCCCAACTCCGTAGCAGCCTTACACTGATTGCCCTTGTGATGCGCCAGTACTTCAAGAATGTAACGTCGCTTGAACTGCCGAATGGCATCGGTATAAGAAATGCCGGCACTGTGCATCTGCGTAATTATGGCGTCAAGTTCGCGCTTCAAGGGCTTCCTCGCTTGCGGTCGTTATTAGATGAACCCCTACTGTAAAACACTCAATGCCAGTTGATCCAGTGCGGCGGATTCTTTTCCAGATTGAACGCACCAGCCAGCATCAGGCGCTGCAGGTCATGAGGTACGAGGAAGGATACATCATGGGAGACAGCAAATAAATAGGGACTTAAAACCGACGTCGTCACCATTTGTGACTGAGGTACAAACGTGGTCGAAATCATCAACAACCCAATCGAGATCAGGCATCCGCGGGCAAACCCAAACGCCATTCCCAGCATCCGGTCCATAAAGCTCAGGCCCATCGCTTTCATCGCCTTCTGCGCCAAACGCCCCAGAATCTCAAACGCCGCCGCCACCGCAATCACCACCAGCAGGAACCCGATGACCCGCGCCGTCGTCGGCGCGATCACCAATCGCGAGCCGTTGAACCACTCACCCACCTGGCTATAGGTCTGTGCCGCCAGCAGAAAACCACCCACAAATCCCAGCATGCCGAAGATCGCACGCACCAGCCCGCGCCGGAACGCAAAGAGCATCGAAAGCATCACCACCAAAAGCAGAGCCCAGTCGAACCAATTAAAGTCTGCCAAACTCATACGCACCTCAAGTGCCTTCCACGTACCGGGCCAGTCACTCATTCCAATCCGAGATCTCCGTGCCCCGTCAACAGCCGAAACGCTTCCATGTACTTCTGTCGTGTTGCCAACACAACATCCGTTGGCAATCCAGGCGCCGGCGCCTGCTTGTTCCATCGAATCGATTCCAGGTAATCCCGCACATATTGTTTGTCGAAACTCGGCTGGGCCCCGCCCGGCGCATAGCTATCCGCTGGCCAGTAGCGCGACGAATCCGGCGTCAGCACCTCATCCGCCAGCACCATGCCCACGCCGTCAATCCAGCCAAACTCAAACTTCGTGTCGGCCAGGATCAGCCCCTTCGTCGCCGCATACTCCGACGCCTTCGCATAAATCGCCAGGGTCAGCCTCTTCAACTCCGCAGCGGTCTCCGCGCCCACCACGGCCTCCACCTGCCCATACGAGATGTTCTCGTCGTGACCGCCCGTATTGATCTTCGCCGCCGGCGTAAAGATCGGTTCCGGCAGCCGGTCCGACTCGCGCAGCCCCGCCGGCAGCTGAATCCCGCACACCGCTCCAGTCGCCAGGTAATCCTTCCACCCCGACCCCGAAAGATATCCCCGCACAACGCATTCCACCGGATACATCGTCGCCTTCCGCACGACCATACCGCGGCCCGCGATCTGCTGCTGGAACGCCGCCTGCGACACCACTCGGCCGGCCGGCAGATTCTCGCCAAACATTGCCCCGGAGAAGGCAACCAGCCTCTCCGCCATGTCGCACGGCGTCGTCGCCAGCAGATGGTTTGCCACCGTGTCCTTCAGAAATTCAAACCAGAAGCTGGAGATCTGCGTCAGGATCTTTCCCTTGTCCGGAATCCCCGACCCCAGCACATGGTCGAATGCAGAGATGCGATCCGTCGCGATAAAGAGCAGGTCATCGCCGAGTCCGTAAATGTCGCGAACCTTGCCTCGCGCGAGAAGTGGCAGACCGCTCAGGTCAGTGGTGAGGAGGGCTTCTGTCATAAGAAAACGGTACCACTCTCCCTCTTCAGTCTGCGCCAGCGTATCCCCTTGCCAGCAATACAACTTTCGTTAGCCGCGCAGCTCCACTATCTCTTTGCTTCAGTGCGACAAGCCCCGCATTCCTCACAGCGACTCAGCCAGCGCATCCACCAGCCCGGGGATCGTCGATTCGATCGCCTCAATGTGCGGCGGCAGCCCCAGGTCGCGCAGGGCTCGCGACGTGACCGGCCCAATCGAAGCTCGCATCACGCTCTCGGGTAGCGTCTGCCCCGCAGCCTCCAGCAGCGCCACCAGGTTCACCGCAGTCGACGCACTGGTAAACGTCACCGCATCCGGACGCCCGGTCAGCTCCGCAAACAGCTCCGTAATCGCCTCCCGCGAACCCGCCGGAATGTGATTGCCATACGCTGGCGCCACTGTCACGGTCGCGCCGGCATCCTTCAACCCCACCTCCAGCGTTGCCGGAGCCTGCTCCGCCAGCACCAGTAGCATGCTCCGCCCCTCCGCCTCGGGCAGCAGCGTCTCCAACAGCGCCTCCGCCGTGTACACCGCCGGAGTCACCTCCGCACGCAGTCCCATCCTCTCCAGCGCACGCGCCGTTGCCGGGCCCACCACGGCGATACTACGTGGCGCAGGCACAATCCCCAGTCCGGCAGCCCGCTCGCGAAACGCCTCGACCGCATTCGCGCTCGTAAACGCCACCAGGTCGAACTCCGTCAGCCTTTCCAGCGCCGCATCCAGCGCCGCGAACGACGTCGGCGGCCCAATCTCAATCGTTGGAATCAGAATTGGACTCGCGCCCAGCGCCTTCACCCGCTCGGCCAGTTCCGAGGCCTGGTGCGGCGCACGCGTGATCAGAATGCGCTTGCCCTGCAGCGGTTGTAGCCCGTCCGCTCGCATGTTCCTCTCCGTCAAGGCAATGTCTTCAGCAGAAAGGTCCGGTACTCAATCTTCATCGGCGGCCCCACATGCACCTGCACGCCGATCAGACCGGACATTTTGCGGTTCGCAGTATCGTCGTCGATCACCTCGCACATCGTGTGCCCATTCAGGATGTGAATCAGCACGTTGCCGCGCGCAATCAGGTGATATTCATTCCAGTCGCCATTCTTGACGTATGCCTTCAGGTCATCCGCCGAACCCAGCGACGCGATCACCGCCGGTTTCTCGCCGGTGGCTACATACGTAATCGTGCCCCGCGGAGCCAGGAAAGTCCGCTTGCGCTCCTCGTAGTTCTGTCCGGTATAGCGATTCGCTCCATCGATATCCGCCTGATACCCCCGCATCAGCCACTTGGTGCCGGGAATCTCCTCACTGCGATAGTTGATTCCGCTATTGCCCTGCGCCGAGATGCGGAACTCCACCTTCAACTCGAAGTTCGCCGGAGCGCCGCCCCGCCAGATCAGAAAATTATTCTGCTTCAGTAGCGTTGCCGGAGTCACCTCGCCCACAATTTCGTGGTCCTCCACTCGCCAGTACCGCGGATCGCCGTCCCACCCATCCAGTGAGGTGCCGTTGAAGATCGGCACAAACCCGTCATTCGAATCATTCAACGGAGTCGGCTGGATCTGCGGTCCAGGCGGCGGCGCCAGCGGAAACGGCGAAGCCGTTGGTTGAGGCGACTGCGCCGTAGCAGCGCTCAGCAGACCGGCAAACACAACAAAAGCGAATCGGGCGGACAGCACAGGACGCATAGTTTCTCCGGGCACTGATTCTACCAGCGCAGCATCGTCCCCACAGAAGGCGCCACCTCCACCACTGAAGGCGTCATCTCGACCGGAGCGCGCAGCGCGCAGTGGAGAGACCCCCGTATTTTGCCTCTGCACTTGCGGTTGCCTGTTCTCCCCACCCCCTAATGATGCGTCATCTCGACCGGAGCGCAGCGGAGTGGAGAGACCCCCGCATTTCGCCTTTGCCTTTGCCCGTCCTCCCCGCACGAAACAAAACCGCACCCACTCCGCAGCACCCAACGTCTAACCACCACGGGGATCGATTCTCCCTCGCAGAGGCGTACGATGACGTCCATGAAGCACCTCCTGGTAGTTGCCTTGATCGTCGCCGGAGCAGCCCTCCCGGCGTGTGCTCAGCGTGGTGGGTCGCACGGTGGCTCCGGCGGACATTCCGGTGGCGGCTTCGCATCGCACGGCGGCGGCATGGCATCGCACGGCCCCGCTCCAACCAGCCGCGGCTTCACCTCGCACGGTGCACCTCCATCCCGTGGCTTCTCCTCCGTCGGACGGATGCCCGCACACGCCTCTCCGCAACTCCGCTACGGCGTCAGCCGCGAAGTCGGCAGGGAAGCGTTCCGCCGTCCCGCCGATAACGACTCGCACCGCCGTTTCGGCCATTCGGTCGTCGATCGCTTCCCCCGTCCCTACCGTCCTATCTACGGCGGAGGCTTCGTTACTTACTCGCCGTTCCTGGACCTAGGCTACCCGGGGTACTACGCTGACACCCCCGCGTACGACTCCGCCGCTCCCAGCTACTCCGCGGCACCGGAGCAGCCGGCTGCCTATCCCGACGACCAGTCTCCCGCACCGCCAACAGAAGAGGCCCAGGACGCCGCCCCATTCGCCTATCGGCCGCCCTACGTCCACCCACTCCCCGAGCCCAACCTGGGCGTCGAGGCAGCCGTCACCCTCATCTACAAGGACGGCCGCCCCTCCGAGCAGATCCAGAACTACATGCTTACCCGCTCCACTCTCTACGTGCAGGAACAACGCCTCCGCGAAATCCCGGTCGCCGACCTCGACCTGCCCGCCACTGAAAAAATCAACAAAGCAGCCGGCGTCGACTTCCAGCTCCCAGGCACCCTCCGTTAGAGCTTGCTTGAGGCTCCTTAGTCTTGCTTATGCGCGGCCTCAGCCGTGAGGTCAGGCTTCCTCTGTGCCCGCCGAAGCAACAAAACCCCTCTGCGTTCTCTGTGATTCGCTACAGCAGCCCCTTCGCGGTTGACTCGCCCCGGAGCATCGGGTAGCCTCATGGCTCTCCCCGTTAGTCAGCATTTTCCGCAGGCAAAACGATGCGGCCGCAGGAAGAATTTCAAGGAGCTGCTCATGGCAACATTTTGTACGAAGTGCGGTGCTTCTCTCTCCTCAGACGCCGGATTCTGCACTACCTGCGGCGCGCCCATTGCCGCCGCTGCAGCCGCGGCTCCTCCACCACCTGAAGTTGCAGCCGCCGCCCCGCCTGCCGCGCAGGCTCCCCCACCCGTTTACGCGCAGCCTGCCGCCGCGTATCCTCCGCCTCAAAAGTCAGGCAGCGCCCTCAAGATCATTCTGATCGTCGTCGCGGTCGTCTTCGGCATTGGCGTCATCGGCGTCGGAGTCTTCGGCTACATCGGCTATCGAGCGCTGCACGCAGCCGGTAACTCCCTCTCGCTGGGCGGCTCAGCCGACGTCAGCGACGCGGACCTCGGCGTCACCGTCTATCCCGGCTCAACTCACAGCTCGAACGGCAGCATGCGCCTCAAGGCCGCCAATAACCTGGTTGTCAGTTCCATGTACACCACCCCTGACCCGCCCGCTTCGGTCCTCAACTACTATCAAGGCCAGCTGGGTTCGAAGTCAGGTGCGACGATCAACGTGCGCGAGAACGGCGAAGCCACAACCCTCACATCCGCCTCCGTCGACGGCGGCGCCAAGGAGAGCATCGTCGTCACGATCACTCCCCAGGCCAGCCTCAACCAGACGCAGATCATGATCGTCCACACCAAGGTGGCGTCCAGCAGTCAGTAACGCTTACGCCGGCTGATCGGCCTGAAGCAGTTCCAGCGCCCCGCGGGCTTTCAAGTCTTCGGCGACCATGCGGCCAAGCGCCTTCGCATCCGCGTTCGCAGAAGCCTCGCTCGTATGCGCGATCATCTGCTCGCCGTCCGGTGCAAGCACCTGCGCATGAATTCTCCACCCGAGCAGCTCTTCGCCATCATGCAGCGGCGAGCAGTTCACGCCTATCGGAATCTGGCATCCGCCACCGAGCCCATCGAGCGTGGTCCGCTCCACCTCAATCGAAAATCGCGTCTCGCAGTGGTCCAGCGCTGCCACCGCATTGCGCACGTAGTTATCGTGGTCCGGCTCCGCAAACACAGCGTAGCTCGGCGCGCGCGTCTCCAGTGCCAGCGCACCTTGTCCCGGCGCCGGACAGAGTTCCTCGATCGCGAACCGTTGATGCACCGACTCCGCGCGCGTCAGCCGATCCAGTCCAGCCGAGGCCAGCACCAGCGCATCACATTCGCCCGCAGCCAGTTTGCGCAGCCGCGTATCCACATTGCCGCGCGTCTCCACAAATTGCAGATCTGGACGCAGGGCCAGCAGTTGCGCCCGCCGTCGCGGACTCGTCGTTCCCACCCGTCCGCCCATCGGCAGAGTGTGCAGCGCCCAGTACTGCTCACACACCCACGCATCCCGCGGATCGGCCCGCGGAGGAATCGCAGCCAGCATGAAACGAGTATCGAGTTCGGTCGGCAGATCCTTCAGCGAGTGCACCGCCAGATCAATCCGTCCCTCTGCCAGGGCCTCCTCGATCTCCTTGATGAAGATCCCCTTGCCGTCCTGTAGCGGCGCCAGAGACGGAAGCGCATCGGAATTGGAGCCCTCGGGCTGCTGCATGCGATCGCCCGTCGTGCGGATGATCTCGATCTCGACGGTGTGCCCTGCGTCGCGGAGGATGCCGGCGATGTGGTTGGCCTGCCACAGGGCGAGTTGCGAGCCCCGGGAGCCGATGCGAATAGTGTCGGTCATGGTCTGCTTCAGAATACGGGATTCAGGCAAACTCTGATTTTATCGGAAGGCCGCGAACAAGGCTTCAACCTCTGCCAGACGGCGACAAAACACGATCGCAGGAGGCACAGCGTGGTTCGCCCTGCCCCCTGCCGTGCCGGACTATGCAGCCTGCATCATCTTCTTCATTCGTTCTTCCAGCTCCTTCGGCTTGACGTCCTCAATATGGGTGGCGATACCCCACAAATGGCCGAATGGGTCCTGAATGAATCCCGAGCGGTCTCCGTAGAACTGGTCCTCAACCGGCTTCAGGATCTTCGCCCCTGCCGTCGTTGCGCGTTCCACAGCCTTGTCGACGTCCGGCAGGTAGACATACAGACTCACCGGGCTGGAGCCGATGCTGGACGCGCTGGTGTGTCCCGCGCCCATGCTGGGATTCTCATCCGCTAGCATCACGTACGAGTTGCCGATCTTGAGCTCGGCATGACCGATCTTGCCGTCCGGGCCGTTCATGCGCATGACCTCGGTAGCTCCGAACACGTTCTTGTAGTAATCGATGGCTTGGGCCGCTCCCCGGACGATCAGGTACGGAGTGATCGAGTTGTAGTCTTTCGGAATGTACGAGACTTTCGCCATGATTGATCTCCTCAGAATGTGGCTAAAAGTGAAGGTTTTCGGCGTGCACGTGACCGGCAACGCAGCTCCACCATCGTGATTGTGGGCGAGCTATTTGCGAACTGGAAGAATGGCCGACGCGTGCCCCATCCGGCGTACGTACGAGCAGCGTTCAGGGTACTCCTTCGCCGTCGCAACGGCCACTGTGGAAGGGCAGGCACACCCGCCGCCTCGTAAGTCCCCATGTTTGTGTGACAAAGCAGCGCCACTAAACCCGTAGCTTCCGCTTGTGGGTGCTTCCTAAAGGTCGGCCGCAATCGTCCATCCTCTACAATGAGCGGGTGTTGATCCGCCATTGCGGATCGAAGTGAGGAAAAGAGAATGAATGGAAGTTTTTTGCAAATGGGGACTTGGATAATGGCGGGTGCAATGGTGCTTGGAACAACTGGAGTTTCTGCTGCAGGACAAACTGCCTTCGGGCCGGACAATCCGTTCTACGCGCCCAGCACGCTGCCGTACCAGGCGCCCCCCTTCGACAAGATTAAGGACAGCGACTACCAGCCTGCCCTTGAAGCTGGAATGGCCGAGCAGATCAAGGAAATCAAGGCGATCACCGACAATCCAGCCGCGCCGACCTTCGAGAATACCTTGGTCGCTCTGGAAAAAAGCGGGCAGCTCTACAACCGCGTCGCGCAGGTGTTTGACGGAATGACGGGCGCCAACTCCAATCCCACCCTCGAAAAGGTGGACGAGATTGAGTCCCCCAGGCGCGCCGCGCATGACGACGCGATCTTCCTGAATGACAAACTATTCCAACGCGTCGCCGCCATCCACAAACAGATCGACTCCCTCGGGCTGGATCCCGAATCGCGCCGCCTGGTCGACGTCTACTACAAGCACTTCGTGCATCAGGGCGCGAACCTTTCGCCCGAGGACAAGATCAAGCTCAAGAAGCTGAACGAAGAGGAGTCGACCCTCGAAAACAGCTTCAAGACCAAACTGCTCGCCGGCACCAAGGAAGCCGCCTTCGTCACCAAGGATCAGACTGCACTGAAGGGACTCAGCGACACCGAGCTGAAGGCCGCGGCTGAAGCAGCTAAAGAGCGCAAGGTCGAGGGCTACGTCCTCCCGATGCAGAACACCACGCAGCAGCCGGTGCTGGCTTCGCTGCAGGATCGCGCAACTCGCCAGGCAGTCTTCGAAGCTTCCTGGAACCGCACAGAACGAGGCGACGCGAACGACACGCGCGAGATTATCGCCAAGCTTGCCAAGCTGCGCGCGGAAAAGGGCAAGTTGCTCGGCTTCTCGAACTTCGCGGCGTGGAACCTGGAAGACCAGATGGCCAAAACGCCGGAAGCAGCCGTGAAGTTCATGGACGATCTGGCACCGGCAACCGCAGCCAAAGCCACCGCCGAGGGCAAGGATATCCAGGCCCTCATCGACTCGCAAAAGGGCGGTTTCAAGCTGCAGCCTTGGGACTGGGACTTCTACTCCGAACAGGTACGCAAGGCGAAGTACGATCTAGACGAGTCGCAGGTCAAGCCGTACTTCGAGATCAACAAGGTGCTCCAGGACGGTGTCTTCTTCGCCGCAACGCAGCTCTACGGCATCACCTTCAAAGAGCGCAAGGACATCCCCGTATACGCCCCCGACGTTCGCGTGTTCGAGGTGTTCGACGCCGACCACAAGCCGATGGCGCTCTGGTACTGCGACTACTTCAAACGCGACAACAAGAACGGCGGCGCGTGGATGAGCAACTTCGTAGCGCAGTCGACCCTGCTCGGCACCCTGCCCGTCGTCTACAACGTCGCGAACCTGCCGAAGCCTGCGGCTGGAGAACCGGCGCTCATCACCTTTACCGACGCAACCACGATGTTCCACGAGTTCGGCCACGCGCTCCACGGCATGTTCGCGAATACGAAGTATCCGCTGCTCTCGGGCACCAACGTGCCGCGGGACTTCGTCGAGTTTCCCTCGCAGTTCAACGAGCACTGGGCCAGCTATCCGGCCGTCTTCAACAACTTCGCCCGGCACTACAAGACTGGCGAGCCCATGCCCGCTGAGTTGGCCGAGAAGATTCACAAGGCGGAGAAGTTCAACCAGGGATACATCGTGGCGGAGCTGCTGGAAGCCGCTGAACTCGATATGCAGTGGCACACCCTCTCGCCGGACGCGCCCATGGAGAACGCTGACCTCTTCGAGAAGGCTGCGCTGGAACGCAAGCATCTCGCGCTGGCGGCTGTTCCTCCCCGTTACCGGTCGAGCTACTTCCTGCATATCTGGGCCAACGGATATTCGGCAGGCTATTACGCCTATCTGTGGAGCGAGATGCTGGACGACGATGCCTACCAGTGGTTCGAAGACCACGGCGGCCTCACGCGCGCCAACGGCGACCGCTTCCGCAAGATGGTCCTCTCGCGAGGCAACACAGAGGATCTTGGCAAGATGTACTCCTCATGGCTCGGCGCCGAGCCGGGCACCGGTCCGATGTTGAAGGATCGCGGCCTCGTCGACGAAAGCCCCAAGAAGTAAGATCGGGACAGCCCTCGCTACCGAAGGGGGCTGTGCCTATTCGGCTACGGGCACAGCTTCCAGCGCGTCGATGAACAGTCCTGCCCACCGCGCAACAGGTTCCGCATAGGCGCCAGTCACCGGATCGCGGCTGCCTTCCAGCGTCGCCAGCTGTACCGCAAAATTTCCTACCGTCGAGCTCTCCGCCGATCCGCGGAATACCTCCAGCTTCGTCGCCTCTTGGGTCAGCCGGTTCAGGAACGAGTTCTGGTTGGCGCCTCCGACGATGAACAGCCGCTTCAACCGCTTGCCCGTAAGAAACGCGACCCGGTCCAGCACCTTCGCATAACGAGCAGCCAGCGAATGGAAAATCAGGCTGGCGAACTGCGGCGCGTTGGCCGGGCTTTCGTCCAGCGGATCGAGTCCGCGCTTCACCCGCTGAGCATTGATGCGCTGCGGCATCCGCTCCGGAAGCAGCAGATCGGGGTCGTCTACATCGAGGATGCCTTCGGGGCAGGGAATAGTCTCAGCTGCGGCGCACAGTTCCGCGATCGGCCACACCTTGCCGTCGAGCGCCCACTGGTCCGTGCACTGCCGGATCAACCACATGCCATTGACGTTCTTGTGGAAGCAGATGCGATCGCCCACCGCACCCAGGTTAGTGAAGTTCTCCGCCGCCGCGGCAGCGCCGTTGCGCGGTTGCTCAATCAGCGTGCCTACCAGCGACCACGTACCCGAACTGATATACGCCCAATCATTACCCGTGGCAGGAATGCCTGCGATAGCCGCAGCCGTATCGTGGCATGCCGGCGCAATCAGAGTCGTATCCGCAAAAGCCGGCAGCTTCGCTAGAGGCCCCGACAGCTTGCCGACATCCGTGCCCGGCGGCACCAGCTTCGGCGCGCTTGCCAGGTCCAGCCGCAGCGCATTGAAGATCTCGCGACACCATTGTTTCTTGTAGAGCTCCACGAGTTGCGTGTGCGTCGCGTTCGTATACTCCGCCACGCGCGCTCCGCCCCAGTGCGAGAGCAGATACTCCGGCAGGTTCAGCCACTGCTGCCCCTCGGGCAACCCCGCCATGGCATCCGCGTGCAACTGATACACAGTGTTCAGCGGCAGAATCTGAATGCCAGTCAGCTCGCGCATGCGCTCCTGGCCGCATTTGCGATGCGCCGAGCGTTCCGCTTTGATCGTCCGCGGATCGCGGTAGCAGAACGGATCGGCCAGCGGCTCACCGTTCGCGTCCACGCGCACATAGTCCACGGCCCAGCCGTCTACAGCCAGGGAACGAATGCCCTCGGTTGCGATGGCGGCACTCTTGCGCAGCCCTTCTTCCAGGCCTGCCACAATGCACTTCAAGTCCCAGCGCAATCCACCGTCAATCTCGCGGGGATTGTTAGGGAAGCGATGAACCAGTTCGATGGACGCCCGGCCATTTTTCCAGCGCAGCAACGAGACGCGACAGCTCTCCGCGCCGAGATCGACAGCAATTGAGGCCCTTAGATCGGTTGGTTTCAGTGGTCTGCTTAACGAACTCTTCATTATGTCTTTCTCATCGCAGGAAGGCTTCTGTCAGTCCTCCATCGACGGGAAAAATGTGGCCCGTCGTGCAGGGTGTCAGCGGCCCAGCGAGAAACAGGATCGCCTGGGCACAATCGCTCGGATCGATTGGCTGGCCGGTCAAGGTTCGTCGCGCGTAGAACCGCGCTAATTCATTGCGAAGGTCATCATCGCTGGCGTTCTCATCGAAGGCCAGGTTGTATTTGTTCAGGCTGGCAATCACGCGGTCGCGCGGAAACATCGTCGACCCCTTTACCACCGTCGCGGGGCTGATCCCGTTCACGCGAATCTTCGGCGAGTAGGTGATCGCCAGTTCGCGCACCAGGTGACTCAGCGCCGCCTTGCTCACGTCGTATGCCTCGGTGCCGCGCTTGGCCACCACCGCATTCGCCGAGCTGGTCAGCACAATGCTCGCATCGATGCCCTGCGCCGCGAAGACCGGCTCCGCCTCATCGGTCAGCATAAAGTTCGCCGTCACGTTGATCTCGAGCGTCACGCCCCACATCGCGTCGGTGATCACTCCGTCAGGCGACGCCGGGAAGATAGCCGCCGTATTGATCAGAATGTCGAGCCCGCCGAATTGCGCGATCGTCTCATCCAGCGCGGCGCGAATCGTCTTGCGGTCGCGAATGTCGATCTTCACGCAGCCGACGAACTCCTTGCCCGCAATCGCGCGCGCCTCGCCGCATACAGCTTCCGCGGCCTTCACGTCGCGGTCGGCCACCATAATGTGCGCACCGCGCTCGGCCGCCAGCAGAGCCACTTCGCGCCCAATGCCGCTGCCTCCGCCGACGATCATCATCACGCGCCGGCTCAGCTCCTTCTCCGGCGGCTGGCGGCGAATCTTCGCCTCTTCCAGCTTCCAGTACTCAATGCGGAACGCCTCGCTCGGCGGCAGCGCAACGTAGTTCGCAAACACGGTGAACGCGCTCGCCGGCGCCGCCGGACCTGCCTGCGGAATCTCCTTGCAATCCACGCCCGCGCCCAGCGCTCCAGCGCCCTGCATCACGCCAATCGCATTCGTGTAGAACTCGCCCGTAATCCGCGACTCCGTCTTGTTCTTGCCAAAGCTGAACATCCCCACACCCGGCACCAGCACCACCGTCGGGCTCGCATCGCGGATCTTCGGCGAATCCGGCAGCGCATGCGCCTTGTAGTACTCGGCGTACTCTGCGCGATAGGTCTCAAGCGACAAATCGATCAGCTCGTCCAGCCCGCCCGCATCCGTAGCCGGATCCCATTCAATGAACATCGGCCGAATCTTCGTGCGGATGAAGTGGTCCGGGCAGCTCGTGCCCAGGTGGGCCAGCTCCTTCGCCTGCGCCGAGTTCACAAACTCCAGCACCTTCTCCGAGTCCGTAAAGCTGCCAATCACCCGCTGCCTGCGTGAAACCGCGCCGCGCAGATGCGGCATAATCTTCAGCGCAATCGCCTTGCGCACGTCCGGCTCGCGGCTCTTCACCTTCAAGCCGCCAAAGTGCTTGTGGCCCGCCTTCTCGCCATGCGCCGCGATGAACTGCCCCAACTGGTCAATGATCGTGATCGTCGAGAGGTAGCTCTCGCGCTGCGTCTCGCCCCACGTAAACAGCCCGTGCCCGCCCAGCACCACGCCATCGCATCCCGGCGTCTCGGCAACAATTCGCCGCAGCATCATGCCCAGCTCGAACCCCGGCCGCTGCCACGGCAGCCACGCCAGCTTATGGCCGAACTCCGTATTAAATTCGTCCATTTTGATCTTGCCGTTGGCCGATGCCGCCAGCGCGATCCCCCAGTCGGGGTGCAGATGGTCCACATGCGGGAAGGGAAGATACCCATGCAGTGGCGTGTCGATCGACGGCGCCACGGGGTTGTTCCCGAACGTGCACTGCGAGTAGAGGTCGACCATCTCATCCTCGCTCTCGACCCCGCGATAGACCTTCTCCAGCTCCAGCAGTTCGTCCAGCCGCAGCGTGGCAAAACCCGACCGCTTAATGCTCCCCAGGTCGCCGCCACTGCCTTTTACCCATAGAATCTTCCGCGTCGTGCCGTCCAGGGGATCTACCTGGTCCAACTTGGAGCTCGTGTTTCCGCCCCCGAAGTTGGTGATTCTAAGGTCAGATC
The DNA here is from genome assembly GCA_036498865.1 of Acidobacteriaceae bacterium. Lineage (GTDB taxonomy): Bacteria > Acidobacteriota > Terriglobia > Terriglobales > Acidobacteriaceae > Edaphobacter. The sequence continues at coordinate 18,929 of DASYEU010000168.1, read as the reverse complement.
CCAGCAGGTTCGACCGGTAGCGCAACAGCTCCGGCGGATCGAGCTTCGCGGCGACCGCATCGTCCCATTTATCGTCCAGAAATCGCAGTTCTGTCTTCGCTGCCATGGTCCTGTCCTCGACCTTCGTCGCCTTTGCCAACCTCGACCATCATTCCACACCGCTGCCCGGTACAGCAATTTTGTGATGGATGGGAACAATACATGGGTTGGTTCAATGTGGAAACAACTATTCCGCCGCGATCGCATCCTGCGCGTAACGCCTCATCAAAAACTCCGGAACTACGCCGCTTGCCGCGTGGACCACCTTGCCCGAACGGCTGACGAACAGCGTCGTCGGCAGCAGAACCACATGCCCAAACGCCGACCGCACCGGACCGGAAGCCCGCACCAGCGGATACGAGATGCCCGTCTGCGCAGCCAGCAGCCCCGCATTGCGGTACTCGTCCGGATCGTCCTCCACTCCAAGCACCACCATCTCCGGATGCTCCACCTGCAGCCGCTGCAACCCCGGAATCTCCGACCGGCATGGCCCGCACCACGGTGCCCAGAAGTTCACCAGCACCGCCTTGCCCTCGATCGTCGTTGCCGGCAGCGGGGAACCGTCCAGCCTCTCCAGAGCAAGGCTGCTCATCGCCACATGACTCGGCGCCGAGTAATGCACCGTCCGCAGATAGACCCATGCGGCCAGCCCGATGAAGGCCACGGCCGCCAACCGGTTGGGCCAGGCTGTTCGCGGCGAATTGGGGGACGTCTCGGGCATTACAGATCCTGAACGACATCCTACGCGTCCGCGGATGGCAACTCGGCCAAGAATCTATATATTGGGTTCCCTAAGAGTTGGAGGCCATGCATGCATTACAATTCAACCAAACAGTCGGAACCTACCTTATATATATGATTCCTTTATTTAAAGTCTTTATGCCGGAGTCTGTTTTCGGCCCGCTCCAAGCCACCTTATCGAGCGGATATATCGGAGAAGGCCCAAGAGTCGTAGAGTTTGAGCAGGCTTTGTCCACTCGCCTGGGAGCCCCCCATGCGCTCACCCTTAACTCCGCCACGTCCGGCCTGCAACTGGCGCTGCGCCTTGCCGGCGTAGGGCCAGGCGACGAGGTCATCACCACCCCCCTTACCTGCGCTGCGACGAACTGGCCCATCCTGGCCCAGGGAGCCTCGCCGGTCTGGGCAGATATCGACGAAAACTCCGCCAACATCGACCCCCTCACCATCGAACCGCTCATTACCCGCCACACCAAGGCCATCATGGTCATGCATTGGGGCGGAAATCCCGCGGACCTCGACCAGATCTGGGCCATCGCCAAGCGCCACAACCTCAAGGTGATCGAAGATGCCGCACACGCCTTCGGTTCAACCTACCAGGGCAAGCCCGTCGGAACGCAGTCGGACTTCGGCGTCTTCAGCTTCCAGGCAATCAAGCACATGACGACGGTCGACGGAGGCCTGCTCATGTCGTACTGCGAATCCGACCATGCCCGCGGCAAGCTGCTTCGATGGTATGGGATCGACCGTGACAAGCCCAGAACCGACTTCCGATGCGAAGACGACATCGCGGAATGGGGCTGGAAGTTCCACATGAACGACGTGGCCGCGACCATCGGCCTCGAACAGCTCAAACACGTGGACGCCAACCTGCAGAAGCACCAGGAAAACGCCGCCTTCTACACTCGGGAACTCCAGGGCGTCAAAAACGTCACCGTGCTTCCGGCTCCGGCCGACCGCACCAGCGCCTCCTGGCTCTATACGCTCAAGGTGCGCGATCGCGACCGCTTCATTCGCGTCATGGGCGAGCGTGGCATCGCAACCTCCCGCGTCCACGAGCGCAACGACAAACATACTGCCGTTGCCGCCTATCGGCGTCCGCTGCCGCAGCTGGACCGCTTCATTCAGGAGATGGTCTGCATCCCGGTCGGCTGGTGGGTCACCGAAGACGACCGCCGTTCAATCGTGGAAAGCATTCAAAAAGGCTGGTAAAACCCCTACACCCCGCGCTGCTCCACATGGCGTTTGAGTCAGAAGGATTCAGCCCAAGGCGCCTACGCTGACGATGTCCAAAATTAAGCTGAGGATGGTCGAAACATGCCGTGCGTAAGAACGGCCTACAACCGTGCTTTCGCAAAGGCGTGTCCTGAGCCGGACTTCAGATACTTCTCAAACGCAAGCGCGCGAGCCGTATCTGAAAACGCAATATAGGTCTTGAGCCGCCAAGGGCGGAACTTGGAAGTATGAGTCACGACTCCAGAATTGTGGCTTACGAGCCTTGCCGGAAGATCATCCGTGATTCCCGTGAAGAAATGCCCCTCAGCAGCCAGGCTCTCCAGGATATACACGTATTTCATCAACTAGTCGCTCGTTCCACGTCGATCGTCGTCCATGACCTGCCGAGCCGAAGCCCGTCGCAACCGAGTATAGCCTGTCCAGCCGCAGCCCTTTACACCTTTGCAAGAGAGCATGGCCCGTAGACCCGAACCCCTACGCAAAGAGCATGGCCGTAGAGCCGAAGCCCTCAGCAACAGGGTATGGCTTGCCGAGCCGAAGCCCTCAGCAATAGAGTATGGCAAGCCGAGCCGAAGCCCTCGCAAGAGGGCGAAGGCTGGTGGAGGCGGTGGGAGTCGAACCCACGTCCGAAACTACCTTCAACAGAGAGCATTCATGCTTTTCCGCGTTCATCTTTGTCTCGTAACCAGCCCTGAGAACGGGCGAAGATGAGCCGGCCACCAGTCTGATTAGTCTCGTCCCTTCCGCTCAGACGGAGCAGTTGGGACCAGCCTACTGTGCGACGATCGGTACCAGCCCGTAGGCGAAGCTGGAGCGATCGGCTGTCTAACTAATTAGGCAGCAAGAGCGAACTGAGGTTCGGCACTTATGGTTTTGGGCGCGATTACGGGTGTACCCACCCCGGCATGCCTCTCTGCCGCTAGCAATCCCGTCGAAGCCGTGACGCCCCCATTTTGGGTGCTGGCAAACAACCTTGCTGTTGGCACTCAAAGAACTCCTACCATTATACCGCGCTTCCTCATTCACCTTCCGCCTGCACCTGCAGACCCAAACCCCACTGTGATAGCATGCCGCTCTCGCGGACTTCCGCGGCTCTGTGCACTCCGAACAGAGCAGTACGGCAGGACACCGATGGCAGACGCCAGATGCAACGCGTCGCACCGCCAGGCAGGCAATTCGCCCCCCGCGCTCCCCGTGTGTCCACCCTCCGCCCCCGAAGGCCCCTACCCCTGACCGCTCTCAATCGCCCACCGTGGACGGGTGAGCCGCGTCACACCCTCGCGTCCAACCGTCCTATACCATTCGGTGCAATGTTTTACCCAACCATGAGGAGTCGGCTATGAAGAATTATCTCGGACGGGACATCCGCAACGTCGCTGTAGTGGGCCACGCGCACAGCGGTAAGACGACATTGATCGCAGCTCTCCTGCAAGCCGCGAAGATGACGTCTACCCGGGGGCGCGTGGACGATGGATCCGCAGTCACCGCATACGACGAAGAAGAAGTAGCGCGCCGCACCACCATGGCCAACGCCGCCGCCTACGCAGAGTGGTCCGGCACCAAGATCAATCTCCTCGACTCGCCCGGATTCCATATGTTCCTCTACGAGACTCGCGCCGCCATGTTCCCGGTTGAGTCCGCGCTCGTCGTCGTCAACGCGCAGTCCGGCATCGAAGCCGTCACCGACCGCGTCTGGAAGTACGCTGCTGAAGTCAACCTGCCCCGCGTCATCGCCATCGACCAGGTCGACCATCCCAAGGCCGACAGCCGCCTCGGCCGCCAGCAGATGATCGAGACCATGCGGGAGCGCTGGGGCCGCCAGGTCGTCCCCGTGCAGTTGCCCATCGTCGACTCGAAGGGCTTCCACGGAGTCGTTGACCTCGTCACCATGAAGGCTTTCCTCTACGAGCCCGATGGCGACGGCCACGGCGAAGTCGGCAAGATTCCCGACGCCAGCATGAATGATGCCAAAGCCGCGCACGAAGCGCTGGTCGAACTCGTCGCCGAAGGTAAGGACGAGTTGATGGAGGAGTTCTTCCGCGAGGGCACCATCCCCGAAGAGCACCTCATCACCGCACTCCACGAAGCCATCCGCGAGGACCGCATCTTCCCCGTGCTCTACGTCAGTGGCCTGCGCAACGTCGGCACCGACCACCTCCTCGACTTCTTCAAGGTCTACGCGCCCTCACCCGAGGAGCGCGAACCCATCGTCGCCAGAGGCAAGCCGAAATCCGCAGCCGCCAACGGCAATGGCGCGTCCGCCGAAAACCCGGACGAGACCGTCACCCGCCAGATCGACGATGCCGCGCCCCTCGCGCTCTACGTCTACAAAACCATGACCGACCCCTTCACCGGCCGCGTCACCTTCTTCAAAGTCATCAGCGGCAAGATGACCGCCGCCTCCGCGCTGCAGAACTACACGCGCCAGGAGTCCGAGTCGCTCGGCCACCTCTACATCATGCAGGGACGCAAGCCCGTCGAAGTGCAGGAGCTCCACGCCGGCGATCTCGGCGCAGCCGTAAAGATGCGCGTCACCCTCACCGGAGACACGCTCGGCGACAAAGGTAAAGACATCTTCCTCGACGGCGTCTCCATGCCCGAGCCCGCCATGACCTACGCTATCGAGCCCAAGACCCGCGGCGACGAGGACAAGCTCGCCCCCGCGCTCCACAAGCTCATGGAAGACGATCCCATGGTCCGCTTCTTCCGCGACCCGCAGACCAATGAGTTCCTCGTCGCCGGGGCAGGGCAGCCGCACATCGAAGCCCTTGTCTCCAAGCTAAGCCGCCGCTACCACACCAACGTCATCCTCAAAGCGCCCAAGGTGCCTTACCGCGAAACCGTCCGCGGCCGCGCCGAAGCCCAGGGCCGCCACAAGAAGCAGAGCGGAGGCCACGGCCAGTTCGGCGACTGCAAGCTCCGCATCGAGCCTCTGCCCCGCGGCGGCGGCTTCGAGTTCGCCAACGAGATCTTCGGCGGCTCCATCCCGCGCCAGTACGTCCCAGCCGTAGAAAAGGGCGTGCGCGAATCGGCCGCTCGTGGTTTCCTGGCCGGCTATCCCGTCGTCGACTTCAGAATTACGGTCTTCGACGGCAGCTACCACGACGTCGACTCCAGCGAAATGGCGTTCAAGATCGCCGCACGCCTGGGCTTCCGCAAGTGCATGGAGTCAGCCAAGCCTTCGCTGCTCGAACCCATCATGAAGATGGAGATCGAAGCCCCCGACGAGTTCGCCGGAGCCCTCATGGGCGACCTCAGCGGCCGCCGCGGACGCGTGCAGGGTATGGAGAGCGGCGGCACCGGAACCGTCATCCGCGCCGAAGTCCCCATGGCCGAAATCCTCACCTACGGCACCACGCTCACCTCCATGACCCAGGGGCGCGGCAGCTTCCGCATGGAGATGGATCACTACGACATCGTCCCGCAAATGATTGCCGAGAAAATCCTCGCCGCCGCCAAACAACCCGTCCACGACGAGGAGGAATAGGCAAGACCTCAATCGGAACGAACCTCCCACCGTCCAGTTAATAACTGGACGCTATTCGGCATTGGCCGAATCCGTCAATGCCGAAAAACTAACCCTGCCGTCGGTTGGCACTGTAGCATCAAGTCGTTGCAATTTTCCAAGGACGACTTGATGACCGTCAGAAGCTGGTTCACTCCTGCCACAGCCTTCGCGCGTATTGCGCGTGCACTCCTCGGTGCGGTCTCGGAATGGAGCACCATGAAGACCGCCTGCGTCGCCTTCCTTCTTCTCCTCGTTTCCAGTGGTTCGATCCTTTCCGCGCAGACCTCAATTCCCAAAGCGGAGCCAGCCCAACCCGCTGCGGTCGAACCGCTCATCGTGGAAATCCATGCGGCCCCGTATCGCCCAAAGATCGTTTACACCACCAACATCAGCCGTCAGCGGTTCGATATGCGCAACGCGACCATCCTGGACATGATCGAGTTTGCCTACAACCTCGGCGAACAGGACGACGACCGCGAAAACCCCGCCATCGTCGGCGGCCCCACCTGGATCGACTGGGACCGCTTCGATCTCACCGCGATGATTCCGTCGCTGAAAACTCCAGGCTCCAATTCCGGTCCCGCAAATGCCCTGAATGCGTATGACCAGATCCGTCCCGTGCTGAAGCGTGTGCTCGCCGAGCGCTTTCACCTCGGGTACCACGCCGAGGACCGCCCGCTGCCCGGCTTTATCGTGACCGTTGCAAAGGATGGGCCGAAGCTCGCGGACGCAAAAGCCCCCAATGCCGACGCCAACTGCCAGGCGACCAGGGACAAGGTAAATCCTGCGCAACTCACCCTCACCTGTACCTCCGAGACGATGGCGCAGTTTATCGCAGCCCGCGATCAGGACTTCTCCCATCCCATCGTCGATAGCACCGGCCTCACCAAGCCATACGACTTCACAATGAAGCTCGACCTCGGGCCGGACGTACACACCCGGGACGATCGCGCTCGCGTCTTCACCGACGCCTTCGCCAGGCAGCTTGGCCTCGTGGTCGCGCGCGGGAACGTGCCGCAGCCTGCCTTCGTCGTGGACAAGATCGATCGCACGCCGGCTCCCAACCCGCCCGAGATCGCCAAGCTGGTTCAGGCCCTTCCCGATCTCGAGTTTGAAGTAGCCAGCATTCGGCCTTCCGCGGACAATGAACCCCAGGCGCAGATTCGCCCCTCCGGCTCCCAGATCACCTTCGCCGGCTTCAACTTGCAAGCCCTCATTACCCGAGCCTGGCAGTTGCCAACCGGGATGATGTTGGGCGACGCCCTCCAGAAGCTCCCTGCGACGCGATTCACAATCCTCGTCAAACTGCCGCCCGACATCAGTGGTCGCGCCGTCTCGCAGGATCCCGACCAGATCGCCAACATGCTGCAAAAACTTCTCATCGATCGCTTCGAGATCAAATACCACTGGGGCCAGTGGACCCAGCCGGACGCCTACGTGCTGCTCGCGGGATCTCCGAAGATGAAGAAGGCCGACCCCAATTCGCGCAGCTTCTGTAAATTTGGTCCGGCGGGGGGAGAAAAGCCAGCCCGCTACGCCGGCTCTCCCTTCGACACCGAGTTCCACTGCCAGAACGTCAGCATGGTGCAGTTCGCCGATAAGGTGCAGGCCATGGCCGGCTCGGAGGCGAAGAATCGCGTTCCCGACAAGACGAACCTGACCGGATCGTACGACTTCACCGTCTTTTTCACTTCGGGCCGCACCCTTCGACTCGCAACCGCTGCCGCAGCTCAGGAGGCGAAGCAGTCCGGCGATGCCATGGCGGCGCCGGTCGAAGGCCTCAGCGTAGAGGACGCCTTTCGCAAGCAACTCGGCCTCCGCCTCGAAAAGCAACCCCTCACCCTCCCCGCTCTCATCCTCGACCACTTCGACCAAACCCCGACTGAGAACTGAAGCAGCAGTTCGGCGCCACGAGAGGAACATGGCGTAGCGTCTCCATGAACCGTCATCGCCTCCGGCAAGAGCCCATGCTTGGATAAGGGAAATGCTTGCGCAATAGACTTCCGTCTGGACTCAGCTCGTCACATAGCTGGCGAGGTTGTAGGTCGTGTTCAGCAGCTGTTAGCCGGCGAGTGTGCGACGGCAACCACAAGCCTGCCCACAGACCTCCCGCTGAACGGTGTATTCACCAACTTCGCAGGCGCCAAAAACAACCCGCACAGGTGTGACAGCGGACACATCAATTCTCGCTACACCTCGATAAACTGGATAAGACGGAATCTGTAGGTGCGCGGCCTTGTGCCTGGCCCTCGGTCAATCGCCACCAAACTACGTTGCGAAAGTCAAAGCCATGGTCAGTGCCTCCATACATCGCGCCGGAAACCGATGCGTCAGCCCGTTGAATCGTGTGTCAGTGTTCAAGTCCAGACCTAACCCCAATGGGCCGGAGCCTTTGAGACAAAAGAACGGGGGGGGCCGGGCATCGTTCATCAACCGGTTTGCGAAATCCGGGAATACTGTGCAGGACGGTCGCTCACAAGAACCCATCTGTTTTCTTATATTTGCCTGTAACAATCCTAGAATCAAATATTTACAGAAGGTCAAAATCGCAACTCGCTCTGCCGCAGTCACTTAAGACCACCCCCCCCCGGGGGGGGTGCCAGAATTTCGAGGACTACCGGCACGCACACTTCGCTACACTAGCCTGAACCCAGACCGAGGAGCAAGCATGACCGACCTCTACAGCAAAGCGCAGGAAGCCGTCGATTACATCTTCACGCAGGCCGGTCTTCCGCCGCGTGTCGGAATCATCCTTGGGTCAGGGCTCGGCGGATTTGCCGCCCAGGTGTCCGACCCGATCGAAATTCCCTATGGCGTCATTCCGCACTTCCCGCAGTCCACCGTCGTCGGCCACTCGGGCCAGCTCGTTCTCGGAACCATCGGTGGAATCCCCGTCGCCGTAATGCAAGGCCGCGTCCATGCCTACGAAGGCTACTCAATGGAGCAGGTCACGTTTCCTGCGCGCGTGCTCGGCCTGCTCGGCTGCCGCAAGCTCATCGTCACCAATGCTGCCGGCGGAATCCGCGCCAACATTCCGCAGGGTTCGCTGGTCGCCATCTCCGACCAGATCAATCTCACCGGAACCAACGCCGCGATGGGTCCCAACGATCGACGCTTCGCCTGCGCGCCCGACGCCGGCCAGCGCTTCTTCGACATGTCGACCGCCTATTCGGCCGCGCTGCGCAAACTCGCCCACGCCGAGGCCGATCGCCAGGGCGTCCCTCTCACCGAAGGCGTTTACCTCGCCGTCCTCGGCCCCAGTTTCGAGACACCCGCAGAGATCCGCGCCTTCCGCACGCTCGGAGCAGACCTCGTCGGCATGTCTACCGTGCACGAAGTCATCGTGGCCCGCCACATGGGCATCGAAGTCCTGGGCCTCTCGCTCGTCACCAACATGGCCGCAGGCGTCATCCGAGAGGGAAGCGACACCGCCGAGACCATCCACCACGAAGACGTCATGGAGATTGGCCGCCGCGTGGAGCAGCAGTTCACCGGCCTCCTCACCGCGCTTGTGCCGCAGATCGACGCCGCATGACGGATACAGAACCACCAGATCGTCCCCTGGTCCTTGCCATCGCCGGCTGTTCCGGTTCCGGCAAAACGACCCTTGCCGCCGAACTCGCCCGCCAGCTCGACGCGACGCTTTTCCCGCTCGATCTCTACTACCGCGACCTGTCGCAGTTTCCCCTGGACTCGCGTCACAAGCAAAACTTCGATCATCCCGACTCGCTCGAGTCCGAACTCATCATCGAGCACGTTCGCGCGCTGGCCAACGGAGAACCGATTCAGCGTCCTGTCTACGACTTCAAGACTCACTCGCGTGTTGCGGGCGCGTTCGACACGATTACTCCAACGCAGGTCGTGATCGTCGAAGGCATTCTCGCGCTCCACTACGACGAACTCATTCCTCACTACGACTTCTCCATCTACGTAAACGCGCCCAACGAGATCTGCCTCAAGCGCCGCATCTATCGCGACATGCTGGAGCGCGGCCGCACCGAGCAGTCGGTCCGTGAGCAGTTCGAAGCCACCGCGCGTCCCATGGCCGAACTCTACGTTCTGCCGTCCGCAGCTCGCGCCTCGCTCACCGTCGAAGGCACAGACGCGCTCGACTGGTCGGTCGAGCAGGTCCTACAGCGGTTGCAGCGTTCCGGTCATCTCTCCAGCGCGCGACGATCCGACAGCAGCGGCGTTGTCCCTGGGCTGCAGAGCTAGCTCCGTGTGCATCTCCGCCACCAACGCCTGCGCGTGCTCGGAAAGTTTGAAGCGATCCGAACCTTCCGCCACATCGCCAAACCGCACCGCCGCGCGCACGCCACGCAAACCCAAAAAACGAAACAGATGCGGCACAAAGTCTGCGTCGCCCCACCAGCAAACCTCGTCAGCGACGACCCTCTCGTCCTCGCAGCCATCCAGAGAATATCGCAGCGCTGCAGTTCGCAGCTGCACCGCATCGCGCAGCACCGAATGGAACAGCCCGCGCCGAAACGGCAGCACTTCGCCTCCATCCGTCGTCGTGCCCTCGGGAAAGAACAGCACCGGCAATCCGCTGCGATACGCCGCAGCCATCGCCGCATTCACCGCAGGATACGTCTCAGGCTTGCCGCCGCGCGTCACATACACGGTTCCTGCCTGCGCGGTCAGCCAGCCGAGCAGCGGCCAACTGCGCACCTCGGTCTTCGCAACCATCACAAACGGCCGAGCCGCGCTCATCACCAGAATGTCGACGTAACTCAGATGATTGCAAACCACTGCCTCAAATCCCGCACTGGAAGCAGCCAGTCGCCCTGGCAGTTCGCCGTCAACGTCGCATTGAATGCGCAGGCAATGCATGATGCGCCGACACCAGCGATGAATCCACACCGCGCCTTCCGGCCCAACGTGCAGCAATCCAAGCGCGTGCCGAATGCGCCCATCCATGGTTGCCGCCAGCAGCAACCCAAAGAAGCAAGCGCAGCCTGCGATCGATCGGACAGTTCGTGCGACTCGACTCGGGAAACTCTCCATCGTTGCGTCAGCGAGCATCGAGGAAGCGCGCTGCAACCCGCGGATGCAGCGTCTGCAGGTCGAGCATGGTCAGGAAGTCGATGGTGCGGAACTCGCGGTCAATCGCCGGCGGTCCGCAGATCTTCGCCCCAATCGCGAGATACGCGCGCAGCAGCTTCGGTGCCTGAACCGGAGCGATCTCGCCTCTGCGTCTCGGCAGCGCATATGCAACCGTCGGAGTTGTCTGGAACTCCGCAGGCACCATGTAATTCTTCAGCGCCGCGTAAACGCCCTCGCCCTCGGCCGGATTCTGCGAGTTCAGCGAACAGCAGCCCATCATGTAACGCCCGCCGTTTACGAGTACGTAGCGCGCCAGCCCACGCCACAGCAGATTCAACACCTCAGCCGAACGATGGTCGCGACGGATGCACGCGCGCCCCAATTCGGCAATCTGCCCGCGCAGCCGCTCGAACGGCGCGAAGTCGAACTCCTGCTCGCTGTAGTAGCCGTAGTTGCGCAGAGCGACGTCGCCCATCTGCATGCGGTACGTGCCCACCACTTCTCCGGTGGACTTGCTCTGCACGATCAGGTGGTCACACACGTCGTCGTAGCGGTCGACGTCGTAGCCGGTCACGTAGGCCGATTCCAGGCCCTCCTGGAGTTCGAGGTTGAACACCACGAACCGCAACCGGAACGCCGCCGCACGGTCTTCCTGGGTCAATGCGAGACGCGCAATATATCCGTCTGCATCAACTTGGATGTCTCGTTTGGAGGGAAGTTGCGGGGCTAACGCTCGTGCGGGAAGCAGCAGAACTGCGGGCGACTCGCTGACGCTGAGCATCGGTTCTCCTCAAACAGCGGATTCAATGCCTGTTCGAGTTTGAGTCTGAGGCGCGTCAGCAAACGTAACGTCTCAGCAATATGAAGATCGGTTGAATCTTGCAAATCGGACCGCAGGGAATCAACATCCTAACTGGCAACGACTGCGTCCCGCACGCCGCCGAGTTCCATCACGGCCGCACGAGCCTCCATCGCAGCCTGCTTGCGCTGATCGGCACCTACAGTAAACGCGATCGGTTTCTCCGCGATCCGGAAACTCACTTCAATCCCGCGCAGCGCCACCAGATTGAAGATATGCGGAAACAGCTGGACGTCATCGCCCCAGTAAGCGACATCGGTCTCGATGGTCGCGTCCGGGCCATTGTCCTCGGTAAACCGATAGCTCACAAAGGCTGCAGTCACTGGCTGTCCGGCTTCCAACACCTGCGCCAGCGCTCCGCTGCGGAACGGCAGCACTCCGTTGCCATCGCTGGTAGTGCCTTCAGCGAAGATCACGATCGGCACTCCTGCATCCGCAGTGGCCTGCAATTCGTTCTGCGCCCGCTCCGCAGATCCGCCCTGGCCACGATGCACGTACACCGTTCCGGCCATGGTGGTCATCCACCCCAGGAGCGGCACCTTTCCCAGTTCCGCTGCGGCCATGAATACGCAGCGGTGGTGTGCTGCGAGGGCCATGATGTCCAGATAGCCCATGTGGTTCGAAACGACGACGCCGCGTTCCGGAAACGATCCCTCTACGCGTGTCGCAATCCCCATCGCTCGGATGATCTTCCCGCAGAACTGATGGAGCCACTCCGCCCGGTGCTCGTACGTGGCCGGGCGTTTAAGGATGAGTTCCAATGTGCCGTACAGCAATATCAACGAAAACTTCACGATCCCGCCGACAGACCTCAAGAATCGAATCACGTTCCTCCCAAGATGCGGCGTTCCGCGAAATCCATGCGCACAGTCTATCCTGTTCCTGTGTCTCATTCCGCTACACCGGTACACCACAGTTGGATTTATCGCCGCGGCGTCCTGCCGATTCTGGCGCTGCTGCGCATGGGTGCAACCCCGCGCACGCTGGCGTGGAGCATCGCCGCAGGTCTCCTGATCGGGATCAACCCCGTCATCGGAACGACGACGATCCTGTGCCTGGCGGCTGCGTTCTCTCTTCGGCTCAATCTGGTGGCGTCGCAGATTGCGAATCATGCTATGTTCCCGTTGGAACTTGTACTCGTAATCCCGTTTATCCGGCTTGGATCCCGAGTCTTCCATACGGCAGCTATGCCGCTCTCGCCGCACCTGTTCTTTCAGGCAGCGCGCACTTCGCCGCTTGCGCTCGCACGTCAGCTCTGGCTATGGGAGTGGCATGCCTTCGTAGTCTGGGTCGCAGTCTCGGTGCTGGCTGCGCCGCTGATTGCAATGGCGCTGACCCCGCTGCTGCAACGCCTGCTCAACCGCATCCAGCATCATCAGTACCCGATCGTTCCGGTCGCGATCGAGTAACACGCAGCAACCATCAGTTCCCGTGATACGCAGGAACGGGCTCCGCCGACTTCAGCCAGGCGGTGTAGATCATATTGCGCAACTCAATCGCACCCGCGGCCAGCTGCTGATCTTCGAAGGCCTTGCCCGCAGCCGTGCCCGCGCCGGTAAAAGCGCCTGCCTTCTCCAACTGGTAGGTCTGCTCAACCAGCGTGTTCGAGTGCCGCAGATACGCCATGTAGTCGTTGAACACATCGCCCAGGGCCGCGGGTTTCGACGCATTGACCAGAGGTGCGACGTCCTCTGCTTTCACGTTTGCGTGAACGTAGTCGCTCTCGAATAGCGCATGGATGTGATGCTCGGTGGTATAGCCGTTCGGGTTGGGGCCAACCCAGCCGTTGTATTGGATAGACGCATGCAGCGGCATCGATCCATCCGCCACGTAATGACCGAGCCATCCGGCAAGGAACACAATCTCGGCTTCCACCGGCTTGGTGTCCTTCTTGGCTTCCAACAGCCCCCGATATTCGCGGAAGGCGCTCTGCAGCCGCTCGTACACCTCTGTGGTGACATAGGGTTGCAAACCCACCTTCTCTGGAGTCAGCACTTTGTCCGGATTCTTTGCCTGTGCCGCGGCCAGCGCGCGGATGTAGTCGTAGCGGCGGCGGGGCAGAGGGCCCGCGAGATCGGCCCATTCAAGGTCGATGAAGTGTTCGGGCGCCTGGGCCGCATTCAGCTCCGGCTCCGCGGAGGAGCGCCAGCGATCAGGTTCCGGCCCGTAGTACGTCAGCGCATCAATCGCTGCCGTCGACCGCAGAAAAGCCGGCACGTCCGCGGGCAATGCCTCACCGGCAAGCCGGTTGATCATCATGTGGCCATCCATGCCCCACGCAAAACTCTGTTGCACCAGCACTACCGGCATCAAGCAGACTGCTGCCGCAAACTCCAGGAACACAAGACCTTTTTTCATGGCGCTAGTATATCCACATAACTTCAACCAAACCTTAATTTGCGCTGCGCCAAGGCGTCCGATTTTGCGTCCGCTACACCAGCACCTCGGCGCCGCCGACTGCAACCGTTCCGAAGACGCGGCGGTAGCGTTCGACTTCGCTATCGGGTCCGGTGGCTTTGCGCGGATTGTCGCTGAGCTTGACCGCGGGCCGGCCATTCACTGTCATCACCTTGCACACCAGGCTGATCGGTTCCAGGTCGCGTTCGCCGCGCGGATGGCAGTCGCGAAAATCGTTAGTAAGCAGCGTGCCCCAGCCAGCGGAGAAGCGGATGCGGTCGTTGAAGTACACATGCAGGCGCAGAATATCGCCGGCATCCAGTCCGTCGGAGGCGATGAGGCGCTTGCGTCGCGGGTCGCGACCGCGAGAGAGCAGCCAGCGGATATATTCATCGCCGGCCACGAAGGGATCCTTGGAGTCGACGCGCTGGCCGGTCCAATCGGCCACCCAGTCCGGAGCGCCTTCGAGGAACTGCGTCGTGCCAAACGTGTCGGGGAGCAGGATCAGCAACTCGCCGCCGTAGCTCTTCTGCCACAGCTCCAGCACTTTGTACTGCGATGCGTGCAGTGCCTCGTTATCGTCGCCCGCCAGCGCAGCCACTGCCATGGGAAGCTCGTGCGCGTTGGTTCCCATCGCTTCGAGATCGTGTTTGTAGGCGAGGAACGTGTTTGACGAGCCGGAGAGGCTGGCGCCCAGGCGCGAGCGCATTGCGTGGATGACGTATTCCTGCCACAGAAAACTATGCCGCCGGCGAGTGCCGAATTCGGAGATGCGAACTTCCGGAACGGGGCGCAGGAGTTCAATCTTGTCCCACAGGCGGGTCTTTGCGCGGGAATAGAGGACGTCGAGCTCCATCTCGTTGAGCTTCGCCAGGGCAGCACGCGTGCGCATCTCGCTAACCAGGGCAAGGGCGTAAATCTCCCACATGGTGACTTCGGTCCAGAGGCCGGAGAAACGCAGGCGAAGCTGGCCATCCTCCTGCGTGACGCTGTACTCCGACAGGCGAAAGCCCGACTCCAGCCAGGCGAGGAACTTCGGCTCGAAGATCTGCCGCGTGCCGTAAAACGTATTGCCGGCGAGCCAGATCAGTTCGGATCGGCGAAACTTCAGCTCACGCACGTGGTCCATCTGCGCAATCAACGCGTGGGCGTCGATTTCCTCAGCCAGCCGGACCTGCGTCGTGCGATTCACCACCTCACTGGTCACGTGAACGGCGGGGAAGTTCTTCCAGATGAACTGGAGCATCAGCAGCTTGTAGAAGTCGGTGTCCAGCAGCGAACGCACAATGGGGTCGAGCTTCCAGTTGTGATTGTGCGCCCGCTCGGCGAAGTTGACGTTCATACGCTCCAGCCTAACAACGACTATGAGAACGCCCAACAGTTCCGCCGGAAATTAAGTGACAAGCCAGCTTGACATGACAAGGATGCTTGACGTAAAGTGTCCTTGTCATCAGGTAAGGAGACAAACGCATGAAAACCCCCGCAACCCGCATCTACCAAAAGCGCAGCTTCCTCGTCTTGGCCAGTTATTTCGTCATCTTCAGCGTCACGAATTACTTCGTCCATCGCTTGCATCCCACCGGCTGGGCGCTGTACGCGTGTGCTGCGTTGCCGTTTTTGCCTCTGCTGATCGTGTTCGTCCTGACCGCCGCGTATCTCAGGGCCGAGCGCGACGACTTCAAGCGCGATCTGGTGATGCGCTGCCTGTTATGGGGCGCAGGCGTCAGCATGTCGGTGAACCTTTTCGCAGGCTTCCTGCGCATCTTCGGATGGCATGGCCAGCTGTTTCCGTTCAGCGAACTCTATGCATTCTGCCTCGCCGTCGTCGCGGCCAAGATCACCTATCGCATGTCGAACCCGCTGCCTGCAGAGTAACCGGCTGTTTCGGAAAGGGAACCAAGCATGAGCTGCCTGCAAATAAATCTCACCGTCGTCGGAATCGAGACGCCGCTTCTCCAGCGGAGGTGCCGGTGAAGAACCGACTGCGCGATCTCCGCGCTGAACGGGGTTGGTCCCAGGCGGAGTTGGCAGACCGTCTGGAGGTGTCGCGCCAGTCCGTCAACGCGATCGAGACGGGCAAATACGATCCGTCGCTGCCGCTGGCATTCAAGCTGGCGCGCCTGTTCTCGCTGCCGATTGAGCACCTGTTCACGGACGAAGGCTAAGCCTGCGTCGCGCCGCTCGAGATGCGAACCCGGCCACGATTGGTATACGGTGGTCTGTGCAATCTCGGAGGGTGGTATGACGAATCTGCGGGTGCTGGTTGCGGGGCTTGGTGTGAGCCTTGGGTTGGGCGTTGGACTGGGTTGGTCGCAGGCTCCGGCGGCGCCGATGCAGTCTCCGCCAGCGTCGGCTCCGCGAGTCGGGGCTCCAGGAGGCGCGCCAGGCGGCCACAACGGCGGTGTCGGCGCAGCGGTTCCACCGGAGAAGCCGGCGAGCGACTTCACCACGAAGCAGAATGACGCTCGTCTCGCAGCGTGGCGCTCGCAGATCCGGAAGATTCTGTATGTCCCGGACAAGCTGCCTGCGCTGGAGGCAAAGAAGTGGTCGACCTTTTCGCCGACTCCTGGAGTGCTCGCCGATCGTGTGACATACCACACGATGGATGGAATGCTGATTCCGGCGATTGTGTATCGTCCCGACCCGAAGGTTGCGAAGTGGAAGGGCAAGTTGCCGGGAATCCTGATGGTGAACGGTCACGGCTCAGACAAGTTCGGCTGGTATGCGATGTACACCGGAATGGAGTACGCGAAAGCTGGCGCAGTGGTTGTGACGTACGACATGATCGGCGAAGGGGAGCGGAACATCGACAAGAAGTCACGCGCGAGTTCTCACGACAAGCGAGTGACTCCGCCAGAAGGCGTTCCAGCAACGGATTGGGGCCAACGAGTCGCGGGACTGATGCAGGTCGACCTGATGCAGGGAGTTACGTATCTGAGCGAGCAGCCTGAGGTGGATGCGAAGCGGATCGCGGTTCTCGGCTACTCGATGGGCTCGTTTGTGACCGGAATCGCGGGCGCGCTCGACACGAGGATCCACTCGGTGGTACTGAGCGGCGCAGGCGTGTTCGACGGACCTGGAGGATATTTCGACTCGGGTCAGCTGCCTTGCCAGGGACCTCCTTACCGTGCGCTGCAGGTGATTGGCGACAGAAGCGCGATTCTGTATGCGCTGAATGCGCAGCGCGGGCCGATGTATGTGATGAACGGGACTGCGGATACGACGATGGACATTCCGCATCATCTGCAGCCGTGGTTCGACGAAGTGAAGGCTCGGGCGATTGCGGTGCGCGGGACCGATAAGGACATGTTTACGACGGTGTTCTATCCGGGCGTTGCTCATCGGCCGAGCTGGGAGAATCGCGACGCTGCGGAATGGCTGGAGAAGAACATTCACTTCGGCATCTGGACCGAGCAGCAGGTCGAGACGCTGCCGACGGTGAAGATCGCAGCCTGGGCGAAGGCGAACGATGTGACAGTCGGAACGAGCGAGATGCGCGAGGAGCGCGAAGGCGGAGTCGATGCGCTGGACGTTGGATTGCCGAACATCAAGCGCGAGGACCTGATGGTGCTTCCAGACGCCGATTGGCAGGCCATGAAGGACCAGTTGACCTACGAAGCCTGGGCGGCGAAAGCGTCGGCTGCGGAGACAGCGATGGCAGCTTCGGCGAAGCCGGCAACTGGCGGAAATTGAAGAGGGAATGGTGCGCCCGAGAAGATTCGAACTTCTGACCTACAGCTTCGGAGGCTGCCGCTCTATCCAGCTGAGCTACGGGCGCTTGCGTTAAGCCTAGCATGGCAGCGGCCGATTCGCATGCGCTTGACAGCACGGTTTGGATCGTCGAGCATCGGGACGGTTGAGGAAGCCGTTTGCCGCACACATTTCAACGTCCCAACCGCTTGAAGAGAGAAGAAACCCATGAATCTTGCTTCGTTGCAACTCCGCTCCAAATGTCTCCGTGTCGCGTGTTCCGTTGTCGCGATGACGCTGCTTGCTTCCACGGCAAGCAGCCAGACGGCTCCTGCACAAGGCGATGCTGCGATGCCAAGTCCGCCAGCGACGGCGACAGTTACGGTCGCGGGCGGCACGATCGACATTCACTACAACACGCCGCATTTGCGCGGACGGCATGTCGGCGGACCCGAGATTGTTCCGTACGACAAGGTTTGGCGAACAGGCGCGAATCCGGCAACGACCCTGATCACTTCGGTGCCGCTGAAGTTCGGCGACCTGCTGGTTCCAGCGGGAACGCACACGATCTATACGTTGCCGACTGCGACCGACTGGAAGCTGATCGTGAACAACGAAACCGGACAGTGGGGAACTGAGTACAAGCCGGAGATGGACCTGGGCCGCGTTGCGATGAAGGCCAAGTCAATGTCATCGCCGCAGGAAGTGATGAGCCTGACGTTTGAAAATACTTCGGCGGACTCGACCGAGTTGCACGTGCGATGGGATACGACGGACCGCTACGTGGTGATCACCAAGCCTTAGAGGTACCCACCCCCTCCCCTAGGTACCTGGGGACAAGTGGTTTGCTTAGAATGAGATGGCGGCAGATGGTTGCGCCAGATTCTTGCAAACAAAGGAGTTATGGCTAAGATCGTCTTGTCAAAGAGCTTACGGGCGATAATTTAGGGCCCGTAAAGGCAAGAGCCAAGCCAATATTGGCTCGGCTCGAAGTTTGCCCCTTAAGTTCATTATATCGTGGCGTGCAAGGGGGTGTTTGTGGTTCTAAGTTGTGCTGTATGTGATTGATGGACGTGATTTGCACAGGTATTGCTGGAAGGTTATTTTTGGGAGGAGTTTGTGGCTTGTTTAAGGCGAATAGGTCGCGCCTTCAGCGCTCAGATTTCCCGCTTTCGGGGGACGTAGGCCTGCGGCCTACGCTGGTATAGGACGGGCCCCCGGCCCTTTGGGCGGCTTTTACCACGGACCTTCAACCCGCAGATTTCTGGCGGGTGTTCACCCGGGCCTGCGGCCCAGGCTATGGTAACGCGGCCATTTAGCCCGCAGATTTTGGCGGGTGTGCTCCACCTGGCAGCAGGTGTCTTTTGCTGGCTGCCCTGGGTTGAAGAGTCGTTATGGAAGCAGAGCGAAGTGGAT
>DASYEU010000167.1:0-10743 GCA_036498865.1 Acidobacteriaceae bacterium | reverse complement strand
CCCGGAGACCCCATCGCCCAGATGCTCGGCGAAGGAGCCACCGCCTCCGATGTCTCCGCCTTGAAGCACAAACTGGAGTTCGATCTCCCACTCCACACCCAGTACTTGCACTACTGGCGCGGGGTCCTGCACGGAAACCTTGGCCAGTCGCTTCGCCTCAACGACTCCGTCACCCACCTCATCCTGCAGCGCTATCCATACACCCTCGCGCTCACACTTGCCGCGCTCCTTCTCGGAATCGCCATCTCAGTCCCGGCCGGAGTCTATTCTGCGCTCCACCGCGGACGCTGGCCGGACCGGATCCTAGGCGTCGCCTCGCTTGGCGGGCTCTCGTTCCCAAACTTCGCGCTCGGCCCCATTCTCATCCTCATCTTTTCCATCAAGTTCGGCTGGCTGCCCGTCTCCGGCGCAGGTACCGGCTCCATCTTCGGCGGGCAGTTCCTCGTCTATCTCGTTCTCCCGGCCATCACCCTTGGCCTTGGACTCGCCGGCATTCTTACCCGCATGGTCCGCACCGCCATGCTCGAAGAGCTCAACCAGGACTACATCCGCACCGCCCGCGCCAAGGGCCTGTCGGAATCTACCGTCATCTATCGCCACGCGCTCGCCAACGCGCTCATCCCGGTGCTCACCATCCTCGGCCTCCAGTTCGGCAGCCTGCTCTCCGGGGCTATCGTCACCGAGACAGTCTTCTCCTGGCCCGGAATCGGCCGCCTCACCCTCTCCGCCATCTCCAACCGCGACTATGCGTTAGTCCAGGGCTGCATCCTCGCCGTAGGCCTCACCTACGTCGCTGTCAATCTGCTAACGGACGTCGCCTACACCTACGCCAACCCCCGCATCCGAACCTGAAACAAACGTGGGATGCCATTTCGCCGTCGAATCTGATGTCATCTCTTCGGAGCGTCGTGCTTCCCATAGAGAATTGGCTTCTGTAAACAGCCTCTAACCCGTTCGGGAGACAGTCCTTTGCGTCCAGATCGCCGCATCCTCGCCGTCCTCGCAGCCCTTCTCCTTTGTGCCTCGGCGAACGCCCAGGCACCGTCTGCGAGATTCACTCCTCCTGCGATCGCTTCCTCCAGCCTGCCCGCTACACCCTCGCCCTCCGCCACGCACACCTTCCACGATCCCACCTGGCACCTCTCCTTCGACTATCCGTCCAACTGGACCTTTGCCCGCACCGACCACGAAATCAGCACCTTCCACCTCGATGCTCGCTCCGCCCCGCGCAGCACCAGCCTCCGCGCCGTCGCTGCAATGCCGGAGAACCCTTTCCCGGCGTCCACCTTTTCCGGCGCGTACCTGTACTTCAGCGTCATCCCGCACACCTCGGCGGCATTCTGCGCCCAGCAGGCCGCGCCACCCTCTGCCAGTTCGCAGAAACCGCCTGCCAAACCCGCCCCCACCCACGTCAACGACATCCCGTTCACCCATGGCCACGACGAGGTCAAGGACATCTGCACTGTCCAGCGCGACGAGATCTATACCACGCTCCACCGCGGCGCCTGCTACCGCTTCGACCTAAGTATCAACAACTTCTGCGGCGGCGAAGTCTCCGGCGTAAAAGACATCACCGCCATCGAGCTGCAGCAGGTCCGTGCCCGCCTGGAATCGGTTCTCTCCACCGTTCGCTTCGACCCAAAATAACTGGTCGCGACCGCTGGACAACGGCCATCCGACTATGGCATTGTGCTTCACACCTGCCCCCGTATATCGCTTCGGAGCATAGTTCGAGTACCGCACGTAATGTTCGTTTTTTGGGCGCCAGGTCAAGCTGAAATCCTCTATACTGCGTCCAACAGACACCGGGAGGCTCCCCATGGCTGTCAAATCCAAACTCCCTCCGCGCAGGCAAACCAAGGTTGGATCTCGCGACCCAATCTGCCTGACCTGCTTCGAGGTCGTCGGTGGCTGCGGCCCCGATGACCGACTTCCTGAGCACGATAAAATCCACGTCTGTGACTCCGCTTTCCTGGCCGAGCGCGGGATCTTCACCCGCACCGAAACCCTGAAGCGCACCCTGTCGCATCTGCCTGGCGCTGCCGCCTGATCGCTTCTTCTTCATTCCCTCCGGGAAACAGCTTGTCCGTCCCCGAAGGGAATCTGCTTCACGCTCCCTTATCCCACGGCACACCTCCAATCAGAACTCTTTGGCGCACTAAAAAGCGCCTGGCGGTACTCACTCTGCTCCCTCTGAGCAGCGCGTAGTGCCGTGCGCTTTTGCCCGAAAACTCTTGACACGGACGATATAATTAAGAAAAGGGGCAAAGTGCGGAAAAAGCCGCGCTGAGTGGGGGCTCAGGGCCGGGAACGCGGAATGGAGGGCGGTTCAAGTCCAGACCGAACCGAACTTTTTGTGGACTTATCCCCTTTAGACGAAGTACTTTAGGACTTAAGTACGGGGGGGAGGGGTGCCCCTGGTCACGAGCCCGGCTAAGCCATCGGCTCCAGGGCCGCAAGACGAGTTTCAGGGCGCTCGCGGTATCATCCGAACCACGCGGAGGAAAATATTTATGCCACGCATCTCGAGACTGAATCGCAGCGAAGTTCGCCCATCATCGGTCGCCATCTACGACCGCACCCTGCGCGACCGCGGCAACGTCCCCAACATGTTCCGCACCATGGCGCACCGGCCGGAAATCTTTGAGACCATCATCGCCCACATGGATGCTGTCCTGAACACCGGAACGTTGTCCAAGGCGCTCAAGGAGTTGGTCATCGTGCGTACGTCCCAGTGCAACCGAACCCCGTACTGCCTGGCCTCGCATACCGCCATCTGCAAGCGCCTTGGCTGGACCGACACGCAGCTTGAAGCCCTGAAGAACGTTCCTGCCAGCGATTTTACCGACGCCGAAAAGGCTGCCATCCACCTCGCCGAGGTGATGACCCTGGATGCGCACAGCTACTCGGAGGCCGACTTCCAGAGCCTGCGCAGCTTTTACTCGGAAGGCGAAGTCGTTGAACTGATGGCCGCGATCGGCCTCTTCAACTACTTCAATCGCTTCAACGACATCCTGGAAATGGAGCCCACCAAGCCCGCCTCCGCCGAAGAGCTATCCGAAGCCGGCGTCGCGGTCCCAGTCACCACCTAATCCACAACGGCCGTCGTTTTTTTTCTGTCGTTTAGGGATACAGGCGAGCGGGCCGAATCGTCGGTTCCGGCTCACCGGCAGCAACCATCAGCTTTTTCAGTTTCGCCTGCAGTTGATCCGCCTGCTTGCGAAACTCCTTCCGTCCCGCAAGGTTGGTCTGCTCGTACGGATCGTTGCGCTGATCGTACATCTGATATTCCTGGTACACCGGAGCAGTCATCTGGTTGGTTGTCCCGGTAATCTCAGCCACGCAATACGTCCAGTCACGCGTCCGGATCGCACGTCCGGTCATCGCCTCGCTGATCTGGATCAGGTGCTCGTTCGGCCACTCCGCACGCACTTTTTCATCGCGCAGCAACGGCATCACGCTTGTGCCTTTCATGGTTGTGGGAACGGCAACGCCCGCAGCTTCCAGCAGCGTCGGAGCAATGTCGATGATTCCAACCATCTGCGAGATTTGTTGTGTTGTCTCGAAGCCTGGTCCGTGAATCAGCAGCGGAATCCGCGACGAAGCGTTGTGCACGCTGCGCTTGTACTCCGCATTTCGCGTCATGAAGTGGCAACCATGATCGCTGAGGAACACGAAGATCGTGTTCTCCGCCAGCTTCTCCTCGTCGAGGATCTTGCGCACGCGTCCAACCGAAGCGTCGATCGCTTCGCACGCGCCGTAATAATCGGGAAGTTCCTGCTGCCAGTTTCCGATCAGGTTGCGAAGATCCGGCGGAACGTGCGAGTTCTGGAACCGCTCCGCCGAACCCTTCGGCCCGATGATGCGATTGTCGTAGTCGTTCTGCTGATGCGGTTCAAGCTGCGAGATGAACAGCAGGAAAGGCTTCTCGTGCTTCTGCCGCAGAAAGCGTTCCGCGCGGTCGGTTATGAAGTCCACGCGATACTGATCCTTGAACGTGATCTCCTTGCCGTCGCTGTCGTAGATCGTTCCTTCGTACGGATGTGTCGTGTGTTCGAGCGCATTCGAGCCCTCGAACATGTCCATGAATCCGCCGCGAAACTCCGGCTTTACGAAGCCTGTTCCTCCGCCCGCAGCCTCGGTATTCGGCGCCAGATGCCACTTGCCGATGAGGTTCGTGCTGTAGCCCGCTTTGTGCAGCTCGGTCGCCAGCGTCGGCAGCGTCTCGCTCATGGGCAATCCGTTGTGCCAGACGCCGGTTTCGGTCGCGTAACGTCCAGTCAACATCACCGATCGCGCAGGCGCGCAGACAGGTTGATTGGTGACCGCGTAGTTGAAGTTCTTGCCGTTCGCCGCCAGCGCGTCCAGATTAGGAGTTCGTGTCGAGCCGTTCAGCCCGTTCGCGCCAAGGAAGTCCCAGCGAAACTGGTCGGACATATACAGCACGATGTTGGGCTTTGCAGGAGCGGGTTTCTCTGGCACAACCGCTGCTGCCGCTTTCCCCTTAGCCTTCGCAGGAGGCGCAGCTTCGGCCATTGCACTGCCCAGACCCAACGCTGCTCCGGTTGCAACTCCCGACATCAGGAACCGTCGCCGGTCCACGCTCTTCTTCTCTTGATGCTCGCTCACGCAATGCTCCCTCAGCTGAGTCCGGCGATCGCAGACGCAGCGCTCGACCTTAAGGGTACAGCAGCACGGCGAAGTTGTACGAGGTGAAGGCGCTGCGTTCGGTGCTTGGGCAAGCTCCGACCGCAGCTTCGCGGAAGCGGCCAGACGCCAGCTTGGACTTGAGCTGGTCGGGAAGGCGATTCAGGCTGTCCGACGTGAAACGCATCACGAACCACGGCTTCCGCGTTCCCGCGTAGCCAGTCGACATGGAGCAGGTTCGCCGCGCAGCCGCAACCAGGTCAGGCTGCCCGCCGATCGAGATCGAGCCCTCGCGCGCCACCAGCGATGCAATCGCCGACTCCTGCTGGTCCAGGCTTGCCGCCCGCACGGTCCGGGCAAAGTCCTCCACCGCGTACAACTCGCCGCCGCGAGCGACTACGCTGATTCCCGCGGAGTCAATCGCCGGATCGAGCAGGTTGGTGCGGTGATGCTCGGAGTGCATCCACATGTCATGGATCTGCACCACGCTCGGCGCTTCAGCGACGTTTTCAGAGATCTCGCTGAACGGAACTCCGGCGCTCGCCCCGCGATTGGATAGCTCCGATTCACCGGCAAACTGGTGCGAGATCGCTCCGTGAGCTGCCATCTCCCGCGCATGTCCTGCCGCAGCGCGGGCAAGCTGAGGATTCCGATGCAGCTGAGGCAGTCCACGAGCAGCGCGTTCCTGGTTCGCGGCGGAGAGCAGATATTGCTCTGCCAGTGTCGCCGAGTCCGCCGATGCGCCGGTACGCTGCGCCACAACGCATGGCACGAAACCGAGCGCGAGAGCCGTACCCAGCAGAAGGTATTTCGATCCAGGGACCCGCTTCATGAGCAACAGAACCTCATCCTTCTATTGAACCCGAAGGCAGGGATTTGGATGCGGCAATTGAGCGAGCCGCGCCTGTACCTTTTGTTGTATGGACTAGCGTCCCAGACGGTCCCGCACGGTTTCCCAGGTGCGCTGGATGCCTTGTTCCAGGCCGGTGCTGTGCTGCCAGCCCAGTCCATGGAGGCGTCCGACGTCCATCAGCTTCTGTGGTGTTCCGTCGGGCTTGGTGGTGTCGAAGACCAGCGCGCCGGTGTATCCGATCACGCGCGCGACCGTCTCCGCCAACTCGCGGATCGTGACGTCCTCGCCAGTGCCGATGTTGATCAGAGGCGGCGCGTCGTCGACCAGCAGGGAACCGAAGGCTTCGTCGTCGAGATTCATCAGGAAGCAGCAGGCCTGCGCCAGATCGTCGGAGTAGAGCAGTTCGCGCCGCGGCTTGCCTGTGCCCCAGACGACGACCTCCTTGCTGTCGGCAGCTTTGGCTTCCGCGGTCTTACGAATCAGCGCTGGAAGCACGTGCGAGTTGGCCAGGTCGAAGTTGTCGCCCGGACCGTAGAGATTGGTGGGCATGGCCGCAAGGTAGCGCGTTCCGTACTGGCGGTTATAGCTCCAGCACATCTCGATTCCGGCGATCTTGGCGATAGCATAGGGACGGTTCGTTGGTTCCAGAGGCCCGGTCAGCAGGTAGTCTTCTTTGATCGGCTGCGGGCAAAGCTTGGGGTAGATGCAGGACGAACCGAGGAAGAGTAGACGTTTTACGCCGGCGTTGCGGCTGGACTCAATGACGTTGGTCTGGATGATGAGGTTGTCGCGAATGAAGTCCGCAGGGTAGTTATTATTGGCCAGAATTCCGCCGACCTTAGCCGCCGCCAGGAAGACGAAATCGGGCTGCTCATCCGAGAAGAAGGCATCGACCGCTACCTCGTCACACAGGTCGAGCTCCTCGTGCGTGCGAGTGAGGATGTTGCGATAGCCCCTGCGGAGAAATTCCCTGTGAATGGCTGAGCCAACGAGTCCGCGGTGTCCCGCAATGTAAATGCGGTTCTCAGGATCCATGAAACTGTTTTCCGCGTTGCCGGCCGATTTGGAGGTTTCTGCCATCGTTTAGGTCTCGCGCACGTTGTATGCTTCAAAGCCGTGGCGACGCACTAGCGCGTCCCGCTCGGCGGCCTTCAGATCGCACTCGATCATCTCGCGGACAAGTTCATCGAAGGTGGTGCGAGGCGACCAGCCGAGTTCGCGTTTTGCTTTCGACGCATCGCCCAGAAGCGTCTCCACCTCGGTGGGCCGGAAGTAGCGAGGGTCGACTGCAACCACCACGTTGCCGGCTTTGTCGACAGCCTTCTCGTCCACTCCGGTGCCGGACCAGGTCAAGTCGAGCTCGAGCAGCTGTGCGCAGCGTTGGACAAACTCGCGCACGCTGTATTGCTGTCCGGTTGCGATCACATAGTCCTGAGGCTTTTCTTGCTGCAGCATCAGCCACTGCATCTCGATGTAGTCGCGGGCATGGCCCCAGTCGCGCCTGGAATCGAGGTTGCCGAGGAACAATTGCGATTGCAACCCGACCTTGATGCGCGACAATCCACGCGTAATCTTGCGGGTTACAAACGTCTCGCCGCGCATCGGCGATTCGTGATTGAAGAGGATGCCGTTGCACGCGTACATGCCGTACGCCTCGCGATAGTTCACGACGATCCAGTAGCCATACATCTTCGCCACCGCGTAGGGCGAGCGTGGATAGAAGGGCGTGGTTTCCTTCTGCGGAATCTCCTGCACCAAGCCGTACAGTTCGGAAGTGCTGGCCTGGTAGAACTTTGTCTTCTTCTCGAGGCCTAGGATGCGGATTGCTTCCAGTAGCCGCAAAACGCCGAGCGCATCCGAGTTGGCGGTGTATTCGGGTTCCTCGAACGAAACCTGCACATGCGACTGAGCAGCCAGATTGTAGATCTCGTCCGGCTGTACCTTCTGCACAATGTGAATCAGCGACGTCGAGTCGGTCATATCGCCGTAGTGCAGAATAAAGTGCCTCGACGGAAGGTGCGGGTCCTCGTAGATATTGTCGATGCGCGCCGTGTTGAACAGCGAGGTGCGCCGCTTGATCCCGTGAACCTCGTATCCCTTGGCAAGCAGGAACGCGGCCAGATACGCGCCGTCCTGCCCGGTAACTCCTGTAATCAGCGCCTTCTTCAAAACTCGGCTCTCCTTAGAATGGTGCGGGTTCGATTGGGCCGGAGGGTTTGCTCTGCTGTGTCGATGTCTACTCAGGCGTGGGTCGAGCGCACAGCCTGTCTCCGATTCCGTATCCGGTTCTCCCCTATGTTACTTGACTCATGCGCATTTGATCAGCAGAGGAATTGGAAGCGTTACGTAGCCTGCCTGTTCGGGGGAAAGAAGGGTGTTTAGGCAACACCAACCAAAGCCTCCAAATCCTGCTCGAACTGTTCCAGAACCTGGCGTTTGCCGAGATTCTGCACGGCATACTCGCGAGCAGCAACGCCCAGCTGCAGCCGCAATACCTCGTCATCCACCAGGCGGAGTACCGCGCCATGCAACGCGTCCGGATCCTCGGGAGGAATGACGAGCCCTCGTCCTTCCACGACCGTGGCCACCTGGGTCCCGGTGTGTGCTGTGGCGATCACCGGCCGTCCGCTCGAAAGCATGGCGCTGAGCCGCGAGGGCATCACCAGGTCGGCTGCGCTGGCTCGCTGCGGCAGCAGATGGACGTCGGCGGCGTTCAGAAGATCGTTCAGTCGATCGAGCGGCTGCAGCGGGAGTAGAGTCACGTTGGGGCGATGCGCAACCAGTTCTTCAAGACGCTTCCGAAAGGCTCCGTCTCCGCAGAAGATGAAGTGGACCCGCGCATCGCTCTCAAACGACCCCGCCAGAGGAGCCAGCAGCTCCAGGCCCTGCTTCGCACCCATGTTGCCGGAGTAGAGCAGGATGACCTTGTTCTCGATATTCGGTACCTGCCCCGCGAGTTCGCGGCGGAATAAATTTGCGCGCCGATCCATCGCAATCGGGTAGATCGACTCGACTTCGACCCAATTGGGAAAGAGAACAGCGCGTTCGTCCGGAATGCCTTTGGCGCGCGCGCGGTCGACCATCATGGAGGAGATTCCGGACACACGGTCGAAGGCATAGGTAAAGAATTTCTCCGTGCGTACCGCGGCGTCGTGAACCGGCCCCTGCGCCGGGAGCAGGCCGAGCTCAAAAGCGGCATCGACTTCGAAGTCCTGTACGTGCAGCCAGCAGACGGCGCCGGCGCTTTTGCCGGCGAACAACGTGGTGGGTACGCAAAAGAAGGTGGGCTCGACGGTAAACACGACCTGCGGCTGCCAGAACATCTGGCGAAGCATGACGGGGAGGCTGCCCAGCATGAACGAGATCAGGTGCACGATTCGCTTGATGCCGGTCGGACGCGCGGGAACATACAGCGGAGTGCGATAGACCACCGGCCGGCCCGGCGCGCGCTCCGTGCGATACCACGTACCACGATAGTCATCGCGGATGCGCCACGCAGGATAGTACGGCGGCGCGGTGACGACGCGAACTTCGTGTCCGCGTTCAGCCAGCCAGGCAGCCATCTCCCCCGTGTACTTACCAATGCCCGTCAGTTCCGGGGCGTAGTTGAGTCCGTAGATCAGAATTCGCAAACGTGCCTTTCATTCGGCCACAAGAGGCGAGTGGGTCAAAACTCTATGCATGCTATGTCACGAATCAACTCCCTATGATAAACAGGGATGCATGTCAGTGGACATTTTGTTGCCGCAAACTCGTCGACTCTGGGGTAACCGCATTGCACAACAGCCCTTGGCCGCGTTCGGAGTGCTCCTGCTGGCAGGATTTGTCCTATGCGCCGTATTTGCTCCGTGGCTCGCACCACAGGATCCTGCGCGCCTTGACCTGGGGGCCCGGCTGCTTTCGCCGGGACACGGGCATCTGTTCGGCACTGATGCGCTTGGACGGGATATCCTGTCGCGCACGTTGTATGGCGCCCGTATCTCGTTGATTGTCGCGGTTTCTGTGGTGTCGCTCTCGTTGGCGATCGGGCTGCTTGCGGGCCTTGCGTCGGGGTTCTACGGCGGATGGATCGACACGGTTCTCAACGTATATGTAACCAATGCGTTTCTTGCGCTGCCCGGAATTCTGCTTGCCATCGCGTTCGTGGCGTTCCTGGGGCCGGGGTTGTTCAACCTGATTCTGGCCCTCGCTATTTCGGGATGGGTGGGTTATGCGCGTCTGGTGCGTGCGCAGGTCATGGCGGTCAAGGAGCGTGAGTTTGTGGAGGCCGCCCGGGCACTCGGCGCGTCGAATGTTCGAGTCGTATACCGGCACATCCTGCCGAACATTATCCAGCCGTTGATTGTGCAGGCCGCCATCGGCATGGCCGGCGCGGTGCTGGCCGAGGCGACGCTGAGCTTCCTGGGGCTGGGAATTCCGCCGCCGGCCGCGAGCTGGGGTTCGATGCTCAACGATGGCCGGTCGCACCTGTTTGATTCGCCGCATCTGGTCGTTTTCCCCGCGATGGCGGTCATGCTGGCCGTGCTGTCGTTCAACTTCATCGGCGACGCATTGCGTGACTTTCTCGATCCGCGAACCCGGCTCACCGCCGGCCTGTAAACGGAGGCATGGTTGGCGATCTTCACCATCGGCGTCATCTCCGATACGCATGGCCTCCTAAGGTCAGAAGCGGTTGCCGCTCTCGCGGGCGTCGATCATATTCTCCATGCCGGCGACGTGGGCGATGCCCGCATTCTCGATCGCCTGGGCGCGGTTGCTCCGCTCACCGCGATTCGCGGCAACGTGGATGTGTCTGGGCGATGCGCAACGCTTCCGGCAACGGAGATGGTCGAGCTGGGCGGCCACCTGTTTTACCTGGTGCACGCGCTGGAGGATCTCGATATCGATCCTGCGGCCGCCGGTGTTGCAGTGGTCGTTACGGGGCACTCGCACCGGCCGGACGCGCACGAGCGGAAGGGCGTGCTCTATCTGAATCCGGGGAGCGCCGGGCCACGCCGCTTTGACCTTCCGGTCACGCTCGCAACGGTGACGATTGCCGATGCCGGCGCACCGCGTGCGCGAATCGTGCAGCTATGATGCGGCGTACGCATAGCCTTTGACCCGGGGCGTCGAGGTTTGTTATAACTAAAGAGTTGTGCGGCGAAGTTGAATGACGCGGCACGGTTTGTTCCTGAGTAGCTCAATGGCAGAGCATTCGGCTGTTAACCGAAGGGTTGTAGGTTCGAGTCCTACCTCAGGAGCCA
>DASYEU010000166.1:0-59032 GCA_036498865.1 Acidobacteriaceae bacterium | reverse complement strand
TGCAGCGAGCACTCCGAGCCGGGCGGCGTGAACTGCACGATGCGAAAGCCGTTGTCGAAGGCGAAGTCGGCGTCGAGTCGCCAGCCGAGGTTGGCGTAGAACTGCCTGGCGCGGTCGACATCGGCGACGGGAATCACGAAGGCTTCGAGCTTCAGGTCGACCTTCGCGGCGGTGGGGCTGGCGGCGTTGCTGCGGACTTCATCCTTGAGAGCTGGCATGTTTCCTCCATGCGTTCGCGTTGGCCGAAAGGTAGATTGGCTGCGTGCGGGCAGAAGCCCTGGACGTTGCGTGGGGACCCTTGAACGACGAGCATGGTGAAGCGGAGCGCGCTCCGGAAGATGCTCATCCTACACCGAAGCTTGCGAGGCTCTCAACCTGCGGATCGGCGCGGTTGTTACCCGGAGGTTAATTCGGCGGGCGCGGGGCGAGCGGAGTGTTGGCAGCGGCGTGTGGAGGCCTTTTGTTAGCAGGTACATTGGTCTGAATGGTCCATACGAAATTGCTGCGTACGATGCTGGTCCTCTTCCTGGTGCTGCCGGGCGTGTTTGCTGCGGCGCAGACGGAGCCCGCTGTGCCGTTGCCCGATCTCCAGGTGGTGGATGCGCTGGGCAGCGATCTATTCGTGCAGTCGGGCGCGACGGGGATGGTGCTCGTGGTGGTTCGCGGCGACCAGGCGGTGTTCCGCGGGTATGGCGAGACGGCGCCCGGGTCGCAACAGACGCCGACGCAGGACTCGGTGTTGCGGCTGTGCTCGCTGACGAAGATCTTTACGACGGATGTGCTGACGAAGCTGGTGGCGGACGGAGTGGTGGGGTTGGACGATCCGCTGCAGCGCTATGCGCCGAAGCGGACGCTGGTGCCGAAGCGAGTGCAGCCCATCACGCTGGAGGATCTGGCGACGCATACGTCGGGCCTGCCGCGCGAGCTGGGCAACGCGCCTCGGGGCACACCGCACTTTACGTTTCCGGACTCCCGCACGCGCTGGCGATGGCTGCCGAATCAGCGTCTGCGCAGCGTGCCCGGAAGCGTGGCGCTCTACTCGAATGTGGGGTTCGATCTGCTGAGCGATGCGCTCGAGTCAGTTACGCGGAAGCAGTATGCGGCGCTGCTGGCGGAGCGGACGCTGAATCCGCTGGCCATGCCGAACACGACATTCTTTCCCACGGCGGAGCAGTGCGGGCTGTTGCTGGTGGGCGCACGCGATGAGGGCGCGTGTACGTCGACCGAGGAGACGGCGGGAAGCTCGGGGCTCTACTCCAACGCGACGGATATGACGAAGTGGCTGAAGTATCTGCTGCAGCGCGGCGATGGAGCGCCGGGGCAGGACGCGCAGGCGGTCTATCTTCGTCCGGCACAGCTGGTGCGCCAGACCGGGCTCGATCATGCGGGCGAGCCCACGGGCGTTGGCCTGGGGTGGATTCACATTCTGCCGTTGGATTCGCCGTCGCACATTGTGGAGAAGACCGGTGGCGGGGCGGGCTTCTCCACGTACATCGCGATCAGCCACTCACGGCAGACGGCGGTGTTCATGGCGATGACGGATGGTCTGGTGGAAACTCACCTGAACGTGTTCAACGCGACGAACAAACTCCTGCTGCAGGTGGCTGGATTGCCGCCGTTGCCTCCGCCTGCGCCGAAGCCGGTGGTGAAGCGTGCGCGGCGGCCGCGGCACCCGATTCGTTCGAGACGGTGAGAGTGGGCGTCAGAGGGCGCGCTGCATCAGGGTGAGGTCGCACCAGCGGTCGAACTTGTAGCCGACGTTGCGCAGAATGCCGGAGTGCTTGAACCCGAGGCGAAGGTGGAGCGCGATGGAGGCGGGATTCTCTCCACCGATTCCGGCGATCATCTGCTTGATTCCGGCCTTGCGCGAGGCTTCGATGAGCGCAGTGAGGAGTTGCCGCCCAATGCCGCGGCCGACCCACTCCTTGTCGACATAGAGGGAGTCTTCGACCGTGAAGCGATACGCAGGGCGCGGGCGGAACTGCGCGGCATAGGCGTAGCCGACGATGGTGCCGTTGACCAGCGCGACCAGGTACGGCAGGCTCGCCTGCTGAACGTTGTGCATGCGCTGCCGGATTTCGGCGACGTTGGGCGTTTCGTATTCGAAATTGTGGGAGGTGGTGCGGACGTAGTGGTCGTAGATGGCGGTAATAGCCGCGGCGTCGCTTGCAGTGGCGGGGCGGATGGTACAGGGCGTCATGTCTTCATGTTAGCCGGGACGGGGATGGTATGGACGCAACTCGGCATAAAAGTTGGGGTTAGAACAAAGTGGCCGGTGATGGCCGATCCCCTCAGCACGTTCTGTTGCCGCAGAGGAGCACGGCACAGGCCATAGGTCCAGTCGAATGAGGCCGAATCTTCCAACCCGGCTGTGTTTTGGCGTGGCGCTCGCAGTGGCCTGCGGCGCGACGGCGGCGTGGGCGCGCGGGTTTGGGCGGCAGGCTCCGCCGCGTGCGGTGCAGCGGGAAGCTCGGCGAGAGGCACACCAGGCGGCGCGGGCGCCACAGAACAATGGTCCGGCGCGGCCTGCGCCGAATGGGGGCAACCGGCCTCCGCAACCCGTGGCGAACCGGCCTGGCGGGAATCAGAACCGGCCTGCGCTGGAGTTGTGGATGGAGCGGCACCAGAATCTTTCCCAGGACGATCAGCGGCGTCAGTTGCAGAATGAGCCGGGGTTCCGCGAGCTGCCTCCGCAACTGCAGCAGCGGGAGCTGAACGAGCTGAACCGGCTGCAACACATGAGTCCGGAGGAGCGCGGGCGGCGGGGCGCGCTGCTGCGGATGACGCCGGGCGAGCGCCAGCAGTTTACGGCGTCGGTGCAGCAGTACATGGCGTTGCCGCCGGCGCGCAGGCAGCTGGTGCGGCGAGCGTTCGGCGTGCTGCGCGTGGTGCCGCCGCGCGACCGTGCCGGTGCGATGAACTCCTATCCGATGATGCGGCAGTTCTCCGAGCAGGAGCGCGGGGTGCTCTCGAACCTGCTGCTGTGGGAGCCGTATTTTGACGATGGAACGTCGGGCACTGGGCCGTAAGCTTCAGGATTGGAACGGATTATGAATCTGAACGCCTGCGATCTTCTGGCCTGAGTTCATATCCTCGGTCAGCAGGACGGTTGCGCCCGACTTCTGGGCGGAGGCGCAGATCATCGCGTCCCAGAAACTGATTTTCGCCTCGTCCTCGATGCGAAATGCGGCGGCGATGTCGGCCGCGCCGGTTTCGACACACCACACGCTGAAGTCGTCGACGATCTCGCGTGCGGCACGTTTGGTCAGCGTCCTGGAGATCTTGCGCGTGACGTTGACGTAGAACTCCTGCAACACCTGTGGACTGACCGCGAGGCTCTGCGTTTGCAGCAGGTCGATCAGCAGTTTTCGCGCGATGGCGTGCTTCTTCTTCTGGTCTGCGTCGTGCGCGTAGATGAGGATGTTGGTGTCGACAAACGTTCTAGCGGGCATGGAGGTCTTCCCGGCTAGGCAGGCGGCCGCCGCCGAGGCGCAGGCCGCGTTCCATGCGCGCGATTGCGGAGGCTGCGGCGCGCTGCTGCGCCTCATCGTCGCTCACCAGCAGCTCAATCTGCTGGGCCAGCATGCCGCTGATGGAGGTAGAGCGCTTGGCGGCGAGGATCTTCGCCTTGTGAATGACCTGGGTGCTCAGACTGACGGTTACGTTTTGTTTCTGGGTCTGGGGCATGGCGCACCTCACGTAAAACTGTGCTGCACGTAGTATACGTGAGGCGCGGGGCCGTAACCTTTATCCGGCTTTGGGGACGATCGCAGTCTTGGCGGGCGTGAGCGCGCGCGGACGGCCGAAGGGGCTGGGCTGGCTGGCGCGGGGACCGCTGGAAGGTGCGGCCACGGGTTGCTGCAGCGTCACGATGAGCGCGGTGGCGGCGGCCTCGCTGGAGCATTCGTAGCTGTGCGTGGTCGACGCGTCGAAGTAGACGGCGTCTCCCGGCTCCACGCTGTGCGACGAAGCGCCGTGGCGGATGGTGAGGCTGCCGGAGAGCACGTACAGGAACTCGCAGCCGAAGTGCTGGTGCGACCGGGCGTCGTTGCCGGGCTTGACCGGAAGAAATTCGGCAAAGTAGGGGTCAAGCTGGCGGTCGGGGACCAGGTAGCCGAGCGACTCGAAGAAGTAGGCGGGATCCTGAACGCCGGATTGCGGAAGGCGCACCCGCTCCTTGCCGCGGTGAATGCGGAAGAGGGTCAGCGGCTCGGGCTCGAAGAAGTAGTTGAGATCCTTGGAGAAGACCATGGCGATGCGCGCCAGGTTGCGCAGCGTGGGCACCACGCGGCCGGTTTCCAGCTGGGAGAGGAAGCTGGCGGAAAGGCCCGTATGCTTGCCCAGTTCGACCAGGCCCATGGACTTCTTCAGCCGCAAATGCTTGATGCGCTCGCCGATGCGCTTTTCGGCGATCACGGATTCAGCGGCTTGGCCGTCAATCTGCAAGGGGGGCGCGTTGGGCACCGCCTGCAGAACGGCATGGCCGGAATCGGACCGGGAAGGGCTGCTGGAGAGAATGCTGGACGTTGCCATGGATTACCCCTGTATCTTGTTTGTCCCACAAATAGATGTTTCACTGTGGTCGAACGATGTATGTTCCCGCCAACAATCTGGATTACCGCTTGTAGGCAACACTGGCGCGCCAAATTGCTATAGCCTCTGTTTGGATGCCTATTTGGGATATGGGAAGCTTGAATACCCGCCGAATGAGGGCGGCTGAAGCACAAAAAAGTGCGGTTGGCGGCTGGATTCTGGCCGCGCTGACGTGCCTGGGCCTGGCTGGGTGTGCGAGTCCCGGTCCGCCGCTCCCTCCGTCGTTGAAGTTGCCGCAGATTGTGTCGGCTTCCGGACTCTCGGCCACCCGGGTGGGCGGCGAGGTGAAACTGCACTGGACGACGCCCTCGCGAACCACTGACCGGATGCTGATCAGCGGAAAAATGACGGCGGAAGTGTGCCGGGATGCGCTGGGCGGAGCGGCGGGAGTGCGGCGGAATGCGCCGACGAAATGCTCGGTGGTTGCGCGCGTGGCGGTTGTGCCGGGTCCGTCGGACGCGGTGGATACGCTTCCGGCGACGCTGCTGGCTGCGCCGGCCCAGGTGCTGGCGTATCGCGTGCAATTGCTGAATGAGGCTGGCAGGACTGCGGGGCCGTCCGCAATCGTATTTGCGGCTTCCGGCCCGGCGCCTGCTCCGTTGGCGCAGTGGCGCGGACGCGCGTCGAAGGCTGGAGTGGTACTGGAATGGGCTCGCGCAGCCGGCGGCGCAGAGGCGATTGAACTGGATCGGGTGCTGGAGGAGAGCGGTGGCGCTCCCGTGGCGGCACCGCCGGCTTCGCCGACCACGGCTGCCGCACGCATGAGCGGTTTGCTGGACGCCCAGAAGGAGCCGCGAGAGACGCGTTTCCGGGTGGAGGCTGAGCCGGGCGGCGCACTGGATGCGGGCGGCACGATCGACCGCAGCGCGCAGATGGGGCGCACCTACCGCTACACGGCGCAGCGGGTTCGCAGCGTCAGCATCGGCGGCCTGACGCTGGAGGTGCGCAGCGCTCCGACCGACGAGGCCACCGTGGCCATGCGCGACGAGTTTCCTCCGGACGCTCCCGCGGGATTGGTGACGGTGCCGGGCTTTGCCGGGGATACGGATGCAGCCCGGCGGCCGGCAATCGACCTTTCATGGGATCCAAATGACGAGCCGCGGATCGCGGGGTATCGCGTGTACCGGCGCGATGCGGACGGAGCCGCGAACGCCTGGCAGCGGTTGAATGCGGAGCTGGTTGGAGTGGCGGCGTATCGGGACGCGACGCCGGTAGCGGGCCATCGCTATGCCTACCGGGTGACGGCGGTGAACGAGGCGGGGCGGGAGTCGACACCGGGCGCCGAGGCAGTGGAGACCGCGCCGGTAGAGTGAATCCGCAGGATTCTGCTGCCGGGTGCCCTCGTGATTAAGGCCCGAACGAAGGGCGGGAAGCTGCCCGAATGCAGGCTGCGCACGATTCCGCTGGCAAAACTGTGAATCTGCCTATGGAAATTCAGCCACATTGTTACCGGAGGCGGCATTGTGCGCAACGTCACAAGTGGTCCGTCCGGCTGGACGGGGTTCACCTACCGCGCGATAGATTTTTCATGTGAATAAAACAGCGATTCTGTTCTTGACAGGAACCGGGTAGGAAGAGCAATCTCAGTCAACTAAAAAGTCAGTGATTGTCGACACCTCTGATTTGTGACGGCGACTCACTGTGTACCGGGGAACTTTCTTTGGTTCGACCAATCATCCATTGCCCCGCATAAGGGGTAAAGGCAGCAGAGCTTGTATACGTATCCACTTGTCCGGAGGATTTCATGCGTACAGCCCTCACTGTTTTGCGACGATTTGCAGCTTCCCTGCGGCTCGTCCCTCTCTCCCTCGTCGTCCTGACCGCCTCTGTCGCCAACGCACAGATCGCGGGTACCGCGAGTCTCCAGGGAAACATCCGCGACGCCACAGGCGCGATGATTGCAAATGCCCAGATCACTCTGACCAATGAATCGACGAAGGTGGTGCTCTCGAGCAAGACCGATGGAACGGGTGGATACACCTTCCCCAACATCCGGATCGGCACCTACACACTCGGCGTTGCTCAATCGGGATTTGAAACCTACACGCAGACGGGCATCGTGCTCGAGGTCGGCAGCAGCATCTCGATCGACGTGAAGATGACCGTAGGCGCCTCCACCGAGAAGGTTGAGGTCCGGTCGGAGGGTATGGCGCTCCAGACCGAAGATGCCTCGTTCAAGCAGACCATCGATCAGAATGCGGTGACCGAGATGCCGCTGAACGGCCGCCAGATGACGGCCCTGATCACGCTGAGCGGCGGTTCGTCGCCGGCGCCCGGTGGAGACTTCACGGGCAGCAAGTATTCGTACGCAGCCATCTCAGTCTCAATCGCGGGCGGTATGGGCAACACGACCGAGTGGCGCCTGGATGGCGGCGACAACAACGACTGGATGGCGAACACGAACCTACCGTTCCCCTTCCCCGATGCGGTCACCCAGTTCAGCGTCGAGTCGACCGCCTTGGGATCGCAGTCGGGCTCTCACTCCGGCGGACTGGTCAACGTGGTTACCCGCTCGGGCGCGAACCGCTTCCACGGTTCCGGCTTCGAGTTCCTTCGCAACAACTACATCAACTCCAGAAACTTCTTCTCGGATAAGGACTCGCTTCATCAGAACCAGTATGGGTTCACCTTTGGCGGTCCGGTGCTGTTGCCGCATCTGTACAACGGCCGCGACCGGTTGTTCTTCTTCACCGGCTTCCAGTTCCAGAAGACCACTTCCTCCAGCGCGGCATCGACCACGTATGTCCCAACTGCGGCCAACCTGCTGGGAGACTTCTCTGTTACGGATCCTGCGCCAACCAGCAGCGGCGGCACAGGCCAGGCCAACAACTGCGGCGGCGTGGAGCAGTTGTACGATCCCCTGACGGGCGCTGCTCTGCCCGGCAATAAATACCCTTCGCCTCCGACCTGGAACCCGGCCGCACTGAAGCTGCTGGCGTACCTGCCGAAGATTGTCCCGCGCGCGGATGCTTCCGACCTTTGCGGCAAGGTGCAGTATGCGATCCCGAACCTGATCAATGACAAGCAGTTCGTCACTCGCGTCGACTACACCATCAATCAGAAGCACAACCTCTATGCCCGCTACTTCCTGGATGGCTATCAGTCTCCGGCTCCCTTCTCGGTGACCAACATCCTGGTGACGACGCAGTCGGGCAACGTCGAGCGCGTGCAGAACTTCACGCTCGGTGAAAACTGGACGATCTCGTCCAAGCTGGTGAACTCCGTTCACTCGACGATCAGCCGCCGGGTAAACAATCGTGGCTACAACACAGCGGACATCAACCTTGGGACACTGGGTGTCTCCGCCTTCCAGTTGATCCCGAACGGCCTGCAGCTAACGGTGTCCACGGCCAGCAAGAACCACGGATTTACCATCGGCGGCGGCACGAACTCGGTCGCGCACTTCAACGACAATGCCTTCTCCATCAACGACGATCTAACCTGGGTCAAAGGCAAGCACCAGTTTGTGATGGGTGGCGAGTATCTGCGCAACCAGCTCAACATCTCGAACGGGTACGAGTCCAACGGCACCGGAACGTTCAACGGCTTCTACAGCTCGAACGGTCCGACCGGGACGGGCGCCTGCACGAACAGCACTCAGTGCGCTGCCGGCGATGCCAACCTGGATTTCCTGTCGGGCGCGGAGAGCGGCTTTGAGCAGAGCAAGCAGCAGCAGAATGCACTGCGCGCTCCGATTCCAAGCCTCTATATCCAGGACACGTTCCATGCCACCCCGCGGGTAACGATCGTGGGCGGCATTCGCTGGGTGCCGGAGTACTATCCGTCCGACTACTTCGGCCGCGGTTCGGTGTTCGATTACAACGCCTTCCTGGCGAACAAGGTCAGCACGGTGTACACCAATGCTCCGGCCGGCGCGTTCTTCTATGGCGACCCGGGCGTGCCGAAGTCGTTCACCAAGAGCTCGCCCTGGCAGTTCGCACCCAACCTGGGCTTGTCCATCGATCCAACCGGAACCGGCAAGACGGTGTTGCGCGCCGGATTCGAGCTGGCGTATGACCAGGTGAACTTCTTCACCGCACAGCGCAATGAGCAGAACCCGCCCAACGCGACCGCCAGCAAGCCTACATCGAGTGCCATGATCTGCTTCAGTCATCCGTGGCTCGTCGGCACGGGAGGCTTTGGCTGCAACCAGACCAACGCGAAGGACATCAGCCCTTACCCGACTCCGCAGATCCCAACCCCTGCTACGGCCATCTTCCCGCCACAGAGCCAGTACATCTTCATCACTCCGCAGTTCCACTCGTCGCGGACGGTGCAGTGGACGGCCAGTGTGCAACATGACTTCCCGCATGGCTGGCAGTTGCAGCTCCAGTACATTGGCAACCACACCTATCACGCGCCCACGGGATATCCGCTGAGCAACGCGGTCTTCATTCCCGGGGTGTGGGGGGCGAGCGGTACCGGCTGCGATCCCATTGTGAAGACTGGGCCGCAGGCGGTAAAGCCGGGAGCCGCAGGCACGCCGTGCTCTACAACGGCCAATGCTCAGTCGCGCTATGCGCTCACCATCGCAAACCCATTGCAGGGGAACGGTTACACAGGCGCTGGCGGCGGCACCACGCTGGTCGGCGACTGGGGCACCGCCAGCTACCACGGCCTCGTTTCGACGGTGCAGCACCGCCTCTCCAACAGCTTCAGCCTTCTGGTGAACCACACCTATTCGAAGTGCCTGAACCTCAATGACGCAAGCGGCGACTATGCCGGAACCAGCGTCTCCGACCCGAAGAACTACTCCAGAGACCACGGCCCCTGCGGATCGGACTACAGGAACATCGAAAACGTCGTCCTGGTGGCGAAGAGCAACTTCGGCATCGGCAACGGTCTGACGCGGTATCTCATCAACAACTGGGAGTTTGCTCCGCTGGCGCACATTCAGAGCGGCTCGGTCATCAACGTCACGCAGGGCGCGGATGTGTCGCTTACGTCGAACGGAAACGATCGTCCGAACGTGGTTCCCGGAGTGCCGGTGTACCTGAACACGCCAATCCGCTTCGCGAGTGGCGCGGCCAACCGAACGATTGTGAATCCGCTGGCGTTTCTGAACAACGGAGTCTCAGGCACGTTCGGTACGGTCAGCCGCAACGCCTATCGGGGCAAGCCGTTCTACCAGTTCGATGCGCAGATCTCGCGCATCTTCCCCATCCACGAAAGCGTTGCCCTGGACCTGCGGCTGGAGGCCTTCAACGTACTCAACCATCCGAACTTCAAGAACCCGAGCGCAAGCAACCCGGGAACTCTTGGAGCGCCGAATACGAGCTTCGGACAGGTCTCGAGTGCAAACGACCCGAGAATCTTCCAGGCTGCAATGAAGATCAGCTTCTAGGGTTCGCGCTGGTTGCAAAAAATGAAATGCCCCGCCTCCGACATCGGAGGTGGGACATTTCATTTAACAACGCGAGCATACCCCGCCGTGCCGCAACGGCCCCATAATCAGAGGGGGCTTTAGCTCCTGAGGTACGCTGCCCGTCGAACTCCTCGAACCTCTGCCTCACCACGTGTAGTGCACCGAGTAGATCACCTTGGTCTCGCCGGTTGCTGGCACCGCGATGGGGAACTCGATGGTGGCGGAGTCGCGCCTGGTGTAACGCGTGGGCATGGCGTTGGCCAGCTGTTCGGTGATCTGCCAGTTCTGACCGCGGTTCATATGCTCGACGATGGCGACGTTGACCGGCGCGCTTTTCTGATTCTTCACCGTGATCTCAAAGGTCTCGTCGATCGTGTTCGCGCGCTGATCGACATGGAAGTAGGTCTGCTTGCGTTCGCCGGTAACGTCGAAGGCGCTGCCGACAGGGACTTTGACGGTCTCCTCGGCAGGCGTGTGGTTGACGGTGCCTTCGCCGATGAACTCCATCTGGCCGCCGGTGTCGCGGCGGTAGAGACGGATGCGTCCGGCAGGAAGCGGCATGCCGAGATGATTGGCGGTGGAGTTCTTAATCTCGGCGCGAATGTTGATCTTCGTGTTGCTGGAGGTACCGAAGGATTGCTGCTCGTTGTGGCATCCGAAGCAGAGGTTGTAGCCGGGCTGCCGCGTGGCTCCGTCGTACTCGTAGACGCGGTTCATGGAGACGTTGGCGGCGTCGATGAACTCAACCTGCTTGGTCTCGCCGCTGGTGAGAGAGACGGTGCGGTTGAGATCGTAGAGGTGGAAGTCGTCGAAGGCCTGCTGCGTGACCGCATTGCCGTCGCTGACGTTCTCAGACATTGTGTCGACGACTCCGTTTGTGGCATAGGAACGATCCCGGAAGTCCTTCAGCTTGGCAACGTCGCCCGCCATCAGCTTGATGCGGGCTGCGGAGAAGTCAGTGCCGGAGTTGTTCTGGACCGTCACCCAGCCGTGCAGGTCGACCGGCTCGGATTCAGCGACGTTAGTCGATTCCGGCGCCACTATGTTGTAGGTGGCCTGCCAGCTCATGCCGTGCGTAATGTAGGCGAGCTCGGCGGTAAGGTGCGCGGGCCGCGGCGCGTCGATCTGCCAGCGCAGCGTGGGCTTCAGCAGCAGTCCGTCAGTGGCCGCGGGAAACAGCGGAATGCCGGGCAGCTGGAACTGGATCAGGCCTTCGGCTTCGACGATCGGTTGATTGCCGGCGCGGATAATCCTTCCATCGAAGGTGCCCACCGGCTTGCCCGAACCGTCGCGGC
Source organism: Acidobacteriaceae bacterium (assembly GCA_036498865.1). GTDB lineage: Bacteria > Acidobacteriota > Terriglobia > Terriglobales > Acidobacteriaceae > Edaphobacter. The sequence continues at coordinate 47,779 of DASYEU010000166.1, read as the reverse complement.
CTCCGTTGTAGAACTGGATCGTCTTGCCCTCGAACTTCTGCAGCAGCGACATCTGGTCGATGACGCCGCCGTCGTAGTTCTGCTCGGTGACCTTGAACGGCGTTTTGCCGGTCGGGTCGCGCAGCACCACGGAGTCGGGCTCAAGCTGGCTGGTCACGTTGGTGGTGGTCACCTGGTTGGGGCCGGTGGCGAGGTCCAGGTCGACCGTCGTGCGCGCGACCGCGAAGTCCTGGTTGTAGATCGTGAGGGCGACCGGGCCGGCGCCGCCCTGCTGGGCCTGCGCACCGGTTGCGGCAAGAGTTGCCAGGAAAAAGCGGAGTGCAGCGTTTCGTCTGATCATGTGCGGACCTTTCCTTCTGCAGCGAAGACGGTCCAGATCAAGGAACTTGCAGAAAATCTTTTGTCAGTTTTCCGAGGGCTGCTCGATGTGGTCGACGACGAGGACCGGCACGGGAGCCTTGACGGGCTCGAGTTTCAAGCCGAGCTGCTCCTCGATGGCGGTGAAGAGAGAAGGTGCAGCGTCGGGCTGCGTGTCTGCCGCGGCCTGGGCCCAGGCGAAATGGAGCGCGAAGGTATATCGGCCGGTCAGGCCGGTGCGGTCGACCACTGGCCGGCCGAGTTGCACTGCCAGCGCATCCAGCAGCGGTGCGATGGGGACATAGTCGGCAATGATCGAGCCTGGGGCGGTGTGGATGTTGCCGGGGTCCGGGTCCGCTGGAGGCTGGTTGGGGTCAAGTCTGGGGCCGGACTTGGCGACGACAAGCGCATAGCCGGAAACCATGCGGGTTTCGCGGTGGAACTGCAGGTGGAAACGGTCTTCGAGCAGAGGGCGAAGCAGCGCGTTGCGCTGGCGCGGCAGCAGGCTGCGAAAGGCAGGCAGGTCGGATGCGGCCACCTTCGCGGTGACGTCGTAGGTTTCGGAGTCGGCCCAGGCGGGCAGTCCGTAGATTCCATCGTGAAGCTGAACATCATAGGCGAAACCCAGCATCAGTCGCGGGGAAATGTTGGTCAGCAGGATGGAGTCGCCATTGGGCAGAGACTGAATGCCGGGCCCGGCGACGGCTGTGTGGGACCGCTTAATAGTGACGACGTCGAAGGCGAGAGCCCGGGCATTTGGAGTTGCGTCCTGCGCCGCCGCGGCCTGGGCGTGCACGGATGGCGCGAGCAGCAGCAATACGCCGGCGAGGGTCAACAGCAGAGTGCCAACGGCGAACATGATTGTGCGCATGGCTTTCTCCTGGGTGCGGGGATCGGAGGAATACGGCTGGAGCGAACGGGAATCACCCCACGTCAGTCGCATAGGGCCGCACTGACATGGGGCACCCGAGGTCTGGGCTAGGGTTGCAGTTTGGAGATGGCTGCGGTGGCCAGCGTGCCGCCCAGGCCCATGCTGTCGATGGCCGACGACGGGACGATCACCATGGAGCCCTTATCGCGCATGGCTTCGTAGAGCATGTTCATGCCGCGCAGTTGGAGCGCGCCGGGGTTCGACTCATAAACGCGCGACGCTGCGGCAAACTTTTCGCTGACCTGGACCTCGGCGTCGCCCAGGATGACGCGGGCCTGGCGCTCGCGCTCGGCCTGCGCCTGCTGCGACATGGCGTTCTCCAGCGACGACGGAATGCGCACGTCGCGGATCTCGACCGACTGCACGGTGATGCCCCAGGGCGTCATCTTCTCGTCCAGAATCTTCTGCAGCTCGTGGCCCATCAGGTCGCGTTCGGCCACCATCTGGGAAAGATCGTGGCGGCCGATGGACTCGCGCAGCGCAGTCTGCGCGCTCAGCGTGATGGCGTCGGTGAAGTTCTCCACCTCGAGAATGGACTTCTCGGCGTTCCAGACCAGCCAGAAGAAGATGGCATCGACGCTGACGGGGACCGTGTCCCGCGTCAACGTGGACTCCGCGAACACGGTGCTCACCCGCACGCGCTGGTCAACGTAGCGGCTCAGCGTGTCGATGATCGGAACGATCACGACCAGCCCCGGACCTCGCAGCGCGCGATAGCGTCCGAAACGCAGAACCGCCACCTTTTCCCACTGGTCGATGATCTTGATGGCGAACAGAAAGTAGACGCCGATGAGCGCTCCGGCGGCGGCGGGAAAGGCGGAGTCCGCGGCTTTGCTGATCCCGGCGCCCCCAATCACGCAAACGGCGAAGATCGAGAGAGCTACCGCATTGGTTTGTTTGCACTGCTTCAGATTGAGCACAATGCCTCCTGGTGCAATGAGCTACGTGTTCGGTGTTTCTGGAGAAAGTTGATGGAGCGCCTCCGCGAGGTCGCGCACCGTGAATCCGGCCGAGCCTGCGCGGGCCACAAATTCAGTAACTAATTGATTCAGTTGGCGTTGTAGCTCCTCCTGGTCGCGGCCGGCGGAGATATCCAGCCGCACCTCGGCGACAAACGTCCCCGTCCCCTGCTGCGTATCGAGAATCCCCCGAATCTCCATCTCGCGGTACGCGCGGGAAACAGTGTTGGGATTGATGGCCAGCTCCACCGCAACCCGCCGCACCGTAGGCAGCTGATCGCCGGCGCGCAAAGCCGAGGTGGCGATCGCAGCCTGGACCTGGTCGATGAGCTGGCGATAAACAGGCACGCCGGAATGGGTATCGAGCCGGAAGGCGAACTCGGGTGCGGCGGATTGGGAAGCTCGTTCCACGGGGAACAATGTACTAGTTAACTAGTACATTGTCAAGAGGTGAATTTTGCTTCGGGGAGAGGAGCTTTTCCGCGACCTTAGTATGGAGGGGACATGGCGAGCGATTTGAAGGCGGCAGTGGTGGGGACGGGCGGCGCAGGGCGGCTGCATGCGGCGGCGTATGCAGCGGGCGGGGCGACGCGGCTGGTGGGCGTGGTCAGCGGAGAAAAGGCGCGAGCGGAGGGGCTGGCGGCTGAGCACGGCGGTTCGGCTGCCGGGGTCCGGGGATATGCGTCGGTGGAGGAGATGCTGCGGGCGGAGCGGCCGGATGTGGTGTCGGTGGCGACGCTGGAGTGGGATCACGAGGCTCCGGTGATGGCAGCCCTGGCGGCGGGTGCGCATGTGCTGTGCGAGAAGCCGATGGCGGAGTCGCTGGCGGCGGGAGAGCGGATGCAGGCGGCGGCTCGGAGCGCAGGGCGGAGCCTGGGGGTGAACTTCAACTACCGCAGCGTGCCGTCGCACCGGCTGATCCAGGAGGAACTGGCACGCGGCGGGTTCGGCCGGGTGGGTCTGTTTACGGCGCACATGCACGCCTACCTGTGGCCGCACATGCTGGACCTGATGCGATCGTTCTTCGGCGATCCCGAGGAGGTGACGGCCGCGATGGTGGACGAGCAGGCGCTGCGGCCTCCGGTGTCGGGTGGGCCACGCGGGCGGCCCTGGGAATTCGGTGGGGCGTTTCAGCGGGAGCTGATGTATCAGCCATCGGTGGCGGTAGCGGCGACGTTTCGGTATGGGGACTTTGTAGCGACGATGAGCGGGTCGGCGCTGGTGCCGCTGGAGCAGAACTTCTGGTCGTTCGCGCTGTATGGGTCGGACGATGCAGTGGTGGTGGACCGGGCTTCGCGTTCAAATTTGAACGGGACGGCTTCGTTGGGCAGGATTGCAGAGCGCATTGCGGCGCTGCCGGCGTGCTCGTATGAGGAGTCGTTTGCGCTCTCCGTCGCGGGATTTGTGGAGGCAGTGTTAGCGGACAAGCCGGTGCCGGTAACCGGCGAGGACGGCCTCGCGCAGATGCGGCTGGATGCGGCGATTGTGAAGGCGGTGAGCACGGGGAGAGCAACGCGCATCACGGAGATCACAGAGGAAAAGAGAGAGCACAGAGATTGAGGGCGGCAGCGACCGCATGAACTAATTCTCGGTGGGTTTCTCGATGTGATCGATGGCAAGGGTCTGCGCGGGGATTTTGATGGGGGTGACCCGGAGGCCGAGGCCGTTGATGTCCCAGTGCGAGAGCGGATCGGGATCGCCGAAGGGTGTGACGCCTTCGGGCAGCTTGGAGTCGGGATCCTGCACCCAGTTCAGTACGAAGTCATAGTGGCCGGCAAGGCCGGTGTGGTCGAGGACGGGGTGGCCGACGGCGCGCATGGAGAGGTACTGCGCAAAGTCATCCCATGGTTGCGCTGTAGAACGTCTGGACGGGTTTTTCTCCGCGGTTGTAGCCCACCATCACGCCGCCGCCAAGCAGCTTCATGCCGGGCGGGACTTCCGCTCCGGGTTTGGATTCGGCGAGGCGCGGGCCGCGCTTGCCGGGTTCGAGCGACCAGCCGTCGATGGGCGCGCCGGGCACCATGTGGGCGGCGAGGTGGCAGCGGTCGGCGAGCAGGGATTGCAGCATCTGCTGCAGCATGACTTTCTTGTCCAGTGCGAGCGGGCCTTGTCTTTTCCACTCGGCGAGGTCCGCCTCAGAAACCTTGGCGTCGATGTCGTAGAGATCGCTGAGCCAGTCGGGCGCGCCAGATAAGCGGCCATTGGACCAGTACGCCATGCCCTGCGGAAAGTACGCGAACATGATGAGGTAAACCAGCGCCTGGCCGGAAACGCGGTAGCCGTCGGGCGTGGTCATGGCACTGAACATCCCGTTGGCCCCGGGCTTGCTGGGGCGGATGGAGACGACTTCGAAGGCGAGCGGCTTGGTGGGTGGCGCGGGGTTGGGAGCCTGCGCGAGCGAAACCGTGGAGACGACGAGGATGGCGGCACAAAGCCTGGCGAACATGGTCTGGAAAACCTTGGGAGAAGTGTACGGGCTAAGAGAAGTTCTTGACACCGGTCGGGAGGGCAAAGCGAATCACAGAGAGCACAGAGCAAAAGAGAGAACACAGCTCGGCTAGGGGGCGGGCGGGTGTGGGGGCTTGGCGGCGGCTTCCAGGTAGACGGTGGCGAGGACGATGAGTTCGTGGCGGAGCGGCTCGACGTGCTTTTCGGGTGCCGGGGATTCGAGCAGGCGGCGGCTGACGCCGGTCATGACGCTCTGCAGCAGGGTGGCGACGAGTTGGGGATCCTTGCGCAGCGGTTCGCGGGCGGTGGCCAGCATTTCGACGATTGCCTTATGGGCGCGCTTGCTGGTGTGGCGCACAATCTTCGCCCCGTCGACGTCGGAGCTGACGGCGTAGAGGGCGACGCTGGTTTTGATGTCCTGCATCTTGGCATCGAGGAATGCGTTGATGAGGGCGGCCGCCATGGATTGCAGTGAGCTGCCTCTCTGCTGGATACAAGCCTCTTCGAGCGCGGCTGCGACCCGGCTGAGGTGGCGCTGAAGCACGGACTGGAGCAGCGCGCTCTTGTTGGGGAAGTACTGGTAGAGGGTTCCGACGGACACGCCGGCTCGCTGCGCGACGCGGGTGGTGGTGAGGCGTTCCTTGCCGACGCTGAGCAAAACCTGAATGGTGGCTTCGAGGATGGCGTCCACACTGGCGGTGGAACGCGCCTGAACCGGCCATTTACGGGGTTCCAAGAGTGCGGGCGAGCTGCGGGGCATATGCGAACTCCTAACCTGAAGCTTTCTTCATCTAACCACGGGAAGGCGAAGATTGACGAGCGCATCGAGGGGAAGAGCAATGACGAATCAGACGGCAGCAAACCTAGGCGGCAGCTTCACGCTGTTGAACACATCGATCCAGGTGAACCGCATGGGCTACGGAGCGATGCAGTTGGCCGGGCCGCAGGTGTGGGGTCCGCCACGCGATGTGGATGCAGCGGTGGCGGTGTTGCGGGAGGCGGTTGAGGCGGGCGTGAACCACATCGACACCAGCGACTTTTACGGTCCGCATGTGACCAACCAGATCATCCGGCGCGCGCTCGGTCCGTATCCGGAAGGGCTGACGATCGTGACCAAGGTGGGCGCGAGCCGCGGCGCGGACAAGTCGTGGAACCATGCGCTCTCGCGGCAGGAACTGATCGATGCAGTGCAGGACAATCTGCGGAACCTTGGGCTGGAACGCCTGGATGTGGTGAATCTGCGGATTGGAGGCATCATGGCGCCGGCGGAAGGATCGCTGGAGGAGCCGCTGATGGTGCTGGCGGAGTTGAAGCAGCAGGGGCTGATTCGTCACCTGGGCGTGAGCAACGTGACTCCGGGACAGGTGGCGGAGGCGCAGACGATTTCGGATATTGTGTGCGTGCAGAACTTCTACAACGTGGCGCACCGGGAAGACGATGGCTTTGTTGCCGAGCTGGCGAAGCAGGGGATCGCGTATGTGCCGTTCTTTCCGCTGGGCGGATTCACGCCGCTGCAGTCGTCGACGCTGGACCAGGTGGCGGCTTCGCTGGGGGCGACTCCGATGCAGGTGGCGCTGGCGTGGCTGCTGCAGCGCTCGCCGAATATGCTGCTGATCCCGGGGACGTCGAGCGTGGGACATCTGCGGGAGAATCTGAAGGCGGCGGAGATGAGGCTTTCGGCGGACGTGGTGGCGGAGCTGGATTCGATTGGGGGTTGAGGCGAAAGCGAATCACAGAGAGCACAAATCACAGAGAGTACGGAGGAAGAGAGAGAACACGGAGATTCAAAGAGAAGCCCCATGTCAGACAGTCTCTGACATGGGGGTACCTGATTATTCGAAGACAAAATGCGGGGATTCTTCGCTACGCTCAGAATGACAAGTGTTACTTGTAGCTCTTGGCGGTGGCGAAGCGCTTGTTGACCTCGTCCCAGTTGACGACGTTCCACCAGGCGGCGAGGTAGTCGGGGCGGCGGTTGTTGTACTTCAGGTAGTAGGCGTGTTCCCAGACGTCGTTGCCGAGGATGGGGTAGACGCCGCCGGAGATGGGGTTGTCCTGGTTGGGCGTGGTTACGACCTTCAGCTTGCCGCCTTCAAACACCAGCCAGCCCCAGCCGGAGCCGAACTGCTTGGCGGTGGTCTCGTTGAAGAGCTTCTTGAAGCTCTCGAAGTCGCCGAAGTCGGCCTTGATCTGCTGGGCGATGTCGCCTGAGGGGTCGCCGCCGCCGGCGGGCTTCATGATCTGCCAGAACATGGTGTGGTTGACGTGGCCGCCGCCGTTGTTGCGGACGACGCCGCGAATGTCCTCGGGGATAGCGCTGAGGTTCTTGATGAGGTCTTCGGGCGACTTTGAGCCGAGGTCGGGATGCTTGTCGATGGCGCCGTTCAGATTGGTGACGTAGGCCTGGTGGTGCTTGTCGTGGTGGAGCTTCATCGTCGCCTCGTCGATGTAGGGTTCGAGGGCGTTGTAGTCGTAGGGAAGAGGGGCAAGTTCGTAAGCCATGAAAGTTCTCCTGTGAGGTATGAGATGCAGAGGAGCGGGTAAGCGAGTCAGCAGGTTAGCAGGTCCGCGAACCCGGTACGGACACAAGGGCGATGATACCGCAGTGGAAGGCAGCCTATGGCAGCGGGGCCGGCGGCAGGCTGAGGATCAGGCGTTGGCGGGCGGTGGTTGAGCCGGCGCTGCTTTCGTTCTCGGCCAGGCCGGGTCCGGAGAAGCGGCGATACGTGGCAGGCTGATTTGGCGAGGCGATCTCGACGAACTCGACGGACTGCGGCGCGTCTGGAATGCGTGCGCCGAACCAGTGCGGGTCGTCCCGCTGCACCCAGGTGACGAGCGCGAGGACGGAGCCGGCGGGATACGCGGGCGCGGTGGTTGCGGCGTTGCGCGGGTTGGCGGCTGCGACGGCTTGTGCATTGCCAAAGAGAATGGACATGGTGTGCGCGTGTGGGTCGAGGAAGAGGGTGATGGCGTTCCAGTTGAGTGCCGGGTATGGGAGGCTCGCCGGCAGAGACGCGGCGTGGGTGTTGACGACTTCGCTGCGAGCTGCAGTCGCGGCTGAAGTGATGGGCAAAGTGTAGACGTAGTCGTCGCCACGGACAGGTTGATGGCAGTTGGTGCACTCGCTGACGTAGCCTGCATCGCTGCCGTAGGGTTTGAGGTTCAAGCCGCGCCAGCGCGCCCAGCCCCAACCGTTGGTGGCGCTGTAGCGCGAGGCGTCCTTGTCCATGAACTCCACCTGGATAAAGGCGCCGGGGTGGATGAGGCCGTCGGCGCCGAGCTGCTTCTGCCAGGCGATCTTGGCGAAACGTGTTCCCGCGGGCCAGGGCGAGATGTTTCCAGAGCGCGCGGCGGCGATCGCGGTGGTGTTGCCGAGGATGAGGCGCAGGCTGCCGTTGTCGCCGCGGTCGGTAGTGCTGATCAGCTTCCAGCCTTCAAAGCTCGCGTCGAGTGTCTGGCCGCCAGGCTCTGGCTGAACGGAGGCGAGATCGACGGGCGGCGCCGAGTTGGAGGAAGGGGACGCAGCGGGCGTATTCACTGCATTCGACCATGGCGCGAGGTAGGCTTTGAGGACGTTGAGATCGTCCGTACTCATTCGGGCGTCGGGATGCAGCGCAAGGAACTGCGGCAGAGGCATCGCACCGAGCTGCACCATGTTGACGGCTTCGAATAACGTGGCCTTCTGCACGGCCGCAGGCTTCGCGCCGAGCGTGGAGAAGTTGAGGTGCTGGCGGGCGGTGAGGATGTCGTGGCGAACGAGCCAGTAGCCCGGCACGATCTCATCGAACCAGGAGAGGCGGCGCTGGTCGGAGTGGCACGCGTAGCAGTGCGTTTCGAGGATCTGGCGGACCTCGGGTGGTGCCTGAATCTCGGCGGTGGCGGGCTGGCTGGGGATGGCCGGACGAATGCACTGCAGCAACGCGAAGACGAGGATGGCAGCGATGGCAAGCTTGCCGAGGATTTTCATCGAATCTTTATCTCCTTGAACGTTTGGGGCCGGAGGGGATAGGTGATTAGATAGGGCAAACGCATTTCGGTTGTATGGAAATGGAGCAGGTTCGGGGTGGGAAGCGAACTTTGATGACGCTGCGATCGAGAGCGTACCCCAGGGGGCTGAAGCCCCATTGCTTCTTTGCGACCGGCAGAGGGCCAAACCTGAAGGCTTGGCTTACCTGGAAGCCCGTGACTCTCGGCCCTCATCTCGCTCACACCCTGCGCTCATCCTGCTCGTATCCTGGCTCCGTCCATGCTCGGTTCGTGATCCATCGCGGACGCGGGTCGGAGGGTGTCACGCACCTGGGGATGGGTTTTGCGGTCTAATGGAGGGCTATGGGCGACGTGGCGGGGTATCAGTGGCTGGATGACGAGGGGCCTGCGTTTGGAGCGCCGGGGGTGGCGCCGACCTGGACTTCGAGCAAGAAGGATGCGGTGTCGACGGCGTACTCGGCTTCCAGCCGGGTGTGGTTCACCGTGTCGCACGGCACGCTGAACGAGATCTACTACCCCACCATCGACCGTCCGCAGACGCGCGATATGGAACTGCTGTTCACCGATGGCGAGGCTTTCTTCCATGAGGAGAAGCGCGACATCAAGTACGAGTTCCACTACATCGACCACAACGCGCCGGCGGTGCGTTTGATCGGGAGCGATCCGCAAGGGCGCTACACGGTGACCAAGGAGATCATCTCGGACCCGCACCATTCGGTGGTGCTCATCAACGTGAAGATCAGCGGCGACGAGAGCGTGTTGAGCCGGATGAAGTGCTATGCGCTGCTGGCGCCGCATCTGCATGGCGGCGGCGCGGGCAATTCGGCGCGCTCGGTGATGGTGGCGGGCAAGCGCGTGCTGCTGGCGTGGAAGGGGCCGACCTCGCTGGCCATGGGAGCGGATTGCGGCTTTACGCGCTCGTCGTGCGGCTACGTGGGCGCGAGCGACGGCTACCAGGACCTGATGACCGACATGCGGATGACCTGGTGCTTCGGGCAGGCGCTGGATGGCAACATCGCCGTGATGGGCGAGATCGATGTGGCGCGCAACCGGGAGTTCATGGTGGCGATCGGGTTGGGCGATGGCCATCACGCGGCGCTCTCGGAGATGGCGCAGGCGCTGACGACTTCGTATGAGGTGCATTGCGAGCGCTTCGTCGAACAGTGGCTGCGGGCGATGACGCCGAAAGAGCTGGCGCATGCTTCGACCGACGGCGGCCGGCTCTCGCGCATCAGCCAGAACGTGATTCTGACCCACGAGGACAAGACGTATTCGGGTGCGTTCATTGCGTCGGCGTCGATTCCGTGGGGCGCAAGCAAGGGCGACGACGATCTGGGCGGCTATCACCTGGTGTGGACGCGAGACATGGTGCAGTCGGCCACCGCGCTGCTGGCGTGCGGGCGCTGCGAGACGGCGCTGCGGGCGCTGGTGTATCTGGCGTGCACGCAGCACCCGGACGGCAGCTTTGCGCAGAACTTCTGGATCGACGGTACGCCGTACTGGACGGGGATTCAGCTGGACGAGGTGGCGTTTCCGATCATGCTGGCGTGGCGGTTGTGGAAACATGGCAACCTGGAGAAGTTCGACGTGTTCCCGTTTGTCGAGCGGGCGGCGGGCTTCCTGGTGCGTTACGCGCCCATCACGCAGCAGGAGCGTTGGGAGGAGAACGCGGGCTACTCTCCCTCGACGCTGGCCGCGGTGATTGCGGCGCTGGTGTGCGCGGCGGACCTGGCCCGGGCGCACAGAGCTCCGGAGATGGGCGAGTTTCTGGAGGACTACGCCGACTGGATCGAGGCCCATCTGGACGAGTGGACGACGACCAACGACGGCGTGCTGCACCCGGATGTGAAGCGGCACTACATGCGCATCCATCCGCCGTGCGAGGGCGAGCCGTTTCACAATCCGAAGGTTCCATCGGGCCACCTGGTGTTGGCGAATCGCGAGCCGGGAGAGCGCACCGACTTTGAGGCGCGCGAGATTATAGACGCCGGATTTCTAGAGCTGGTGCGCTACGGCATTCGGAGGCCGGACGATCCGCTGATCGTCGACTCGCTGAAGGTGGTGGATCATGTGCTGAAGATCGACACGCCCAACGGCGCGAGCTGGCGCCGCTACAACCACGACGGCTACGGCCAGCGGAAGGATGGCGGTCCGTACATGGGTTGGGGACAGGGGCGCGCGTGGCCTCTGCTGGGCGGCGAGCGTGGACACTACGAGCTGGCCGCGGGGCGCGATCCGAAGCCGTACATCACGGCGATGGAGCAGTTCAGCTCCACCGGCGGCATGCTGCCGGAACAGATCTGGGACCGCGAAGATTATCCGCAGGAGGAGATGATCTTCGGCGAATCGGCGGGGGCGGCGCAGCCGCTGGTGTGGGCTCACTCGGAGTACATCAAGCTGCTGCGATCGACGGTGGACGGGCAGGTGTTCGACTGCCTGGCGTGCGTGAAGGACCGCTACGGTGTGGAGTCGGGCAAGCGCACGTTCAAGAACAACATCGAAATCTTCCAGACGAGCCGGCCGGCGAAGCTGCTGACCGCAGGCATGACGCTGCGCATTGCGGATGCGGCGCACTTCCAGGTGGTGTACAGCACCGACGGATGGCGGACCAACACGAAGCTTGAATCGCATCCGGTGGGCTACGCCGGATTCTATGTGGATATCGCGACGGCGGCCGACCAGCCGGGAACGATCTCGTTCACCCTGTATTGGCCGGTGCTGGACAAGTGGCTGGGCAAAAACCTTGAGGTGGATGTGGTCTGATCGCAGGCTGGCGGCGGGCACGGGAGGGACTTGAATGAGGATTGCGGTTCGAGCAGCGGTTCTGCTGATGTTGGCGTTGCCTGGAGTTGTGCAGATGGCGGCTTCCGCCCAACAGACGGCTGCAGCGAAGATGGAGTTCGATGTCGCGTCGGTGCGGCAGAATAAATCGAACCAGAAGCCGGGGTCGAATATTCCTCTTGGGCCACAGAACGTCTACGGGCCGAGCGGAGGCGTGGTGAGCGCGAGAAACTTTTCGCTGCTCTACTACATGACCTTCGCGTACAAGTTGACCGACTATCAACAGCAAGCGCTGCGGGAGAAGCTGCCGGAGTGGGCGCAGAACGACAAGTTCAACATTGAGGCGCGCACGGACAACCGGGATGTCACGAAAGATCAGTTGCGCGCGATGATGCAGTCGCTGCTGGCGGACCGATTCAAGCTGGCGGTGCACTATGAGCCGCGGACCGTCTCGGTGTATGCGCTGGAGATGGTGAAGCCGAGGCAGCCGGGAGCGAAGTTGAGGGCACATCCGGCAAATGCAGGGTGTCCGGCCTTTTCGCCGCTGGTGAAAACGGCGGAGGGCAAGCCGATTGCGAGCCTTCCGGATGCCGGCGCCGACGGCTTCCCGACATTTTGCGGCGGGATTCTCGGCGTGCCTGCAAGCGCAGAGGACCGCTATAGCTTCGGCGCACGGGACGTGACGATGGACCTCATCGCAACATCGCTCTCGAGCTGGGGGAATCTGGGACGGCCGGTGGTCGATGCGACGGGGCTCCGTGGGATGTGGGATTTCGTCGTGGACTACACGCCGGATCCGCGGCCCAAGTATGCGACGGTCGATTCCGGCGGGCCGACGTTTGAGGGGGCGCTGCAGAAACAGCTGGGGTTGAAGCTGGCCGCGCAGAAGGCGCCGGTGCAGTTTCTGGTTATCGACCACCTGGAAGAGCTGACGAAAAATTAGGCGGGTTCGATTCGTCGCCGAGGAAGAACTCTGGGTTGAAGCTGGGGGAGGCGGGCGTTGCTGCGCCACTGCCTAAAGCTATGCCTGCTCCCTATAATGGCGGCATGATGAACGAGGAACGAAGCTCACCGGGGCGGCTGTGGCGGAACGTCCCCAACGCCATTTCGACGGCGCGGCTGTGCGCGACCGTGGTGCTGCTGGCGGCGGTGGTGATGCGGCGCGTGGAGCTGTTTACGTGGCTGCTGCTCGCCTGCCTGGTGAGCGACATCGTCGACGGGCTGATTGCGCGCGCGTTTCATCTGACGTCGAAGCTTGGCGCGGCGCTCGATTCGATTGCGGACATGCTGACGTGGTCGATTGGGCTGGTTGGCCTGGTGGTGTTTCAGCGGCCGTTTGTCGCGGGGCACTCCCGCGAGCTGGCGCTGGTGGCGGTGCTGTACGTGGTGGAGATCGTCGCGTCGTTCTGGCGCTACGGCAAGTTGTCCAGCTTCCACACGCTGCTGGCCCGGGTCGCAGCGTATGCCGGCGGAATCTTTGTGATGGCGCTGTTCCTGTGGGGCTATCTGGGCTGGCTCTTTCAGGCAGCGGTGTGCGTGTATGTGGCGGCGCTGCTGGAAGAGATGGCGCTGATTTGCCTGCTGCCGGAGTGGAGCCCGAATGTGGGCGGACTGGTGCGGGTGTTGCGCCGCCGCGGAGCGGAGTCCTGACGCGGCAGTGGCTGGCGATCGTGAACCCGCGGTCGGGCGGGAAGGCGGGCCGCGGCCGCATGGCGGAGATTCTGCATGGGCTGCGCGGGCACACGGAGCGCATCGTGCACACGCGCTATCCGGGCCACGCTGCGGAGCTGGCCATCGAGAGCCGCGGGCACGAGGGAGTCGTCGCAGTGGGCGGCGATGGCACGCTGTTCGAGATTCTGCAGGGCATGGACCGCAGGGAGCAGCGGCTGGCGCTGGTGCCGGCGGGGCGCGGCAATTCGCTGGCGCGCGATCTGGGTCTGCTGAGCGGCGGTCTGCTGAACGGCGGCCTGCTGACGGCGATGCACTGGGAGCAGTCGCACCGCATCGACCTGATGGAGGCGACCGTTACCGCCGCGAGCGGCGCGGTGTCCACGCATCTTTCCGCGAGCACCGTGGGGCTGGGATATCCGGCGCAGGTGACTCTGATGGCGCGCAGGCTGGCGCGGCTGGGCAAGATGTCGTACGCGGTGGCGGGAATGGCCACTGTGCCGGTGCGTTTCGATGCGCGCGTCCAGCTGGACGAAGAGCCGGTGCGCGCGGTGCGGCTCAGCGGCTTTGTCGCGAACAACACGCGCCACGTGGCGAACTTTGTGGCGTTCCGCGGCGGGAGCTACAGCGACGGCGTCTTCGACGTGATGGAGATGGACGCAGGCGTGGTGAAGCAGTGCCTGCACAATGTGTCGGCGCTGTCGGCCACGGGAGTGTATGAGCCGTATCCGCGGCGTCAGGCGAGCCGCGCACGGTTGTGGCTGGACGCGCCGCAGGGCCTGATGCTGGACGGCGAAATGTTTCCCGACTCCGTCGCGCTGGACGTGCGCATTCTGCCGGCCGCGCTGGAGTGCAACGGACCGAAGGCGCGGCCATGACGCGGGTGCTGCTGATCCTGTGGCCTGCGTTCCTGGTGGGAGCAGTCGGGCTCTACGCGGCCAGCCGCAAGGTGGCTCCCGCGGTGCGGCGGGAGCGGCTGACGAAGTTCGTCACCTACTTCTGCATCGTCAACGGGCTGCTGCTGGGTGCGTTCGCGGGGCGCATTGTGTTCAGCGGCATCATGCTGGTCGTGGCTGTGCTGGGAGCGCGGGAGCTGATCGCCGTGCTGCCCGCGGCCAGCGGCGGAAGGCGAAGCGCGGCCTGGGCAATGGGCGCGGCATATCTCGCGATTGCAGTGGGCGCTGTGCTGTTTGCGTGGCGGGCGCGGGCGGAGGTAGCGGCGGTGGCGTACCTGGTGGTCTGCACCTTCGACGGCTTCAGCCAGGTGACCGGCCAGCTGCTCGGCAGGCACAAGCTGACGCCGAGGCTGAGTCCCGGCAAGACGATTGAGGGCAGCGTGGGCGGTCTGCTCTTTGCGGTCGGCATGGCGTTTCTGCTGCGGCCCGTCGCCGGCTGGAGCGTCTCGCGATGCCTGGAGATCGCCTGCTTTCTGGCGGTAGTGTCGCTGGTGGGCGATCTGCTGGCGTCGTACGTCAAGCGCCGCAGCGGCATTAAGGATTTCGGCAGGCTGTTGCCCGGCCATGGCGGAATTCTCGACCGCTTCGACAGTTTCCTGTTTGCGGCCGCGGCGTGGTCGGTGGCGGCAGCGGTGGCGCAGGCGGGGTTGAGATAACGCTAACTCCAGCGGAAGATAGGAGATGGCGATATTCGACGCGGGGAGTAAATTGACCTGCGCCGGTGGCCTGGGACGACCTGGAACCCGCAGTTCCAGTACACTTGGGGAGACTCGTAAGAGGACGTTGGAAGTGGTCGGGCCATGGCAGGCGTGCGCGGGAGGGTCGCGCCGTCCGGATGGACCACGGGATACCGAACGCCGCGGCCCCAGGTTAGCCGCCGCAGAGATTAGAAAAGGGAATCACGATGAGCGAAATGGTGATAAGCGACAAGCAGCAGGAACTGGATCAGCTGTCTATCAACACACTGCGTTTTCTCGCCGTGGACGGCGTGCAAAAGGCCAACTCCGGCCACCCGGGCGCGCCGCTGGCGTGCGCTCCCATCGCGTACCTGCTGTACCACAAGCTGATGAAGCACGATCCGGCAGACCCGAAGTGGATCGACCGCGACCGCTTCGTGCTCTCGAACGGCCACGCGTCGATGCTGCTGTACGGATCGCTGCACCTCTCTGGCTATGACCTGCCGCTGGCACAGCTCGAGCAGTTCCGGCAGTGGGGTTCGGAGACGCCGGGGCATCCCGAGTACGGCGACACGCCGGGCGTCGAGGTCACCACCGGTCCGCTGGGCCAGGGCTTCGGCATGGCTGTGGGCATGGCCGCCGCGGAAAAGCACATGTCCTCCGTCTACAACCGCGACATGTACAGCGTGGTCGACCACCACACCTTCGTTCTGTGCGGCGACGGCGACCTGATGGAAGGCATCTCGCACGAGACCGCTTCGCTGGCCGGAACGCTTGGCCTGGGCAAGCTGATTGTGCTGTACGACGACAACCTGATCTCGCTCGACGGGCCGACCGAACTCTCTTACACCGAGGACGTAACCCGGCGCTTTGAGGCGTATCACTGGCAGGTGCTCAGCGTGCCCGACGGCAATGACCTGGTGGCGCTGGAAGATGCGATCAACAAGGCGAAGGCGGATACCACGCGCCCGACGCTGATCCGTGTGCGGACGGTGATCGGGTACGGCAGCCCCAAGGCCGGCACCAACAAGGTGCATGGCGAGGCGCTGGGCGTCGACGCCGTGAAGGCGACGAAGAAGAACCTCGGTTGGCCGGAAGACAAGTTCTTCTACGTGCCGGACGAAGCGCGCGCCAACTGGGACACTGCCAAGCCGCGCGGCAAGAAGGCGCACGCCGAGTGGGACGCCCATTTCGAGGAGTACAAGCGCGCATATCCTGAGCCGGCTGCGGAGTTCGAGCGCGTGATTTCGAGCAAGCTGCAGGCAGGCTGGGAGAAGGCGATCCCGACGTTCCCCACCGAGAAGGCTGTGGCCACGCGGAACGCCGGCCAGCAGGTGATGAACGCGATTGAGAAGGTGGTGCCGGAGCTGTTTGGCGGCGCGGCCGATCTGACCGCTTCCACCAAGACCATCTTCAAGGATTCACCGAGCTTCCACGTCGATCCGCTGGGCCGCAACGTGTTCTTCGGCGTGCGCGAGTTCGGCATGATGGCGATGGTGAACGGCATGGCCGCGCACGGCGGGCTGATTCCGTTCGGCTCAACGTTCTTTGTGTTCTCGGATTACTGTCGTCCGG
This sequence comes from Acidobacteriaceae bacterium, assembly GCA_036498865.1. Classification (GTDB taxonomy): domain Bacteria; phylum Acidobacteriota; class Terriglobia; order Terriglobales; family Acidobacteriaceae; genus Edaphobacter. The sequence continues at coordinate 31,440 of DASYEU010000166.1, read as the reverse complement.
CGCTGCGGCTGGGCGCGCTGATGTCGGTGCACTCGCTGTATGTGTTCACGCACGATTCGGTGGGCCTGGGCGAAGATGGCCCGACGCATCAGCCGATCGAGCACCTGATGGCGTTGCGCGCGATTCCGCAGATGACGGACTTCCGCCCGGCCGACGCAAATGAGACGGCCGCCTGCTGGAAGCTCGCGCTGGAACGCAAGTCGGCGAGCTTTATGGCGCTCAGCCGGCAGGACCTGCCGGTGTTCGCGGCCGATGCGGCGTTTGCGGGCGTGCCCAAAGGCGCGTATTCGATGACGCCGGAGGTGACCAGGGCAGACGTGATTCTGATCGGCACCGGCTCGGAAGTCACGACCTGCCTGAAGGCTGCGGCGGAGCTGAAGTCGGCAGGCATTACCGCGAAGGTTGTGTCGATGCCGAGCTTCAAGATCTACGACGAGCAGTCCGATGCGTACAAGGCCGAGCTGCTGCCGGAGTCGACGCCGAAGGTATCGCTGGAAGCTGGCGCGACCATGGGCTGGTACAAGTACGTCGGCCACAACGGCACAGTCATCGGGATCGACCGCTTTGGCGCGTCCGCTCCGGGGCCGATTGCGCTGGATAAGCTGGGCATCAATGTGGCGCATGTGGTGGAAGCCGCGAAGAAACTGGTAAAGAAATAAAAGGCCAGTGATGCGTTGTCAATGGTGGCTGAAGTGAGGGCAGCGATGGTAGCCTCCGACATCCTAGAGGAGCCTTGGGGTAGGGTTGGGCTTGCTGTTTACTACGGCATAGTTTGCGGTCTTGCGGTCCATCGTTGTTTTGCGTTCATTGAACGGCGCGAAGTGATGCGCGATTTGTCTGCTTTGGAAATCGCAACATTCGCCGGATTTGCCTTGGTTAGCCTAGGGCTTTTGAAGGCCCTAAGCACCACAACAGACCGAATAGCCGCTTTGCTCTACGGAGTGTTCTATGTCGTCAGGATTGCAACAAGCTTCGCGAAGGGCAGTGCCATCGACGCGCTCGTAGGAACTGGAGCGGTAGTTATTTCCGCTGGGATGGTTTCGGTGATGATCGGGATGATTCGCTACCTCATGGGACGAAGTAAGCGAAGTACGGTTTGAGGTCAAAGCCATGGTGGAGACGGAACGCGAGATTTTGCGCGAGAAGGATGATGAGACAGGGCTGTTCGAGCGAAAGCCGTTTGAGTCGAACCGCCAGGCGACCTACGAAGACAGCGTGTTGCCGAAGCATCACGACGAGACAGCCTGGAACTACGACGAAATCGATTAACGCCGCAGCTTCTTTCAGGAGATCCAGATGACGCAGGATGACGCGAAGCGGCTGGTTGCCAAGCGCGCGACGGAGTTTGTTGAGGACGGAATGGTTGTCGGGCTGGGCACCGGCTCGACTGCGACGATGTTCATCCACGAGCTTGCGGCGTGCAAGCGCAACATCCGCTGCGTCGCTTCGTCGGATGCGAGCCACGATCTGGCCAAGTCGCTGGGCATGGTGGTCGAGACGCTCGCTGAGCTGCCCGAACTCGATCTATATATAGATGGCGCCGACGAAGTGGCGCGCGTCGACGGAGTTGGCCTCGCGTTGATCAAGGGCGGCGGCGGCGCGCTGCTGCGCGAGAAGATCGTCGCCAGCGCCGCGCGCGAGTTCATCTGCGTCGTCGACTCCAGCAAGATCGTCAACCCGCTGGGCAAATTTCCGCTGCCGGTCGAGGTGATCAAGATGGCGTTGCCGCTGGTGGAACCGCACCTGGCCGACCTCGGCCTCCATCCCCGGCTGCGGCCGGCCAAGTCCGGCGACGGCCCGTACCTCACCGACGAGCACAACTACATCCTCGACTGCCACTGCGGCAGCATCCCCGATCCGGAGGCTTTGGCGGCCGAGATTCGCAGCATCATCGGCGTCGTCGAGCACGGGCTCTTTCTCGGCATGGCGACGCTCGCGCTGGTCGCGGGCGAAGACGGCGTGAAAGAACTGCGCGCATAAATTCTCCCCACGCATCGCGATGAAACCGTGAGGAATAAAGCCCCGGGAAGTTGGTTTGCATCGTGGGGCAGCCGGAAGGCGTCAGATAAGTTATGGCTAATACGACAAACGAAGCAAAAGTATGGTTCATCACCGGCGCCTCCACCGGCTTTGGCCGGTTGCTGGCGGAGGAAGTGCTGAAGGGCGGCGGCCGCGTGCTCGCTACCGCGCGCAAGCCGGAGCAGATTACGGATCTGGAGCGTCAGTATCCGGCAACGGCGCGCACGTTCACGCTGGACGTGACTCGGCCCACCCAGATCGAGGTAGTTGCACAGCGCGCTGTCGGGGCGTTCGGGCGCATCGACGTGCTGGTGAACAACGCGGGCTACGGCATCGCGGGCGGCATTGAAGAGGCGAGCGAGGCGGAGTTTCTGCCGGTGTTCGAGACCAATGTCTTCGGCCTGATGCGTGTGACCCGCGCGTTTCTGCCGCAGTTCCGCAAGCAGCGCTCGGGGCACATCATCAACATGTCGTCCATGGCCGGCATCGGCGGCAGCGCAGGCTGGGGCTTCTACAACGCCAGCAAGTTTGCCGTCGAAGGCTTCAGCGAAGCGCTCGCCGGCGAGATGGCCGCCATCGGCGTGAAGGTGACCATCATCGAGCCGGGGCCGTTCCGCACGGACTTCCTTGGCCGCTCGGGTGTGCTGGCCAAGCGCGAAATCGAGGACTACAAGCCGGCGCTCGCTCCGGTGCGCACCTACTTTCACGCCAACAACGGCAAGCAGCGCGGCGATCCGGCCAAAGCGATCCAGGCCATTCTGGATGTGGCTGCATCGCCCAATCCTCCGCTGCATTTGCTGCTGGGCGCGGCGGCATACAACCGCATGCGCGGCAAGCTGGACCAGTGGAACAAGGAGATGGCGGCCTACGAGGGCGTCACCCTGGGCGCGGATTTTCCCGAAGGCCAGTAGCGTTTTTGCCCGTTCGCCTGTTGCATGAACGGGCGGTTACGAGGCGACAGAAGGACCGGCCGACAACGTATAGTTTTAAATACGTCCGTGGTTCGGCCCCCCACAATGCAGGCAACACTGAACGGATTCTGGAAGCAGGATTGAAGGAGTAATTTCCCCATGGCGACCGCGCAAGTCATGATTTCCCCCGAAGCCTTGAAGGCGAGTCAGCACTCGGAGCGCAGCCCCGACCCTTGCATCGTCGTGATCTTCGGTGCGTCCGGCGACCTGACCAAACGCAAGCTGCTGCCCGCGCTCTACCACCTTGAGCAGGCCGGCAACCTGCCGGAGAAGTTCGCCGTGGTGGGCGTCGCGCGCCGGCCGCTGGAGCAGACCTTCGCCGCGGACATGAAGGAAGGCATCGAGGCTGGTGGCGGCGTGGACGCCTCCGAAGACAAGCTCAGCCCGTTCGTCGACCGCATCAGCTACCACGCGATGAACTTCGACGACTCCGAGGGCTATTCGGCCTTGAAGGAACTGCTGGCCCAGTTGGATGAGAAGTTCGGCACGCTGGGCAATCGCCTGTTCTACCTGGCGACCGCGCCCGAATACTTCTCCGACATCATCAAGTTCCTCGGCAATCATCACATGTCGCAGCCGGATGTGCTGGAGTCGGATGGCCACAAGCACTGGGTGCGCATCATCATCGAGAAGCCGTTCGGCCACGATCTGGAATCGGCCAAGGCGCTGAACGATGAGGTGAACAAAGTCTTCCGCGAAGATCAGATCTTCCGCATCGACCACTACCTGGGCAAGGAGACGGTGCAGAACATCCTCGTCTTCCGCTTCGCCAACGGCATCTTCGAGAATGTGTGGAACCGCAACTACATCGACCACATCGAAATCACCGCCGCTGAATCCATCGGCATCGAAGGCCGCGGCCCGTTCTACGAGAGCGCCGGCGCGCTGCGCGACGTGATGCAGAACCACGTGATGGAGCTGCTGAGCTTCGTTGCGATGGAGCCGCCCGTGTCGTTTGACGCCTCTGCCGTGCGCGCGGAAAAGATCAAGGTGTACCGCGCGATTCAGCCGATTCATTTTGCCGATACGGTGCGTGGACAGTACGGGCCGGGCGTGGTGGACGGGAAGCCGGTGGTCGGCTATCGCCAGGAGGACCGCGTGCATCCGCGCTCGCAGACCGAGACGTATGCCGCGCTGCGCGTGGAGATTGAGAACTGGCGCTGGGCCGGCGTGCCCATATATCTGCGCGTCGGCAAGCGCATGGCCAAGCGCGTCACCGAGATTACCATCCAGTTCAAACAGCCGCCGCTCACGCTCTTCAAGGACGACAAGGGCAATTGCATGGAGGGCATTAAGTCGAACATCATCTCCATGCGCATTCAGCCGGACGAGGGCATCGCGTTGCGCTTCGAGGCGAAGGTGCCGGGCCCGTCGATGTGCATCAGCCCGGTGGACATGAACTTCAACTACGCGGAGGCATTCGGCGTCTCCTCGGCGAACGGCTACGAGCGCCTGCTGCTGGACGCGATGCTGGGCGACGGCACACTGTTCGCGCACCGCGACGGCGTAGAGGCTACGTGGGCGCTGATGACGCCGATCCTGCAGTACTGGGCCAAGAACCCCATCAAGGACTTCCCCAACTACGCCGCCGGAACCTGGGGACCTTCCACCGGCGACGCGCTGATGGAACTCGACGGCCGCAAGTGGCGCAAGCTGTGAGATAGCAGCGGGCTTCAGCCCGCGGTAAAGGGCCAACAAAATTGAGGGGCTTTAGCCCCTGAGGGTCTAAGGACAGAATCGAATCATGCCGCGACCAGTTTCGGTTACATACAAAGTTTGGCCCACGTCCGCTGAAGTAGCGGCAGCCGCGGCAGAGCTGTTCACCTCGTCGGTTGCCGCCGCGGCCCATCTGCACGGAGTCGCCCGCGTCGCCATCTCCGGCGGCAGCACGCCCAAGGCGATGTTCGCGCTGCTCGCCGACCGCAGCCAGCCGTACTTCGCGCGCGTGCCCTGGGACAAGCTGCACCTGTTCTGGGTGGACGAGCGCTGCGTGCCGCCCACCGACGCGGATTCGAACTACCGCATGACCAACGAGGCGATGATCTCCAAAGTGCCGCTGCCCGCCGCGCAGATCCACCGCATGAAGGGCGAGCTCGACCCTGCGGCTGCGGCCTCGGAATATGAGGCCGAGTTGCGCCAGGAGTTCGGCGCCGCCGAGCCCGCCTTCGACATCCTCTTCCTTGGCATGGGCGACGATGGCCACACCGCCTCGCTCTTCCCGCACACCGCCGCGCTGCACGAACTCACCCGCCTCGCCGTCGCCAACCACGTGCCGCAGCAGAAGCAGAGCTGGCGCATCACGCTCACGTCGCCGGTTATCAACCACGCCCGCGAAGTGGTCTTCCTTATCGAGGGCGCCGCCAAGACCGACGTCCTGCACGAGGTGCTGCTCGGCCCGTACGACCCCGAGACGCATCCATCGCAGCTCATTCGTCCCGAGAGCGGCAAGCTGGCGATGCTGCTCGACACCACCGCCGCCGCCAAACTACCGCCGCCCGGCGCGGATGGCCTGGGAACGTTGCAGCTCTCCTAAGTAGAGAGCAACGCAGGGGGGAGCAGCACGCCCATGTTCAGCTGGCGGAGTAAGCTTGTGCAGAGGCGAATCCACCTATGTTTTCTGCAGATGTCGACAGAACGAAGGTGATTTGCGACCTTCAGAAGTTCTTCTCCTATAAATTGCGCTCGGGCTGGTTAGTGTCTTTTCTAATATTTTCTTTCCTGTCTTTCGGCGACGATTATCTAAGTTCGCAGTGCCCAAACTCTGGGGAAACGAAAGTCCTGCAACCGAAACAAGGCACCGGATACAACTTCTTCGAGTTCCGAGGGGACAGCAGCTTCCGATATTTTCTGGATGGCAAGACTTTCTCTCTGAACACCAAGGACGACCCGGGGAAAACATTTGTGTTTATTGACAAGATGATTTATGAGCCACTTCTGATTGAAGCAACCCAGCTGAAGGAATACACCCAGAGTTCAAAGCCAATCGACATTCTTCACGCTCAGGCAAAGCACGAGCAAGAATATTTCAAAACGGCCAATCCTCCCATGCAGATCACGGATTATGGCCCCGCCTCAAGGAAGAATTCTGATGGCAGCGATGGCCGCCTTTTCTACCTCTGGAAGAAAGAAGGTGGCTCCGGAAAGCAGCCCGTAACGCAATACCTGGTTTCGACTTTGATCAAAGACGGAGTGTTCGTTATGTCATTTATGACCACGGACGACTCTCTGTCGCAAGACGATATGCTTCGCCAAATCCAAAGCTACACATCGCATTTTGATCTATTGTCGAACCAGCAATGTGCGCAGGTGCTTGCTGCGCCCTCAGCGCCCTGATCGCAACTCAGGTCGCGTTGATCGTACACACATCCTCTTGCCTCCCGAGGCGTTGCCAAGGAATCCAGACCTGCCTGTGAGGTAAGATAAATCCTACAGAAAGGTAAGCCATGCGCTCAAGTGCCGTTATCAGCTCAAAAGGTCAGGTCGTCATCCCTTCCAATCTCAGGAAACGGTATGGCCTGCACGAAGGATCCACCGTCGTGTTTCAGGAAGACAGCGGCCGCCTCACGATTATGCCAAGCAACTACGACGCAGTGCTGGCGCTTGGCGGCAGCCTCGGCGGGCTGGCGCTCGAGGAAGAGCTGCAGCGCGAGCGCAGCGCAGAACGGCGACGTGAGAATCGTCGATGAAAGACTACGTTCTGGACGCGAACGCCGTGCTTCGGTACCTCGACCCCGTAAGCGCAGGCGGCGGCGAAAAAGTGCAGGAGCTTTTCCTGCAGGCGCAGCGAGGCCAGGCGCGGCTTTCCATGTCCGCCGTTAATCTGGGCGAGGTACTCTACATCCTGATCCGCAAAATAGGCGAGCAGAGGGCCCTGCATTACATTCGCGTCCTGCAACATGCCGTCACTGTACTGGACGCCGATCTGAGTCGAACCATCCAGGCCGCTACATTGAAGCATCAATACAAACTTGGTTATGCCGACAGCTTTGCCGCTTCGCTGGCGTTGGGCATGAAAGCCACGCTCGTCTCCGCGGACCCAACCTATGAGAATATTGGCAAGTCTCTCCGATGGATGAGACTCCCGAAGTTCAATCCGGCAAAGAGCCGATAGGCTCCTTGCCCAGGCAGGTTCTCTCCATGATTCTTGCAGGCGACGTCGGCGGTACGAAAGTACATCTTGCGCTGTACAACTTCGACCACGGCCGCCTGAAGCCGGTGCGCGACGAGAAGGTTCCGGCGCAAGAGCTCCCTTCGCTGGAGGCTGCGGTGGAGAAGTTCCTCGCACCCGGTGAGCGCGAGCAGATTGTCGCTGCCTGCTTCGGCTGTCCCGGGCCCGTGCGCGACGGCCGCCTGAAGCTGACCAATCTGCCGTGGACGCTCGACCAGCGCGAGCTGGCGAAGGCGCTCGGCATTCAGCACATCTTCCTCATCAACGATCTCGAGGCCAACGGCTACGGCATTCCCGAGCTTGCGCCGGAGAGCATCGTCACGCTGCACCCGGGCGACGCGGCCGCTGTCGGCCATCGCGGACTCATCGCCGCGGGAACCGGACTCGGCGAGGCGCTGCTGATCTGGGACGGCAAGACACATCGCCCGATCCCCTCCGAAGGCGGCCACTGCGACTTCGCTCCGCGCAACGATCGTGAGATCATGCTGCTGCAGTATCTCCGCCACAAGCTGCATGGCCGAGTCAGTTGGGAGCGCGTCGTCTCCGGCATTGGCATCAAGAACGTCTACTCCTATCTGCGCGACGTGGAGAAAATGGAAGAGCCGCAGTGGCTGCGCGACCGCATGGCCGCCGAAGATCCCAACGCCGTCATCGGCCAGTGCGCGGAGGACGATTCCAGCCCGCTCTGCCTGCATACCATGCAGACGTTCGCAGCCGCATACGGCGCGGAGACCGGCAACGTCGCGCTGAAGGTGCTCGCCATCGGCGGCATGTATCTTGGCGGAGGCATCGCGCCCAAATCGCTGAAGACGCTCGGCGCGGGCGGATTCCTGAAGGCCTATCTCGACAAGGGCCGCCTCTCGCCAGTGCTGGAGTCGATTGCCGTGCGCGTGATCCTCGACGACACCTGCGCGCTGCTTGGCGCAGCAGCGTACGCGGAGGCGCGCGCAGCCGAAATTTCCGGCCACTCCGAGCGGGCAGCGTCCGCACATGCCTGACCGCATCGACTTCTCGCAGCGCGTCGACATTCCCGAATACATGGATGGGCCGTGCAGCTACGAGGACCTGCGCCGCTGCCTGCAGGACCTCGCCGTGGTCAACCGCATCACCCGCGCGCACCTGCCTATCCTCGAATTCCTTGAAGAGCAGGTACAGTCGAAACCGCCGCGTCCGCTGCGCGTGGTGGACTTCGGCTGCGGCTACGGCGATATGCTGCGCCGCATCGAGCGTTGGGCAGCCGGCCGCGGAGTTGTGCTGGACCTCGTCGGCGTCGATGTCAACCAGAACGCCATCCGCGCGGCCCGCGAGGCGACTCCCGCATCCAGCCGCATCGTCTGGATTCACGGCGACGTGTACGCGGGCGCGGGCGGCGACAAGGCCGACGTGATCGCGGTGTCCGGCGTATTGCATCACCTCGCCGAGCCGGAGATTGTCCGCTTCCTCCGCTGGGCGGATCAAACGGCTCGGCTCGGCTGGGTTGCCGTCGATCTGCACCGCATGCCGGTTCCGTACCGCATCTTCAATCTGCTGATGCGCGGCCCGTGGTGGCATCCGTTCATTCACTACGACGGCCTCGCATCCATCCGCCGCGCTTTCCTGGTGGAGGACTGGCAACGCATGTGCGCCGCCGCCGGACTGTGCGCCGAGGATGTTGCGATTCGCCACCATCGGCCCGCGCGGCTTTGCGTCGAGCGCCGGAAAGCCGCGCACGCACAGAGGACTTAGTCCTCCAGCATTGCCGCCAGATTGCCGAGGCAGCCCGCCCAGCCCTCGCTGTGTGCGTCGCGCGAGGCTTCGTTGTTGAAGTTCTCGTGCAGAATCGTGATCTCCGTCCCGCCTTCCACTTCTTTCAGCGACACGGTCACCAGGGAATTTTCATCCGGATTCCAATCCGACGACCACGTGAACTGCAAGAGCTCATTGGGCACGATCTTCGTGTAGGTGCCAATCGCAGCCTTCGCCTTGCATCCGCTGTCGCCTGCGGCACCCGAATCATCCGGCATCGACTCGATGCGGTAGGCTCCGCCCACACGTACATCCAACTGCGCATTGGGACAGGAGCGCCCAGGCCGCCCGAACCACTGCTTCACGCCCTCGGGGTTGGTCCATGCCTCGTACACACGCTGGCGCGGAGCCCGGATCACCCGGGTCTGGGTCAGCATGAAGGTGGGAACGGTTTCGGCTTCAATGGTCGGCATCGCAGAGTTCTCCTTTTCGTGGTTCAGTCGATGTGCGTGAGTTCAGTTTCCGCACAGAAGCTCGCGCAGCTTGCTCAACGAGGATTTCCAGCTGCTGCGATGCATGGCCAGCGACTGCTCGCTGTGGAAGCCATAGTGGTCCAGCGTCAGCGCGGTGCCGCGCGGATCCTCGGACAGGCTCACCGTGACGTGCGACTCCTCGGCAGGATTCCAGCTGCCGGCCCATGTGTACGAGAGTTGCTGGCCCGGCACCAGCATGGTGTAGATGCCCTCGGCGACGACCACAGCATCTTCGCCGGCCTGCGGCTGCGAACCCTGCTGCGCTGCCGCCGCAACTCCCTGCATCTCGATGCGGTACGCACCGCCCGGCCGCAGGTCGCGCCGTACCCGCGGAACGGTCATGTTGCCGGGCGCGAACCACGTCTTCAGCAAGTCGGGATCCGTCCACGCATCGAAGACTCGCGCGCTCGGCGCAGGGATCAACTGGTTGAACTGCAGGCTCAGATCCAGGCATGCGTTCATCGCTTCTCCTCCGTTTCCGCTTCCTTCTCCAGGTGGGCTTGCAGCGAATCGAGTTGGTCGCTCCAGAACTTCTCGTAGAAGGCCAGCCAGTTCTGTGCGGCCGCCAGCGGTTTGGGGTTCAGGCGCACCATGCGGCAGCTTCCTTTCCGCTCGCGCCGTATCAGCGACGCACGCTCCAGCACGTCCAGGTGTTTCGACACCGCCGCCAGCGACATGCGATACGGCTCGGCGAGCTCGCCCACAGTCTTCTCGCTGCGCGTAACGTCGCGCAGGATCGAGCGGCGAGTCCGGTCCGAGAGCGCGTGGAAGATCTGGTCCAGGGCGGCGGGACTCTTCGCGGTGGTGAATGATTCAACCATGTGGTTGAATGTAGCCCTTCCCCAAAAGCTTGTCAACCATTTGGTTGAATCTTTTTCCGGCCATCACCACCCCGGCGAACCCACGGGAGGAATGTTACGGCTTGTCCAACTGCCGAAATACCCACACAAAAACCCCAATGACTACGACCCAGAAGGCCAGAGGTGTCGCGGTTGGCCAATTCAGGAAAAAGTAGTCCATAGGTGTGCCAGCCATCCTCTCAGGCTCTCAGGTGGGACGCAAGCAAAACCGCCCGGCGGCCTGGGAGACTTGGAGGGGAATGGTTCAGGATCAATTTGGGGACAAGGCCCACAACGGTGGAAGTGCGATTCGCGCCGGAAGCAATTCCGACCGTCCTTTTGGAAGCCTTCGCGAGGGTAAAAAAGGCCGCTGGCCGGGGCTTTCGCCTACCCCGCCGAACCGCCTTTCCCCTGTTCCCCGCCCCTATTGGAGCAGTTTGGATGCTCGAGTGTTGGCGTGGAACCAGCATGGATGGAGGGGTTTAGACGGAAATTCCTGACCCGCGGGCGGATTTGCTAAGCATCTGGATCGCCTATTTAGATCAATTTCGGTAACACTTTTTCGCCATTGGTGATCGCTTATCGGCCAACTTAGTCTCAATCCCGCAGTAAGCTTTCCAAATTTGCAAGTTTGGGGGATTCGAAAATGAAGCAGCTCTTGAAGAAGTTCATGCAGGACGAGTCGGGCCAGGATTTGATCGAATACGCATTGGTCGCCGCGCTGGTTGGACTCGGCGCAGTTGCCTCCATGCAGGGTTTGGCGAACTCCATTGGCAGCGCGTTCAACGGCGTGGGAACGTCTTTGACCAACGCGTAGTCGCTTCGTAAGGACTTCTGAGTAAGGGCCGCCAATCGGGCGGCCTTCGTCCTTTAACGAGTGGATTTCGGCAGCCGCCGGTTGAGAGGACGCCTTCGGAGAGAGACGAGCATTCCACCGAGGCGAGTTAAGTTAATGGGTCACACGTCACATGTTGCTTGTGACCCGTAGGTGGAATATCGCGGAGGGGTGCGGCAAGGCTATGCTTCACGGAAGCTACACAAAGCGGCAACTCTCTGAAAAGGAACGAAATGAGCGGAATCATCCGGAACATCGCTGTAATTCTATTCGGAGCTGTGACCAGCGTGCTGACGGCAGCGGTCCTGCTCTTCCTCGAGGCGCGCAGCGGACAAGCGTTATTTGGCTATCAGCTTTGGCAGTATGTGCCGGTGGGTGCGGTTGGCGCAGGCCTGTTGGCCGCCATCGGGTACCTGCTGGGATCGCTGGTGCTGCGGGTTCGCCCGGCGAATGTGGTTGCAGTCGCGATTGTGCTGGTCGCGGGGTTCACGGTGTTCATGGGCCAGTCCGCGGAGCTGGGCATGATGATGCTGGCGGGCAGGAACCAGCCCAGGGATGTTGCATCGTTCACGCATTTTCTGGGTGATTCGGTAATGCACACGCAGTTGTCGTTCAGCCTGGGCGGCGGCGATTCGAGCAGCAGCAGCAGCTCGTCGGCGTCGAGCTCGTTTGGCGCGGCTCCGTCGATGCCTTCGACGGGCGGAGGAAGCGACAGCCGTACGGACGGGATCAGCAGCGGCGTCTCCAACATGATGGCGACGCAGGATGTGAGCAACATGGGCCCGGTCCACCAGGTCGGCCAGATGGGCGACGACATTCACTCGCTGGGCGCGGGCGTATCCAGGCACAGCACGCAGTGGGCAGTGTGGGCTCTGCAGGTTGTGGGATTTGCGATTGGCGGGCTGCTGGCGTTCTCGTACCTGCGGACGCTCTCGTTCTGCAAGAACTGCATGCTGCTGCTGAGCAAGAAGGGCGCGCAGACGCGCTACTACGATCGCTCGGACGACATTCGCAGCTCGACGGACGACGTGCTGACCGCGGCGCGAAGCCGGCGTCTGCAGCAGTCGATTGCAGCGCACAAGGAGAAGGGCTCCAAGAAGCGCGGCAAGTGGTCGGAGTTCGCATCGACGATCGAGATCCTTAGGTGCGGAGGTTGCAATACGCACCGGCTCAGCTTCAGCGCGCGCCGCAAGGAAGGCGCCGGCTGGAAGGAAATCGCTCCGATGGCGTATTCGGCTTCCAGCCTGGAACCGCTGAACGTCGGCTAAAGATACGCGGCCACCAACCCAGGACGGGTGCCCCATGTCAGACGCGCTATTCGCGACTGACGTGGGGATACTCCCCTCCACCCACACCATCTCCCCCGCGCTCACCGGAGTAGCAGCGTCCTTCAGGTCGCGGAAAAGCCCGCCACAAAACCAGCGGGGCGTTTAGCCGCGGACGTATTTGTTGAACCAGCCAACGGTGCGGCCCCAGGCCAGGTCGGCTGCTTCTTTGTTGTAGCGCTCGGGCGTGGCGTCGCAGTTGAAGCCGTGGACGGCGTTGGGGTAGATGTAACCTTCGTGCGGAACGTTGATCGCGGTGAGGGCCTTGTCGTACGCGGGCCAGGTTCCGGCAGTTCTCTCGTCGAGCGCACCATGCTGCACCAGGATGGCGGCCTTGATGTTGGGGATCTGATCGGCGGGCGGCGGCCCTCCGTAGTACGGCACTGCGGCGGAAAGATCGGCGCCCAGACGGGCCGCAAGCTGGTTCGCTGTACTGCCTCCGTAGCAGAAGCCGGTGACCCCGATCTTGCCCGTGCAGTCGGCGCGGGCCTTCAGCCACTGCGCGGAGGCCACCATGTCCTCGAACATCTTTTTCTTGTCGATCTTGTTGAAGAGCTGGCCGCCCTGGTAGTCGTCGCCGGGGAATCCGCCGAGCGAGGTGAGGCCGTCGGGCGCGAAGGTCATGAAGTTCTGCAGGGCGAGGCGGCGGGCGATGTCCTCGATGTGCGGGTTCAGGCCGCGGTTCTCGTGGACGACGATGATGCCGGGAAGCTTGGAAGGCTTGGCTTCACGGGTGTCGGCGCTGACGGGGCGGACAAAGTAGCCCTTGATGGTGCCGTTGCCGTTGGGCGAAGGCACGGTCTCGTAAGAGGTCTTGATGCGATCGTCGGTTTTGGAGACCTGCTGCGCCTTGGCGTAGTTGGGCATCAGGGCTTCGACCATGGCGGCCGCGGCCATGCCGCCGACGGCGATCTTCTGGATGCCGTCCATGAAGTCGCGTCGGCTCATGTCGCCGTGGATGAAGAGGTTGTAGAGACGGACGGCTTCGACGGGGACTTTGGGCGTTGTCGCTTCCATAGGTGGGGCTCCTGTTGCGGGAAGATGGGCGGGGAATCTGAACTCAACCGGGGCTGAAAGGCAGCCTACACGGAAGGTCCCGAAGACGGCAAGGGACGGGCAAAGCGAATCACAGTGGACTCTGGGCCTCGCAGCTTCAGAAGAGGACTGAATATGAATAACTGCTATTGCCATCTTTCGGAGTAGCAGCGGCCTTCAGGCCGCGGACAAGCGCCAACAAAAATGAGCGGGCTTTGGCCCCCGCCGGGTGCCCCATCCTTTGCGTTCTTCGCAAAGGGTGGGTTATCGAGCGAAAGCTCGACCGCCTTTCCCACCCCATACCCTCGTCATCCTGAGCGAAGGGGCACGCCCCAATCGCCAATAAAAATCAGCTACTCCCTCTGCGTTGCGATTCCGTCGAGGACGACGTGGAGGGCCACCTGTGCGTCGAGCAGCGCGTTCTTTGAGCCTTCCAGCCGGCTGATCATCAGCGCGCCTTCGAGCGTCGCGATCATGGTGTTGGCGATTCGCTCGGCGCGCGTGCCTTTGCGAATCTCGCCCGCGCGAATGCCGGCTTCAACGATCGCTTCGATACGCGATCGCCATCCCTGAATGGCTTCGAGGACGAGTTCGCGCAGCGCCGGATTGCCGTCGTCCGCGTCGATTGCGGTGTTCATCAGCGGACAGCCGCCGGGCATGGGCGACGGGGTTTCGACGAAGAGCGCGATGGCGCGCCGCAGCTTGTCGAGGGCGTTGGGAATCTCGTCCAGGTGGTCGGTGCGCAGCTTGACGCTTTGCGCAACGGCGAGGCGAAAGGCTTCTGTAGCCAGCTCTTCCTTGTTGGCGAAGTGGCGGTAGATTCCGCCCTTCTCCAGGCCGGTGGCGTCCATCAGGTCCTGCATGGAACAGCCGGCGAAGCCGAGGCGGTTGAAGATGGGCGCCGCCTCTTCGAGGATTCGCTGCCGGGTGGCCTCTCCTTTGCGCATGGTCGTGCCTCGCCTCCGAGTGTAGCAAAAAAAGACGAATCGGTCTCTTTCCTTGCGAATCTTATTCATAAAGACCGAACGGTTTCTTTTTCGAGGGTTTTTCATGGCCACTGCTGTCGCCAATCTTCCCGTCACGACGCCGCCCCATGTGGCCGCGGCGCTCCGCGTCGCCAGGGGCGTGAACCCGTGGGTGATCGCGCTGACGGTCACGATTGCCACGTTTATGGAATTGCTGGACACCTCGATTGCCAACGTGTCGCTGCCGTATATTGCGGGCGGGCTGGGGCGGTCGTATGACGAAGTGACCTGGATACTGACCACGTATCTAGTGGCAAATGCAGTGGTTCTGCCCATGTCGGCGTGGCTGTCGCGGGTGTTTGGCCGCAAGACGTACTACATGGCGTGCGTGGCGTTGTTTACGGTCACTTCGTTCCTGTGCGGCATCGCGCCCACGCTGGGCATCATGTTGATTGCACGGGTGATGCAGGGCATCGGCGGCGGCGGGCTGGCTCCGGTGGAGCAGGCGATCCTGGTCGACACATTCCCTCCAGCCAAGCGCGCGTCAGCCTTTGCGCTCTATACAGTGGCGATTGTGACCGCGCCGGCGATTGGGCCGGTGCTGGGCGGGTGGATTACCGATAACTACAACTGGCGCTGGGTGTTTCTGATCAACATTCCCATCGGGATTGCTTCGCTGTTCCTGACCGGGCGGTATGTGCATGATCCTGAAGCGTTTGCCGAGGAGCGGAGGACGGTGCGGAACGCTGCGGGCAAGCTGAATGTCGATGCGCTGGGCATTGCGCTGATCGCGGTGGGTTCGGGCGCGCTGGAGGTGTTGCTGGATCGCGGGCAGATTGAGGACTGGTTCAGCTCGCGGCTGATCTGCTGGCTGGCTGCGGTGGGGATCGGCTGCCTTTTAGCGGCGATTGCATGGGAGCTGCACGTGACGGACCCGGTGATCGATTTCCGTCTGCTGAAGACGCGCAACTTTGCGATTGCGTGCGTCTTCTATTTTGTCTTCGGGTTCGGGCTGTTCGGGACGACGACGATGATCCCGCAGATGCTGCAGTCGCTGTATGGGTATCGTGCGATCGATGCGGGACTGGTGCTGGGGCCGGGGGCGTTTGTGATTACGCTGCTGGCTCCGGTGGGAGCGCAACTGGTGCAGCGCGGCGTCGTGCATCCGCGCATCCTGCTGTTTGGAGCGGTGATTGTGGTGGGGCTCTCGATGCTCCACTACTCGCACATGAACCTGCAGACGGACTACGCGCACTATGCGTGGGCGCGGGCGCTGCAGGGGCTGGGGTATGCGTTCTTCTTTGTGCCGCTGTCGGTGATTACGTACTCGCAGCTGCAGCCGAACCAGAACAACAAGGCGTCGTCGCTGACGAACTTCTTCCGCAACTGGGGTGGGAGCTTCGGCATTGCGTTTATTACGACGATGTCGGAGCGGCGGCAGAATTTTCACCAGTCGCGGGTGGGCGGGAACCTGACGCCGGCGACGCAGAGTTTGCAGAACGGGATTCGCCAGACGCAGTTGTATCTGGAGACGCATGGGTATTCGGCGGCGGATGCGTTGCAGGCGGCGACGTTGCGGTTCTATCACCAGCTGGCGGCGCAGACGCAGTTGCTTGCGTTTATGGATTGCTTCCACATCATCGGGGTGATCACGTTGGCGGTGGCGCCGTTGATCTGGCTGACGAAGAGCTTCAAGGTTGGGGGGAAGGCGCCTGAGGGGCATTGAGCGGCGAGGATTCAGGTGATTCCGGCGCAGATGTATAGGTCGCGCTTACAGCGCTGGATGTCGTGGGGCTGGTACGTGGGGCTACGCCCCACGCTGGTATAGGGCGCGCCTTCAGCGCTTGCCGCAGTGGCTGGATGGGCGGTTCGGGTCGCTTGCGTTTGCGTGGCTGTGCCGGCATGAGAGACAAATAATACGGAGATTCTGACCCGTTCGGCTTCGCTCAGGGCAGGCTTCTGCGAGTCAGAATGACAGCGGGTGGAGTGGCAAGTGGCGGCCGGCGGTTTGGGCGGCGAGGCCGGGGCTAAGTTACGGTGCTTGCGGCTCTACCGCGGGCTGAAGCCCGCTGCTACTCCGGGAAAGGCGTGGCTATTTCAGGGCGGCCAGGAGGGCGGATTTCCAGCCGGGGATGTCGATGGTCCAGCAGATTTCGGCGGGCTGGCTGGTGCGGCGGACTTCGCTCCAGAGGGTGGCGTTGCGGGCGTCGCCGGAGCGGTTGAGGCGGTCGACGACAGTCATGCCGCGAGTGAGGTCGCTGGCGCACTCGATGGCGACGTAGTGGCGGCTGGTGTCGCGCTTTAGGGCGGGATCGAGCAGGATGGACATGGCGACCGGGTCGGGGAGCGAGATGCCGTGTTCGCCGGTCTGGGTGTGGTAGGCGACGGCGGCGGTGCTGTTGCAGCGGATGACGAACTCGGCGAGCGGGGTGCCGAGGGCGAGGATCTGCTCGATGTCCTGCGGGCTAAGGACGGCGGAGTGGCGGCAGAGGTGCCAGCCGATGAGCTCGATGGGCGCGCCGGAGAGGAAGACGGTGCGGGCGGCTTCGGGATCGACCCAGATGTTGAACTCGGCGGCGGGGGTGACGTTGCCTTCGCAGCAGGGCGCTCCGCCCATGACGACGAGGCGGCCGATGGAGCCGGCGAGCTCGGGGCGGCGCTGAAGGGCGAGGGCGATGTTGGTGAGCGGGCCGAGGGTGATGATCTCGATCCCGGGGTTGGACCGGATGGTGTCGATGATGGCGGCCACAGCGTCTCCTGCGGTGGCGGTGCGGGTGGCGGGCGCGTAGCCGTGGTCGCCGAGACCGTCTTCGCCGTGGAACCACTCGGCCATCTGGAGTTCGCGATGCAAGGGCTTTGCGGCGCCGGTGTAGATGGGGACGCTGGAGCCGCAGAGCTCGGCGGTGTAGAGGGCGTTGCTGGTGGCCTGGTCGACGCTGCAGTTGCCGGCGACGGTGGTGATGGCGCGGACGTCGACGGCGGGCGAGCGCAGGGCCATGATGAGGGCGACGGCGTCGTCGGACGCGGTGTCGGTGTCGATGAGGATGGGTCGGCGGGGCATATATATGTGTGCGGTGTGGCGTGACGGGCCGTGGGTTTGATCGTCTCACAGGAGAGAGCGAATCACAGAGATCACAGAGGAAAAGAGAGAACACGGAGAGGGCGTGTTCGTCACGAGAGCACGTGAGGTGGCGACGGGGCGTCGGGGTTCAGTTGGCGAGCTTGATCTCCGCGAGTTTGCAGATTGCGGGGAGGTCTGACATTCGTTTGACGACGAGGCGCACGCCGGTGCCTTCGGGGTAGCGAGGGGCTTCGTCGATTGCCTTGAGGATGCGTTGCGGGAGCTTCCTCTGGCGGGCAGCGTTGACGGCTTTGTCGCCGAGGATTAATGCGACCTGGAAGCAGTTCCTGCAGGGCGACATATAGAGGATGTTTCTCTTTTTCAGTTTCAGGCGCAGCGCCCATCCGGCTTTGAGCGAGTAGGAGTTCCACTCCTGCGTGGTGACTGCGTATTGGCTGGCCATGCGCTCCACCAGAGAGGTCCAGGTGCGACTGGTGGGGCCGAGTGCCGCGGAGAGTTCCTGTGGAGTGGGTTGTTCGGCGTGTTGGATGAAGGCGTTCGTGACTTCCATGGTGTTCCTTTCGTTGATTTCCGCCCGGCAGGGTGCTTTTGCAGCAGAATCGCCGACGGGGGACATTCGATGACGATTCGAGGCAGGGGTCTGTGTCCTGGGTCACCGATGTAGAGCTGCGGGACAGTGTGTGCGCTAACTTTGTATGCTGGTGAGAATGCGTTTACGCCGTGGGCTGCTGGCCTTGGGATTGGTGTGTGTCGGGTGTGGGGGCGCTTGGGCGCAGCGGCTGCCGAGTGGGGTTCGGCCGGAGCATTATTCGCTGACGATTACGCCGGACCTGGCGAAGGCGCGGTTTAGCGGGACCGAGACGATTGAGGTGGTGCTGGAGCAGCCGGCGAGGGCGATTACGCTGAATGCGGCGGAGATTGAGTTTGGGGTAGTGCGGGCGTGGGTGAGCGCGGGACGTGGGGCAGGGGCAAATGCGGGGGTCCCTCCACTCCGCGCTGCGCGCTCCGGTCGGGATGACGCTTCTAAAGGGGGTGCGGGCGGTCGAGATGACGCTTTCGTTGGGGGTGAAGAGAGTGCTCAGACAGCGACCGTGGCGCTGGATGAGAAGAAGGAGCAGGCTACGCTGACGTTTGCGCGGGAGCTGCCGGCGGGGCCGGTGACGCTGGAGATTGCGTATACCGGGACTCTGAACGACAAGCTGCGGGGGTTTTATCTTTCGAAGACGAAGGCGCGGAACTACGGCGTGACGCAGTTTGAGGCGACCGATGCGCGGCGGGCGTTTCCCTGTTTCGACGAGCCGGCGCTGAAGGCGACCTTCGACGTGACGCTGGTGGTGGACCTGGGCGATACGGTGATTGCGAATACGAAGCTGGTGAGCGATAGCCCGGGGCCGGCCGCGGGAAAACACACGCTGAAGTTTGCGACGACGCCGAAGATGTCGACCTACCTGGTGGCGTGGATTGTGGGCGACTTCGAGTGCACGGAGGGCAAGTCGGACGGGGTGCCGATTCGCGCGTGTGCGACTCCGGACAAGGTGGAGCTGACGAAGTTTGCGCTGGATGTGGCGAAGTGGGATCTGCACTATTACGACCAGTACTTTGGCATCAAGTACCCGATGCCGAAGCTGGATATGGTGGCGATTCCAGACTTCGAAGCGGGCGCGATGGAGAACTTCGGATGCATCACGTACCGCGAGACGGAGATGCTGGTGGATGCGAAGAACGGCACGCTGACGGCGCTGAAGGACGTATCGACGACGGTGGCGCACGAGATGGCGCACCAGTGGTTCGGGGACCTGGTGACTCCGCAGTGGTGGGACAACCTGTGGCTGAACGAGGGCTTTGCGACGTGGATGGAGACGAAGGCCGCGGCCAAGCGGGAGCCGAAGTGGGACTATGCGCAGGACGACGCGCAGGATCTGAACCGGATTCTGGATGAGGATGCGAGCCGTACGACGCGACCGATCCGCGCGAAGGCGGAGACGCCGTCGGAGATCAACGAGCTGTTCGACGACATTGCGTATGGCAAGGCGGGCGCGGTGATCGGGATGGTGGAGAACTGGGTGGGCGAAGAGACGTTCCGGCGCGGCGTGCAGGCGTACCTGGCGGCGCATGAGTACGGGAATGCGACGGCGGAGGACTTCTGGGATGCTCAGACGAAGGTGAGCGGGCTGCCGGTGGATAAGGTGATGCGAAGCTTTGTGGAGCAGCCGGGTGTGCCGCTGCTGACGGTTTCCGACTCCACCCATGACGGGAACGCTGTCATGAATGGGGCGCCGAGCGTGGTGGTGACGCAGAGGCCGTTCCTGTTGTCGGTGCCGGTGAGCGGGGAGGATGGGAAGGCTCGCGAGTCGTGGACGGTGCCGGTGTGCGTGAAGGGCGGAGGATGCCAGGTGGTGAGCCAGGATACCGGCAAGCTGTCGGTTCCGGCGGCGGGATTTGTGTATGCGAACGCCGGCGACAAGGGATACTACCGCACGGACTACTCGCCGGCGCAGCTGGCGGCGATTGGGCAGAATGTGGAGACGGGGCTGACGCCGGCGGAACGGATTGGGCTGCTGAGCGATCGCTGGGCGCTGATGCGCGCGGGTCAGGGATCGGTGGGCGGGTTTCTGGACCTGGTGCTGGCGGTGAAGCAGGACGCCGACCCGACCGTGATGGACATCGCGCTGGGCAAGGTGGAGGCCATCAAGACGCAGATTGCGACCGATGAGGATCGCGAGCGGCTGAATGCCGTGGTGCGCCGCGAGTTCGCAGGAGCGTTCGCGGCGCTGGGCGGTCCGCGGAAGCATGAGCGCGATGACCATGCGGAGCTGCGCGAGACGCTGTTCGAGGAGCTGGGGCGGGCGAAGGATCCGGCCGTGCTGGAGAAAGCCGAGAGCCTGACCCAGGCTATCTTCGCCGGGCAGAAGGCGGCCGACCCGATGATGGCCGATGCGGCGATCGCACTCTCCACGGTGCATGGCGACACGGCGATGTACGACAAGCTGAAGCGGGTGAGTGAGAATAGCGGCGATCCGGACCTGAGGCAGGCGGCACTGCATGCGCTGACGCGGTTCACGACGCCGGTGCTGGTGATCAAGACGCTGGAGTATGCGGTGTCCGACGGGATGCGGAGCCAGGATAGCTGGACGCTGATCGCGCTGTTGCTGGAGCGGCCGGAGACGCAGGACCTGGCTTGGGAGTACGTCCAGCAGCACTGGGCGGCGATTGGGAAGAAGTCGACGGCGAGCTCCGGAGCGCGGATTGTGGAGGCGACAGGAACGTTTTGTTCGGCGGGAAAACGGGACGAGGTGACGAGCTTCTTTGCGGAGCATCCGGTGGACTCGGCCCAGCGGGCGCTGGCGCAGTCGATCGACCGGATGAACGCCTGCATTCACTTGCGGGCGACGCAGGAGCCGGAGTTGCGGCGGTGGCTGGATTCGCATGGCGGATCGTAGGTCCGGGGAGCGCAGAATGTTCACACGTCACAAACACTAAGGTAGGACCTCACAAACCAGGCATTCGATTCCATGTTCTCTCTGAGATAAGGAATGGATGCGCTTTTGGGTGGGTGGGTGGAAGAGAGAAGGCCGGTCTGTCGTTGAGTCGACGCAACACGAATGGTGGGACCAGGAAGTTACCGATTAGTAAACTGAAAGTTCAGTTTTACGGAACAAATCCGGGGAAAATGTATGATCTCTGGAACCTTTCGGGCCATCCAAATCATGCTTCTTTTTCAAAGGGAAAAGCTTGACAATCATGCATCTCTGAGAAGATGCTTCAATGACAACAAGTGGTCGTACCTTTATAGCTTCCGATGGTTTACTCCCACCTAAGCGAGAAGCGTTCTCCACCGACTGCAACAACCTTTATTTCCGAGAGGTCATCACCATGTTCCGCACTATCTCCAAACACATCTCCAGCGTAGCGTCTGTCCGTTTTCCGGCGGCCGTTGCAGCTATTCTGCTGACCCTTGCGGTTCTGGCCGGGGGGGTTGCGCAGGCGCAGCTATCCGGCAAGGGCGAGATCAAGGGCACGGTGAAGGATCCGACCGGCGCAGTTGTAGCCGGCGCCACCGTGACGGCGACCGAGAACACCACCGGTCAGAACACGACGAAGGTCTCGAATTCGAATGGCATTTACGATCTGACGCCTCTGGATCCGGGTATCTACACACTGACGGTGACGGCGAATGGTTTTGAGAAGCTTTCGCAGGCGGCCATCCATGTGAACGCGCTGGAAGTGGCGAACTACGATCCGGTGATGACGGTGGGCTCGGCGAGCGAGACGGTGACGGTGACCTCGGCTCCGCCGCAGCTGGAGACTTCGAATGCGACGCTGGGCGCGACCATGGAGCAGGAGATGTATGCAGCCCTGCCGATTGAGATGGGCGCTTACGGCAACCCGGACCAGCGGCGCGCGACCGACTTCGCGTTCCTGATGCCCGGCGTGCAGGGCAACAACACCAACGGCAACCCGACGACGAACACGGGCGTGGTGAACGGCTCCGGCAGCCGCGGCGCGGTGTCGGACGTATATATTGACGGGCTCCCCTTTGTGCGTGCTGGCGGCAACGGCGATCCGCGGTTTGTGTGGACGGCGATTTCGGTCGACGCGGTCGATCAGTTCCAGGTCCAGACGAGCGGCTACGGCGCGATGTACGAAGGCCAGGGCGTTCAGAACTACACCATCAAGGCCGGCGGCAAGAGCTTCCACGGATCGATCTACGAGTTTCTGCGCAACACGTCGCTGGATACATGGGGATTCTTCGGCAAGCTTCCGAATCCTGCGACCGGCAAGCAGCTGAAGCCGGTCGAGCACTCCAACGAGTACGGCATCAACGTCAGCGGTCCGCTGGTTCCTTTCGGCCGCCTGCGCGACAAGCTGTTCTTCTTCGGCAACTACAACGGCTTCCGCTATTCGAGTGCGACTCCGACGCAGTTGACCTTCCCGACTCCGGCACAGCAGGGGGGCAACTTCCAGGGCGTGCTTCCTCTCGCGGCCGGCGTGACCCTGGCGCAGGATCTGGCCAGCCCGACCGGGAACGGTATCTACGATCCGAACACGCAGACGCAGTGCACGGCGAACAACGGTGCGAAACCCTGCCGTTATCGCTATGGCTATATCTTTGGCGGCACGGCCGGAGCAAACGGCGGCGCCGTTCTTGGGCCGGGCGGCGCGGCGGGCGTCGACGTGATTCCAGCGTCGCAGTTCTCCGCAGTCGCGCTGAAGATGCAGAGCTTCCTGCCTTCGGGAATTGGCAATGGGCTGCAGAACAACTACGTTTCGCAGAACCGCACCGGTCTGGTCAATTGGTCGACGACCGAGCGCATTGACTACAACATGAGCGACAAGGACTCGTTCTCGCTGATCGCGGCGATTGGCCGCCAGGCGAGCTCGGTTCCGGTGGGTCAGACGACCTCCGGCCGTAACGTTGGCCCGGTGCCGTACAACTATGGCCAGGCCTACGCGCCGAAGACGGCCGTGGGAGTGTTGGAAGAGACGCACACCTTTACGCCGAACATCGTGAACCAGTTGAAGTATGGGTATGCGCGTTACAACGGCCCGACCTTCGACGCAGACCAGCTTCCGAAGTACGCTGCGACGGCGATGGGCATCACCAATTTGCCCACGGGCGCTGCGCAGCAGGCTTTCCCGTTCGTCACCTTTGCCGGCACCAATGCTCCGACCGGTTGGGCGGGCGCGGGTCCGAATGTGACGCTGGCTGAGAACTACACGCTGCTGGACAACCTGCAGTGGGTGAAGGGCAACCACACGCTGACCATCGGCGGCCAGATCGCCTGGATGCAGTACAACGTGGTGAGCGCAACCGGTGGAACCACTCCGCTGACGCTGGCCAACGCGGTGACGGAAACGTCCCGGCTGAACAACGCATTCACGGCGGTGTCGGGTACGGGGCTTTCGTACGCGAGCTTCCTGATCGGGCAGATCGACAAGGCGAGCTTCACGCAATTCCTGCAGCAGGAGTCGGCGGCGCGCTTCCGTCCGATCTCGCCGTACATCCAGGACAACTGGAAGGTGAACTCCAAGCTCACGCTTGACCTTGGACTGCGCTACGACTTCTATCCGTCGGTGCGCGAGGTTCACAATGCGATGAGCTACTTCGATCCGAACCTCGCCAACCCGGTCACCGGGCAGAAGGGCGCGCTGCAGTTTACCGGCACGGGCGCCGGAACCTGTAACTGCAGCACTCCGGTGAACAACTACTACAAGAACTTCGGGCCGCGCATCGGCTTCGCGTTCCAGAGCGATACGAATACGGTGTGGCGCGGAAGCTTTGGCGTCATGTTCACCCACGGCGGAGCGGTTGGCGGATCGAACACCAGCCTCGGCACGCTGGGCTACTCGGGCGGTCTTGCCACCTCGGCGAACGGCTCGCTGCTGAGCACTTCGCCACTGACGGGCAACAGCGGGGCACTGCCTACCTTTACGCCTCCGACGGGCGCCGCCTCCGGAGCCAGCTACGGCACGGGCTTTACGACGGTTACCGGGTTCACGGCAGCGCCGCAGAGCATGGGCTATGCAGACACTTACCTGGGCGGACGTGCACCGGAGTACGTCAACTGGAGCTTCGGCTTCCAGCATCAGTGGACGAAGACGCTCTCCTCGACCATCAGCTACGTTGGTTCGGAAGGGCACTTCCTGCCTGCCGACTCCAGCACCGCGCGCGGCCTCTGGTCGAATCAGGTCGATCCCAAGTACCTGTATCTGGGGACCCGGCTGAGCGATACCGGCAAAACAACGACGACGGTGGCTCAGGACTGCACCACGTATAGTCTGCCGTGTGCATCGCCAGCCTTCCTGGCCTTGCTCGATCCTAGCCAGAACCTGGCCACCGCGCTTAAGCCGTTTACCTTCCAGACGGTTGGCGATACGTTCGCGTATGTGTCGAACTCCAACTATCACTCGTTGCAGGCCACGTTCAACATGCGTGCGACGCACGGGCTCACCTTCATGGCCAATTACACGTGGTCCAAGGCGATCGACGATGGCGGCACGTTCCGCACTGGCTACGCCATTCCGGCGGGCCTGATTGCGAATGCTCCGACCTTGTCGATGCCGGCGGATCGCCTGGACCGCTCGCTCTCCACCTCCAGCCAGCCGCAGCACGTCGTCATCACCGGCGTATGGAACCTGCCGTTCGGCCGCGAATTGCTGAACGGACAGAGCTGGGAACGCGCCGTCTTCGGTGGCTTCCAGCTTTCGGAGACCTTCCAGGCCTTCTCCGGCTCGCCGATGGCGATTACCTGCAGCAGCGCCAACACCAACCCCGCGCAGTCGAACTGCGTGCCTGCGTTGAACCCGGCCTTCTCGGGCAGCGCGCGCCAGAACGGCAAGTGGGGCCAGGGTTATCTGGCAGGCATGTCGACGCCGCCGAGCTACGTCAACTCGAACGCGTTCGTGCTGCCGGCGAACTACACCTACGGCAATGCGGCTCGCACGGGCGCATATAACCTGACTGCTCCGGGCAACTACAACCTCGACATGGCACTGGTTCGCAGCTTCCCGCTGAAGTTCACGGAGAGCGCGAAGCTGAAGTTCCGCGCCGAGATGTACAACGTGACCAACCACACGAAGTTCGCCGTGGCCAGCTCGGCCTGGGGCAACTCGAGCTTTGGTCAGGTGACGTCCGACGCAACGGCAACTCGCAAGGCGGTCCAGCTCTCCGGACGCATCGAGTTCTAACGATCCACTTCACCCCTCTGGCGCAGCACTTCTCGCTGGGCCAGAGGGTGAAAAAACACAGAAGGCAAACGGTTACCGAAAGAGCCGCCCTATGGGGTGGCTCTTTTTGCGTTTTGGACGATGGGAGGGTGGAGGGTCCTTGGGTGTGGGCAAGGCGACACTTGGACTGGCCGGTGGGACCAGTGCTGCTTCGCCCGAAGCTGTGTGACTGGTCGCATGTAGAAGCAGGTCAGACCTCACAAACCACTCTGCCGAGGCTGTTCCAGCAGAGGACACGAGCCATTCCGCGGTTAGCAGGGGTGGGGGAGAGCCAGGCGTCGAACGGGATTGACGGCTTGCGCCGTGTGCCAGGAGGCCCTTTATATTTCGTTGAAACTACAAACTTTATCCGAAGATTCCTGCGCAGTGAGTGGGTGTAGTTCGGTCGAGCGGTCGGGAGAGCCGGGGGTATTCGGGGCGCGGTCAAGCGAAAACCGCGAAAGGTAACGGCTGCGGGTGAAAGGTAAGGGTCTGCGGAAAAACTAGTTGCGAAAGTTCTTGACAAAGGCATTGCGATAAGAAGAAGCTCTTCTCCGCATCCCAAGTGGTCTTACCTTTGTGACTCTCAGAGCGCGTCTACGGACGACGGCCTCGGGAAGCATGTGTACTGTACGCTTCATTTCATTCAAGAGGTTAAAGTTATGTTCGACAACACATCCAGGCATCTCTCAGGAGCATCTTCCGCGAAGCTCCTCGCTACCTTGATCGCAGCTGTTCTGGTCGTCGCCGGACTATTTGGAGGCGTGGCCCAGGCGCAGCTCGCTGGCACAGGAGCCATTGCCGGCACGGTGCAGGATCCGTCTGGGGCAGTGGTTGCCAAGGCGACGGTGACCGCGACCAATACGGGCACCAATGTTCAGACCACCCGTACGACGACGGGCTCGGGCGATTACAACATCACGCCGCTGCTGCCCGGCAACTACACGGTCACGGTGGCTGCGTCCGGATTTGAAGGTTTCAAGCAGGAGAACGTCACGGTCGATGCGTTGTCGACGGTTTCGCTGAACATGAAGCTGACAGTCGGCCGCGCGAGTGAGACGGTGACGATCTCGACAGCGCCGCCGATTCTGGAGACGTCGGATGCGACGCTGGGTGGCGTCATGGACAACGAGATGTATTCGAATCTGCCCTTGCAGATGGGCGGCGGCGCGGCCGGCAAGCAGGATCAGCGGCGCGCGACCGACTTCGAGTACCTGATGCCGGGCGTGCAGGGCAACTTTACCTCCAACGACAACACATCGAACTCGGGCATCGTGAACGGCAGCGGCCCGTCAGGCGGCGTGTCGGAAATCTACATCGACGGCGTCAATCTGCCGGAAGCGGACCAGGTAGGCGATCCGCGGTTTACGTGGACTGCGATCGGCGTGGACGCGGTGGAACAGTTCCAGGTGCAGACGGCCGGTGTCTCCGCGCAGTATGGCGGCCAGGGCGTGCAGAACTACTCGATCAAGAGCGGCGGCAACTCGTATCACGGTTCGTTGTATGAGTACAACCGCAACACCGTGTTCGATGCATGGAAGTTCACCAGCAAGGTTCCGACGTTGAATGCGAAGGGCCAGACGATTCCGGGCGGCATCAAGCCGCGCGAGGTGATGAACGAGTTCGGCATCGTGCTGAGCGGTCCGATCCTGAAGAACAAGCTGTTCCTGTTCGGCAACTACGGTCAATACCGCTTCCAGCAGGGAGCGACGTACTCGTCCATGACGATTCCGACCGCTGCGGAGTTGGGTTACACGCAGAGCGGACAGGCGCTAGGGTATGCAGATTTCACGGGCTATGCCGCGGCTACTGGCGCGCATATCTATGATCCGTCAACACAGACTCCTGGCTGCTCCACATGCAGCCGCACTCAATTCGCGGCCATGAAGAATGGTGTTTTGACACAGGACGTGATTCCTGCAGGCCGCGTTTCGGCTGCGGCTAATTACTACAACCAGTTCCTGTTGCCCTACCAGTCGATCACCAACCAGTCCGCGTTCAACAACAACCTTGCGTTTGGTACCCCGATCGGCCTGGCGAATTGGTACTCGACCGGCAGCATCGACTACAACCAGAGCGCCAAGAACCAGGTGCGTCTCCTGATCGCGTTTGGGCGTCAGGCGGCTACTGGCCTGAACTCCGGCAGCGGACTCAAGCCGCCGTTCAACGCGTCGCAGATCTACAACCCGGTCACTACCGTGGACGTGTTGAAGGACACCTGGACGATCAGCGCGCATATCGTGAACCAGTTCGCGATCGGTTATGGCCGCTACCAGAGCAACTCGGTCACCCCGAACCGTCAGAAGCAGTTTGCGGCGCAGACCGCGGGTATCACCAACATGCCGGCAGGTCAGGCATCGGACGGATTCCCGGGAATCAGCTGGAGCGGCACATTCGACAATCCGTCGACATGGGGCGGGTACGCGTGGAACAACAAGATCAACAACACGTACAGCCTCTCCGACAATCTGCAGTGGGACTTTGGCAAGCACAGCATCACCATTGGCGGCCAGGTAGTGGACGCGCAGTTCAACTACTACAAGGTGGTTTCTCCATCCGGTCCAATGGGAATTACGTTCTCGTCGGCACAGACCGCCAACTTCACTTCCGGCAGTGCGACCAACTCCAACGCAGGCTATTCGTTCGCCAGCTACACGATCGGCGCAGCGAGTTCCGGTTCGACTTCGGCGAATGTCCCAGGCCTTGGAACGCGCTGGCTGGATCCTTCGTTCTGGGTGGAGGACGACTTCAAGGTCAGCCCGAGGCTCACGCTCAACATGGGACTGCGCTGGGACATCTATCCGTCCATCAAGGAAGCGCATAACATCTTCAGCTTCCTGAACCCGAATGGCGTCAACTCGGTTACGGGCAACAAGGGAACGCTCCAGTTTGCCGGCAACGGCGATCCGGCGCTCTACTGCAACTGCAAGTCCCCTTCACCGATTTCGTTGAAGAACTTCGGTCCTCGTCTTGGCATGGCATTCTCGCTCAATCCGAAGACTGTGCTGCGTGGCAGTTACAACGTCAACGTGGCGCGAGGCGATTGGACGAGCGGAAGCCAGTCCGGTTCGCCTTCCACGCTGGGTTTTACTCCCGGCGCCTCGGCTCCGGCTGGGGTCAGCGGCGCACCTGCCTTCTACTGGGATAACACTGCCTGCACTGCCGGCGCGGCCGATGGTGTTGCCTGCGGCTGGACCGGATCCGTGGTGGCGCCTGCACCGCCGATCGCCGGGCAGAGCCTGAATACGTACGGAACGGGTGAGACGAACGCAGCTGGCCTGGGCACGCAGACCGCGCTGGGCATGACCTACTTCGATCCTTATAAGGGCGGCCGCACTCCGCAGTACGAGAACTGGAGCTTCGGCGTCCAGCGCCAGGTGACGAAGGACATGTCGATCACGGTCAGCTACGTGGGCAGCCAAGGCCACTTCGTAAGCGGTGGACTCGCCAACCCGGCGCGGACCAACCGGTTGACCAGCAAGTTTGCGGCGCTGGCGGGCTACAACATCAATACGGCCGGCACCACAGTCACTGCTTGCACCCAGGATGCGAGCACTGCGACGGGCTGCGGATTTGTCTCGGGCGCGACCACGCTGCTTGGGTCGAAGGCCACCACCGGCGCGATCTCGGCGATCAGTGGAATGGGCATTGCCGCACCCAATCCGTTTGTGGGTCAGACCTACCTTTCCACCAACGGCGCTACCGGGTACTTCACCTCGTTCCCGCAGTTCAGCGGTGTCAGCGATACGACCAACTTCAACGGCAACACCAACTACCATGCACTGCAGATCACCCTACGTCAGCGCCCCGCGCATGGCCTGGACTTCATGCTGAACTACACCTATTCGAAGTCGATGGACGACCTCGGAACGTTCCGCACGAATGACAATGCCCGTCTGGACCGGTCGCTATCCGTGACCGACCAGCCGCAGAACCTGACTGGGACGGTAGTTTACCGTCTGCCGTTTGGCCATGGTCACATTGGCGGAGACAACTTCCTCGCGAATGCGATCGGTGGCGGATGGAGCCTGTCCGGCATTTACACCTACCACTCGGGCAGCCCGCTGGTGGTCACCGGATCTGGTTGCGCCGGTTCGCCGCTGGGCACCTGCATGCCGTCCATCGTTCCAGGCGTGCAGCCGCGCATCAACCAGTACGGCAAGAACATCACGTCCGACCCGTCCTCGGCCACCTACTACGCGAAGACGCCGTTCCTGGTCCAACCGAGTCCTACCGCTCCGGGTGCATTTACGAATACCATTCCGGGCAATGCACGAGGATTCGGTCTCTATGGCGGGGCCGCTACAACTGGATCACCCACGGTCTGCACCCAGACCGCAGTTGCGACCTGCTCGGAATTCCAGGTTGGCAACGGACCGAATGCATACATCCCAGGCAACGCGCCTCGGGTTGGCGCGCTGAACGTCTGGAGCATGAGCGCTTACAACGTGGATCTTGGCATCAAGCGGACTTTCAAGATCTGGGAAAGCGTGAACCTGCAGTTTGAAGCCGACTTGCTGAATGCCACGAACCACGTGGTCTGGGGTTCAGTGAACGGCGGCGTCGGCGGCAGCAGCTTCGGATTGGTCACAGGCCTGGCGAATCAGCCTCGCGATGCGCAGTTGTCGGGGCGCATCAACTGGTAGGTTCCTTTTCGACTCAACCTTAACCGGCCGCCGCTTGCAGAGATGCAGGCGGCGGTTTTGTTTTGGATGGGTGCTTGTCTAGCGGGAACGCTTGCGCACTTTGAAGCTCTGCTTCTTTGGCGCAGGCCGGCTAGCGGACCTGCGTGGCCTGGGCTCTGCTGCGGCGGGTTTTGCTGTGGCGGGTTTTGCTGTGGCACTGGCTTTGCGGCGGGAGCGGAGGAGCGCTTCGAAGTCGCGATCGGTCTGGTCGGCGTAGTCGGCGGCGAATTTTTCGACGGCATCGTCGAAGCGGCCGGAGGAGCCGATGTAGCCTGCGATCATCGAAGGGTCGCCGGCGCGTGCGTGGCCGCGGGCGAGGGTTTCGCCGCAGACTTTGGCGTACTCCAGCAGCGCGGTGGATTTGAGATCGGCGGTGGCGATGGCGGCTTTGTGGTCGTTGAGCTGGCGCACGAGGTAGTCGCGGCCCTGGATGGTGGTCCAGCCGAGGAAGGTGTCGGACTGGAACTGCATGGCGCGCTGGCCTGCGACGACGCGGCGGCCCTGGTGCGACGGGAGCGGCTGATCGCCGAGGTAGGGTGCGTAGGCGGAGTGCGCCTCCTCCTTGATCTGGAGGAAGAGCGGATCGGCGGGACCGTTCCCTTGCAGGTAAACGCAGTAGTCGCGCAGGCCGACTGAGCCGGTGCCAACGATCTTGAAGGCGACGTCGAGCGGGGTGTACTGCGCGAGGAAGTGCTGGCGCTCCGGCTGGAGGCTTTCGGCGTAGGTGACGAGCGAGTCCAGCACGTGACGCGCGGTGATTCCGTGGACGCGCGTGAGGTCGGGCTGAATGGTGCGGAAGATGCGCTGCTGCTCGTCGGTGCGCGGCGGAAGCTCGGAGGTGGCGGCGCGCTTGTCGCTGCGGGCGGGGCCGTCGGCGGCGGGGATGGTGAGCGCGTCGAGCGAGTGCAGCGGAGTGGCGCGTTCGGCCATGCGCAGCATCTGCGAGACGGGCTGGACACTGCGCAGGCGATGGACCTGGAAGCGCGCGAGCTCGAGCACGGGCATGCGCGCGAAGAGGTGCATGCTGGCGCGATAGCTGCCGAGGAAGGTGCGGGCGGCGTCGCGGCAGTGGCCGTTCTTCGCGCCGGCTTCGCGGCCTGCGAGGATGAGGCTGGTGGCGAGGCGCTTGACGTCCCACTCGAATGGGCCGCGGATGGTTTCGTCGAAGTCGTTGAGGTCGAAGACGAGGTGGCCGTCGGGCGCGGCGAAGGCGCCGAGGTTGCGGATGTGCGCGTCGCCGCAGAGCTGGGTGTGGACGGCAGTGTTGGGGCCGAGCGACAGGTCGCAGGCCATGACAGGCACGGCTCCGCGGAAGAAGCCGAAGGGGGAGACGGCCATGCGGTCGAGCTTGATGGGGATGAGCTCGGGGACGCGGCCACGTACGGAGTCGGCGAGGAGCTGGAGCGGGTCGGCGTGGCGGAGCTTGGGCTGCCAGCCGGCGTGCTCGGCTCGGCGCATGTGCTTGCGCTGGGATTGGCCGAGGGCGTAACGCTCGCGAATGGTGGCGGGAATGGTCATGGTCAAAGGCTCGGGTTCATGGTTGTAAAGGTT
>DASYEU010000165.1:0-6526 GCA_036498865.1 Acidobacteriaceae bacterium | reverse complement strand
TTCTTTGGCATCTCGGCTGCGGCGAAGCAGTCTGACCAGGACTTGTACTCCGGTCTGACGATTCAGAATACGTTCGAGGGGAACTGGCACAACCTGGCGCGGTACGGGATTGCGCGCAAGCGAGAGCAGTTCAAGACGTTCTACCCGGCGGGCACCCCGGTAACAGCATTCGGTTTCACGACCTACTACGGCAATACTGTGACCATCCGCGGAGCCAATGGCTACTCGGGGACCGGACAGGCGGCGATTGCGTATGGTGGTACGTATCCGCAGGCCGACTATGCCGACTCCAACCGCGACGAGTTGTATTACCAGTCCGACTATCGCTTTCCCAAGCGCATCATCGGACTCTTTGGCTTCCGCTATGAGAATGAACGCGGCAGCTTCGTCTATCCCACGTACCTGGAGAACGAGTCGCTCCAGCGCACGAACTTTGAGTACACGCTGCAGTTCAGCGGAGACCTCCTGGGACGCATCTTCTATTCGGTTGGCGGCGCGGTTGAGAAGAATCACCTGTTTGGCGTTGCGGGAACGCCGCGGATCGGGCTGGCGTATGTGCCGGTGCGGCCAGGCGCCCGGTGGCTGGGCGGCACCAAGGTGCGCTTGAACGTTGCGACCGGCATTCAGGAGCCGTCGCTGGCTACCGACTTCACCAGCCTTTACACCGAGCTGATGCAGTTGCCCGGCGGCGCCGCGACGATCAAGACGTACGGCATTACGCCGATTCGCGAGCTGCGGACACGGACCCTCGACGCTGGAGTGGAGCAGAATATTTACCGCGATCGCCTTGTCTTCAAGGCAGGGTATTTCCATAACGCGTTTTCCCATCAGATTGAGTACGTTGACTCTGGAACTTTGAAGCAATACTTCGGAATCAAGACCAACGTCGCCAACTTTTACGGCGCGGACGTGACTTCGCTTGCGTTCCATGCGCAGGGGCTCGAATCTGAGCTGCAGTATCAGCCCTTCACGCGCTTCTTCGTTCGCGCGGGGTATACATACCTGAATGCCAAGGTGGATCAGTCTTTCTCCAGCTCTGCGCTCTCGGTGCTGCAGGGAGGCTTTCCTGAAGTGAACCCGGCGTTTCCCAACATCCCCATTGGTGGATCGCCGTTCATTGGCAGCCGTCCGTTCCGGCGTCCGCCGAACACGGGTTACGTTGCCGCGCAGTACACAGGCAGAAAGCTGACGGCAGCGTTGAAGGGCGCCTTCGCCAGCCGCTCGGACGATTCAACCTTCCTTGACTTCTCGGACCTGGCAGGCACCAACTCGATGATTCTGCCGAACCGGAATCTCGACTACGGCTATGCCAAACTGGACGCCAACGTGGCGTACTCGGTCCAACGACACGTCACCGTCTTCACCGAGCTCGACAACCTGCTCAGCCAGCAGCACATCGGGCCCATTGGCTATCCGTCGCTCCCGTTCACGGCGCGCGCAGGATTGAAGATACGCATCGGCGGGGAATAAGGGCAGGGCGCGGCCTGGCCGATTTTGCACCGGTCAGGCCGCGCACAGCGTCTAACCAAGTGTTATGACGAGACTTCTTAGCATCGCTCTGCTTCTTCCTTTTGCGATTCACCCGGGCCTTATCGCGCAGGCACAGGTGGAAGGCCCTGTTCCGACGCAGGTGCTGGTCAACGTCGATCCCAAGTCCACTCCGCCGGCCAACGCCTCGGACGTGATCGTGCAGGTGAACGATCACAAGGAACCGCTTACGGCCTGGAAGCAGGTGGTGCCCGCCAACGCCCAGGTTGCGGTGGTGATGGACGATGGCTTGCGCCAGAGTGTGGGCCGCGAAGTTGAAAATCTGCGCAAGTTCATTCGCACGCTGCCTCCGGGTGTCGAGGTGATGGTGGGCTTTATGGAGTATGGCCACGTAACCGCGGACCTGCCCTTCACGACTGACCACGATGCTGCGGCAGCGACGCTGCATATTCCCCAGGGTGTGGCTGGGATGAGCGCCAGCCCGTATCTGTGTCTCTCGGACTTTGTGAAGCACTGGCCCAGTTCGAACGCGGCATCTTCCGCGGTCAGCCTGGGTGCGACTTCGCAGCATAAGGCGCGCTTCATCCTGATGCTGTCCAACGGCGTGGATCCGTACAACGGCAGCACCAGCGTGATGAATCAGGGAAGCCCGTATGTCGACGCTGCTGTGAAGGATGCCCAGCGTGCCGGAGTCGCTGTGTACGCGATCTACTTTGGCGATGCGGGCATCCGCGGGGAGTCGGCCGATAACAGCGGCCAGAGTTATCTCGCTCAGCTGACGCAGGGAACTGGCGGCACCAACTTCTGGCAGGGCACAGGGAATCCGGTGTCCATGGCTCCGTATCTCGACCAGTTCCAGCACGCTGTCGCTGAGACGTACGTTGCTACGTTCGTTGCCCCTGCGGTCAAGGATCCTCAGCGGGACATGGTGCGGCTGAAGTTCAGCGCCGCGAAGACGAAGCTGCACGCGCCGGAACTGGTGCGTCCAGGGAACCAGGAATAGGTCTGAGGGTTGATTGGCGCGCAGACGATCCGACTGAAGGACAGGAGGTAAAATTCTCCCCATGTCGACTTCTTGCTCCCTCTTCCTTCCTGAGTTCCACCGGCGGCGAGTCGTCAAAGCCCTCGTGGTTCTGCTTGCAATCCTGGGTTCGAGTGCTGCGTCGCTACCTGCACATGCGCAGGGCGATGTTGGTGGAGGCGACGCTGGCGGATGCACGCTGGCGGATCATGTCTACACCTGCGATGGCGCTGCCTTCCAGAAGGCTCTGGCAAGTGCAGGGGCGGTCGCGATTGAGACACACAATGCCGATGGTGTGGCGCGCACACAGCTCCAGAATCTGGTGACCAAGAAGCTGGGCAAAACCGTCGCGCCCGCGGGCAATGCTGCGGACCTCGACTTTCTGCTGATCCCGACTTCGGAAGCGGGAGTCATCAACGGATCGGTAGCGGACGATCTGGGGACTCTGCGGGTTTACACGTCGGGTCCGGATGGCAGACGCGGACACTTGCTGTGGGCTGAGAACTTCTCCGGGTTGCCTGATATGCCTTGGCCAGCTGTGGTTCGTGGGCTGATTCAGCAGTTTCAGGCGCGGTTCAAAATCAAATAGCGGTGTGAAGGAAAAAGCCCCGGAGCGATGTGACTCGCTCCGGGGCTTTCTGTTTTGCGCGGTCTTAGTACATGCCTTCCATTCCGCCGCCATGTCCGCCGCCGGCGGGAGCTTCCTTCTTCTCCGGGATTTCGGAGATCATGGCTTCGGTGGTGAGCATAAGGCCTGCGATCGACGCTGCGTTCTGCAGCGCGGTGCGCGTGACCTTGGTGGGATCGATGACGCCGGCCTTGACCAGGTCCTCGTACTTGTCCGCTCCGGCGTTGTAGCCGTAGTTGGCTTCCTTGGAGTCGCGGATCTTGCCGATGACGACCGCACCCTCTTCTCCGGCGTTGGAGACGATGAGGCGGAGCGGCTCCTCGATGGCGCGGCGGATGATGGTTGCACCGATCTTCTCGTCGCCTTCGAGGTTCTTGATGACTTCGTCAACGGCCGGAGTGCAGCGAACCAACGCTACGCCGCCGCCTGGGACGATGCCTTCTTCGACAGCCGCGCGGGTTGCGTGCATCGCGTCTTCGACACGAGCCTTCTTCTCCTTCATCTCGGTTTCGGTAGCTGCACCGACCTTGATGACGGCAACGCCGCCGACGAGCTTGGCGAGGCGCTCCTGGAGCTTCTCACGGTCGTAGTCCGAGGTGGTCTTGTCGACCTGTGCGCGGATTTCCTTGACGCGGGCTTCCACTTCGCCGCCCTTGCCGCCGCCGTCGATGATGGTGGTGTTGTCCTTGTCGATGGTGACGCGCTTGGCAGTGCCGAGGTCTTCGATCTTGACGCCCTCGAGCTTGATGCCGAGGTCTTCGGTGATCGCCTTGCCGCCGGTGAGGATGGCAATGTCCTGCAGCATGGCCTTGCGGCGGTCGCCGAAGCCGGGAGCCTTGACGGCCGCGACGTTCAGGGTGCCACGCAGCTTATTGACCACGAGGGTCGCGAGCGCTTCGCCGTCCACGTCCTCAGCGATGATGATGAGGGGCTTGGCGGTGCGGGCGATGGCTTCGAGCAGCGGAAGCAGGTCCTTCATCGAGGAGATCTTCTTCTCATAGATGAGGATGTAGGGATTCTCGAGGGCGGCTTCCATGCGCTCCGCGTCGGTGACGAAGTAGGGCGAGAGGTAGCCGCGGTCGAACTGCATGCCCTCAACCACGTCGAGCTGAGTCTCCATGGTGCGCGACTCTTCGACGGTGATGACGCCGTCCTTGCCAACCTTCTTCATCGCTTCGGCGATGATGGTGCCGATCTGCGCGTCGGAGTTGGCGGAGATGGTGCCGACCTGGGCAATCATGTCGCCGGAGACGGGCTTGGAGAGCTTGGAGAGCGCTCCGCCGATCACGGCGCCATGCTCATCGCGCTTGCCGATGATGGCCTCGACGGCCTTGTCGATTCCGCGCTTCAGCGCCATCGGGTTTGCGCCGGCTGCAACGGTCTTGACGCCTTCGCGATAGATCGCCTGGGCGAGCACGGTTGCAGTGGTGGTGCCGTCGCCGGCGACGTCGGAGGTCTTCGAAGCGACTTCGCGAACCATCTGCGCGCCCATGTTCTCGAGTGCGTTGGAGAGCTCAATCTCCTTGGCGACGGTAACGCCGTCCTTGGTGATGGTGGGCGAACCGAACTTCTTCTCAATGACGACGTTGCGTCCCTTGGGGCCGAGGGTGACCTTCACCGCGTCGGCCAGAATGTTGACTCCACGCAGAATTGCCTGGCGGGAATCTTCTCCATGCAGAATTTGCTTTGCCATTTGTGTATCTCCTCGCAGCTGGTGTGGCTGCGTTCGATTGTGACCTCAGGGGCTAAAGCCCAATTGAGGGAATTTCTTTTCGGCACGGCTGAAGCCGTGTCCTTAAGCGAAACCGGTGACCGAAGTTTTCTGGTGAGATGGCCTTATCGAACCTTGGCCTTTCACCGCGGAGCGGTCGAGAACGGTGCGAAGCACTATTTCTTGACGATGCCGAGGACTTCTTCTTCGCGCATGATGAGGAACTCTTCGCCGTCGAGCTTGATCTCGGTGCCCGAGTACTTGCCGAAGAGGATGGTGTCGCCGGCCTTGACGTCGAGCGGGAACACCTTGCCCTCGTCGTTCGACTTGCCCTTGCCGACGGAGATGACTTCGCCTTGCTGGGGCTTTTCTTTTGCTGAATCGGGGATGATGATGCCGCCGCGGATGCTCTCGCCCTCTTCCACGCGACGGACCAGGATGCGGTCGTGCAGGGGGGTAAACTTAGTTGATGCCATTTGCGGATGTCTCCTTGATGCTGAGGTTGGGTGCAGCTTGGTTACGTTCAACAGGGGTCGGGCGAATGAGGCCTCGAGGTTCCTATTGGGGACCGGGAAGCCATGTGTTAGCACTCTTGCCCTTCGATTGCTAACGATAGGCCATGCTGCGTTGGCCTGTCAACTCCGCTATGTGAAATATGAGTGAAACGCACTCATATACGATTCGGTGTCATTCTGCTTCGACCGCTGAGTCGACTGTACCCTCTCCCCCTCCCCCCGTACTTAAGTCATAAAGTATCTGATCTAAAGGACTTAAGTCTGAGAATAGTCCGGTGTACCTGCTTAACGTATTCATTCCATGTGGCTTAATTTATAAAGTCTCCGTAATCAGTGCTTTGAGGCTGAATAGAATGTGGATCCCAGGGCCAGGCGTACAGCCGCGCTCCTGCGATTACCGCTTCTGGATGATGTTATCGCGTGGAGGGAGATTTGGATGTGTCCGCGGTCACAGGTGAAATGGAGAGGAGCTTTTGCCTGAAGAGAGCGGAATACGGAGATTCCGGAGCTTCGCTCCAGAGTGACGGCGCATTGGGAGGGAGTAAAAGCTGATTGCTTTGGAAGTCGATTCCGCGGCGAGAGGAAGTGGTCCACGGGGTGGTGCGGGTGGCGTAAAATGTGGGGATGCCGTTTCGTACTTACGTCCGCCGACCTCTTGCATTTGCCTTTGCTGCGCTGTTCATTGTGTTCGTTTCTCTTGCCGCTGTTTCAGCCCGCGCCCAGGATGATGACAATCCGAAGCCTGAGGAGCACGGCCGCAAATACAAGGCTCCGCCAGACACCTCGCACATCGAGGTGACGGTGTTGAAGGGCTTCAACAAGAAGCCGATCGATGGCGCGCATGTTGTCCTGCATCCGGTGAAGGATGGCAAGGACGAGGGCAATCTTGAGATCAAGACACACCAGGATGGCAAGGCAGTCATTGACGTGATTCCGACGGGCAGCAAAGTGCGGATCCAGGTGCTTGCGGATGGGTTTGCGACGTTCGCTGATGACTACCTGGTGACCGAGGCAAGCCGGCAGATCACGATCGAGATGGCGCGGCCGCAGGAGCAGATTTCCGCGTACGTGGACAACAAGGGCAAGGCGTCGCAGATGGCGCCCGGGGTGCAGGTGCCGATTCGTCCGGCGAAGAAGAAGGCAACGCCGCCGGCGTCCGCTGC
>DASYEU010000164.1:0-9815 GCA_036498865.1 Acidobacteriaceae bacterium | reverse complement strand
ACGACGTTCTTGCAGTGGAGCGCGCAGCGGAGAGTGCTGCGGGTGACGAGTACGACGATGGAAGAGTTCGTGATGACGCTGAACTTCGACATGGAGAAGCCGGTGGTGGACCAGACGGGACTGACCGGGAAGTGGGACTTCCTGCTGAAGTGGAGGCCGGACAGCGCGCCGGATACGGGCGATGCGAATGCTCTGCCAGGGCTGTTTACGGCGATGCAGGAGCAGGTAGGGCTGAGGTTGGAAGGAATGACGGCTCCGGTGGAGGTGCTGGTGATCGACAAGGTGGAGCGGCCATCAGCGAACTAGCGCTTCGTGCCGTTCTGGACTGAGGTGCTGGGCTGGATGGGGGCGCCCTTCGGCAGGCGTTGTAGGGTGGCGGAAAAACAAGTGCAAAGGAAAATGTGGGGGTCTCTCCACTCCGCGCGGTGCGCTCCGGTCGAGATGACGTTTCCTTGGGAGGGTGCGAGAGTCAGCGGATTGAGAGGACGCTTTCTTGGAAGTCTGCGCGAGTCAGCGGGTTGCGATGCGCTTGCTTGATAGCGGTGGTTTGGACGACGGTTCTGTTGGGAGTTTGTGATGGGGGTGGGAGAGGAGTGGGCAAATTATCGGTTAAGATGAGGGGGAGCGGGTTAGTTCGACGAGTTTGCTGGTGGGTGCTATGCAGGCTGACGGGAACGCTTCTTCGGCAAGGCGGAGTGTGGTGGCATCGGTGGTGGCGCATGCGCTTGTGCTCGCAGCGGTGGTGGGCGTGCTGCATCGCACGGTGAGGATTGCGCCGTACCGGTTTCCGGGGACGCAGCAGGGGGTGCGGCTGCTGACCTACTATGCTCCCGGCAGCACTCGGCGGGCGCAGAGCGATGTTCCGGCGAAGGTGGTGGAACAACAGCAGCCAAAGCGGATTGTGCACTCGGCGGCTGCGGCTCCGGAGCCGGAGAAGGCTGCGGCAGCCAGCGCCGATGCGGGTGTGGGTAACGCGAGTTCGAGCGGGCTGGGCGACGGGAATATTCGGATTGCGCTGCAGAAGTACTTTCCGTATCCGAAGCCGAGCTTGGCGACGATGTCGCGCGGGAGTGCGGGCGACGTGATCTTGCATGTGGTGATCGATGAGCATGGGAAGATCACGGAGATGACGCTGTTGCAGGGGCTGGGGCCAGCGATCGACGACGCGGTGATCCAGACGGTGAACCAGTGGACATACACGCCGGCGACGAAGGATGGCGTTCCGGTGCCGAGCGTGGAAGAGCTTCATTTCCACTATGAGCGGCGCGGGTAGGCGTTAGCGGCTGCGGCTCTATGGCGGGTCTTTCAGAGACTTGTGTGGCTGGTGAAAGGCGAAATGCGGGGGGCTCTCCACTCCGGCCTGCGGCCTCCGGTCGAGATGGCGCACTTTTTTGGGGGGTTGCGCGCTTCTGTTGAGATGACGCATCTTCCTGGGAGGCACCCGCTTGTGGCTGAGGGTTTCAGGGTTTGGTTTGGGCGCGGTGCGGGGGAAGGTGGGGGGTTAGTTTGCGGATGGCGAACTCCTGGATCAGGTTGGCGACGGCGGTGAAGCCGGTGCCGATGGCGGCTCCTTCCAGGGTGGGGGCTGCACCGGCGCGATCGGCGGCAGGGTAGTAGAGATTGGAGAGGCCGCTGGCGGCGAGACCTCCCAGGATGCCGGAGTAGTTGGGCTGCCAGTGGCCGTTGTCGCCCTTGCAGACGACGGCGTTGGCCATGGCGTAGAGCGCGCGGGAGCGGATGCTGCCGGTTCCCTTGTAGAAGTAGCGCGGGTCCTGCTTGAAGAGGATGGGCAGCGCGGCGTTGGTGAGCAGGTCGCCGGTGAGGAAGGTGCCGTAGGCAGCGGCGTAGCGTTTGGAATAGCCGCTGACGCCCTGCTCCCAGTGGATGGTGTCGGTTGCCTGCTGAGCGCCGGCGGCGACTCCGGTGATGATGAGGTTGACCGGATCGATCAGCGTCTTGAAGGCGAGTTCGGACTTCTGGCGGGGGTTCAGGGGCGCGGGATTGGGGTCGTAGACGACGTAGAAGTTGGGCATGAAGCCGAGGACGCGCTGCTTCTCTTCCTGATTGATCTGCGCCTGGGCGATCTCGGTTTGGTCGGCTGTGACCTGGACGTTGGTGGTGGTGGCGGGGCTTAGCGCGATGGCGGGCAGTGTGGTGGCGTCGTTGCCGCGGAGTTCGCCGGAGACCTGCTTGCCGGCGAAGCCGTTGGCGTCGACGGAGAGACGGTAGGCGCCGGGGGGGACGCCGGTAAAGGCGAAGCCCCCGTCTCGGGCGGTGACGGAAACGAGCGGAGTGGCGGGCTGAGGCTGCGCGTCGCGGGTGAGGGTGACGCGGGCGCCGGGGATGGCATCGCCTTCGACGTCGGTGACGGTACCGCTGATGGCACCGGCTGGGGTGGCGTCCGGTGGCGGCGCTTGGGGGGCGGGGGCGCTGGGGAGTGGGGCGACCTCGGGAACGGGGGCTGGGCCAGGCAGCTGGGCCGCGCAGACGCCAATGCATGTTCCCGCCAGAACGAGCAGGCGGACGGCGAAGGTGATGCGGCGGGTGGGGAGGTTGACTGGCTTCATTCCGGCTCGTTAGGTGCTTAGACGGGTGGGGGAGGGGATCAGTTGCGAGGGTCCGACTGTTAGTGTGGAAGGAAGGAGATTCGATGAAGCGGTTTGAGTATGCGCATGTTGCAGAAGGGATTGCGCGGCAGGCTGGAGCGCTGCTGCGGGAGTTTTATGCGAAGGGTGTGGAGACAGAGTACAAGGGCGACGTCGACCTGGTGACCGAGGCCGACCGGGCCAGCGAAGCGCTGATCCGGGAGAGGTTGGCGGCCGCGTTTCCGGCACACGGCATCTATGGGGAAGAGGGCACGCGCGACCAGATGGAGAGCGAGTTCCGGTGGTATGTCGATCCACTGGACGGAACAACGAATTTTGCGCATGGGTTTCCTGCGTTTTGCACGATTCTGGGGCTGGAGCGGCGACAGACGGGGTTGGCGAAGGATGCGGACGGCGAGATGATTGCGGGGGTCATTTACGACGCGCTGCGCGATGAGATGTTTGTGGCGGAGCGGGGCAAGGGCGCGTGGCTGAACGGGCGGCAAATTCACGTGTCGAAGACGAAGACGCTGCAGGAATCGCTGACGGCGACGGGGTTTCCGTCGCATAAGCGGCATAGCTCGCCGAATGTGCATTTTTACCAGGAATTTACGCTGAGGTCGCACGGGGTAAGGCGGGCGGGGAGTGCGGGGCTCGATATGGCGTATGTGGCGTGCGGACGGCTGGACGGCTTCTGGGAGTTCAATCTGAATCCCTGGGATACATCGGCGGGATATCTGTTGGTTGAGGAGGCGGGCGGGACGGTGACCCACTTCGATGGCGGCAAGTTCACGCTGGACTCGCGCGAGGTGCTGGCGACGAACGGGCTGATCGCGGGAGAGATGACGCACCTGTTTGCAGAGATGTTCGCGGGGCGTGGGCTGGATCCGATTCCGACGCCGGCGGAGTTCGCGGCGAGACGGAAGGCGGGGAAGTGATGCGAGAGAATCACAGACAGTAGAGGAAGAGAGATATGTGAGGCTAAGCCTGTAGGCTTGGTCACCTGGAACCTGGAAGACTAGAAGGTGCGGGCAAAGGCGAGGTTTCCGAGAACTATTTTGAGGAATGGGATTTTGCTACCAAGGCAGACAGCCCGAGTGATGCTGTTCGATCCGGCGGGACGCGTGTTGCTGATTCGATGTGTGGTGATGCGGCGGGACGGGGAGTATGCGTTCTGGCTGACGCCGGGCGGAGAGATAGAGGCGGGGGAGACTCCGCTGCAGGCGGCGGTGCGCGAAGTGCGCGAGGAACTGGGGCTGGAGTTCGAAGAGCTGCGGCCGGTGTATGTCGAGCCGACACGGTTTGAGCACCAGGGCGAGATGCGCGACAACGTGGACTACGTCTTTGCCGCGATGTGCGAGGCGGAGGAGCCGGTGCTGGGTGGGGTGACCGCGGATGAGATCGAGATTATGAAGGAGATTCGCTGGTGGCGCGCCGAGGAGGTGGAGGCGGCGCTGGCGCGTGGGGAGAATGTGTTTCCCGTGGATCTGGCGGCCCGGATGCTGGAGTTTGTTGCTTCGATACGACGGGCAGCGACGATGAGGTAACGCAGGATCCTCCGCCTCAGGACGACCATTCTCAGGATTCAATTTGAAACGAGCGTCTTTTCACTGCGCCTGTAATTTGGGCGCGTCCTGGAATTTTTTGAGGAAGAGGCCCATGGTGGTCCCCTGGACGAGGATGGAAAAGACGACGAGAACGTAGGTTGAGGTGACGATCCAACCTTCGCCGTAAGTGACGGGGATGGAGAGGGCAAGGGCGATGGATAGGCCGCCGCGCAGCCCTCCCCAACTGAGGACGGCGAGGGAGCTCTGGCAGTTGGTGCGAAGGAGTCTCAACAGAAGCAGGACAAAGCCGACCGATGCGATGCGGACGACATTGACGATGAGAATCTCCGAGAGGCCGATGTAGACCGCCGGACGGTGGAAGGTGACGACGAGGAAGCCGCATCCCAGGAGGACGAAGAGAATCGCGTTCTGGACTTCGTCGAGGTGGGTCCAGAAATGGTTGAGGTCGTCGCGGGCGATGGCCTGGCGGGGAAGATGCTCGATCATGGAGCGGAGGACGAGGCCTGCGGCGACAGCTTCGAGGGGCGCGGAGATGCCGATGTTTTCGGCGATGACGTATCCGCCGAGCGCAAGGGCGAGGCTGAGGAGCAGGTCGATGACGGGGCTGGTGACGGCACGCATGAGCAGTGCGACGGGAGTAGCCAGGGCAGCGCCGAGCAGAATGCCGCCGCCCCCGGAGACCAGAACTTCGAAGATGATGTGCGCGGGCGTGGGAGCGGCGCTGTGGGTGGCGGCGAGTAGGGAGATGAAGATGACAGCGCCAACGCCATCGTTAAAGAGAGACTCGCCGGCGAGCTGGGCCTGAAGGTGCTTGGGGGCGTGGACACGGCGGAGCATCTCAAGCACGGCGATGGGGTCGGTCGGCGAGATGAGCGCCCCGAAGAGCATGCACTCAAGCAGCGAAGACTGGTAGCCGAAGAGGTGGGCGGCGTACCAGGTGATTCCCCCGACGGCGAGGGCAGAGAGGATGGTGGAGACGACGGACAGCAGAGCTACGGGGAGACGCTGTTGGCGGAGAGAAGGCAGATCGAGGAGGAACGCTCCGGCGAAGAGCAGGAGCGAGAGCATTCCGTGGAGGACGAGTTGCTCGAAGTTGATCTGGCTGATGACGTTGAAGGCCCAACGATGCGGGGCCGGCCAGATGGGGGCGAGAAGGACTAAGGCAATCGAGGTGATGGCCGTAAGCAGCATGGTGCCGATGGTGTTGGGCAGCTTGAGGACACGTGCGCTGAGCCAGCCGAAGAGCGCGGCTATGCCGACC
Source organism: Acidobacteriaceae bacterium (assembly GCA_036498865.1). Classification (GTDB taxonomy): domain Bacteria; phylum Acidobacteriota; class Terriglobia; order Terriglobales; family Acidobacteriaceae; genus Edaphobacter. Next base: position 4,401 of record DASYEU010000164.1, on the reverse strand, counting down.
AGCAAGCTGATAAGTAGAAGCATGACTTAGGATAGCGGAGGTTCGCCAAAGAGGCCGGTTTTACAGTCAAATACGCTGGTCTAAAGAGCCGTTTGCAGGGATGCGGGGATGTACTGCTAGAATTGTGCCGTGAGAACACTCTGAGGCGGATTCTTCTGGCGGGGGCTGCTCTCTAAGAAAATCAAGGGAGATTGCAAGATGGCATATGTGATTGCGGAACCATGTATTGGAACGAAAGACGCGGCGTGCGTGGATGCCTGCCCGGTGGACTGCATCCATCCGAAGAAGGACGAAGCTGGTTTTGCGGACACGGACCAGTTGTTCATCGATCCGGTAGAGTGCATTGACTGCGGCGCGTGCGTGCCGGTGTGCCCGGTTTCGGCGATTTACGCGGCGGACGATCTTCCGGAAAAGTGGGCGGACTTCCAGGCCAAGAACGCTGCGCACTTCGGGCGGTAGTCCAGGTTCAAAGGTTCACTGTTCAAGGTTCAAAGCGCGCGGCTCCGAGTTCGGAGCTGCGCGTTTTGCTTTGCAGTGAATGCGGGCAAAGATATACGGAGATTCTGACTCCTTGAGTCAGAATGACGAACGGAATAAGAGGCACGGATGATTCAGCGGGTGGGTGAAGCGCTGGTGCTACGGACGTGGCCTTTTCAGGAGGCCGACCTGCTGGTGAGTTTGTTTACGCGCGAGCAGGGGCGGGTGAAGGGCGTGGCGCGGCATGCGCTGCGAAGCCGCCGCCGGTTCGGCGGTGCACTAGAGCCGATGACGCATGTGCGTGCCTCCTATGCGGAGAAGCCCAAGCAGGAGCTGGTCCGGCTGGATGCGTTCGAGATCTTGTCGTCGCCCATGTCGCGGCCGGTGGATTATGCACGGACGGCTGCGCTGCAGTTGGTGGCCGAGGTGCTGGAGGACGCGATGCCGGAGGGCGCGCCGGAAGACGCGGTGTTCCGGCTGGCGCTGGCGGTGCTGGATGAGTTGCAAGTGGGCAAAGTGTGGATGCCGGTGACCTACTTTGCGCTGTGGATGAATCGGCTGATGGGGTGGATGCCGGAGTTGGGGCATTGTGCGGCGTGCGGGCTGGATTTGCGGGGCGGGACGGTGTGGTATTCGGAGGCGGGCGATGGGGTGCTGTGCGCGGACGATCGCAGGCCCGGGAGCTTGGCGCTGAGTGCAGAGTCGGTGACGCTGGCGGGGCGGATGTTTCGCGGGACGGTGAAGGGGCTGGCGGAGGAGAACTGGCCGAAGGGCCGCGCGGCGGATCTGCGGCGGTTTGCGATTGAGGTGCTGGAGCGGCATTTGGAGGGGCGGCTGGTTACGGCTCGGGTGCTGAAGTAGGCCGGTGGGTGGCCTCCGATGCCTGGGGTTTTGCTTCTTGAGTGGTGAGCTGATCCGCTATCAGGGGGCTGCAGAGTGTGACCCTTCTGTGGGGTTGGTGTGGGTGGTTCGTGGGAGTGGGGCGGCGGGATTTGTGGGCTAGACTTGGGCTGAATGGCGACCGAAGTGCAGCCCGTGCCGGTGAGTGGGAGCGAGGTGGTGCGCGGACGCGTGCCTCTGCCGCGGGTGTTGCGGATGTTCTGGGCGGGCTCGGCGGTGGTGTTTGTGCTGATGCTGGTGGTGTCGGCACTGGAGCATCGCGCGGGCATGGACCCGATGCGAGTGAATCCATGGGCGCGGCCGTTCATGGACCTGCTGGAGTATCCATCGACCTATAAGTTGCTGCACACGGCGGCGTTCTTCGACAATGTTCCGACACCGACCGACCCCGTGCCCATGCCGGTGGCGTATCCGCCGTTTGCAGCGGCGGTGATGGCGCCGATGTATGCGGCTCCGAGTCCGATTGGGTTCTATCTGGTGGTGGCGGTGGTCTGGATCGCGCTGGCGGTGTGGGGCGTGCGCGGGGCGTTGCTGGGGGAAGGGATCGGCGCGAGGACGGCGACTCTGTTTCCGGTGAGCCTGGTGCTGCTGCTGTTTCCGATTCTGCGGCTGGTGATTGAGGGAAACATCGAGCTGGTGCTGTGGATTTTCGTGTCGTTGGGAGTGTGGGCGCTGGTGCGCGGGCGCGACAACTGGGCGGCCGTGCTGTGGGGACTGGCCGCGGCGATGAAGCTGTATCCGATTGTGTTGCTGATGCTGCTGCTGCCGAGGCGGCGGTATGGAGCGATTGTGCTGGGAGTGGTTACATTTGTGGCGTCGACGGTGTTGGCGCTGTGGTGGCTGGGGCCGACGATGTCGGTTGCGTGGCATGGGTCGCTGCAGAACGTGTTTGGCTACCAGGGGGTTCGGGCGAGCGAGTTCAGCCTGCGCGAACTAGCGGGGAACCACTCGATCTTCGGGCTGCTGAAGATGGTCGCCATGATCGGGGGGCTGCCGCTGGCGAAGTTGACGCTGCCGTACTATGCGTGCGGCGGGTTGATCCTGCTGGCGGCGTTCTTCGGCAAGCTGCGGAAGATGCCGCTGGCGAACCAGCTGCTGGCGGTGTCGGCGTTTATGGTGTCGCTGCCGACGGTGTCGTACTTCCATACGCTGGCAAATCTGTATGCGCCGTTGGTGTTGCTGATGTTTGTGGCGATCGATGCGGAGAAGGCCGGGGTAGAAGTCCGGGGGCTGAAGGTGGCGATCCTGATGTTTGTGCCGCTGTTTGCGTCGTGGACGATCTTCACGTTTCAGCGGGTGTTTCTGTTCGACGGGCTGGTGCAGGCGGTGCTGCTGGCGGGGCTGTTCCTGTACGCGGTGGAGTATCCATTTGCGGTCGAGGCGGGGCAACGGGTTGAGGCGTAGCTGCTGAGGGCGGCGCTCTGTCATACTTTCCGGTGTGACGCGGAGCGGTGCTTCTGGCGGGGTGGAGAGATTGTGGCGGGTGGCCGCGGCAGTGGGACTTTGCGCGGTGCTGGGTGGGGCGGCTGCTGCGCAGGACGATTCCGTGCCCACGCTGCATGCGTATACGAACCTGGTGCAGGTGCCAACGCTGGTGCTGGACTTGAGCGGCAAGCCGATTGTGCCGATTGCGGAGGGCAGGTTTTTCGTCAGTATTGACGGCGGGCCGAAGTTTCGCGTGACACATGCGAGGCCGGAGGGCGACGATCCGATTACGCTGGCGATTCTGCTGGATGTGAGCCAGCCGTTTCCGAGCCTGATGCGAGGGATGGACGAGGCGATTGCGGGGCTGGCGCCGGACTCGCTGCACGCGAAGGATCACGTGTCGGTGTATTCGTTGGACTGCGACCTGGTGCGGACGGCCTTCGATGTACCGGCGGACGGGACGATACTGCGGGACGCGGTGAACCTTGCTTTGAAGGGGTGGAAGGCGGGTGGGCGGGATCGCGACCGGCACACGTGCCAGAAGCCATGGAATCTGTGGGACTCGCTGGGGTACATGTCCAAGGAGATGTTGGGACAGCCGGGGCGGCGCGTGGTGCTGGCGGTGACCGATGGCGTGGATCGGGGGAGCAAGAGCTCGTGGAGCGACTTGCGGGAGTATGCGCAGGGGAATGGAGTGGCGATCTTCGGGCTGCTGCAGCCGGGAGATGTGAATGCGCTGATCCGGACGACGGCCGACCAGAGGAACGCGTTCAATGCGCTGAGCGAACTGAGCGGCGGCATGGTGCTGATTGCAGATCCGAAGGAGTTGGCGGAGCGGCTGCGATGGTTCACGACGTTGCTGCGCGACCGGTACATCGTGGAGTTTCCGCATCCGTACGACACCAGTGGCGGGGTACATGGGATGAACATCACAGTGGAGCGGATGGATGCGTTTATCCGGCCGGCGGGGATTGGCGTTCCGGTGGATGATCCGGCGATTCTGAAAGACCCGTCGACGGTGCCGTCGGATCCTTCGCGGGCTCCGCAGTTGGGGAGACAGAAGAAAGTGCCTCCGCACTAGGGCGTGCTGTTGCGAAATTTTGAAGCGTGAGGTGGGGCAGACGTCTCCAACGAAAGGGCGGAGGAGACGATGGGACGAGCGTTTGCGAAGGTAATGTTTTCAGAGGCGGCGAAGCGATACCAGGAACAGCACGGTTCCCGGGCGCAGTATGAGCGGCTGGCGGAGCGCGGCGCGAGCGTGGACGCGCTGGGTCCGATGGAGCGGGACTTTATTGGGCGGCGGGACTCGTTCTATATGGCGAGCGTGACCGAGGATGGGTGGCCGTATGTGCAGCATCGCGGCGGGACGAAGGGATTTCTGCGGGTGCTGGATGGGAAGACGCTGGCGTTTGCGGACTTCTCCGGGAACAAGCAGTACATTACGGCGGGGAATCTGAAGACGAACGACAAGGTGGCACTGTTTTTGATGGATTATCCGAACCAGGCTCGGCTGAAGGTGATTGGGCACGCACGGGTGGTGGAGGGGGACAAGAAGCTGGAGGCGAAGGTAAGGATGGCGGGGTATCCGGCGAAGGTGGA
>DASYEU010000163.1:0-11095 GCA_036498865.1 Acidobacteriaceae bacterium | reverse complement strand
TTCAACGGCACCATGCGCACCGGCCAGGAGTACAACGTCGCCCGCGTGGACGGCACCTTCTCCAAGCACAAGATCACCAAGCTGTTCAGCTTCTCCGGCCTCAAGCGCACCGACATCGAGGAGACGCAGATCGGCGACATCGTTGCTATCGCGGGCATCCCGGGCATCACCATCGGCGAGAGCTTCTGCGATGTGGAGAACCCACAGCCGCTGCCTCCCATCAAGATCGATGAGCCCACCATCGCCATCCAGTTCAACGTCAACAACTCGCCCTTCGCCGGACGCGAAGGCAAGTGGGTCACCTCGCGCAATCTGCGTGACCGGCTGGACAAAGAGCTGCTCACCAACGTCTCGCTGAAGATGCAGGACACCGGATCGCCCGACTCGTTCAAGGTGCTGGGCCGCGGCGAACTTCAGCTCGCCATCCTCATTGAAATGATGCGCCGCGAAGGCTTCGAGATGATGGTTTCTCGTCCCGAGATCGTCACCAAGCGCGTCAACGACAAGCTGATGGAGCCCGTCGAGCAACTCATGATCGACATTCCCGAGAACTTCGTTGGAACCGTCATCGAGCGCCTGGGACCGCGTAAGGGCGAAATGACCAAGATGACGAATCACGGGTCTGGCCGCGTTCGCATGGAGTTCCGCATCCCCTCGCGCGGTCTGATTGGCCTGCGCTCGGAAATGCTGACCGAGACTCGCGGCACCATCGTGATGAACGCGATCCTCGACGGGTACGTGGACTACCAGGGCGAGATTCCGCAGCGCGTCTCCGGCGCACTCATCTCCGACCGCCAGGGCACGACCACGACCTATGCGCTGGACGGACTTCAGGACCGCGGCATCCTCTTTGTGCCGGATGGTGTTGAAGTGTACGAGGGCATGGTCATCGGCGAGCACTCGCGCGACAACGACCTCGACGTGAACTGCGTGCGCGAGAAGAAGATGTCGAACATGCGCGCATCGGGTGCCGACGAAGCGCTCCGCCTCGTTCCGTACAAGAACCTCACGCTCGAGCAGTCGATCGAATTCATCGCCGACGACGAGCTGGTCGAAGTGACTCCCAAGTCGCTCCGCCTGCGCAAGAAGGTTCTGCAATCGAACCGTCGCCCGAAGAAAGGCCAGGCAGCCGAGTAGCATCCGGCAGTCTGGACCTCGACCACCCTGCGCCTTTCCTCAACCGGCAACTGTTGCAGCGCGGCTTGCTTCTCAGCGGCTTCGATGGCCTTACGGAACTCGTCCGGCGGCGGGAGCGTTCGGGATTGTTCGCAGATGTGGGAATGGAGTTTGAGGTCCATATTGCGCCTCTGCGCGGCTAATTCTCCGAAGGCCGCTCGACGTGGTCGACGATGAGGAGGCTGATGGGGGCGCGGGAGGATTTCAGCTCCAGCCCGAGCTGGTTCTTCAGAGCCTCGTGGAAGTTGGCGATGTTGTCGCTGGTGGCTTCGTCTCCGCTTGGATCGTGGATCCAGTTGAGTGTGAAGTCGTAGAGTCCGGAGAGGCCGGTCTGATCGACCACGGGGCGCGGAGTCGCGGCGAGTCCGGTCATGGTGGGAACCGAGGTGGCAAAGAGGGCGAGCGGAATCGCGCGTCCGCCGTAGTGCTGGCCGGGTGCGGACGACGGAACATGCGCGATGACGCCGCAGACCGGCGGCAGATTGCTTTCGGCAGAGGGCGGCGCAGGCGTTGAGGTTTGGCCGGATGTGGGAGCGGCGCAGGTGTCCGATGCGGGATGGGGCCGCAGGTTGGGGCCGGTGACTCCGGGTTTGGCGAGGACCAGCGCGAAGACGGGAGCGTCCGCGGTCTGGTCGTGGACGACGAGGTGGAAGCGGTCGGCGAGCAGAGTCCTCATCATCAGCCGCATCTGGTCAATGGAGGTATTGGCGGGCGCGCGCGCGGAGATGTCGAAGTATTCCGGCGAGGCATCGAACGAGCCGGTGACCCAGAAGGGCGCACCCGATTTGGGTACGCCGGAAAAGATGCTGAAGCGCAGCGCGAGCTCCTGAGTTCCGGACAGAGTATAGGCGAAGGAGATGTAGCGCCAGAGAGGCTGATGGGTCGCGATGAGATAACCGCCGGCTGCTGTGCGGGCGTCGTCGGAGCGGATGGTGGTGTAGACGTTGCCGGAGTCGAGCGGAACGTTGGTGTCCTGCCGCGCGCCGGGCCTGGTGGGACGGACCGATGCGACGTCGAAGGCAGGCGAAGCCGGGGTGGGCGGACTCTGCGCGAAGCTAGTGGCGGCGGCGAGAATGCAGACCGGAAGCGTCCATTCAAAGGAAGGCTTACGCATCTATGTAGTGTACTACTTTCGATCCCCATTTGCAGAACTGCGCGATGCGCATGAATGGGGGCACCGCACCTGAGGCTCGGTTACGGCTGGTAGCTGACGGTCGTGGTTGCTGAGTTGAAGTCGCCGTCCTGAACCGTGACCGACCAGCTATACGTAGTGCCCAGCGTAAGGCTCCCTACCGAGGGTGTGTTCGAAGCGTTGCTTGGATCAACGCCCCAGGCGACGGAGGTTGTTCCGGGAGCAAGGCCGTTGCCGTTGCCAGGAACGTACCAAATCTGGTTGCCCGCGCCGTCCAGTTCGAACGTGTAGGTGTAGTTGCTGCAAGCGCCGCAGACGGGATCGGTCCAGGTGAAGGTCGGCGTAGTGCTGACGCTGGTCCCGGTGGTAGGCGCAAGGCTGGTGGCAAATGTACTCAGGACATTGGTGACGGTGGCGGCCACGGTCTCGGTCGTCGCATCGCTGTACGTGATCTTCAAAAGATAGGTGTCGCCTGTAGTGGGGGCGTTTGAGCCGAGACTGAAGTACATCTGGAAGCCGGTGTTGCCGTCCCGGCAAGTATTTGGGGGAACGGCGCAGGAGGCAATATCCATCGGGCCGCTGGTGATGTTGGCTCCGTCCGCGTTGGAACTGGGAAGCAGAGAGATGGCTACCGGCAGCTTGTTTGCGCCGGGAATCGAGAAGTAGATTGCATACGTATGAGTGCTGCCGGAGAGGAAATGCTTTGTGCTGACGCTGGCCAGGGAATTTCCGGTAGGCAGCGTGATGTTCTGGTTGGCCGTAGGCCCGGTGACGGAGATTGGCGAGCTCTGGTAGTTGATATTGACGATGTCGCCCGCGTCGACCACGCCATCGTTGTTCTGGTCGATGATTCCGACCGGCAGATACACAGCGGTCGCGCTGTTGGGCACGTTGACGGAGTATGCCTGCAGGCTGACCGGGTTGGCGATGTATTGCAGATAGGGTGGGACTGCGGAGTTGTTCTGGTTATAGAAGCCCACGTACAAAGGCCCAGTCGCAGCTCCGGTAAAGCTGACGGTGCCGGAGACGGTGCTTCCGGCCGAAGGTGCACCGATGGTGACGGGACCAAAGACTGAGGAGTACGGACCGACTGCGGTCCCTGCCGACGTGCCGTACGCGCGGAAGTAGTAGACGCTGCTGTTGGTGAGTCCCTTGACGACCCAGACATTCGTGTTCGTACCGATGGCGGGGAAGATCTGGCTGCCGGCAACAGTGGTGAAAGCCGACGTGGTGCTCCACTGGAGCGTGTACGAAGTCGCCTGCTCCACGCCGTTATTCTTCACCCCATCGAATAAGGCAATGGCGCCGGTGTTGAACGCGCCCACCTCATTCAGGTTGGGAGATGAGGTGATGGTGGGGGTTGCGGGATCGGTGAGCGTAAGGGTGGGCGCAGTTACATTCACCGCGCTGGCGCTGAAGCTGGAGCTGGTGCCGGAGGGGTTGGCAGCGTTGCCCGCGCCGTAGCCCAGAGTATCCATGAAGGCCTGTACCGTGTAGGTTCCGGGCGGCACGCCGTGGATGGTGTAGGTGCCGGCCGCCGAAATGCTGGTGCCCTGCGTGCCGACGTCGCAGCCGTTGATGTTGTTCACTGCGATATAGATTCGCCCGGTCTTGGAGCCGCTGTAGCTGATGGTTCCGCTGAGGTTATTACCGCCCCCGGCGTAGCCGCAGGCCGTGGTTGTGCTGCTGCCAATGATCACGTTCCAGCCTGCGGGTGCGGAGGTGGAAGACGGCTGGAAGGCGGCGTTCGCCTGCGAGAGATTGAACAGCGCAGTCACGTTGTTGGTGGGGTTAAGCGCGATGTCGACGATGGCTCCAAGAATGGTGGTGGGAGCGGAGCCGCCACTGGGGGTGGCATCGGTGAACAGCGCGACGCAGTTGGCGGAGGTTGGGCCGGTCGAGTTAACGCAGGGCACCAGGACGTTGGCGAGCGTATCAATCTTGACCTGCGGAACGAAGAGACCGCCCGTGGTCAGAGTGAGCGCGGCGCCGCTCGATGTGTTCACCAGGTTGTTGACCGAGGCGAAGCCGTTGGCGAGAGCCTGCTGACTGGCGGAGTCGGAGGCTGCACCGATGCTGCCGCTGTTGGCGATAAACGGAGCCAGCGCGAACGCGGCCCCCACGGTGGTGACCTCGTTGATGGAGACGAAGGTGGAGGAAGAGAGCGCGCCGCATTGGCCGAGTGGCGCCAGCAGAACCAGCGCGGAGTTATTGGTGCCCGCAGTGAGTCCTGGATTGCCTCCGGTGGCCGTCAGGTAGACGAGCGTGCTCGCAGTCGGGCAGGTGTAGTCGCCCGTGATGGTGAAGTTTCCGGCGGCGAGGGTATTGTTGGCGTTGCCTGCGTTCGCGTTGCTGTTCGCCACGCCGGTGCCGTCGCTGGTGGTCACGGTAGCGCCGATGAGAGGCGTGGCCGCCGACCCCATGCCGGTAGTGCCCACGGCCCAGAGCTGCATCACCGCGCCGGTCACGGGCTGCTGTCCGCCATGCACGGAGCCGCTCGCTTTTACCGCAGGAGTTATGGCCTTGATGGCATTCTGCGAGCTCGAACCGACGCCGCATCCGCTCAAAGCAGTCAATGCAATCAGAAGAGAACCGCCGGCAACAGTGCGAACCATGGTCAATCCTCGTGGAGGAATCTGTACCAAAAGGCCCGGAGCCCAACGCAACCGATTTCTGGGGATGCTGTCGCCGAAGAGCGATCAGTGGCGGCTAGCCTAACAAACGGTTCCTCGCATCGTCAACGCGTGGACGATGACAACCTGGTGACCTTCCGATTCGGCGAGGAACATTGGCGGCCCGGAGCGTCCTGGTGAGGTCCGGGCCATGCTGACGATTGCTCCGCTTGCTTATTTCTTAGGCGGCATCTGGAAGTCGACGATGGCTGTGGTTGCGACCGCCACAGGTTTCCCGTCCTGTTCGTAAGGGCGATAGCGCCAGCGTCCGACCGCCTGCAGCGCAGCGTCGCGCAGCAGAGGCGGCCCGCTCACCACGCGTGCGTCGATGACATTGCCGAGCGGGCCGACCACGGCGCGAACTGTCACTTCGCCCTCGACGCCCGCGGCGATCGCTCCCGCCGGGTAGTCGGGTTCAGGCGAGTACATCAGGTTCGAGGCCATGCTGCCTGTCGATCCCGTGTGCACGCTTCCCTGCAACTCCGGCTTCACTGCGGACGCAGCGGGATTGTTGCGGGCAATCAGGACTGGATCCTTCGGGCGACTGAACGCAGGGGGCGGCGTCTGGTTGGCGCTCGCAGCGGCCGCTTCAGGATGCGCAAACACGTTGCCGCTGGCGGGCGCAGCGCTCGCCAGTGCTGCCGACCCAGCGGAGGGCGTTCCTGGAGCGTAGTCGCGGCGGTGAAGCACGGGCTGCGCTGGGTTCGGAGTCAATGCCTGCAGCGCGGGTCTGGGATTGGCGGGGGCTGGTTGGAGATTGGACTGCGCGGGCTGAGAACTCGGCTGCACGGGTTGAGGACTAGGCTGCGCAGGTTGCAGGCTCGGCACCGGCTTCGGTGGCGTTCTCGTTGCGGCCATAGCTGGCACGGATTCCTCAGGTCGCTCGACGCGCCGGCTGGCAGCACGGGGAGCGGGTCGCAATGGCTTGCGCGTGCGCTTCAGGCGCGGGGATTCCGGGACGAACGGGCGCTCCGGTTCCGCAGCAGCCGGATTCTCCGCGACGGGAGGATTGGCCGGCAGCGCGGCCGGGGGTGCAGTCGCTATTGGCGCCGGTGTTGTAGCTTTTGAGCCGATGTGCCGCACGGCCAGCCCTACACCCAGGCCAGCCAGCAGCAGGACGATCCACACCGCGTGGGCTCGCCGCCAGATCGGTTCACGCTCCTCCAGAACCAGGGACGGCACCGGAACCGGAGAGCTCCGTTCCGGCCTGATCGCCAGGCGCGGCGAAACCGGAGCCGGCGCGGCCACGTAACTCTCGGCCTCTGTCGCCACGGGCACCGGCACTGCCGCCGCCGGACGTGCAGCCGGACTTGCCTCCGGATGGCGCTGCTGCATCACAAACCGGAGCAGGTCGCGCAGCAGTTGTTGCCGGGGAGCGGTGTCGAGTTCGGGACGCGTCCCTTCCGCGGCCACCACCAGCACGCCGAGCACGTCCATCGAGCCGGGTTGGTCCCATTCGCGGTACAGCATCGACCGCACTATGAACGCGAGGTCGCCGCGCAAGCGAGGATCGGAGATCAGCCGGGCGGACAATTCCTCCAGGCACTCCGCCGACCGGACCGGAAGGCCTTCTTCCTGCAGCAGCACCTGCAGGTCTTCGACATCCGATTGAAAGCGCTGGGAGATCTCGATGAGTTGCGACGACAAAAACACGTTGGGTAGAACCTCCCGCCTCAGCGCGTACTACGCGTTCGGCCCGGGAGGGGTCGCACAGCGTTTCGTACTGTGAGTGTTAAGACCCGGAAAGTGCCATCAATGTTGCTCGCCGGCTAGCGGGTGGGGTTCAGGATGACGTAGCGCTGGGAGTGGCTGATAAAGATGGATTGGAAGATGGAGGTGGGCAGCAAGCCGTCGGTGTCCATGGGCGTGGGGATTTGAGGGGCGGTGGCAACGATATCGGACACAAACTGGCTGCCGAAGCGCAGGCGGCGAATGGTCTGTCGCGAAACCTTCGCGCCGGAGTTCCCGGTGACGGCGGCGTAGGAGGTATTTTCGAGGCGGGCTGAGGTGCCCAGACTGCGGCTGCCGCCAAAGAAATAAAGCGAGTTGGCGCCGGAGTCCACCAACAGAGTGACGTCCTTTTCGCCAAGTTCGGGCGCGCTGGCGGCGACGACGAGGCGATGGACGGTGTATCCCTCCTCCAGCCGGCCGCGGAGGCTCACGGGTTGGTGTTCGCCGCCCAGGCGGTCGGCGAGGTGGTTGGTGCTGGACTCGAGCTCGACCGTGTGATGGCGGTAGTCAATCAGCAGGTCGAAGTGGGCGAGGAAGTCTTCGCCCAGGATGCCCCGGGCGTTGCCGGGCAGGTCGTGAACCCGGGAGCGGACGAGCAGGTCGAGGTCCTCGACGGTGCCGCCGGCCATCGAAAGCGACGTGGAGTGGACAATGTCGACGGGCGTTTTGCCCAGCGGGCCGACCAGCGTGTCCTGGGCCAGCCGGTAGAGCCGGAGCTGATCGGCAAGGCCGGGGTCGATGATGGTCTGGGTGCCGCCGGTATCGAGGAGGAAGTTGAATGGGCCCGCGCCGTTCAGGGTAACGGGGACCACAACCAGGAAATCGTCCGCGGTCTTGAAGCTGATTTTGGAAGAGTTTGCGTCTGGCGGAGCAGCAGCGGCAGACAGTGTCAGTGTCAGACAGAAGAGACTGATACTACGGGGGATGGACGGGAGTGCCGGCATAGAATCGCCTCACAGCGAAGCGATCGATCACATCCTCTCGCCCCTGTTTTGTAACGCACCATTAATACTCCCGTAACATTGCGTTGATCAAAGGAAATTCGCAGGCCCATCCGTGGTTTCTGCGCTGAGGAACCAAAACGTTGGTGGCCCCGGAGCCTCTTGCGGAGGTCCGGGGCCACGGTCTGCAGGCGGCCCGTAAGCCGGATTCTGTTTTAGACGATCATTCCTCTAGGCGACGCGTTACCGCGGCGCTCCAGCAACCTACCCGCAAGTTCCGGCTGGTTGAGCCGAAGCCCAACCTGAACTCTTCTGCCTGGGCGCATCGGGCCGATACGCTCGTGCCCGCTGAAGAGTGCGGGCTCGATCCCTGCCTATTTGGTCTTGCTCCGTGTGGGGTTTACCATGCGGCGGTCATTACTGGCCGTCCGGTGCGCTCTTACCGCACCTTTTCACCCTTACCTTCGATTCCTTGCGGAGTCGAGGGCGGTATGTTTTCTGTTGCACTGGCCGTCTATGTGCCTTGAAGCACACATCCCGGACGTTATCCGGCACACTGCCCTGCGGAGTCCGGACTTTCCTCCCCCGCCCATGGCTTGCGCCTGGGCGGCAGCGATCATCCAGCCGCCTGCCAACCTAGTGTAGCAGCGCACTGGGATCGCCGACTCTCAGGTTTTTGATAGGACTCGAGCCAGGCGCGCGTTCGCTCTACTGGCTTACCGGCTTGCTGGTGAAGGGGAAATCCACGGTAACGGTGGTCGAGACTTCCGCCGGATAGCCGTCGATCATGTACGGACGGTAGCGCCACTGCCGGACTGCATCCACCGCGGCGCCGCGCAGCAGGTGGTGACCGCGAAGCGCGATGGCGTCGGTGACGGTTCCGTCGCGTGCAACGACGGCCTGGACAACCACCTCACCCTGCATGTGGGTGATCTTCGCCAGCAGCGGGTACCCGGGGGCGGGCGCGGAGACGAGGTTACTGCGCATCACGCGGGAGGAGACTCGAGGCCGAATGCGCGCCCGTGGCGGAGAGGTGTCGGCTGCACGCTCGCTGGCTGGGGCGCCGACGTAGGTGGAGTCCGGATCGAGCGGCCGGGCGGAAGTGTGGATCGGCGCGGAGCCGGCAAGGCTTGCCGTCCGCACATTCGGGGGCTGCTGCCGCGAAGTGCCGGCAACCGCACCGGCCGGAGTCGGAGCTGCTGCGGCTGGCCGTCGGATCGCGGCCAGTTCTCCGGAGGCGGAACGCGAATAGGGCGAAGCAACGTAGTCGTCGTACTTGGCCGAGCTATACGCGGTAGGTTTCGACGGCGCGGCGGTCGATGGAGCTGGGAGAGGGGTTGGGGCAGGGGCGGATGCTGTTTCAACGGGAGTAGCCGCAGATGGAGCAGGCGGCTGGACATTCGTCTGGGCCCTGGTCTGGCCGGTGGAGTGGGACTGGAGATACGGGCTCAAAAGTCGGCCCGCGGCAAACACCGATACACCGGCGGCAGCCAGCACGGCGAGGAATACAGGAACAGGGTGCAGCTGCCGGATGAGTCCGAGGGGCGAAGCCTTTTGCGGCGCGGGAACTTCAGTCGGTGCAGGAACCAGGCCGCGATGCGGGCTCTGTGCCTCCGATTCGACTCGCTCAGCGTTCGGTCGAGAGGCCGCAAGTTTTGGGATGCTGAACCTGGGCATGGTGAACCGCGGGAGCTCCATCTTCGGGAGAGTCAATTTCGGGATAGAGATCCGTGGCATCTTCGGGAGCGTAACGCCGGCAAAGAAGGATTCCAGCGCCGACAACCCAGGCAGGGACATGGCGGCAACGCGTGGCTGCGGAGCGGGAGTGGCTGAAGGGAGAGGGGTTGCGGTGGTTGACTCTGTAGCTATCCTGGCTGCGGCGTTGTGTACCGGGCCGGTTGCTGTAGTGGGGAGATGCTGCTCGAAGCCAGTCACCCGGCCTCCGGCGAGCGCCGGCGGAGGCTGGGGAGGTGGAATGGGGTTGGGGATCGGGCCCGGCACCGGCGCATTGTTGGGGCCAGGGGCGGTGTCGGCTTCCCGCTCCACGTGGGCGAGGCGGCTGAAGACTCCCGCTGCGCGCGGAAACGGCGCAGACGACTGCCCGGCGGAGCTGATTGTCGCAGCCGGTGCAGCGAGCGGTTCGCTGCGAGCAGCAGCGACTGGCAGCGGCTCGGCGTTCGTCATCATCGCTTCTCTGCCGATGGTGATGGGGACGACCTTATGCCGCGCGGCCAGCATGCCGGCGTAACTCTCCCCAGCCGACCTGATGGAGGGCGAGTCGGCTTCCATCGCGACTTCAGATGGATACATCGGCCGCTCCGGCACGGGCACATCCTCCGCATGCACCTCCTGGGCCGCAACTTCCTTCGTCTCAATGGGAGCCTCGACCACTTCTTCAGGGGGTGGAGCTTCCGTCCGTGCGGCAGGTGCCGGCATCTCGCGCACCACGGCGGCGAACCGCTCCTGCTGCAGGCGGGCCTCGCCGGGAGGCTGATTCCACGGCTTGGCCGCGACGCTGTTCAGGAAGAGCAGCAGACTATGCAGAAATCGCTGCAGGTTCGGGCTGGGCTGGTCGAGGTCGTGACCTCCAATGGCAACGGCGACGATCTCCAGCAGTTGCGCCCGGGGGATTACGCCCCCCTGGCGCAGGATGATCGACCGTACCAGCGAGGTCAGGTCCTCGCGGAAGGACGCGTCCTCCTCCAGACGGGCGAGCAGGACCGGAACGTCATTCGCTGAACCGTAGTGGATGTGAGAACTTACAAAGAAGTCCCGCAGTTCCTCGACATAAGCGGCGAATCGGTCCGCGAGCTCGGGTGTGCTCCACTGGACAGCCATGGTTTGAACTTAGATGCGAAAACCGGCAAAAGGGAAGACTGGCTGGGTCGGAAGAACAGAAAATTCTAATCGCCCGGAAGCCGCTCAGCCGGCTGCCGCCATCGTCGGTCCCGTGCCCGATGGCTGTTCCAGCAGCAGGCGATGCAGGCGGGAACAGACCAGTGCGACCCCCACCAGCGATGATCGGAAGACGACCATGGGCGCGTAATGGGCAAGGACAGAATGCGGATGCGCGTGGAGTAGATTGATCAGGTAAATCTGGGGCGCCCGGATCGCAAGCATCACCAGCACATTGACGGCTGCGGTACCAGCGAGAATCAGGGCCGGTTTGCGCCATGTCGTTGAGGCCAGAGCGGCGAGCCCAATCCCGACGGGAACCGAGAACAAGATGGCAGGGCCCCATGGCCCAAACCAGAAGCCCATGGTCGTCGCCAGAGCGGTCACCGTGGCGAGTCGGACGAAGCGGTCGCGGGTTCCGTAACAGACGGCGGCAAACGGCAGCACAAACCAAAGTGTAGACACGCTTTCGTACAGCATCGAGTTGATCAGGTTGGCCCAGGGGCCGATGGCGTGTGTCGGCGGCGGTCCGTTGAGCACCTGGCCAT
>DASYEU010000162.1:0-48371 GCA_036498865.1 Acidobacteriaceae bacterium | reverse complement strand
GGGGGCATAAAAGCCCCACCCAGCCGACGCCAGAGCACTCAGTTGGTAGACTCTAGGTTCGGAGAAAGAAGAAGGTTCGCGCTGAGCTCATGAATCCCTGGATTGTTTCCATATCGATCGCATATCTGCTTGGGTCGATTCCATTTGGCTACCTGCTGGTACGGATCTTTCGCAATGAAGACATTCGAGCGCAAGGCAGCGGCAATATCGGCGCAACCAACGTAGCCCGTTCGGGCGCAAAGGGCCTGGGAATTGCGACGCTGCTGCTGGACCTCGGCAAGGCCTACGCCGGAGTGACCATCGCGCGGCACATTGCGCCTGGAGTGTACGACGTGGCCGTGGCGGCGGCTGTGGCAGCGGTGTTGGGGCACGTGTTTCCGGTATGGCTGGGATTTCGCGGAGGCAAGGGCGTCGCCAGCGCGCTGGGCGTCTTCCTGGCGCTGACGTGGCCGTCGGCTGTGGCCGTCCTGCTGGTGTTCGTCGCGGTGTTTGCGCTGACGCGCTATGTTTCGCTGGCATCCATCGTGGGATCGGCGCTGTTTCCGTTGTTCGGGCTGCATTTTGTAAAGCCGTGGACGCCCATGGTGCTGTTTGGATTTTTCTTCATTCCGCTGCTGGTGATTGTGAAGCACCACGGCAATATCCGTCGGCTGCTCAGCGGCACGGAGAACCGGTTCGGATCAGGGTCGAAGTCTGGACCGGGATCGGGAGCCGCAACAGGGAAGGCGGAGGCATGAGTCGGATTGCAGTGATTGGCGCTGGCGCGTGGGGGACGTCGCTGGCGATTTCGTTGGCGCGCCGTGGCGGGCACTCGATTGTGCTGTGGTCGTACGTGCCGGAGTTGGCGGTAGAGATCAAGGAGACGGGCGAGAACAAGCCGTTTCTGCCGGGCTACGTGGTGCCGATGGATGTGGCGGTAACGTCGGACCTGCGGAGCGCGGTCGCCGGGGCGGACATCGTGCTGTGTGTCACGCCGTCGGAGCATATGCGGCGCGTGGTGGGGCAGATTGCGCCGATGCTGGAGCGCGACCAGATTGTGGTCAGCGCGACCAAGGGGTTGGAGGAAGTGAGCCTGCTGCGCATGTCGCAGGTGATCGCCTCGCTCACGGGCAATGCGTTCGGCGTGATCAGCGGGCCGACCTTCGCCGCTGAAGTGGCTGCGGGGATTCCGACAGCAATGGTGGCCGCCTCCGCGGTGCCGGGCGTAGCGCTGACCATCCAGAAGGAGTTCGGCTCGGGCACACTGCGGCTCTACACCAACGATGATGTGGCCGGCGTGGAGCTGGGCGGCGCGCTGAAGAACGTGATCGCGCTCGCCGCGGGCGTCGTGAACGGGCTGGACCTGGGATACAACTCGGCTGCAGCGCTGATCACGCGCGGAATTGCGGAGATGACACGGCTGGCCGTGGCGTGTGGTGGCCGGAGGCAGACGCTGGCAGGGCTGTCGGGTGTTGGCGACCTGGTGCTGACGTGCACAGGGTCGCTCTCTCGCAACCGCACGGTGGGGACGGAGCTGGGCAAGGGCCGCGCGCTGCCGGAGATTCTTGAGGGGCTGCACGGCAAAGTCGCCGAGGGTGTCCGCAGCACAGCAGCGGCGCTGGGTCTGGCTGCCCGCTATGGCGTGGAGATGCCGATCACGGAGCAGATGGATGAGATTCTGCACCGCGGCAAGAGCCCGAAAGAGGCGATTCGGGATTTGATGGCACGGCCTGGGCGGGACGAGTAGGACCTTGTCGGGCGCAGGTGTTCGTTAAACTAGGGGCAGTATGGCATTTTCTCTTTTTGGCAAGCGCAAGACCGATTCCGACGCGACAGACGAAGGCAAGGACTTAGAGGCGGGCGAGAAGCAGTCCGCGGAGAGTTCCGGCGTTCCGGAGAAGCGCGGCTTCTTCGACCGCATGAAGCAGGCGGTCACACGGACCCGCGAGTCGTTCTCGCAATCGATCGGCGACGTGCTGGCGCTGACGCGCGAGATCGACGAGACCTCGCTGGCCGAGCTGGAAGTGGTGCTGCTGCGGGCCGACATCGGCGCGGCGACAGCGCGAACGGTTATCGAGAATCTGAGGCAGCGGGGCTTACGGCAGGGGATTGAAGGCGGCGACGAGCTGCGACGTTTGCTGAAGCTGGAGTTGAAGGCGGTGCTCGATGGGGTGTCGACTCCCGACGCAACGCCTGCGACGGCTCCGGAAGTGGTGATGATGGTGGGCGTGAACGGGACCGGCAAGACGACCACCACCGGCAAGCTGGCAGCGCTCTATCGCGGGACGGGCAGGACAGTGTTGCTGTGCGCGGCGGATACATTTCGCGCGGCGGCGATCGAGCAGCTTGAGGTGTGGGCCGCGCGGTCGGATGTGCCGATCATCAAGACGAAGACCGGCGGCGACCCTTCAGCGGCGCTCTACGATGCGTGTACTGCGGCGAAGGCGCGCGGAACCGACGTGCTGATCGTGGACACGGCGGGGCGCCTGCATACGAAGACGGACCTGATGAAAGAGCTCGACAAGATGCGGCGCACGGCGGAGCGACTGGTTCCGGGCGCACCGCACCAGACGTTGCTGGTGATGGACGCGACGACGGGGCAGAACGGCCTGCAGCAGGCACGGCTGTTTACCGAGGCAGCGCGCGTGACGGGAATTGTGCTGACGAAGCTGGATGGGACCGCGAAGGGCGGGATCGTGCTGGCGATTGCGACCGAGCTGGGGCTGCCGGTGAAGTTCGTAGGTGTCGGCGAAAAGATGGAAGACATCCTGCCGTTCGATAGTGGCGCGTTCGTGGATTCGATGGTGAAGTAAGTTCAAGCTGTGGCGGGGGAGGGCTCAACGGTTACGAACGAGATCGACGTTGAGTATATGCAGCGGGCGCTGGAGCTGGCGCGAGCTACGGCGGGACTGGCGTCTCCGAATCCGCAGGTGGGGTGCGTGGTGGTGCGCGATGGTGAGGTGGTGGGAGAGGGCGCGCATGTCTACGCGAACTTCGATCACGCCGAAGTTGTTGCGCTGAAGCAGGCGGGAGAGCGGGCGCGCGGGGCGACGGCGTATGTGACGCTGGAGCCTTGCAGTCATCATGGGCGCACGGGACCCTGCGCCGACGCGCTGATGTTGGCAGGTGTGGCGCGGGTAGTGGCGGCGACGGCCGATCCGAATCCGCTGGTGTCCGGCAAGGGAATTGCGCGGATGCAGGGTGCGGGCGTTGCGGTCGAGGTGGGTGTGTGCGAGGCCGAGGCGCGCGAGTTGAACGATGCGTTCGCGCGATTCATCCGGACCGGCAGGCCGCTGGTGACGTTGAAGGCCGCGGTATCTGCTGATGGAATGCTGGCGCCGCCCGCGTCGCAGCGGACGGAGCGCCAGATTCACTGGGTGACCGGCGTAGAGGCGCGGGCCGAGGTGCAGGCGATGCGTCATGCATCGGATGCAGTGCTCACCGGGATTGGCACGGTGTTGGCGGATGATCCAAAGCTGACGGACCGGAGCGGACTGCCGCGGCGAAGAAAGCTGTTGCGTGTGGTGCTGGATTCGCGGCTGCGGATGCCGCTGGATTCGTACCTGGTTGGATCTGCGAGCGGTGATGTTCTGGTGTTCTGCGGCGCGGAGGCTACGCGAGAGCGTGCGGCGGCGCTGGAGGCTGCGGGTGTCGAGGTCGTGCGGGTCGAGGGACGCGACGGCCGGCTCGATCTGGGGATTGTGCTCGATGTGCTGGGCCAGCGGAAGATTCTGAGCGTGTTGCTGGAGTGTGGCTCGGAGTTGAACGGAGCGTTTCTGGCGCAGGAGTTGGTGGACAAGGTGGTGCTGTTCTGTTCGAAGACGGAGTTTGGCGTGGGGTCTGTGCCATTTGCCGCGGGCGGGCCGTCGCCAGCACTGCTGGGGCAGTCAATGAAGCAGGTTACGCGGACAACGTTTGGCGCGGACGTGCGGGTGAGAGGAACGCTGCGGGATCCGTGGGCGGATGCGCTAGGCTAAGACTATGTTTACGGGAATCATTGAGACGACGGGAGAGGTGCTCTCATTTGTGCCGGGGCAGGGCGCTGCCCGGCTGCGTGTGAAAGCCGGCGGGATTGCGGAGAGACTGCGTCTGGGCGACAGCGTGGCGGTGAGCGGAGTTTGCCTGACGGCGTTGGAAATGGGCCAGGACTGGTTTGCCGCGGACCTGGCGGCAGAGACGATTGCGCGGACGACGTTGTCGCGGCTGCAGTCGGGGTCGCGCGTGAATCTGGAACTGCCGACGCCCGCGGGCTCTCCTCTGGGTGGGCATGTTGTTCAGGGGCACGTGGATGGGGTGGGGACGCTGGTCGGGCTCGAGCCAGTGTCGCCGGGTGTGGCGGCGAGCGATTGGGTGCTGCGGGTGCGGCTGCCGGAGGGCATGGCGCGGTACGTGGTAGCGAAAGGGTCGATTGCGGTGGAAGGCATCAGCCTGACGGTGGCGGGGATCGAGGGCGATTCGATCTGGATCGCGATCCTTCCGCATACCTACTCTGCGACCAACCTGCACACGCTGAAGCCGGGGATGGCGGTGAATCTTGAAGTGGATGTGCTGGCAAAGTATGCGGAGAGCCGGGAACGGACCGAGCCGGGCAAGCACGAACTCACCGTGGAGTATCTGCTGGCGAACGGCTACTAAGGCCCGAGGACTTCGTGCGGTTTGCCTTCAGGGGGCGGGGGAGCCGAGGGTGAAGTAGATGGTGGCTCCTCTGCCAATCTCGCCCTCGGCCCAGACTCGGCCTTCGTGACGGGCAATGATTCGCTGCACGGTCGCCAGTCCGATCCCGGTTCCCGAGAATTCGTTTTCGGTATGGAGCCGCTGAAATGGCTTGAACAGCCTGTCCGCCATGCGCTGGTCGAAGCCTGCGCCGTCGTCGCGCACGAAGTAAATCGTCTGTGAGCTTTCAGGAGTACAGCCGAATTCGATCCGTGCAGACTCTTTGTGGCCGGTGAACTTCCATGCATTGCGCAAGAGATTCTGCAAGACGACCTGCATCAGACCTTTGTCTGCGTTCGCGTGACATCCCTGCTGAACCAAAGTCTTTACATTCCGTTCAGGGTGCGCTGTGGCGAGGTCGGCAAGGATCGCGCTGGCCATGTCGCTGAGGTCCAATCGCTTCTGGTGCAGTCCAGCGCTGGTTGCGCGCGAGAGATTGAGCAGGTCCTCAATCAGGTCCGACATCTCCCCGACCGACGCACCGAGGCGCGCCAGCATTGGGTCTGAGGCATCGACGGGCAGGTGTCTCGCCTGGTCTCTCAGGATGTAGCAGATGTTACTGATGATCTCGAGCGGCCCGCGCAGATCGTGGGCGACGGTGTAGGAAAACGATTCGAGTTCGCGGTTGGCAGCGCGGAGTTGCGCGGTGCGTTCTTCCACGCGAAGCTCCAACTCGTTCCGTCCCTGCTCAAGGGCCACATCGCGATGCTGGATCTCAGCCAGCATCTCGTTGAATGCTTCGGTGAGGGACATCAACTCGTCGTAACTCTGCCCGGGATCGAAGCGAAGGGAATAATCGCGATAGCGGGAGACGAGGCGAGCAGTGCGAGCGAGGCCAACGACCGGCTCGGACAACAGCTTGCGAAAGACGGTGCCCACCAGCAGAGCTACGCCGAGGCACAGTAGCAGGATGACTCCGGTAATGCCCGCGTAGCGGATCGCCTGCTGTCGCAGCCCAGTTAGATGCGCCTGAATGTATACGACACCGACGGGCTTCCCCTGGTAGATAATTTGCGAGCCGACAAGGACATCGATGCCGCTCTTGAAACTGGAATTCCTGGCGCCTGACGGAATGGCCAATGGCTGAATCGAGGCGGCACCACTGGCTGGATACTGGGCGAAGAGTTCGCCGGACTTCGTATAGATCGCTGCTGCCACAACGTCTTTGGAATTGCTCAGCGCCGAGAGGGTCATTTCCGCCGAGGCCTTGTCATTGAACAGGATGGCGAGCGCACTATTGGTGCCGATGATTTGCGCTTCGCCGTTCAAACTGCTTACAGCGGCTTCGCGGGCGGTGACCAGGTTGTAGGTGACGAACGAAACATACGCCAGCAAGAGGGCTATGCCACTGACCAGCGCATTCATCCAGATGAGCCTGGCCGCGATCGATCCGGAATGGGGAGGCGGTCTCATCGTCGTGTCTTCCGCCACATCGTCGACCGAGGGGCGGTCGGGCTCAGGAGCCAGGGACCGCGCGACGAGGAAGCTTCACAGGATGTGGATGCGTTTCGCCTTCCTCGAACGAAGGAAGCCACGGGAGACATTTGAACTCCGAATCAAGGTCCGAGCGAGTCATACCAGCCTTCTTCCAACTGGAGGGGACTCATTCCAAGTCGAGGAGAGACCTTCCGGATTCCGATGCGCACCTGCCGCAAAGGGTTGTCCAGGTTATATTTGCGCGGATTTCGCGGCTCGTTCTTGCGGATGAATAGAAGCCTGGGGCGAACTTCCGCAAGGATTCCTGCGCGGAGAAAGTTCCGAGGTGGTTGGGTGGCCGCTTTCCCTTGCGCTTCGGCAACTTCGATCCTGATACGGTTATTGCGATGAGAATCCGGTTAATTTTGTCCATCGCACTTTTTACTTGTTGTCCTTCTCTGTTCGGCCAGATGATCGTGGGTGCCGATGTCTCCTTCCTGCGCCAGATGGAGGGCAGGGGAGTGGTCTTCAAGGATGCGGGTGTGGGCGAGCCGGGCCTGCAGATTCTGAAGAATCACGGATACACCTGGATCCGGCTTCGTGTGATGGTCAATCCGATCTCGTTGCCGAACACGCTCGACTATTCCATCGCGACAGCGAAGGATGCGAAGGCATTGGGCTTCAAACTTCTGCTGGACTTCCACTACTCGGACGATTGGGCCGATCCACAACACCAGACAGTTCCGCGTGCGTGGGCGAAGATGTCGCATGAGGAGTTACAGAAGGCTGTGTTTGTCTACACTCGCGATACGATTGCGGTGATGCGCAAGCAACACGTTATGCCTGACATGGTGGCGGTGGGCAACGAGGTAACCGTCGGCATGATGTGGCCGGATGGCCGTCTGCCCGCGCAGTGGCAGAACTTCGCGGACCTGCTGTTGGCTGGGATTCACGGTGTTGACAAGGGACGTGGGTGGAGTCGACGGCCAGCGATCATGATCCACATCGACAAGGGCGGAAATCAGGCTGCTACCAAATCCTTTCTCGATAATCTGGCAAAGTATCATGTGCCGTACGACGTGGTAGGGCAATCGTTCTACCCATGGTGGCAAGGCAGCCTGGATGACCTGAAGAGCAATCTCGCTTTTGTGTGGAACACCTATCACAAGGACGTCATCGTTGCGGAGACGGCGTACGACTGGCGAGCTGGCGAAGACTTCAAGGGCAAAGCGGTTCCGTTTCCCCAGACGCCAGACGGGCAGCGCGACTTTCTGGCGGCGCTGAGCCAGGTTGTGAGAGAGGCCCCGGGTGGGAAAGTCCGCGGCATCTTTTGGTGGGAGCCGATGGCCAGCGGCTCGATCGCCAAGCGCGCGCTATTCGATGACCAGCACAGCGCGCTGCCGGCGATTCATGTATTCGATCCTCAAGCCCAGACACGTTGAACTCGAACTTCAAGAGCTCCCACGAGATAACCGGGCATGAAATTAAGTACTGTCCGTTTCATTTATTATGGTCGTGCAAGCGTGCATCGGGACACTCTTCCGGAGGCGGTGCATTACTTTTTCCTGATCGAGGAGTTGACACATCGCTACGACACGCCAAGCCGAGGTTGCTGAGGAGCCGAAGCCCCGGGGAAGACATCGAAGCCTTAAGGCCGAAGCAGCCATTCTGAAGGCCGCCCTTTACTTGCTGGAACGAAAGCCACTTCGTAAAGTGACCGCCGATGCGATCGCGCGGCGGGCCGGCGTCAGTAAAGCGACGATCTATAAGTGGTGGCCAAACAAGAGCCAAGTGGCGCTCGATGCTTATCTAGCGGGCATGACCGAGCAAGTTCCAATGCCGGATAAAGGATCGGCAGAGGCAGATTTTACTGAGCAATTGAAATCTGTGGTCACGTTTTATACCAGCAGGCTGGGACGTCTGTTCGGGCAGTTCCTGGCGGAAGGGCAAAGCGATCCGCAGTTTCTCGCTCTATTTCGCGAACGCTTTCTCTACGCAAGACGGGACACGGCCCGTGTGATGTGGCGGCGCGGAGTCGATCGCGGCGACATTCGAAAAGAGATAGACAGCGAACTTCTACTCGACCTGATCTATGGGCCGATGGTCTTCCGATTATTGGCAGGACATGGCTCACTCAGTGAGCGGGAGTCCGAGGCTGTGGTGGCGGCTGTGTTTCGGGGTGTGAGTCAATCAGAGAATCGCCCGGCGGCAAAAGCAACGCAGAACGGCTCAGTTTCGGGCGTCACGAAACATCGTTGAATCTTATGGGGACCGGGAACGTCTAAATACTGAACGTCTCGTTTAGTAAACTGATTCTAGAAATGGTTTTCAACTGCAGGACTCACTCTTGCTATCGTAACGAGCTTCATTCGCCGCACGTTGCATGCAATCACGGCTAAAGGTGAATTAGATGTGGATTGTCCGTCTCGCCCTGTCGAGACCCTACACATTTGTAGTCCTGTCGCTGCTGCTGTTCTTTCTGGGCCCGATAGTGATTCTGCGCACGCCGGTCGATATTTTCCCGAATATCGATATCCCGGTGGTGTCCGTCATCTGGCAATACGCCGGATTATCCCCGGAGCAGTTGAGCGATCGGATTACCGTCCAATTCGAGCGCAACATCACGACTACCGTCAACGACATCGAGCATACCGAATCTCAGACGTTGAACGGTATTTCCGTGATCAAGGTCTACTTCCGGCCGGGCGTGAATATTTCGCAGGCCGTTGCTCAGCTCACCGCCGTCGCGCAGACGGCGCTGCGCCAATACCCAGTTGGCACTACGCCGCCGCTAGTCATTCAGTACAGCGCTTCGAGCGTTCCGGTACTTCAACTCGGGCTCTCCGGAAACGGTCTGACTGAGCAACAGTTGAACGATTTTGGTTCGAACTTCATTCGCCAGCAGTTGGCTACAGTGCAGGGCGCTTCGATCCCGTTTCCGTACGGGGGAAAGCAGCGGCAGGTACAGGTAGACATCGATACCCAGAAGCTGCAGGAACATGGCTTGTCTTCCGCTGACGTCGTCAACGCAGTCAGCGCACAAAGCATCATCCTGCCCGCGGGCGAAGTCAAGATGGGGCATATCGATTACCAGGTTGAGACCAATAGCGCCCCGTCTTCGATCGAGGCTCTCAACAACCTACCCATCAAGACGGTTAATGGCGCTACCGTTTACATCCACGATATCGGCAACGTGCGAGACGGCTTCCCTCCGCAGACGAATATTGTCCGCGTCAATGGCCAGCGTGCGTCGCTGATGACGATTCAGAAGACGGGCGATGCCTCCACGCTGGATATCATTTCCGATGTGCGTCAGCAATTGCCGCTGGTTCAGGCGCAGTTGCCTGCGTCGTTGCAGATCCGGCCGATTGCCGATCAGTCTGTCTTTGTCCGCTCGGCAATCAGCGGCGTCGTGCGTGAGGCTGTGATCGCCGGTTGCTTGACCGCAGCCATGATCCTGCTGTTCCTTGGGAACTGGCGATCGACGATTATCATCGCAGTTTCCATCCCGTTGTCGATCATATGTTCGTTGCTGGTGCTATCGGCGTTGGGCGAGACGATCAACATTATGACGCTGGGCGGGCTCGCGCTCGCGGTTGGCATCCTGGTTGATGACGCTACGGTGACGATCGAAAATATCAATCGCTTCCTGGAGGAGGGCGAGGACGTTGAGCCGGCGATTCTGAACGGCGCAGCGCAGATTGCAGTTCCGGCGTTCGTTTCCACCCTCGCCATCTGCATCGTGTTTGTGCCGATGTTCTTCCTCTCCGGCGTCGCCCGGTACCTGTTCGTTCCCATGGCGGAAGCGGTCGTGTTCGCCATGCTTGCCTCCTATTTTCTGTCGCGAACCGTCGTGCCCACCATGGCGAAGTATCTGTTGAAGGGGCATGAGCATGATCGGGCGGAACAGGCCCGTGCGAGTCGAAATCCATTTGTCCGGCTTCAGATCACCTTCGAGCACTACTTCGAGAAACTGCGCAACTGGTACTACGGAGCGCTGTGTCTCTGCATGGAGTATCGAGCGCTCTTCCTGGTGGCCATCGTCGCCTTCTGGATCGGGTCGTTCGCGCTTCTCTATCCCTGGCTAGGACAGGACTTCTTCCCCTCTGTGGACAGCGGCCAATTCAAATTGCACGTCCGTGCACGCACCGGGACTCGCATCGAGGACACGGCACGTCTATGCGACCAAATTGAAAATGTGATTCGCCACGAGATTCCAGGATCCGAGCTCGGCACGATCATTGACAACATCGGGCTTCCGTACTCGGGTTTGAACCTCTCCTACTCGAACTCGGCCCCTGTAGGAACCGCCGATGCGGACATTCTGGTGTCGCTCGAGAAGGACCATCGGCCGACGATCGAATATACGCGCGCCCTGCGCGAAAAACTCAGCCAGGATTTCCCCGGCACCGAGTTTTACTATCTGCCAACGGATATGGTGAGCCAGATTCTGAACTTTGGCTTGCCCGCCCAGATCGATGTGCAAGTGGCTGGCCTGCAGGTTCAGCAGAACCGCGCGCTGGCCGAGCAACTAATGCAGCAGATCAGCAAGGTTCCCGGCACAACTGATCTGCGGATTCAGCAACCGTTCAATTTGCCGAAGTGGACCGTCGATGTCGACCGGACGCGGACGCAGGAGGTTGGCTATAGCCAGCGAGACGTGGCCCAGAACCTCCTGACCAGTTTGAGCGGCAGTTCTCAGACCACGCCAACCTTCTATCTCAATCCGCAGACTCATGTGAGCTACCTGATCGCGGTGCAGACTCCGCAGTATGACGTAAAGAGCCTGCAGGATATGGAAAATCTTCCTGTAGCGATCAACGGTTCAAGTCAGCAGCCGCAGATTCTCGGCAACCTTGCATCGATCCAGCGAGGCGCAGAACCGGGTACGGTGAGCCACTACAACGCCCAACCGATCATTGATGTGTACGGATCGGTGGAAGGCACCGATCTCGCGAGTGCGTCGAGCAAGATCGAAAAGATCGTTGCCGACAGCAAGAGTAAACTCCCGCGAGGTTCGCAGATCTTTCTGCGCGGTCAGATCCAGACAATGCACGCGTCGTTCCAGGGGCTGCTGTACGGGCTGTTGTTCTCAATCGTGCTGGTTTATGCACTCATCGTAGTCAACTTCCAAAGTTGGCTCGATCCATTCATCATCATCGCCGCACTACCCGGCGCGTTGTCTGGCATTGTGTGGATGCTGTTCGTTACCGGCACCCACATCAGTGTGCCGGCGTTGACGGGATCGATTATGTGTATGGGAGTGGCGACGGCGAACTCCATTCTTGTTATCAGTTTTGCGAAGGAGCAAATGGGGTTAGGCATGAGTGCAGCGGAAGCCGCACTGAGTGCCGGGTTAACGCGCTTCCGCCCGGTTATCATGACGGCGCTGGCGATGATTATCGGCATGGTTCCGATGGCGCTAGGATTAGGCGATGGAGGGGAGCAGAACGCGCCGCTCGGCCGGGCTGTCATCGGGGGACTGCTGCTGGCGACCTTTGGCACACTGACTTTTGTGCCGGTCTTTTTCTCCCTCATGCATCGCAAAGATTCAATTGGAGTGCCGGCAGGGTCAACGAATGGTAGTGAGGCCCAGGCATGAGCAATGGGAAGCAGACGGGAGCGAATGAAGCGCATGGAGACGCAACCATGAATGGCGAAGAAGCGAAGACATCAGGAGCAAATAGCAGCGACCATGACGCTGCCCAGGCTGAGGCCAACCGGCCGAAGGTCTCGCGTGGCCCGCTGCTCGTCCTGGCAATCACCGTGGCTGTCATCACCATCGTGGTCGCTACCGTTGGAGTTCTGCGGCGTGTCCACGCCAATACCCGGCTTGAACAGTACACGGAGGAGAACGCCGCTCCGCCGGTGTCCCTTGTGAAGCCAACTCTTGAGAACGAGGCGCGGGAGATCGTGCTGCCCGGCAACATCCAGGCGTTCACGCTTGCACCCATCTATGCGCGCACAACGGGCTATGTCAAAGCCTGGTTTCACGACATCGGAACGCATGTGAAACAGGGAGAACTGCTCGCCGTCATCGAGACGCCCGAGTTGGACCAGCAGCTTGCGCAGGCCAAGGCGGACCTCGCCACCGCGCAGAACAACGCGGCGTTGGCAAAGATAACGGCTGATCGCTATCAGGGGCTCGTCGGCCAGAACGCCGTTTCGCAGCAGGACACAGACAACTTCGCCTCACAGCTTCGAGCGGCGACCAGCCAGGTGAACTCCGCGCAGGCGAATGTGCAACGGCTCCAGCAGCTGCAATCGTTTGAACGGATCGAGGCGCCGTTTGATGGAGTCATTACTGCACGCAACCTCGACATCGGCCAACTCATCACGCCTGCAGGCAGCACGACCACGCCTGGCGCTGGAACCATTCCCGGGAACAAGGAAGTCTTCGATGTCTCCGCGATTCAGACTCTGCGAGTTTTCATCAACGTCCCGCAGATCTATGCTCCCGACGCGAAGAACGGAGTTACCGCGACCTTGACGGTACCTCAGTTTCCTGGCCGCACGTTCCGCGGAAAACTGGTGCGCACGTCGAATGCAGTCGATCCTGCCACGCGTACGCTGCTGGCCGAGATTGACGTGGACAATCGCACGGGCGAGTTGCTTCCGGGAAGCTATGCCGAAGTTCATCTGAATGTGTCGAGCGCTGCACCCGCCCTGATCGTGCCGGTGAGTGCTCTGATTCTTGAGGCGGACGGACTCCATGTCGGCGTCGTCGATTCCTCGGGTCATGTGCACGTCGTGCGAGTCACGCCGGGCCGCGACTCCGGTGCAACGATGGAGATTCTGGCTGGCCTTCAGGCTGGACAGGCCGTGATCGCCAACCCGCCGGATTCTATTACGGAAGGCGAGTTGGTTCGCGTCGTGAAACCAGGCGACGACCAGGGCAATCCATCTGCGGAGACCCACAAGCAATGAGGGCGAATCGTTTTACCGGAACGATTGCAATTGCTGTCCTCGCGCTGGGCGGCTGCAAGGTCGGCCCCAACTACAAGGCGCCGCCCATGCCTGCACCGCCCTCGTATTCAGACGCCGGCCACAATGGAGACTGGGCCGCCGCCAAGCCGGCGGACGCAGCGGACCGCGGCGCATGGTGGGCCGTCTATCACGATTCCCAGTTGAACGATCTCGAGCAACGCTGCGCCACGGCGAACCAGAGCATTGCCGCAGCGCTGCATGTCTACGAGCAGGCTCACGACCTCGTGCGCGAGAACCGGTCGGCTCTCTATCCGACGGTGGGGATCGGAGCTTCTGCTACGCGCGATCGCGTCTCGGCCAACAAGCCGCTGCGCGCGCCAGGCCAGAGCAACGATTACTGGGACTTTCTGATTCCGCTGAGTATCTCCTGGGAGCCGGACCTGTGGGGAGGCATACGCAGGCAGATTGAATCGAGCACTGCCAGCGCGCAGGCCTCCGCGGCCGACCTCGCCAACACGCGCCTGAGCCTGCAGGGCACGCTTGCCATTGTGTACCTGCAGCTGCGCGGCTTGGATCTGCAAGCCCAGCTTCTTCGCACGACGATCGATGCTTACACCCAGACGCTTCAACTCACGCAGGCGCGCTTCAAAGGCGGGCTGGCTACGGAAAGCGATGTGTCCCAGGCAGAGGCGCAACTGGAAGCGGCACGTGCGCAACTTGTCGATCTCGGCGTCCAGCGCGCACAGTTCGAACACGCGATCGCCGTTCTGGTCGGAGCGCCTGCCACGGGCTTTCATGTCGCCGAGCAGCCTCTGGCTGGCGATCCGCCCAGCATCCCAACTGGTGTCCCCTCCGAACTGCTGGAGCGGCGGCCCGACATCGCCGGTGCGGAGCGCCGCGTAGCTGCTGCCAATGCGCTGATCGGTGTAGCGAAATCGGCCTACTATCCCAACATCACGCTGGGCGCGTCAGCCGGAATTGAGAGCAGCGCTCTCAGCACGCTCTTCAACACGAACAGCACCAACTGGAGCGTAGGGCCTGGGGCCAGTGAGGTCCTGTTTGACGCCGGCCGCCGGAAGGCTCAGGTCGACTTTGCGCTCGCGCAACGAGAGCAGGCTGTGGCGCTCTATCGTGAACAGGTACTCTCCGCCTTTCGCGATGTTGAAGATCAACTCTCTGCACTTCGCGTGCTGGAGGAAGAAGCTACGGTGCAACAGCGCGCGGTCGACGCTGCAAAGCGCAGCACGGATCTTTCCCTGCTCCGCTATCGGCGAGGTCTCGCTCAGTACCTCGAAGTCCTCACCAATCAAACCATCGAATTGTCGGACGAACGAGCCGCAGCTGCGCTGGTCGCACGACGCGTTGTGGCGGCTGCCCAACTCCAGATGGCGCTTGGCGGTGGATGGAGCGCTACACAGCTTCCCAGCAACTAGTCCAATTATGCGGACGAGTTCACAGACTGGATCAGGCCGCGAATGTATCCATAGCAGAAGGCAAATGACTGCAGCGAGCCGGGGTCTGCCTCGGCCAGGGGAACGTGATCCGGCATCAGCATATAGGGATAGCCGATGTCCTTGTAGACCCGGATCGCCTTCACAAAATCCACGTCGCCCTCATCCGGAAAAACTTCCACGAAGTTATTCCGGCCTCCGCGAATGTTGCGGAAGTGCACGTTGAAGATCTTTTTGCGCGAACCAAAGTATCGAATCACATCGAACAGTTCGACCGCCGGGTGCTCCAGGTTTTCGGATATGGTTCCCTGGCAGAAGTTCAGGCCGTGGTACGGACTCTCCTGTATCGTAATGAACCGCTTCAGCCCATCGATTGTTCCCAGCACGCGGTTGACGCCTTGATAGCCTTCCGGCGGCACGCCCGGATCCTGCGGATGGCAGGCCATTCGAATCTTGTACTCGTTCGCCACCGGAATGATGCGGTCCAGGAAGTAGGTGATGCGCTCCCAGAACGCATCAGCGTCGACATGTCCAGCCTTGGTCAACGACGCGGGGTGCATCTCTGAAAGCTTCCAGTAGTGGTTCATAGCATCGCCGCGGCCCGGAATGCGGCCGCTCCGCAGAACCCCGAGGATGCTCATGTTGTATTTGATCGAGGGAACTCCGGCCTGCGCGCAGTTACGGATAAACGTCTGCAGCGACTCGATATCCCGATCGCGCTCCGGGCTCTGTGCCAACATAATCGCCGGATGCTTCTCCGTATCGATAAAGCTCGATTCAAGAAAGGGCGGGGCAGTGCAGTCCACACTGATGCTGTACTTGCCTGCCATGTCCACCATGGTCTTCAGCTCTTCCACCGTCGCATACAGCCGCCCATCCTGGATCGCCGGATAGCCGCATATGTTGCGAACGCTGTAGCGCGCAAGATACTTCAGATGGGCATCGTTCGTGGGCGCGGTCTGATCGCCGAGTTTCATCAGGCTCGGCGCGGTTGTGGCTTCTGCGGCTGCAACCGTAGTGGTGTTCGGTTGAGCGGCAAGAAGTCCGGCCGCGCCAGTCGATGCGATGAATTGCCGTCTGTTCATTCAGGCAATCCTACCCGAAGGCACGTGCCTCAGTCACACGCTGACGTCACCGTTTCGGGGCCTGGAAAGTTCTCGACGTCACGACGCCGGCGGTTTCCGCTACGTGCCGCAAAACGTGGCGCGGACAAGCTCTTCCGGTCGAGCGGGCGTGGCGTAACGCTCCAGGCCAAGTCTGTCCTCGAATGGATGCACTACAACGTCCAGCAACTCCTCGAACGGTCGATAGTTCTGTAGTTGCACGGCTGCCTGGAGCGCAGCCTCCACCATATGGTTGCGCGGGATGAAGGCTGGATTCGCCAGCCGCATTGCCGCTGCCCGTTCTGAGGGCGTGTTCGATTCTTGCTGCATGCGCATGCGCCATCCGGCGGCCCATGCGTCATACGCAGAGGGATCGGCGAATAGAATTCGCACTCCGGCGTCGCCCTCTGGTCCCATCGCAGCATCGCACAACTTGCGGAAGGTCAAGGTGAAGTCCGCGCGGTTTGCGCCCATGCGTTGCAGCAGATCCTGACCCAACGCCGCGTCTCCTTCGTTCTCGGTCAGCAGGCCGAGCTTCCGTCGTAAGCCGGCCAGGTACGCCGCTTCGAACTGTACCCCAAAGGCGCCCAGCGCCTCGTACGCGACGGCTAGCGCAGCCTCCTGGCTCCCGGCTTCCTGCTCGAGAACGGGCAACAGAGCTTCAGCCAAACGCGCCAGGTTCCAGTGAGCGGCGTGTGGTTGATTGCTGTAGGAGTAACGTCCCTGCGCGTCGATTGAGCTGAACACCGTATCCGGGTCATATGCCTCCATGAAAGCGCATGGGCCGAAGTCGATGGTCTCTCCGGAGATGGACGTGTTGTCGGTGTTCATCACGCCATGAACAAAGCCAAGCAGCATCCACTGTGCTATCAACCGCGCCTGTCGTGTAACAACGCCGTTCAGCAAATCCCGGTACGGCTGTTTCGCCTGCGCTACCTCGGGATAGTGCCGCGCGATGGCATAATCTGCCAACGTGCGAAGCGCTTCGGTGTCGCCCCGCGCAGCGAAGTACTGGAATGTGCCCACACGCAGGTGGCTCCTCGCCACTCGAGTCAATACAGCTCCGGGCATCACGGTTTCGCGCACTACCTGTTGGCCCGAGGTGACTGCGGCCAGAGCCCGCGTGGACGGCACGCCCATCGCGGCCATGGCTTCGCTCACAATGTATTCGCGCAGCACTGGGCCAAGGGCGGCTCTGCCATCGCCTCGCCGGGAAAAGGGAGTCGGCCCTGAGCCCTTGAGCTGAATGTCGTAGCGTACGCCATCACGTCCCACCACCTCGCCGAGCAGGTTCGCGCGGCCATCGCCTAGTTGCGGGACAAAGTGTCCGAACTGGTGTCCCGCATATGCTTCGGCAAGCGGCTCAGATCCTTCAGCTACCCGGTTGCCGGCCAGAATCTCAACGCCTTGCGGGCTCGCTAGTGCTTCCGGATCCAGACCGAGGTTCTGCGCCAGCTCTGTATTGAGCCTGATCAGGCGCGGAGCCGCAACTGGAGTCGGATTGACGCGCGCATAGAAGCGCTCCGGCAGCCGCGCATAGCTGTTGTCGAAGCCGAAACGTACCGGCTGCGCCTCCTGGCTCGAAGATGTGGACGGCGAAATCACGGAAGCCTCGGGAACACTCATTGTCAATTAGATGTGGACCGGCCGCTTTCGCTCCACGCCGATAACTACCCGTCTCAAAACCGATTCGGGTCAAGGCTGCTGATTCTATGGTGCCCGGAGGGGGACTTGAACCCCCACGACCGGTTAAGGTCTGCGGATTTTAAGTCCGCTGTGTCTGCCGATTTCACCATCCGGGCGTCGCATTTTGCCTTACACATCGTACCCCACCGGCCAGTCGGACGAGGCGGTGGCGCGCTTTCCTACCGTGCCGGATACAGCGCGCGATACATCTCCCGGTTGCGCAGGATCGCCTGCACGTAGTCCCGCGTTTCGGTGTAGGGAATCGACTCGACAAACTCCGGCACATCCTTGTAATCGTTGCTCGCGAGCCACTGCCGCACTGGCGTATCCCCCGCGTTGTAAGCGGCCAGTGCGTACTCCACCTGTCCGCCAAACCGGTCCAGAACCTGCTTCAGGTTGGTCGTCCCCAGCTCCAGATTCACGGCCGGATCCAGCAGTTGTTTCGTGTCGAACCGCTTCATACCATGCTTTTTCGCAAGCGACCTTCCCACGGACGGAAGCAGTTGCATCAGCCCATAGGCATTCGCACGGCTCACCGCGGTGGCATTAAACTCCGACTCCTGCCGGATCAGCGAAGCCACCAGATAGGGATCCAACCCATTCTTGCCTGAGTCCGCCAGCAGCTCAGTCCAATACGGCTGCGGGAACAGCAGGTGCCAGTAAATCGTCGGGACCTGGCTCATCGGCAGCGTAAAGAATGAAATCCCACTGTGCTTCATCGCCTGCAGCGCGCGGGTGTACTCGCCGTACGAGACGTAGATCTCTCCCTGCGCCAGTGCTCCCCATTCGTCCGACCTCGAGCTCGCCCGAATCTCCGGTGCAATGTATTCGTTCAGCGCGGCGTTCGCCAGCAGCCGCGCCTTGATCAGATGCGTATCGTTCTCCGGCAACTCGCCGGTCAGCTCTGGCGCAGCAGCCTTCTGAGCCGCATTCAGCGCAGCCGTTGGAGGCGTTGCCGGTTGCGTGCCCAGCACCGCGAGCCGCTGCCTTGCCAGGTTGCCGTAGTAGAAGTTCGCATAAATCTCCGCTACTTTGCGGTAGTAGTTCACGGCCTGGCCGAAGCTGTGCTCCTCGTCTTCATAGATTCGCCCACGCCAGTACAGGGCGTCCGGAATCTCGCTCCCGCCTGCGTAGCGGATAATCTGTTCGTCCATCAGCCGCGCTGCCTCGGAGTAATTGCGCGTGCGATAGTTCAGCCACGCTGTGCGCCAGTGAGACGAAGGCGCATACGTGCTGTTCGGAAACATCTTCACGAGCGTGCTGTAGTGGTAGATGGCCTGAGCAGCATCATGCTTGAGCAGGTACATGTTCCCGCCGGAATAGAGGGCTTCCTCCAGCCAGCGGCTCGTTGGGAAGCGGCGCACCATCTGCGCGATCAGTGCGTCATGTCCCGCACGGTCGTCTTCGTTGCGCGAAAGCTCCGCCAGCATATACAGCTTCAACGCCGCGCTATCGTCGCTGGTATCGGGTAGCCTCTCCACCTCTCGGCGGCTCAGTGGCTTCGCCTTGAAGCTGCATACTGCCGCGTAAATTGTCAGCGCGTCACGGTCCGCCGCGCCCAGTTGCGGATTGCTCTTTGCGATGGCGCTGTATTCGGCACCGGCCTCGCTGTATCGCTTCGCATTGAACAGCACGTCCGCGTGCATCTTGCGCTCGGCCGAGCTGAGCGGAGCGCCCATCGTTTGCAATTGCACGGCCGCCTGCGCTGCCTCATTCGTCAACGGCTGCGTTGCGTAGACCTTGCGCAGCACAGGTGCTGCATGGGCAACGTCTCCGGCCAGTTGATATGCCCGTCCCAGCGCATACCGAAAGCCCGCCTGATCGGCCTGTGCTGTAGTCATCAACGGCTCAAGTACCTGCAATGCACCCTGCGCATCATGCTGCTGCAGATGCGCATTTGCCAGCAGGACAGGGGCGGTTGGCACAAATATGCTGTCCGGATAGCGTTCTCCGAAGCGATCGAGCAGCCCGTACGCATCTCCCGGGCGTCCTGCCTGGATCGCTGCCTGTGCTCCGAGATAATCCGCATAATCGTCGAGCGACTCGCCCGCGCGCTTTGCCTGGCTATAGTTCGTCGTTGCCTCTGCATAGCGATGGTCCAGTGTGTAGGCGTGTCCCAGGGCCAGGTACGCTGCAGCAGCGCCCTCGCCCGGATGGTTCTGCCCGTAGTTCAGTACACCGGCGTACGCTGCAGCGGACCGCGTCGCGGCAAGCTGCTGCGCCATTGGCCGCAACTGCGCCGAAGCCAGAAACGCGGTCGTCAACTTGATACTGGTTGTTGTCGGCGGCTTCAAAGGCAGGCGCTTCTTCGAACTCGCTTTCCCCGTAGTGACCTTCTTCGTACTGGTCGCCTTCGCGCGGGCCTTGCTCGTCCCTGCCGGCTTCTTTGCTGCCGACCTCTTTTTTGAAGTCGCAGCCGCCGCTTTGTTCGTAGAAGCCACGGCGGTTTTTGCCGCGGAACTGTCTTTTGCCACCAGTCTGTCTGCAGGCCAGAGCAGGCAAGTCAACAGCGCGGCCACTCGAACCAAGGTCCTTCTTTCCAACATTCCTTCACGCTCCAGCAACGGCTTGCCCGGCCACACTCCGGCCAAACAAAGCCCATAGTTACGACTCTAAAGCCGCATTCGCGCTCCCGGACATCCCACCTTCGGAGCGAACCACTTCAGATACACCCGTCCCTCCCATTGCTCGCGTCACCCTAGCCATTTACACTGAAAATCAGTGGTCGTAATCCGGTCTCCTCTATAGCCCTCCCTTTTGGCGAGTGCCTCACGTTTAGACGGGACAGATGCAACTTTTGCCTATGCCAGCCATCCAATCCCCAGCTACGGAAGAAGTCCACCCTGACGTCGCTCTTGTAGAGCGTGCCAAGAAGGGGGACACGGCGGCATTTGAGCAGTTGGTTCGCCAGTACGATCGGCAGATTTTTCGGGTTGCGCAGCACATTACCCAAAACCGCGAGGACGCGGAAGATATCACGCAGGATGCGTTCCTCAAGGCGTACGAGAAGCTCGATCAGTTCCAGGGCAACTCCAAGTTCTCTACCTGGCTGGTCCGCATTGCAGTCAACGAGAGTCTTATGCGCCTGCGTAAGCGTAAGACCAGCAAGACCGTCTCTATGGACGAAGACGTCCAGACGGAAGATGGCTCCATACCGCGCGATTTCGCCGAGTGGAGACCCAACCCGGAGCAGCTTTATGGCCAGACCGAACTCGGCGACATTCTCCGCAAGACCATTCAGGGGCTCCCTCCCGGATTCCGCACCGTATTCACGCTGCGTGACGTCGAAAACCTCTCGACCGAAGAGACTGCCGAGGCACTGGGCTTGAGCGTCCCCGCCGTCAAATCGAGACTTCTGCGCGCACGCCTGCAGCTACGCGAGCGACTCAGCCGCTACTTCAAGCAGAAGAATGCGGGGGCAACGACATGACCTGCACCGATTTCCTATCCCAGCTGACCGATTACTTCGACGGGAAGGTCGATCCGAAGCTCCTCGCCGAGGTCCAGGCTCACATCTGCGAGTGCCACCACTGCGAGGTTGTCCTCGATACCACTCGCCAGACCATCGCCATCTATCGCGAGCACGAGATTTACGAGTTTCCCACCGACCTCCGTGAGCGCCTGCACGCAGCCATCATGAAGAAGTGCACGGATCCGCGCTAAATCAGCGTTTTCGGTGCAAATCTGGCAGCCTGCGCCTTCCGCTTCCTGCTATCATCCTTTCCTGAGCGCTGGCCGGCGATGGGCTCGCAGAAGCCTTCCTGCCGCAGCGCCGCAGCAGCAACGCTTGCGACCGCATACCGCGTCCCTCGATTCTCACTGACTTTACGCGCATTGGTCGCCCCCAGAACATTTGCCTCGTTTCGCCGGCTCTCATTCGCGCCGGGTTGTTGGCCTTGAAATTCATTGTTCCAGGGGACAGAGCCATGCACGCAAAAAGCTCCTGCATATACTTATTTCTTCTCGCCACGGTAGTCGCCGCCGCAGCCCAGGATCGGAAGCCCGGGCTCTACGAGGTGACAGTCGTCACGACCACCGTCTCGCCCTCTGCCACAACCTACCCGCCCCGCACCATGCAGACCTGCCTGACGCCGGAGATGATCGAAAAGTACGGAGCCATCGTGCCGGAAACGCCAGCCCGCACCTGCCAGTTGGCGAACGTCGTTAAGAAGGCCGGCGGAATGACGGCTGAGCTGGTTTGTTCCGGTGCCATCAATGGGAAGGGCACGATGGAAGTGAATTGGACGGACAGCGAACACACCAGAGCTAATCTTCACTTCAGCGGGACGATCCATCCCGGCCAGAACGACATCAAGGTAGAGTGGAACGCCGCTACCACGTCCACCTACAAAGGTCCAGATTGCAGTGCGGTTAAATCCGCTTCACCGCCGCAACCGCCGCCTTCCATTATGCTGCCTCCGGAATAGCGCGCACTCCCTCGCCGTGGCCGCCAGCCTGTAAGATGATTCCGTCGCTCCAACCCCGGAATCGAATGCTGCTTCCACCCAGAGGTTCATGCTTCATGCGTAAATTCGCAATCGCCCTGCTGTGCTTCGCCGCAACCTCAGCCTCATGCCAGGCCCCAGCCGCTGCCCCTGTCACCATCCAGGTCGATCTCGCCGCCTCGCAGGGTCCCTATAAATCGATCGGTTCCTGGTTCGGCTACGACGAGATCAACTTCACCAATGGCAAGTACGGCAGCCAGCTCCTGCCCGAGCTCCACGACCTCTCGGCCGCGCCAGTCTATATCCGTGCCCACCACCTCCTCACCTCGGGCGACGGCCAGCCTAAACTTAAGTGGTCTTCCACTAACGTCTTCACCCTCGACGCCGCGGGCAAGCCTGTCTACGACTTCAAGGTGCTCGACCGGATATTCGACGAATACAAAGCCGCCGGTGTCCGCCCCATGGTTGAGCTCGGCTTCATGCCCAAAGACCTCGCCTCCGGCACCATGGATTACGAGTACCCCTACCCCAACACCATCAAAGGCTCCGTCCAAAGCCCGCCGAAGGATTACGCCATGTGGGGCGAGCTCTG
The DNA here is from genome assembly GCA_036498865.1 of Acidobacteriaceae bacterium. Classification (GTDB taxonomy): domain Bacteria; phylum Acidobacteriota; class Terriglobia; order Terriglobales; family Acidobacteriaceae; genus Edaphobacter. The sequence continues at coordinate 26,059 of DASYEU010000162.1, read as the reverse complement.
CCGCCGCGTCGTCGAGCACTTCGTCCAGCGCTATGGTCGCGATGAAGTCGCTACCTGGTACTTCGAGGTATGGAACGAACCCGACATCTCTTACTGGCAGGGCACACCCGAGCAGTACTTCAAGCTTTACGACTACTCCGTCGCAGGCGTCCGCAAGGCGCTGCCCAACGCTCGCGTCGGCGGCCCCGGCTCCACCGGACCCGGCAGCCAGCGCTCCATCACCTTCCTCACCAACTTCCTGAATCACTGCGCCAACGACAAGAACGCCGCTACCGGCGACCCCATCACGCTGGATTTCATCTCCTTCCATCCCAAGGGCAGCCCGCGCCTCGTCCCTCCCGGCCCCGGTGAGACGGCTCACATTCGCATGGGCCTGCAGAACGAAATCAGCGCTGCCGCGAACGGCTTCCGCACCGTGGCGGCTTCAACCAAGTGGCACAGCCTGCCCATCATCCTCTCCGAGGCCGACCCCGAGGGCTGCGCCGCCTGCTCCGCCAGGGAGAATCCAAACAACGCCTACCGCAACAGCCCCGTCTACCCGACCTACACGGCTGCGGCCATGAAGGCGCTCGCCGATCTCGCCGCGCAATACAAGGTGAACCTGATCGGTATGGTCACCTGGGCATTCGAGTTTGAAGGCAAGCAATACTTCGAGGGCTTCCGCACCCTCGCGACCAACGGAGTCGACAAGCCTGTCCTCAACGTCTTCCGCATGGCTGGCTTACTCTCCGGTGATCGCGTCGCCGCCACTAGCTCCTCCGCGGTTCCGGCCGAGGACATCGCGAAGTCCGGCGTCCGCGCTCAGGCCGACATCGATGCCTTCGCCACGAAGTCCGTACACGAAGCCGCCGTCATGCTCTGGAACTACCACGACGAAGATCTCCCAGTCGCCGCGTCTCAGGTCACGGTCGACATCACCGGCATCCCCGCCAACGTCCACAAGGTGCTTCTGGAGCACTACCGTATCGACGACACCCACTCCAACGCCTACACCGTGTGGATGGCGATGGGCTCGCCTCAGGACCCTACGCCCGACCAGTACGCCAAGCTCAAGGCCGCTGGCCAGCTCCAGCTCCTCACCTCACCCACATGGATCGACGTCCCTGCGGGCGCAGTAAGCGTCACCACCAGCCTCCCCCGCGAGGCCACCTCCCTCCTTCACCTCACGTGGTAAGGAAGAAGTCGTTTTGTCACCAATGTGGAGTAGTTTTCGCGAGCCGTCATTCGGAATGGCCCGGGCATTTTCGGTCATCGTCATTCTGGAGCTCCGCTCCAGAATCTCGGTATTTGACCACGCGCGAGCCGATGCTCACCCGGCTTGTATGGTTTTTGGCTCCTGAACTTACTCAATCGCCCCAACGTACTTCTCCCCATGCGACGAATCATCCACGCTGCATGCGCATTCCTCTTCGTTGTCCTGTTCCATGGCTTGGCGATATTCATTGCGGATTCTGAGCCGATCGAGGCCTGGGCCGTCCTACGTGACTTTTGGCGAGATTTCGAGTGGAAGAGCGTTTAGCCAGACCTACAAGGAATCAGGAATTTCTCGACACCGGGCCTATAATTGCCGGACGGAAAAGATCGGCAAGCGTGGGCTCGTTGGTCTGATCCTTTAGCCGATCGAGATTCAAAAGTAGATTTGGATCAAGTCATTTAGAACGAATACTTTAGGGTTTCGGTTGGGGCAGGCGCTGGCCATCGACGGGCCGGAAAGCAGGCCGCCCCGAGTCGGCTCAAACCGCCGCCAACGCTGTTCAAATCAATCTTTTCGGCCTTTGTAATCGCACCCGGAAGGGCATCCGTCTACATTCCATATGCAGCTCGTTCTCGATCCCGATATCATCTGCTGCGTGCCGGGTGAAACCACCCTTACGGAGCTGGACAACATCGAAGCGCTGGATCGTGCCTACCGCTCCCGCCTCCTGCGGTTTGTCGCCTACTCCACCGGCGATCAGGATCTTGCCGAATCGATCGTCCAGGATTGCCTGCTGAAGGCTTACAACGCTCGGGCTTCTTTTCGCGGAGACTGCGCTGTCTACACATGGCTCGCTCACATTGCGACCAACCTGATCAAAGATCATCAGCGCTCGCGCAAGTTCCAGTTCTGGCGCACCATTCAGAAGACCGCGCCCGACCTCAGCGAGATGTCGTCGCTGCTGCCAAGCTCCGAGAGTTCCCCCGAGTCGCAAATCCTCGCGCGGGAACGGGCACAACAGGTCTCCGCGGTGCTCGATACGTTGTCCGTCAACCAACGCACCATCTTCCTGCTTCGCTTCATCGAAGAGATGGATTTGCAGGAGATATGCGATGCTACAGGAATGCAGATCAGCACGGTCAAAACCCATCTGCACCGCGCAGTCAAAGCAGTCCGGCAGAAGTTGGGAGGGAAAGCCTGATGCAGCCAACCCATCTGACCCACCTCACCGACGAGCAGTTCACTGACCTCCTGCTGGGCACCAGCCCGGCGTCTGTGCAGGCCCACCTCAAGGCTTGCCCGCAGTGCGCCGAAGAGGCCGCACGCGTCTCCGGAGCAATCGGCAGTTTTCAGCAGCAGACCCGCCTGTGGGCGGAACGCCGCGCCGCCTCGCAGCCCGCCTTAACTTCACAGCGCCAGCCCATCTTCGAATGGCTGCACCGCCCGGCCGCGTGGACCACTGCGGGCCTCGCCATCGCGCTCACCGTAGGCATCAGTGTCTCGGTACACAAGAGTCATCAGCAACCAATGCATGGGCAGCAGCAGGCCGCGGTCTCGCAGCACCCGGTCGTCAAACAGCAGATCTCCGCAGCCACCATCAAGGCTGACAACGAGCTGCTCTCCGCCATCGACGGAGAACTGCGCGCGGATGAGTCCAGTTCCATGAGCGCCTACGGCCTGATCCCCAGCGCGCACGGTTCCCACTCTCGGGCTCCGAAGAGGGTTTCGAACGAATGAAACACCGCAGCCGCAGCTTCGCACGTGAGATCGCCATCGGGCTCTGCCTGGTGATGGGCATGGCTTCCATGTCCCTCGCGCAAGGTCGCGGCCCAGGCGGCGGTGGTCCCGGAGGCGGCGGACCTCCTGGCGGTGGAGGAATGGGCGGCGGTGGCGGAATGGGTGGCGGAATGGGTGGAGGAGGGATGAACGGAGGCGGTCCTGGCGGCTTCCCGACAGGTGGAGGATCTCGTCCGGGCGTTGTCGTTCCGGGTGGGAGAAATATGCCTCAGCCGCAGCGGAACCCGTCCGCGGAAGGCAGGCCAGGCGTGCAACTCGGACCGCCAGGACGCTGGTGGGACGATCACGGCTTCGTCCGGAACCTGAAGCTGCGTCCCGATCAGCAGACGCACATGGATGCGATCTTCGAGCAGAACCGCGGCGCGTTGGTCACGCGCTTTCAGGGTGTTCTGCAGGCGCAGGCGCAGTTGGATTCACTGGCGAAGTCGACCTCGCCGGACGAGGCAGCGCTGTTCGCGCAAATCGATCGCGTTGCGCAGGCACGCGCCGAGCTGGAGAAGGCGACCACGCACTATCTGTTGCAGCTGCGCAGGGAGATGGATCCCGACCAGATTCAGCGGCTGGAGAAATCCGCGGAAAAGTAGCTAGAACCGCAGCTCGCCGATGTACACGCCAAACGCTCCCACATTGACCGCCTGGATGTCCTGGGCGCCCATGCCGTGATCGGAGCGGAGCAGCGTTCGCAGAAAAAATCCCCGCAGGCCGAGCTTCTTGATTGCGTCCGCAAGCGACAACTGCACCGGCGAACCCGACAGATTGATCGCAACAACCACTGGCGGCGTTCGCACGGATCCAGCTGCGGGACGGATGATCCAAACCAGCGTGTTCTGCGCATCGAAGTCGAGCAATGTCTTGCTGCCGGAACGGAGCACAGCATTGCCGTGGTTGAGATCGAACAGCTGCTTGTACCACGCGGTGAGCGGATCCATCGGAATTGGCTTCGGCTCAACGGCGGGTTTCGGTTTCGTGGGTGGAACGTACGGAACGTAGGGCAAATACGTTCCAGTCGGCGGCTGAGCCGGCGCAGCCGCAGCGGGCTTCGCAGGTTCCTCAGGAGCTGCGACGGGCTCAGGTGTCGGTTCGAGGACGAGGTTCGCGCTGGAGTCGATGAGCGTGGAAGGATGCCCGAGAATGGCGATTGCGGCGACAGCTTGAGCGAGCGAACTGGATGCGTGAAGGTCGAGCAGCAGGTTCTGCTGGGTCTCCGCCAGCAGCGGCCGAAGGCTGGCAGCGTCGAGTGTTGCGAGGTGATCGGCGCGCGTGTCGATTTGCAGCGTGGAGCTTTTGGCGGATTGCGGAGTTCGGCCGCGTGGCGGCGGAGCGGGGCTCGTGGCGTCGAGGTCAGAGACGACGATGCGTTGGCCGGCGAAGGTAGAGGCAAGCTTGCGCAGCTTGTCGATGATGACTTGCTCGTCCTGCGGACTGCTTCCAGGAGCGGGCGCGATGTAGAGGCCAGCGACGCCGCGGGTGAGCCAGAAGCGGGCAGTTCCGGAGAGATCGTCGGTTGCGTTGGCCGCGTGAATCGTGAGCAGGACGCGAATGCCATGTGAGCTGGCGCGACGGAGGAGATTCTCGAGGTCGTCGAAGCTGGGCATTGCGGCGTTCGTTCCGGGCGCCGGAAGATCGGGCGCGGGAAGAAGCAGCGCATCAACGCCAAGCGATTTGAAGGCGTCGATGCGGACTGCAAGAGCTTTGAAATCGGTCTGGTCGTTGGACGCTTCTCGTTGGACCTGATAGACGACAGCGTGTTTCCACCAGGGTTCATTGCCGAGGCCCGAGCCGACGTGACCCGGACGCGCCAGCATCTGGGCGGGGGCTGCGCAGGCTGCTGTCAGGAGCAGGCAAAGGCAAACGCGGAGATGCGGACTGGAGCTGCGATGTTTCTGGGGGAGTTGGGTTGCGTTGCGTGGGGAGAAGATCGGCATAGATGAAATTGTCGCGCTCCACGGTCTCGCCGGGAAGTACAGACAGGGTACGCGAGAAGATGGGGCCAGCGAAGGCGAAGCTGTGGAACTCGCCTCGCTCGCCGCACGGATCCACCGAGGCGGGGAGATCGGCGAGGAGTTGGGCGTCGAAGGTGCGTCCGGCGAAGGAGCGATCGAGGTAGCGCGGATCAATACAGGTGAGATGCGCGCGGAAGCCTGCGGCGATCATCTGGCGGGCGAGTTCGGCAGTAGAGATGCCGAGTGAAGGACACCAGACGGGGAAAATGGGCTCGAGGCCGGTTCCTGCGAGCTTCTCGATGCGGTAGGCGCGAATGTCCTCGAGGAAGAGATCGCCAAAGGCGATGCCGTAGAGACCTTCCGCGGAGGCGCGAGCGCAGACCTGAGCCATGCGCGACTCGTAGTCGGCGTTGGAGCAGGGAAACGGCAGGTCGACCTTCCAGAGCGGTAAGCCGATGGAAGCGGCTTGCTGGTCGAGGAGCTCTTCGCGGAAGCCGTGAATTGCGACGCGACGGAATTTTTCGTTCAGGGTGGTGAGGAGGGCAACGACCTCGAACTCAGGTTGCTGGCGGAGCAGGTGGAGAGCCCAGGCGCTGTCTTTGCCACCGCTCCAACTGAGGAGGATGCGCTTTGGGGAAGGTCTGCGTTCGTGACTCTCGGGATTCGCCAACACCCTACCTCCTCCCCTCCCCCGTACTTGAGTCCTAAAGTACTTCGTCTAAAGGCTTTAGGTCTAAATAAAGTCTGGCAATCGCCGGTAAAGTATTGATTCCGGGATGTTCCATTCGTAAAGTCTTTATAATCTTGTTGTTAGGAATGTTAGGCCAAGTCGCGAAGCGTTTCGCGACGGCAATTTTGATACTTCCCCCCATTTCTTAATTATATAGGGGCGTGTCAAGGGGGAGAGTGTTGCGATATCTGGTTTAAGTAATTGATTACAAATGCGTAATGGTCCGTGTTGATCCGAGGGGGAAATGCTCAGTTTTGGTATTCCCGTCAAGAAACTCCGGGGCTGAAGCCCCGATTGGCTTGATGCTTTTACCGCGGCCTGGAGGTTGCTGAAAAAAGCAAGAAGCATTTCGCAGCGGCTAAAGCCGCGTTGATTTTGTTCGCCTTGACTACCGGCACTGAAGTGCCGGCCTATCTAGTGCGAATTTTTCAGCACCTCTGAAGGCCGTTGCTACTCCCGCGAGGCTGGCACACCTACTCCCAGCGAGGCGGGGTGGGCCGAGCAGCGCCATGTTTGGGCAACAGATGGTGCTGACGGCGACAGCGGTAAGGTGAGCGGGCCGGACGCGCTTAGTCTTCGGTGGGTGGGGCGATGTGGTCGATGACGAGGGTTTGGACGGGGCCCTTGGTGGAGTTGAGTTTGAGGCCAAGCTGCTCCTCGAGGGCGGTGAAGACGGAGGGGCCGCCGGCTGCGTCGGGCGGTGGGGGCGGGGGCGGGGTGCCGGAGCCGGTGGGGAAGCCCATGCCTTCGCCCTGATCGGGTGTCCATTTGAGAGTGATGTCGTACTTGCCGGTGAGGGCGGTTTTGTCGACGATGGTGCGCTTGAGCTGGCGGGAGAGGATGTTGATGAGACTGGCGATAGGCATGGCCATGCCGGTGATTCCGCCGGGCATCATCATCATCATGCCGGCGCGGGGAGCATTGCCATTGACCTTGGGTGCGTTGGCGTAGGTGTCGCCGGGGACGGCTTCGTGGAGCTTGGAGCCGCCTTTGCTGAGGACGAGTTCGTAGACGGGGAGGTTTTTTGTTTCTACGTGGGCCTGGAGTTTGAAGCGGTCGGCGAGCACGGGTTTGAGCATATCGTTGCGCTGGTCGCGAGTGAGCTTCTTGAGGGTGGGGACGTCGGCCTCGGCGACCTTGGCGGTGATGTCGTATTGGGCGGACTCGGCCCAGCCGGGAAGGCCGGAGATGAGGTCTTCGCGGATGCCGTAAGTGCCGCTGATGAAGAACTTGAGCGGGATGTTGTTGGCCGAGTATCCGTCGGGCGGCATCATGATGCGGATTCCGCCGCTGCCAGACTTGTTGGGCTTGACGGAGACGACGTCGTAGGCGGGAGGCGTGACGGATGGGTCGGCTACGTCGGGAATCTCTTGCCTCGGTGGGATGGGCGGCGGGGGTGGCGGCAGCGCGGCTTGTCCAAAGGCGGGCAGGGCGAGACTCATGCATGCGGCTGCGAGAAGAGAGAGCGTCTCGCGGCGGTCGAGGGAGGGGGGAGTTGCAGTCGTCATGCGATGGAGGCCTCTTTTTCGGGTGGGATGTCGGGGCTCAGTGGATATAGACGGTCCAGCGTACGATATGTATCGTAGTCGCGTCTATTATCCCTTTGGGAATAACCCCATGGTCGCCCTTCACTTTGTTCAGGACGAACATCGGGCACCCGGATTTGGGGCTAGGGTAGTTTGGCGGCTTCGGCGATGGGGTTCCAGTGGTCAGGGCCGGCGAGGAAGGTGGCAGGGAGGAACGCCTTTGCTTCGGTGGCGGTGAGTTGGTGGGCCCAGTGGACGCGTGTGGATGGGGTTGCGCCGGGTCCGGTGTTGGCGAACTCGCCGTACCAGGCGGTCTTCTGGTTGGCGGGGAGGTCACGATCGTTCCAGCCGGCGGGGTCGGTGTTGGCGGGGAGTTCGGTGTGGAGGAAGACGGTGCGGGACCAGGTGCGCCAGGGGTCGCCGAGACCGACGGGACCGGAGTGGGCGCTGGTCACTTTGCTATTCAGGATGACGTAGCCGGTGGTGTCGGTGGGGACGGCGCGGGAGTGGGTGGTGATGACGCCGGGGATGAGGGAGTGGAGTTCATCGCTCTCGAAGACGGCGGTGGCATTGCCGAAGATGAAGTGGATGCCGCCTTCGATGTAGGAATCGACGTAATACTGGCGGCCGTAGTCGGCGAAGAGGGTGTGACGGTTGCCGAGGATGCGGACGTGCTTGAAGATGGCGCGGTCGGAGCGGACGGCGATGGCGACGGCGGGGCTGCCGTCGGTGGCGGTATTGGCGAAGGTGAGGTTGTCGGCCTGGAAGGCTGCGCCGTTGATTTCGGCGGTCTCGGTGAAGAAGGTGCCGCCGGCCTGACTCTCGCTGAGGGAGTTGGTGATGACGGTGTCCGCAGGGGATTTGCCGGTGCCGAGCAGGGTGATGTTGGCATGATTCTGAGTGACGATGATGCGTTCGTGATAGGTGCCGGGGGCGATCTCGATGAAGACGCGCCCGGGAGTTCCATTGGCGTTGGGAGTGGCGAATGGATGGTGATCGAGAGCTGTCTGGATGGTGGGGAATTCGGTGGTGCCGCGCGTCCCGGTTTTGACGTCGGGGGAGACGCGGACGTGGACGTCTTCAGCGTGAGCGGAGAGCGCTGCTAGAAGAGCGGCAATGAGTATCTTGCGCATCGGCGAGGAAGGCGTGCCCTCACGGAAGTTTGGCGGCTTCGGCGATGGGGTTCCAATGGTCGGGGCCTTTGGCGGGGCCGGCGAGGAAGGTTTCCGGGAGGTACTGTTTCGCTTCGGCGGCGGTGAGCTGGTGGGACCAGGGGACGCGCGTGGTGGGGGACGCGCCGGGGCCGGTTGAGCCGGACTCGGCGTAGTAAGCGGTGGACTCGTTGGCGGCCTGGCCCCAGTTGTTCCAGCCTACGGGGTTGAGCTCGGCGGGGAGCGCGGTGTTGATATAGATAACGCGGGAGTAGGCGCGCCAGGGGCGGCCGAGGCCGATCATGCGGCGGGCGGAGGCGGTGGAGGCGGCACCGGGGGCACCTTCGGGCGGTGGCGGGGCGTTGAGGTCGGCGGTGACTTTGCTGTTGAGGATGACGTAGCCGGTGGGCTGGTCGGACGAGGTGCGCGACTGCGCGGTGACGAAGCCGGGGCCGTTGGAGTGGAGCTCGTCGCGATCGAAGACGGCGGCGGCGTTGCCGAAGATGTAGTCGACGCCTCCTTCGACGTAGGAGTCGACGTAATACTGGCGGCCGTAGTCGGCGAAGAGCGTGTCCTGATGGCCGAGGAAGCGGCAGTGTTTGAAGATGCTGCGATCGCCGCGGTCGGCGACGGCGACGGCCTGACCAGTGTTGCCGGCGGTGTTTTCGAAGGTGATGTTGTCGGCCTGGAAGCCGGTTCCGTTGATCTCGACGGTTTCGGTAAAGAAGGTGCCGCCGGCGGTCTTGGCGTTCAGCGAGTTGGTGATGACGACTTCGTTGGGCGTTTTGCCGAGGCCGATGAGGGTGATGTTGTTGTGGTTCTGGGTGACGATGACGCGTTCGTGGTAGGTGCCGGGGACGATCTCGATGAAGACGCGGCCGGGCGTGCCGTCGGGATTGGGCGTGGCGAAGGGGTGGTGGTCGAGCGCGTTGACGATGGTGGGGAAGGTGGTGAGGTGCTCGTCGCCGGGGTTGGCGTGCGCGGCGTTAGGGGCGACGCGAACGTGGACGTCGGCGGCGTAGAGGGGCAGCGAGAGGGCGAGGAGCGCGGGAAGGAGGAGGCGTGGCATCGGGAACCAGCGTAGACGGGTGTGCGCAAATCGGCAAGTGGAGGCGGCGATTTAGACGGGAACTCCGATGAGGCGGAGGATGGCGAGAGCACTGGACGAGGTGTTGATTCCGGGCTTGAGGATGTAGTCGAAGGCGAGGGGATCGGCGGGATTGGGGCTGGCCATGTGGACATTGACGCCGTGGAGCGCAGGGGTGGCGATGTCGGTGAGGGCAAGGTCGTGAGTGGAAAGTGCGCCCACGGTATTGCAGGCCAGGAGGGCGCGGATGACTGCGGCGGCGGCGGCGAGGCGGTCGGAGGAGTTGGTGCCGCTGAAGATCTCGTCGATGAGGAAGAGGACGGGCGGAGCCTCGACGGCGGAGGCGACGGCGAGGATCGCGTGGAGGCGCTCGACTTCGGCGAGGAATTTGGACTTGGCTTCGGCGAGTGAGTCGGTGAGGGCGAGCGAGGCGCAGAGTCTGGCAGGGGAGATGCGCGCGGAGGAAGCAGGGATCGGTGCTCCGGCGAGAGCGAGTACGGTGTTGGTGCCGATGGCGCGAAGCAGGGTCGACTTGCCGGACATGTTCGAACCGCTGATGAGATAGAAGCGCGTGGTGGGGTTGAGGGCGACGTCGTTGGGGATGCAGTTGGCGAGCAGCGGGTGGTGAAGTGTGACGGCTTCGAAGGTGGCGGGCGCGTCGTCGGCGAGGATTTCGGGGTAGATGTTTTCGGGATGCTCGAAGGCGTAGTTAGCGAGGGCGTTGAGGGCTTCGAATTCGGCCCAGGCGGCGAGCCAGCGCTTCATCGCGGGAGCGTGAGTACGCTTCCAGTTGGCAATGGAGATGGCGGCGTGGGTGCCAGCGGCGAAGAGCAGGGAGAGGACGAAGAACCACTCCTTGTTGCGCTGTTCGACGACGACGAATTGGGACTGGATGCGGCTCATGGTGGCGATTGCGTCGACAGGCTCGCGAGAGATCTGCTGCAGCGTTGTCAGGCGCGAGCTGGCGAAGGACTGTTGTTGCAGCAGGGCGAGGCCATCGGAGAACATCTGCATCTGGTTTGAGATTTTGGAAGCCTCGAGGATTGGGAGCACACGCGGCCGCACCATGGATGCGACGACGGTGTGAAGTGCGAAGACGACGGCGAAGTTCGGATAGAAGGTCGACCAGGCGATGTAGTGCAGGAACCCGGCGAGCAGCAGCGCGATCATCGATGCGGAGGTGAGCGCGAGGACGATGCGGACAGCCGGGTGAAATTCGGGCGGCGCATCGTCGAGCCATTTGTCGAGCGCGGCGGTGGAGACTTGTTCGAAACGAGAGACTCCGAGGAGTGCGATGTTCTCGCGGAGGGCAGTGTACGGCGTGAGCTCCTGTATAGCCTGCTGACGGGCGACGGCCTGAGCGTTTGTGGCGGGGTCGAGCAGGAACCCGGCAAGGCCCCGCTGTCCGATGCCGGTGCGGACGGTGGCGAGCAGGCCGAAGAGGGAGTTGGGGCCGAGGATGTTGAGGTCGCGATCGTACAGGTGCGACGAGGTGCGAAACTCTTCGCCGGTGAGACCGGTTTGCGGTTGGGAACCATCGATGCGAGCGAGATTGCGATCGTGGAAGACGAGCAGGCGCTGGATGCGGGTGAGGCGAGAGAGGAGACGGAAGTACAGGACCAGGAGACTGAGGAACAGGACGATAGAGGCGAGGACTGGCCACCACGAGGCGGTGCCGTAGAGCGCATGTTTGGTCAGAGTCCACCCGAGAGCGATGCACAGGGCGAATGCGATTCGCATCCAGTTCCGCTGGGCGATGGCGGAGTGCTGTTGCGTATCCAGAAGGGATTGGCGGTCGCGGTAGTGGGCTTGGGCGGCTGAGTTATCCGAGGGGTCGGGCATCGGCGGTTGCGTCCAGAGTATCAAGGTTGCGCGAGTGCGGCGGCCGCCTGGGGATGGTAGACTTAACGAGTGCCGGGTCCTACGCGACGTAATCCCGCCAACCCCGCCAGGTCCGGAAGGAAGCAACGGTAACGGGTCGTTACGGGCGCAGTAGGTCGCCCGGTACTTTTTCGTTTCAGGCACTCGACATCTGTGCCAGGTACAAGGTCGCGTAGACGACTTCTGCGGTGCCCCCTCGACAATTCCGGAACATGTTCGGCGTGGTGCGCATGCGCGCTGGGTCTATGCGGATGGCCGACTGGGATTGGCTGGGCTTGTTCTTAGGGCGCTGGTCATAGAGAATGAATCCCGTACAGGATTCCCGGGCCATGGGTCTACTGATTGGGTTTGTCCCGCTTCGGCGACGAAGCCGGGACGGCGTGTTGTGAAAGCAATGAGGTGAAGTTTGAGTCTGACGTTGAAGCCGCAACATCCGGTGCGGGCAAAGATTAGTTGTGTTGGGACGTACGTCCCTCCGCGGTTGCTGACCAATGCGGATCTGGAAAAGATGGTTGCGACGAGCGACGAGTGGATTACTGAACGGACCGGAATCCGCGAGCGGCACATTGTCGATAAGGGAGTAGCAACCAGCGACATGGCTGCTGAAGCTGCGCGCGTCTGCCTGGCGAAGCGCGGGATTGCGGCGGCTGAGATTGAAGTGATCATTGTGGCGACGGTGACGCCGGACATGATGTTTCCGGCGACGGCGTGCCTGGTGCAGGACAAGATTGGCGCGAAGGGGGCGTGGGGATTCGATCTGTCGGCGGCGTGCTCCGGGTTTCCGTATGCGCTGCAGATGGGCGCGAAGCTGATTGAAAGCGGCATGCAGACGAAGGTGATGGTGATCGGGGCGGACACGATGAGCTCGATCATCGACTACAACGACCGCGCGACGTGCGTGATCTTCGGCGATGGCGCGGGTGCGGTGCTGCTGGAGCCGTGCGCGGACGGTGAGGTGGGGCTGATCGACTACTTCCATGAGATCGATGGCTCGGGCGCACCGGCGCTGAATATGCCGGGCGGCGGGAGCCTGCATCCTCCGACGGCGGAGACGGTAGCGGCGAATATGCACGTGGTGCACCAGGATGGTCAGGCGGTGTACAAGTTTGCCGTGCGCAAGATGGAAGAGGCAGCGCAGAAGGTGCTCTCGCGGCACGGTGTCACGGGCCAGGATCTCGCGTGCTTTATTCCGCACCAGGCGAACAAGCGGATTATTCTCTCGACGGCGGACCGGCTGGGGCTGCCGCTGGAACGGGTGATCATCAACATCGATCGCTTTGGGAATACGACTGCGGCGACGATTCCGATGGCGATGCAGACGGCGCTGGATGAGGGCAAGCTGAAGAAGGGCGACCTCGTTTTGCTGGCCAGTGTGGGGGCTGGATTTACCGTGGGAGCCACGCTGCTGCAGTGGGAGATGTGAACTCAGGTTCAACGCTCCAGGTTCGAGGTGTGCCGGGGGAGGATTTGCGGCATGGGCGAGGACTTTGAGGCTACGTTCGCGGCGCTGAAGGGAGTGCTGAAGAAGCACTCCAAGAAGCTTGTCGTGGGATCGGATACGGCGGGTGCGTATTCGTTGCTGGGGCGGGTGCCTTCTCCGTTTCCGCAGCATAAAGGGAAGCCGATGTGGTTCAGCGAGGTGCGGGTGGGGAAGGCGTACGTCAGCTTTCACCTGACGCCGCTGTATATGAATCCGCCGCTGCAGGCGCTGATTCCGGCGAACTTGAAGAAGCGCATGCAGGGGAAGGCGTGCTTCAACTTCAAGAATGTTCCGGATGCCGAGTTGCTGGCGGAGTTGGACCAACTGGCGTCGGCGGCGCTGAAAAACTGGTCCGAGAAGAAGTGGGTGTGATTGGGCGAGTGGAGCGTCAGGCGTTCTTTTCCGCGGGCTGAAGCTCCCGGTGACCGCTGACTTCGCGGGTGGTTTTGTAGATCTTCCAGAAGGCGATGCCGACGGTGGTGAGGATGAGCGTCCACAGCGCGATGAGGATGGGCGTCGCGTATTTGCGCGTGAAGCGGTTCCACATGCGCAGGACGTGCGGGCCGAAGTAGAGGCCGAGGCCGGCGAAGGCCGCGTGGCGGAGGAATCGGCTGACGGTGAAAGTGACGAGGAACTTGCTGCGCGACATCCTGAGCGCTCCGGCGGCTAGAACGAAGGGCGAGAGCGGCATGGGAGGCGGCAGGATCGCGGGCAGCGCGACGGAGAGGATGGCGTGCGTCTCCATCCAGTGGCAGACGGGTTTGAAGATGCGTGCGGGGACGTGCTTCTCCAGGAAGGTCATGCCTCCGGACTGGCCGACTTTATAGCTGAAATATCCGCCGAGGAACGAGCCGACGGTAGCGCTGCCGACGAGCAGGAAGAGGTTCGCGTGCTGCGCGGCGAGCACCACGATCATGATGTCGGTGAGGCCCGGGATGGGAAGCGGGACGAAGGACGAGTCGACGATGGAGACGAGGAAGACTCCGACGAGTCCGAAGGACAGCAGCAGGTGCAGGAGGGTGTTGGGATGACGCGCGGCCGCGGGGGCTGCGGCAGCCAGCGCTTCGACGAGAGGGCGAAGCGAGACGATCGAGGCTGCGGCGATCGGCATCATGCAGGATAAGACGTGGGTTGCCGCGGGGAAGTCGCGGTGAAATGCGATTTGTTGTGCGCTGGTTTTGGGAAGTTGGAGGGACGAGGCAAATGCGGGGGGCCCTCCACTGCGCTTCGCTCCGGTCGAAATGAGGCAGCGTGGGGAGGGAATTCGTTTCTAGAGGAAGCGAAGGGTGGGTAGCGGGGGCAGGATCCCGGTCTCGGCGGCGAAACGGCGAAAGATCTCGATGGTGGAGATGCAGTCTGCGGAGAGTGTGTAGTGGATATTGCGGGTGAGATAGGTTCGGATCGTCGCGGGAGGGATGGCGATGCTCGGCGTCCATTCTTCGACGAGGGAATCGACGTGGGCGAGGCCGTGGTCGCGGGATTGCTGCAGGTCGGCGACGAGTTGGGCTGGGTCGATGGTGGAGGCGGTGAGGGCTTCGGGGCGGGCGGCCCAGACAGCCGCGACCCAGGGAAGATTGGTGCGGGTGCGCCACTCGTGGGCGAGATCGATCCAGAGGCACGGGCCGGCGGCAGCTTCGATCTGGTCGATGGCTTCGAGCGCGAGCAGTGCGGGGTCTCCGATGAGGAGCGCGGCGTCGGCTTGCGCGAGCATGGCTATGGGGTCGGCGGGGGCGGGTAGGAATTCGGGGTCGGTTGCGATGAATTTGCGGAAGAGGAGTTGTGCGTAGGCGAGGGAGCTGCGCGAGGCGGTGTCGGCGGCGACGGTGCGGACGGCGGCGAGGGCGGTGTCGGTCGGAGCGGAACTTCCCATGTCAGACGCGGTGAGGCTGCGTCTGACATGGGGCACCCGATTGTGTGGATTCAATTTGACGATGAGTTGGATGGAGCGGACTCGGTCAAGCGAAGCGATGGTGCAGCCGGGGACGATCGCGAGGGAGGGTGTGAGCGAGGCGATGGGGATGAGGCCGAGGTCGGCGCGGCCGGCGAGGAGCTCATCGGCGCACGATGAGGGCTGGGTGTAATGGACCTGGTATCGCTCGGCGAGTGCGGCGTTGCGTGGCGGGTGTTCGAAGTCCCACATGAGCGGCGCGGGGTTGAGGAAGTCGATGGCGGCGACGCGGAGGCGATTTGAGGTGTGCAGGGCCAAGAAACTAGTTTATGGGATGCGCAGGGTGAATCGCATCGGTCCGAGATTGGGGCGGGCGCCGGAGAGCGATGGTGGAGCCCCTCGGGTGAGGCGACTTGATCGTGAGGGAGGGACTGAGATTTGCGATGCGGTGGAATGCCGGGACGAATTTCTTGATTCAACGAGTGCGGCACCCGCTACAATTGGTTCGCAAATCAATCGCCTAAAAAAATGAGTGCATCTATGACCAATAAGACAAGCGCGCTGCTGATCGCCTTCACTCTTGCTGCTGCTCCTATGCTGCGGGGACAGGCCACTGAATCCTCCATCAACAAACAGCTGCAGAGCCTTCGCATGATTGCCGGGCCTCCGATGCCGGGAGCACCGCCGGATGCGCAGAAGCAGGCCGTTCCGAATGACAAGCGGCCAGCGACGATTGTCCAGGTGGCGAAAGACATCAGTTCTCTTCCGGCGAGCGCGAACAAGGTGAAGCTCGCGACATCGCTGGTGCAGGTCTCGGCGGTTGGCGAGAATGGGCGGGAGGCGTTGCAGGCAGCGGCGGATTCACTGGCGCAGGCCTTGACTCAGACTCCGCAGCAACCCGGGAAGGATGGCCAGCCGCCAATGGGCTACATGGAGCTGGCGAAGATGGCGCGGTATGCGCAGGTGACGACCAGCCTGCAGGATCCGATGCTGGCGAAGGCGTCAGAGGTTCTGGTGGCGAACGACGCCGATGTTGCCAAGGCCGACTTTACACTGAAAGATCTGAACGGTAAGAAGTATTCGTTGTCTGGCCTGAAGGGCAAGATCGTACTGCTTAACTTCTGGGCGACGCAATGCAATTCGTGCAAGAAAGAGATGCAGGACCTGGATCTGATTTACACGCACTACGAGCAGCAAGGTCTTGTGATTCTCTCAATCACCGGCGATAACCCATTCGCGACGAACAAGTTTCTGTCGGGCAAGAATTATCATCCGCCTGTGTTGTTCGACGACGGCGGCAAGGTTGGCAAAGACTTTCATGTGGACGAACAACATCCCGAAGGTTTGCCGCGGACGTTTGTCTTCGATCGCGAAGGGAAGCTGGTTGGCGAGTCGATGGACATGTGCACGCAGCGCCAGTTGTTCACGATGCTGGGCAAGGCCGGACTGCAGCCCAACAAATAGACGGAGAGCACGCCTGCCTGAGCAGGTTTGCGGGAATCGAGACGCGGTGAATGCGTCTCTTCCGCGAATCTGCCGGAGCGTGCCGAGCTGCTTTGGACGGATATTGTCACCCCGATATGGCCGGTGGATTGTGAGGACGGTCACGGTTCCTTGGCAACGCGTTATGGACAATGGATCTGAGTTCTCCAACTCTGTATGAGTGGGAACCCAGGGACTGTGACGCGGAAGAGCAAGGTGACCGAGTGGGAGAGCGAGAGAGAGCACGGCTTGGATGGATGGCGTTGACGTTGACGCCGGAGATGGGGCCGACGCGAATTGCGAAAGCCGTCGCTCGACTCGGTGCAGCGGAACATGTGTTCGAGGCTTCGCTGACGGAGCTTGAAGGGGCCGGGTTGCCGGCGCGCGCTGCGCAATTTGTATTTGAGGGGCGTGCCTTCAAGGTTGCGGAGGATGAAGCGAATCGCGTGGCGGAGTCGGGCGGATCTTTTCTGACGCGAGAGGATGCGGCGTATCCCGCGCGGTTGCTGGAAATTTATGATCCGCCGGCGGTGCTTTGGGTTCGGGGCAACGCGGCGCTGCTGGCGCGGCCGGGGATTGCGGTGGTGGGGACTCGGCAGCCTTCTCCATACGGGGCGGGGATGGCGGAGATGTTGTCGCGGGATCTGGCGAACCGGCGGCTGACGATTATCAGCGGCATGGCGCGGGGGGTCGACTCCGCAGCGCACAAGGGCGCGCTGGATGCGGGCGGCAAGACGGTGGCAGTGTGGGGCACCGGCATCGACGTGGTGTATCCGAAGGAGAATAAAAAACTGGCGGAGCGGATCGTGGAGTCGGGCGGGACGATTGTGAGTGAGTTTCCGCTGGGCACGTTTCCTGCGCCACAGAATTTTCCGTTGCGCAATCGGATCCTGAGCGGGATGAGTGTGGGAGTCCTGGTGGTGGAAGCGGGCGAATACTCGGGGACTCGGATTACGGCGCGGTGTGCAATGGAACAGGATCGCGATGTGTATGCGGTGCCGGGAAATGTGACGAACAAAAATGCATGGGGGCCGAATACCCTGATCAAGCAAGGCGCGAAACTGACGGCGACGTGGGAGGATGTGTGGGAGGAACTGCCGTCTGAGCTGAAGCGGGAACTTGAAGATGAGATGGGAGTTGCGGGCCGCGGTGAATCGAAAACGGGTGGGGCTGCATCTTTATTCAGCAGCGCAGACGACAAGTCACTTCCGGACCACGAGCGTGTGGTGCTGGAACGGTTGCGTCGCGATGAGTCAATGCAACTCGATGAGCTGATCGAGGGGCTGGAGGCGCAGTTAGGCTCTGCGGAAATTTTTGCGGCGCTGTTTGAACTCGAATTGAGTGGGCGCGTGAAGCAGATGCCGGGCAAGAATTATGTCCGGTGCTTCTGAAACCTGCCCTCGCGATTTGCGCGGACGAACTCGCACAAAACAAGAATATATAGAGGAGCTTGCCTGTCAGGTGATTGGCAAATCGCGGCGCGCCCTTTTGATGGGATGCAAATGAAACGGAATTGAAGAAAAGGAGTCTATGGGTGTAGATTCTCGACTGGTTCAGGAGTTTTTCCTGGGACGGTGGGTTCGCATGTTTGGCAGTTCCGTGTTAGGTTCGCATTTGAAACTTATGTAGCGATGGTTGTCGTTTGGCAATCGGGACAATGTACGTGAAGGGAACGAATGGCAAAGTCATTGGTGATCGTGGAGTCGCCTGCGAAGGCAAAGACGATCAATAAATATCTCGGCAACGATTATGTGGTGGAGGCCTCGATTGGTCACATCATGGATCTGCCGAAGAACGATATCGGGGTGGAGCTGGCGAATCGGACGTTTGAGCCGACGCTGATTGTGTCTCCGGGGAAAGAGAAGGTGGTCGCGCATCTGAAGAAGGCCGCGGCCAGGGCAGACTATGTGTATCTGGCGCCCGATCCGGATCGCGAGGGCGAGGCGATTGCCGCGCATCTGAAGATGCAGCTTGCGCCGGTGATGAAGGATAAGTCGAAGCTGCGGCGCGTGACGTTCAACGAGATTACTCAGAAGGCAGTGAAAGCGGCATTTGAGCATGCGCGCGATGTGGATGAGAATCTCGTCGACGCGCAGCAGACGCGGCGGGTGCTGGACCGGTTGGTAGGCTACCAGGTGTCGCCACTGCTGTGGGACAAGGTGCGGCGTGGATTGAGCGCGGGGCGCGTGCAGACGGTGGCACTGCGGTTGATTGTGGAGCGCGAGCAGGAGATCAACGAGTTCAAGCCGGTGGAGTACTGGACCGTCGATGCGGAGCTCGATGCTGGCGGTGGCCGCCAGACGTTTATCGCCAAGCTGGTGGGCGTGAATGGCGAGCCGGTGCGCGTGGCGAACGGCACCGACAAGGACGGCAAAGAACTGTTTCTTGCGAATGCGCTTCCGGACCAGGAGGCGACGGACGAGGTTATTGCGCAGCTGGAGCGGGCGAAGTGGCGCGTGCGGTCGGTGGAGAAGAAGGAGCGCAGGCGGAATCCTTCGGCTCCGTATACGACGAGCAAGCTGCAACAGGATGCATCGAGCCGGCTGGGTTTCAACGTGCGGCGCACGATGGGCGTGGCGCAGCGTTTGTACGAGGGCGTGGAGATCGGGCAGGAAGGCACGGTCGGCCTGATTACGTATATGAGAACCGACTCGACGCGCGTGAGCCCGGATGCTGTTATCGAAGCGCGTGAGTACATTGGGAAGCTGGGGCCGCGCTACCTGCCAGAGAAGCCGAACGAGTACAAGGGTAAGAAGGACGCGCAGGACGCGCATGAAGCGATCCGTCCGACGAGCGTCGCGTTTACGCCGGAGTCGATTCGGCGGTATCTGAGCGACGAACAATTCCGCCTGTACCGGTTGATCTGGCAGCGGTTCGTTTCGAGCCAGATGACGCAGGCGGTGTTCGATCAGACGACGGTGGACATCGAGGCTAAGGCCGACCACTCGTATGACTTTCGCGTCAGCGGCAGCGTGCTGAAGTTCGACGGCTTCCTGAAGTTCGAGGAAGAGGACAAGCGGGCACGCGAGGCCGCGAAGCGCGAGGCTTCGAAGGAAGAAGAGGCGCAGGCGGGCAAGCTGGCACGCGAGGCGGCCGAGGGATCGAACGCCGAGGACGAAGATACCGAGCGCAGGCTGCCGGAGTTAAAGGATGGCGAAGCGCTGCGGCTGGAGAAGCTCGATCCGCAGCAGAAGTTTACGCAGCCTCCGCCGCGTTACAACGAAGCGAGCCTGGTGAAAGTGCTGGAAGAGCGGGGCATCGGACGGCCTTCGACCTATGCCTCCATCATTAATACAATTCAGGATCGCGATTACGTGAAGAAGATCGCGGCGAAATTTGTGCCTACGGAAATCGGGATCGTCGTGACGAAGTTGCTGGTCAAGAATTTCCCGTACATTTTCGACACGCTGTACACCGCGAAGCTGGAGAGCGAGCTGGATGCGGTGGAGGATGGCGAGGAGCGTTGGACGGACCTGCTCAAAGGCTTCTACGACCACTTTGAAGAGGAGTTGGTGGTCGCGGGCAAAAACATGGAAGACATCAAGCGCATGGAGCAGCCGACGACCGAGGTCTGCGACAAGTGCGGCAGCAAGCTGGTGCTGAAGTGGGGCAAGTTTGGGAGCTTTTACTCGTGCTCGAACTTTACCAAGCTGAAACCGATGACGGTTGCGGCCGGTCCGTGGAAGAAGGATGCGAAGGCGGTGACGAAGAAGATCACCAAGGCGCTGAGCTTCCCCATGACCGTGAAGGCGATGGTCGAGGACGTGACCGAATTCTCGCAGGATGTTAATGATGCGAAGGAGATGGCGGCGGCGGTTGAACTGGCGCAGCGTGCGGGCAAGAAGGTGACGGTCGAGCAGGTGAGCTGCGACTTCACCAAGGAGAACTTCGCGGCCAAGCCGGACCTGAGCGCTCCGGGTGCGGACGATGTTCCGGAGAAGGAGTTCTGCGACAACTGCGGCAAGGAGATGGTGCTGAAGAATGGGCCGTGGGGTCCGTTTATGAGCTGCCCGGACTACTCGGCCGACCCGCCGTGCCGGACGATCCGCAAGCTGACGCAGAAGGTGCAGCAGAAGCCTCCGGTGCAGTTGGAGGAGATGTGTCCGAAGTGCGGCAAGCCTCTGCTGCTGCGGGATGGGCAGTACGGCGAGTTCATTGCGTGCAGCGGCTATCCGAAGTGCAAGTATGTGAAGCAGGAGTTGCTGGAAGTCCCATGCCCGAAGTGCGGCGGCGATATTGCGGTGCGCAAGACGAAGCGCGGGGACACGTTCTATGGCTGCACCAACTATCCGAAGTGCGATTTTGCCAGTAATCTGAAGCTGGTGAACCAGACGTGTCCGAAGTGCGACAGCGCCTATCTGTTGGAGGTGTCGAACGACAAGGGAACCTACCTGGTGTGCCCGAACAATCGTGAGGCTCTGCCCAAACGACGCAAGAAGAAGGGAGCGCCGGAAGAAGAGAAGCCGACGACTCCTGAGTGCAGCTATCAGAAGAAGGTCGGGCCACCCAAGTCGGCAGAGGTGCCGGTGTTGGAGATTCCCGATCCAGAGAAGACCCGTCCGGTTGCAGTAAGCGTAGCCTGACAATCCAAAGGAGAGCCCAGGAATGGCAACAACTGCAGATGCAGAGGTCGTGATGCGGCTGTACGAGCTGCGGCGGGAAGAAACGCTGCGGAAGGCACGGCACTTTATGGTCTTCGAGTTCAACCCGAAGACGGTGGAGCAGCTGAGGGCCGTGTCGCGAGACTTCGCGGCGAAGGATAACGCCTGTTGGCGACAGGTGCTGAGCTACTGGGAGATGGCCGCTTCGTTTGTGCTGCAAGGCGCGGTCGATCCAGACCTGTTTCTGGATTCGAACGCCGAGGGGATCCTGGTTTACGCGAAGTTCCACCATTTCCATGCGGTGACGGAAAAGGAGTCGGGGAACCCGTTCATGCGGCAGACCGCGACTCTGATCGCGAAGTATCCGGCCGCCGGTGCCCTGCACGAGATGTTCCTGAAGTCATTCGGCCCCCAGCCAACGGCTCAGTAAGTCTCCTGCGGTGGGTGTCGGGAGGGATTGAAGGCCAGAAGGAAAGGGCGAGCCACCCAGGGGCTAACACCCCTGGGCCATTTCTTTTAAGCTGCATTTCTGCTACAAATGCGAGGTGACGTCCAGAATTGAGTGCCTGGCGTCACCGTCGGGTATTTGTGCGCCTGATGGCTGTAACCTATTGAAAAGAATGCAGGATTTTATGGCTAAGGCAGTATGGAATGGTCAGACTCTCGCCGAAAGCGAGACCTACGAAACGGTTGAGGGCAATATTTACTTTCCGGATGAGTCGGTAAAACGCGAGTTCTTCCGGGCAAGTTCAACGACGTCAAGTTGTACCTGGAAGGGACAAGCCCGTTATTACACCCTGGTTGTGGACGGCCAGGAGAATCCGGATGCGGCGTGGTATTACCCTGATCCGAAGCCTGCGGCACGGAGTGTCAAGCATCACGTAGCATTCTGGCGCGGCGTGGAAGTGACTACCTAGCAGTCACTTAGTAGGCTTGAGCGCGTTCGACGGGCAGGCGAACCTGGAAGCAGGTGATGCCCGGCGTAGATTCGACGGTGACGGATCCGTTGTGTTTCGTGACGATGCGGTTGACCGAGTCGAGTCCAAGTCCGAGTCCTTGACCGACTGGCTTCGTGGTGAAAAACGGCTCAAAGATGCGAGAGACGATCTCGGGTGGAATGCCGGGGCCGTCGTTTTGTATTTCTACGGCGACCATCTCGCCGAGGGCGCGGGTTCTCAGGATGAGGGTGCCGGAGTTGTGCATGGCATCCAGCGCGTTGGCGATCAGTTCCGTCCAAACCTGATTGAGCTCGCTCCCATACGCACTAATCGCAGGCAGCTTGGGATCGTACTGGCGCTGGACGGTCACGTGTTCGAGGCGTGACTTGAACATGGTGAGCGTGGTGTCAAGAGACTGGGCCAGGTCCACTTCCTGGATCGGCGCCTGATCCATGTAGGAATAGTCCTTGATGGCCGAGATCAGGTCGAAGATGCGGACCGTGGAGTTGACGACCGTCTCTGCCATGCGCTCCACCTTCAGCGAGCTGGAGAACGCACCCGCGGAGACGGCAAGCGCTTCAGGAGAGAGGATTGAAGCCAGCTCTTCCAGGTGTGCGATCGTCATGGGGGACTCCGCGATGACCGACGCGATGACCCAGGGCTCCGCGACGTCGTGGGCTTCCAGCCACTTGCGGAAGATCTCCTCGCGGTCGCTGAGGTCGAGCGGGTTGTCCGGGAGGATGGCGCGGCTCTTGTACCCAGCCATCTTTTCGCGGGTTCGAGCGGACCAATCCTGATAGAGCTGGAACTGGCCAGCCTGGGAGAGCACGGCGCCGAGCTGCTGCTTGAGGTCGCCGAAGTTGCGAAGCTCGACGAACAGGCTGGCGGCGGAACGCTGGGCAGCGGACGCAGGATTGTTCAACTCGTGGGCGAGGTTGGCGGCAAGTTTGCCGAGAGCCGTGAGTTTCTCCGCCTGCATCTCGATGCGGGTGACTTCGCGAACGCGATTGAGCAGCACAGAGACGCAGCGCTGCGCCATGGACGGGATTGCCGCCAGCATCTCGGGGAACTGTTCTTTGCGGATGTCGAGCGTCCAAACTTCTCCGACTGTGTAGCCCGATCCTCCGTAGCCTTTCATGCGAGAGAAGGGGAGGACGCCGGACATCTGGCCCATGCGCGCGATGAAGAAGGAGACGTTGCCGCTTTGCGCGCGGCGGATGTGGACCTCGCCGCGCAGCATGATGTTCATCCCGATGGGCGCGTCGCCTTCGTGGAAGAGCATGACGCCGGGAGAGAGCTTGCGCTCGAGACCATGCTCCGCAAGCCAGAGATAGTCCTGATCGGACATGCCATCGAGTGCGGGGATATTACGCAGTGCGGCGACGATTTCCGTGGGGGGAGTGCGCTGGTGCGGGGGGAGAGCCCCAAGCTCCAGGTCAAGGGTGGAAGAGGTCTCCATGATTCTCGAGTGTATCGCGACCGGGCAATGGAGAAACGCGTGTGCGCTCGTTTTTGTGACGAGCTGCACACGCGCCGTATTTAGAACAAGTTAGAAGGACAGTTAGTGCCTGGGAGGAAGTGCATCGAGACTGGCAGTGACTTCGTGAATATCGATCGGGTTAGCCGAGCGAATCTGGGTTGCGCCGTTCTGATCGACGAGGACGACCAGGAAGTCACCGGCCTGAACGTGGAAGCGGTTGCGAGCCTCAGCCTGCTCGGCCGGAGTGCCGACGGGCAGATTCTCGAAGCTGAAGCGCTCGTCGCCATACCGGGATGCGGTGGAGATGGGGACGAAGACGGTGTTGCGGATGGAGAGTTCGAAGCTGTGGCGTTGGATGAGCTCCAGCTGCCGCTTGAATGCGGGGCTGTTGGAGTCGGGAGCGAAGACGATCAGCATGCGCGCGTTGCTCTGCAGTTGTGCGAGGGCATGCTGATCGGTGCGCTGATCCTGTGCAACACAGGTTGCGGCGAGAGCCAGGAGAACGAGGGGCAATTTCAACATAGGGTGCTCCTTCAAGTGATACAGGCTTACCCAAACGGGTAAGGGACTAACACGAACGGGTTATTTTGACTTGGTCTGAGGCTAGCATGGGTGTTCGCATTCCGATGCGGCAAAATGGTTTGTCATGGGGAATCTTTGGTAATTGGTAACCAGTTATTTTACAAATAGATAACTGGCGATGAGTGCAGTGCGTCACGTATCAAGTGTGATGCCACCCCCGACGCTTAAACGAGAAATACCCCGTCCCAGCGCGGTGAATAGCGATGGGACGGGGTATTCGGGTTGAACTGAATTAGGCCTTCTGAACGGCGCCGTCGACGACTTTGACGGGGTCCAGGAAGGGCATGGCGGCGCGGAGACTGGCACCGACCTTTTCGATCTGGTGTTCGCGATCCTGCTTGCGGAAGTTCTCGAACTCCTTGCGGCCGCTGTTCTGGTCGGCGATGAAGCGCTCGGCGAAGGCGCCGCTCTGGATGTCGTTGAGGACTTCCTTCATCGCCTGCTTGACGGCGGGAGTGACGATGCGAGGGCCGCTGACATAGTCTCCCCACTCCGCGGTGTCGGAGATGGAGTAGCGCATGTATTCGAGGCCGCCGCGGTACATGAGGTCGACGATGAGCTTGAGCTCGTGGAGGACTTCGAAGTACGCGAGTTCGGGCTGGTAGCCGGCCTCGACGAGGGTTTCGAACCCGGCCTTGACCAGAGCGGAGGTTCCGCCGCAGAGGACGGCCTGCTCGCCGAAGAGGTCGGTTTCGGTTTCTTCGGTGAAGGTGGTGGCGAGGACTCCGGCGCGGGTGCAGCCGATGCCCTTGGCGTAGCTGAGGGCGAGGGCGAGCGCAGTGCCGGAGGTATCTTGCTCGACCGCGACGAGGGCTGGGACGCCGCCGCCTTCGGTGAAGACCTCGCGGACGCGGTGACCGGGCGACTTGGGTGCGACGAGCGAGACGTCAACGGTGGGCGGCGGCTGGATGGTGCGGAAGCGGATGTTGAAGCCGTGCGCGAACATGAGGGTACAGTTGGGCTTCATGTTGGGCGCGATTTCGGCGTGGTAGACCTTCGCGGCAGTCTGGTCGGGCGTGAGGTTCATGATGACGTCGGCCCACTTGGAGACTTCGGCAACGGTGCCGACGACGAGGCCGGCCTTGCGGGCGCGGTCGGCGTTGGGGGAGTCAGCGCGGAGGCCGACGCGGACGTCGACGCCGGAGTCCTTGAGGTTGAGGGCGTGGGCATGGCCCTGGGAGCCGTAGCCGATGATGGCGACTTTCTTCGCCTGGATCAGTGAGAGGTCAGCGTCTGCGTCGTGGTAGGTCTTTGCCATTAGTGCTCCATTTTCTTTAGGTCAGTGAATAGATTAGCTCAGCAAGTTGTGCGTAGATTGAGATGGCTCTGTTCTTCTTCATCTACACATTTATTGAAGTTTTCGCTGGCTGTAAAGAACAGCCCAGCCGAGAACGAAAAGAGGTTTGGGTCCGGGCAGTCTCCGCCAGTGAAGGCGGAGGGAAACTCATACTTCAAATACTGTCCCTGTCTCTCCGCTAGCAGCCTCCTAAATGAGAGACCGAAGTTGACATGTTTTCTAACGTTAAACCGCTCAATCCCGTCAAATGCCTCGCGCGAAACCGATCCCAGTATTGTGGCGGTGTGCTTTCCTGAAATCCTTTGGGACAAGCGCGCGAGCAAATGCGCTTGGAAGATAACTTCATTTAGGAAATACACTTCCGTGTCAAACGGAGTGTCGATAGGTAGTTCATTCTGTAGCCGCACGCTGTCTGAGAAGACTTCATTAACCAGTCCCAGGACAAACAGGTCACAACTATTTCGTGCTTCGGCTTCACTATTTCCAATTCTCTTCAGTGGATTCAAGTTCATTTTTCGAACCTTCGCTCAGGAGGATCGCCTCAATCAATGTTAGTGCTATTCCTCTTCTTCTTCGAGGCCGGGGAACTGATTGGGGATGATTTCTTCTTTGGAGAGTTTTGGGCGCGGGGCCGGCCCGGCGTTGGCGCTGCCGGTGGAGGTGCCGAGTGCTTTGAGGACGGCGCTGGTGTGGACGCCGCGACGCATGGCCATGCGGCCGGTGCGGGAGACCTCGAGGATGGTGTAGCCGGACTCGCGCAGGACCTGGATGAGGCCTTCGATCTTGCTGGAGGAGCCGGTCATCTCGAGCATGATGGACTCGGTGGCCAGGTCGACGACGCGGGCGCGGAAGACGTTGGCGAGCTCGAAGATCTGGGAGCGGGAGTGGAGGCCGTTGGGCTCGTTGGGGCCGGCGGCGACCTTGATGAGGCAGAGCTCGCGGATGACTCCTTCGGAGCGCGAGATCTCGTCGACGTCGACGGTGATTTCGAGCTTGTAGAG
>DASYEU010000161.1:0-8371 GCA_036498865.1 Acidobacteriaceae bacterium | reverse complement strand
GGGAGACTGTGGATGGTTAGGTATCGCTGTAGGCGCGCAACCGGGCCGGCACAGGATCCTCCGCCACGTCGTGCCCGCACTGCGGACAGTACGCATCGGTGATCTGCACCCCGCGGAAGCACTGTCCGCAGACAGGCGCTACCTGGAACCGGCACTGCGGGCAGAAATGAACTCCCGCGGTCAGCTCCGTCGTACAGTTGGGGCAGCGGATCATGATCGGCTGCCGCAGCATGAAGTACACCACCGCGCCGATGCCGCCGGGCATTACCGCCACAATCAGCATCCACAACGTCGCCGGCATGTTGCGCCGCTTCACATCGCGGCTGACGTAACCCAGCAGCAGAATGTAGCTGGCCAGCGCCGAGATCATCGTGTAGAGGAAGATCCAGTGCATGGGCAGCGAGCCCGGCTGCCGATGGCGGGGCGGAGGAATGTGGTTGAAATAGAGCACTACACCGACCGACACCACGGCCGCTAATACGACCGACCAAAGCGGGATCATTTTCAGGCCGTCGCCCTGATCCAGGGGTTCAGGGGCGTTCGCGGACTGGCTCTTTCCGAACTTGATCATCGCGTCGTCTCACCGCCGCCACTCTTCAGATGCCGACCCCAGATCGCCGCCAGCATCGCCAGCGAAACCGGCACAAACCATAGCAACGCCACCAACAGGTGATTGTTGGCATCCAGCGAAGTCATATCGACCAGCGCATCCGCGGCCTCAGAGGCCTGGTACTGGTAGAGCCCGGTCCACACTGCCGCAACTGCAAGCATCAACAGCGCCGAGCACAGAAGCAACGGCACCAGCAGGCTGCGTACATGGCTTCTTCGGGCCTGCATGACCTTTGCCCGCTGCCGCACCACGCGATGCGTCCGGTTTACAACGCCCGCCCGTGCAGCCATATCGACGCTGCCCAGAATCTCGCGCGACACCGCCGCATCGCCAGTGTGGGTCTCGAACGGAGAATTCATCCCATCGCCTCCGCAGTGCGGCTTCCGCGAAGGTGTTGAATTTCCGGCTTCAAAGCGGCCAGGCCGCGATACAGCCGTGATTTCACCGTCGACAGAGGCGCCCGTGTAACGCTGGCAATCTCTTCCAGCGACATCTCTTCGTGGAACCGGAGGACGAGCACCTCGCGATAGTTGGCATCGAGCTTCAGCAGGACTTCCGCCACCTCGGCCCGGTCCTCGCGGATCTGGAACTGCTCCAGCGGCGAGGGGCCATCGGTTGCGATCTCAAATGCGCGGCCATCTTCGGCCGCATCGCTCATCTCATCGAGCGACGACATGGTGCGCTTGCGGGATAGGTCGATCACCAGGTTGCGCGCAATGGTGAACAGCCAGGTGTCGAAGCGAGCCTTCCCGTTGTATTGGCCACCACGCAGCAGCACCCGCATCCAGGTCTCCTGGAAAAGGTCTTCGGCGACTTCGCGCTTGCCGGTGAGGAACAGCAGGTAGCGCATCAGCCGATGCTGGTACAGCTCAATCAAATGGTCGAGGAGTTCTGGATCCTGATTCTTCAGGCCGCGAGCGATGGCCGCGTTCTCCCGCTGGCTTTGCTCCGCCTGTTCTGTCGAAATGGCGATCGCTGCGCTCTGCATGGTCATAGAGACGCTAGTTTGAGAGGAAAAGTCTCGGTCGGACCCTCTCTTTTGCTTTCTCGACAGAAATGGCATTCAAGAATTCCTTCCAGAACGTACCGCCAAGGGCCAAAAATCGGGCCTAAGTATGGCTTGTATCTTAGATTCTAGAGGCAGCCGGCTGGTTTTGGCCAGATGATTCGGACGTAAACTAGGCAGTATGGAAGTTCTATACGGCCTGCACCCGGTCGAAGAGGCAGTCCGGTCAGGTTCGCGGCGGCTGGACAGCGTGATGCTGGCCCGCGAGCGCAAGGACGAGCGACTGGAGCGGCTGGCCGAAATGTGCCGCGCTGCCGGCGTGCGCGTCGCCTTCGAATCCCGTGACCAACTCACCCGCATGGCTCGCACCGACGCCCACCAGGGAGTCCTTGCCGTGGTCCGCGAGCGCGCTTTCCTTGGTATTGAGGACCTGCTGGCCTCGAAAGGCAATGTCGGCCAGACGACCCCGCAGCACCGGTTCTTCCTCGCGCTCGACGGGATCGAAGACCCGCACAACCTTGGCGCCCTTCTCCGGACCGCCGACGGCGCTGGAGTTGACGGAATAATCCTGCCCGAGCGCAGGTCCGCGCCAGTCTCCGCAACGGTGGCCAAGACGTCCGCCGGGGCGTCGGAGCACGTTCGGATCGCCCGCGTCACCAACCTGGTCCGCTCGCTCGAGCAGATGAAAAAGGCCAACGTCTGGGTGCTGGGCCTGGACGAACGCGGCACCCCCGACTACACCGACTTCGACTTCCGCACCGATTGCGTGCTGGTTCTGGGGCGCGAAGGCGCTGGACTGCACGACCTGGTCAAGAAGACCTGCGACCACCTGCTTCGCATTCCCATGGCCGGGCAGGTCTCGTCGCTGAATGTGTCCGTTGCCGGGGCGGTTGTGATGTACGAGGCGATGCGGCAGCGCAGCCGCACTGCCGATCCGGTCGTCCCAAAGCCCGCAAAACCGCGCAAAGGACTCGGCTCTTGACCCGTCGCTCCATCCCCCTCTCTGTACTCGCACTCGGCATTGCG
Source organism: Acidobacteriaceae bacterium (assembly GCA_036498865.1). Taxonomy (GTDB): domain Bacteria; phylum Acidobacteriota; class Terriglobia; order Terriglobales; family Acidobacteriaceae; genus Edaphobacter. Next base: position 5,729 of record DASYEU010000161.1, on the reverse strand, counting down.
ATCGCTCTTCCCCTGGTCGCCCAGTCGCCCCAACCTCCGGCGGCCCAGACTGACAAAACGGCTGTCCCCGAGCCGGGGTCTGAGCCGGCGCGGCCCTCGGGCAAGGTTCTCTTCTCGCGCGACGATGCGGCCTCCGGCTCCGATAAGCCGACCGCGCCCAACTACGACGACAAACTCACCGTCTCGGACGCCGAACGCAGCTCGCTCACCTTTACCGCCTATGACCTCGATGTCCACCTGACGCCTGCGGTCGCGGGCATCTCTGTTCGCGCCGGTCTCACCGTCCGCAACGACGGGACGACACCCCTCCCGCGACTCATCCTGCAGGTCAGTTCCTCGCTGAGCTGGGATGCGGTCTCCACCCGGCTGGCTGCGAGTCCGGGCACGGTCACGTCGCTGCGTTTCGCGGTCCACCTGGTGGACACAGACGCCGACCATACCGGACGCATGCAGGAAGCGGCGATCACTCTGCCGCAGCCGCTCGCTCCGGGCGAGTCTATTACGGTCACCGCGCTCTACTCGGGCGCCATCCCTGTGTCCACGGACCGGCTGACCCGCATCGGCGCACCCACCGACCAGGCCCTCTCCACGGACTGGGACGCGATCACCCCGAGCGATCCCTCGGCAACGCCGCTGGCAGGCAACGTCGCCCTGCGCGGATTCGGCAATGTCCTGTGGTATCCGGTAGCGTCGCCGCCGCTGTTCCTGGGCGATGCAGCCAAGCTCTTCGAGGCGGTTGGCAACGCCAAGCTGCGCGAATCCACTGCGACCATCCGCCTCCACGTGGCCGTGGAGTACACAGGCGACGCGCCGGATGCTGCCTACTTCTGCGGACGCCGCGAGCAGCTGATCGCTATCAGCGACAACCCCAACATGCCCGCGGCGGAATCGCCCGGCATCGCCACCGCCACCTTCGCTCCGCGAGCCATCGGCTTCCGCACCCCGAACCTCTTCATCACCGAGAACGCCGCCAGCGACACGGGCACGCCGGCCAACCCCGGCCTCATCGCTGCGATCACCGCTTCGGGCCAGTACGAATCCCTGCCCGCGTATGCGGCCGCGTCCGCGCTGGTGGAACCGCTGCTGACCGACTGGCTTGGACCGCAGCCCGACACCGCGCTCACGGTGCTCGACCACGCCGGCCAGCCCTTTGAGGACGACGCACTGCTGGTCCGGCCTATGCGCGCAGAACTCGCCGCCACGCTGGCGCCGTCGCTTGCCCATTCTCTCACCCACGCCTGGGTCCACTCCAGCCATCCGTGGATTGAGGAGGGGCTCGCGCAGTTCATCTCCCTGCTGTGGACCGAACGCAGCGCGGGCCGCGAGGCGGCTCTGGCCGAGTTGCAGGACGCCGACCGGAGCCTCGCCCTGGCCGAGCCCGAAAACCCCGACCTCGCGACGACCTCTGCGTCTTCCAACTCCATGCCATCGCCGGCGGTCAGTTCCTCCTCGAACCCGTCCGCGGCACAGACGCCCTTCGTTCGCTCAGCCGGGGACAGCCTGATCGCCGCTACCGGCGATGTCTTCTACCGCACCAAGGCTGCCGCCGTCTGGTGGATGCTCCGCGGCATCGTCGGCGACGAGGCGCTGAAGCAGGCTCTCCAGGACTACCGGCAGGATTCCAAGCTCGACCGCGATCCCGCAGGCTTCGAGCATACCGTCGAGAAGACCTCGCACAAGGACCTGCGCTGGTTCTTCAACGACTGGGTCTACCGCGACCGCGGCCTCCCCGACCTGAGAATCGAGAACGTGACACCGAGCCAGATCGATACGCGTAACGGCGCGACGGCAGGATGGCTGGTCGCAATCGTTGTCCACAATGACGGATATGCCGAGGCCGAAGTGCCGGTCACGGTGCGGTCCGCCGAGGCATCACAGACGATGCGCCTGCGCATTCCTGGGCGCTCCAGTGCGTCCACGCGGGTCGTATTCGCCGGCACGCCGACCGAGGTGGATGTCAATGACGGCGGCGTCCCCGAGACACAGTCGAGCACGCACACCCGCCAACTGGTGCTTCCGGGAAAGTAGGATCCCATCACCCCAAGGTGGGATGCGCTCCACGCAAACGTGGAATATCGCGAAACTGCAATTCTGCCGATACTGAATGTGGATCGAGAGACCAAGCCCTCTCCCAGGTCTGGATCCAATTGCCGTACACCGCAAAGCCAGGAGCGGGAGGCGCGTGACGAGAGACAAAAGATTCTCCTCGGGCCCTCCAAACTCCTCCGCAAGCAACCCACCATTTCAGACAGCGCCGCCACTCACTCCTTCCAGAGGAGGCGGCGCAGTCGTCTTTTAACTGCGGCCCCAACCCGCCCGACTTGGCTTTCCCGCTCCAGTCGGCGAGAATCCTCTAGCCGGACAAAGTCAACCCAGTCCCGCGCCGAGAGGAATCGTTCCAATGAATCTGAAGAAGCTTGCCCCCGTCTCTGTCGTCGCCGCGCTCCTCCTTACCGCGTCCCTCTCCGTCGCCGCGCAGACTGCGCCGGCCGCCGCGCCAACGACTGTTCCGCCGATGAACGGCGTCGCTCACATTGCGATACGCGTGAAGGACATCGCCGCCTCCGTCGCCTTCTACCACAAGCTTGGCTTCGATCAGGCCTTTGCCAACATGGCCAAGGATGGCACCACGGTCACACAGTCGTTCCTCAAGCTCAACGATCATCAGTACATCGAGCTCTACCCTGTCACGGATCGCGACAACCGTGTCGAGTTCCTCCACCTCTGCTTCGAAGGTGTCGACCTGAACGCCATCCACGACTACTACGTCGCCGAAGGCCTAACGCCCATCTCCGTCCGCACCGCCGGAGCGGGCAACCTGCTCTTCACCATGAAAGGCCCGCAACAGTTCGCCGACCCGCAGAACATCGAGTACACCCAGTACATGCCCGGCTCCAAGCACACACTCGAGTTTGGCAAACTCAACGGCCCTGACCGCGTAGGCGACAAGATGACCGTCATCGCGCTTGCCATGCAGGACCCCGCCGCCGCCCGCGACTACTACCTCACCAAGCTGGGCTTCACGGCCTCGACGGCCAATCCCGCGCGCCTCGATCTGCCGGGGACTTCGGGCGAGTCTGTCGAGATCGTCCCGGTAAGTGAGCTTGGCTCGCGCTCCAGCATCGTGCTGACCTCGCCGGACCTCGATAAATCCGCGGCGCAACTCACGCGTCAGCAAGTCGAGTTCAAGCGGGCTTCCGCCAGCGCCACCGACGGCAAAGGCAAGACCCGCACCAACGAAATGATCTCCGTCACCGACCCCGATGGCAACATCATCCGCATTCAGTCCGCCAAGTAATTTGGCACCGGGCCCTGTACCTGAACCCCGTCTCATGACACTCCGCGAAGCTCTCGAACGCGCCAGCGCCCAGCTCGACGCATCATCTGATCTGCGCGCTGACGCGTCCCGCGACGCACTCGTCCTCCTGCTCCACATGGTCGGGATCTCCCGCGCGAACCTGCACGCCGATCCCGACCGCATGCTCACTCCCACGCAACAGACGGCGTATGAAGCTGCGATCCGCCGCCGCCTGACCAACGAGCCCATCCAGTACATCACCGGCGAGCAGGAGTTCTACGGCCTCGCACTGCACGTCACGCCGGCCGTCCTCATCCCGCGGCCCGAGACCGAACACCTCGTCGAAGCTGTGCTCAACGAGCTCGATCCCACCGCACCGCTCCGCATCCTCGACATTGGCACAGGCTCCGGCGCCATCGCCATAGCCCTTGCCCAACACCTGCCGCAGTGCAGCGTCACCGCCGTCGATCTCTCGCCCGCAGCGCTCGAAGTCGCCGCCGCCAACGCTGCCCTGCACAATCTCACGCCGCGCATCCGTTTCGTAGAGTCCGATCTGCTCGACGCGCTGCCTGCCAGCGAGATGTGGGACGCGATCGTCTCTAACCCGCCCTACGTCGCAACCTCCGACCGCGACAGTCTCCATCCCCAGGTCCGCGATCACGAGCCAGCTGCCGCACTATTTGCGGGCGCGTCCGGCCTCGATATGTATTGCCGCCTTATTCCCCAGGCCTGTGCCGCGCTCAAGCCGAACGGCCTGCTGGCGCTGGAGATCGGTCACGATCAGCATGAAGTCATCGCCGGGCTTCTGGCCGACTGGAACGCAGTCTATTTCATCGACGATCTGCAAAGCATTCCACGCGTGGCACTCGCCCGCAGGCCATAAGAACGAATCACACAGATCACAGAGCAACGGAGAGAGCACAGAGATCGTGCGGGTAACGCGATCTCTGTGCGCCCTCTTTTCTCTGTGCTCTCTGTGATCGCTTTTGCTCTAAGCCGGCCACAACCACGCCGCGCCGCGTACTCCGCTGGCGTCGCCATGCATCGCCTTCAGCACTGGAGTCGCGAGCTCACCGCCCCCGAAAAGATGGCGCGCGATCAACGCCGGCAAATTCGTATACAAGCGATCCACCTTCGACAGTCCGCCGCCAATCACGATGATGTCCGGGTCCAGCAGGTTGACCACCGATGCCAGTGACCGCCCAATGCGATCCTCCAGCCGCACGAGGCTTGCCTCTGCCGCAGCATCGCCCGCCTCTGCCGCCGCGACAATTTCTGCCGCGCTCAAACGGTGCCCGGCACCTGGAGGATGCAGCGTCGCGTGATCGCTCGCCAGCCCCGTGCCCGAGATCCACGTCTCAATGCACCCGAAGCGTCCGCAGTAGCAGTGCCGCCCCGGCAGCTCATCCTCCGTGGCCCACGGCAGCGGATTGTGTCCCCACTCGCCGCCCACTCCGTTGGGGCCAATGTGCACATGCCCGTCGACCGCAACTCCCCCGCCGCAGCCCGTGCCCAGGATCACCGCGAACACAACCGCAGCACCGGCGGCCGCGCCGTCAGTCGCCTCCGACACCGCCAGGCAGTTCGCATCGTTCGCGCACCGTACTGGCCTCCCCAGAGCTTCCGTCAGATCGCGCTCCAGCGGCTGCCCGTTCAGCCACGTCGAGTTGGCGTTCTTCACCAGCCCCGTCGCACGCACCACGGTCCCAGGAATTCCGACACCGACCGTCGCCGGCGCGCGGTCGCCAAGAAGATGCTGGATGCGCCGCTCGAGGTAGTGCACCACTTCCAGGATCGCCTTCACCGTGGCGGGGTAATCATGCTGCGGCGTCAGAATCCTGAGCCGCGCAACTTCCTTGCCCGTCTCATCCAGCGCCAGCCCTTCAATCTTCGTCCCGCCCAGATCAATTCCGATACGTACTTGCTTCTCCATCATCCCCTCGAACGTTCAGCTTCGAACTAGGTGATCAACCAGTGCAATGCATTGGCCAGGAACCGCGCCTGCAACACAGGATGCATCGCCGGAACGCGGTGAAAGACCACCTTGCCCGCACCCAGCTTCGTCGTAAATGTTCCCGCGCCGATCACCCGGGAGTGGTCGCGCGAGTAGGCCGCAATGATCTCCACCTCCGGTCCGCCGGGCGCACGCTCGATCAGCAGCCCGTTGGCCTCGCGTCCGGGCGCCTGGTAATGAATCCCCATGGGCTGGTCCACCGGCATGCCGTCATAGAGCGGATGCTTGCGCACGAAGTACCAGTTGCCCATCCACGGCGCGCGGTAGTCGCCAACGTTGCCGCTGTAGGTGAATGCGCCCGCATCGGCGAACTGTTTCGCCACGCCATCACTCAGCGCATCCGCCTGTGGAATGGCGAGGAGCGGCGTGCCTGCGCGGACTGCCTCGAGCACCGCAGGGTCAATGTGGCCCACCTGC
>DASYEU010000160.1:0-7293 GCA_036498865.1 Acidobacteriaceae bacterium | reverse complement strand
CAGCGCGACATCCGCGCCCACAATCACCGCACCGCTCGTGTCGGTGACCACACCCGTTACGGATGCCGCATCCTGCGCATGCATCGCCAGAGGCGCCAGAATAAGTGTGAATACGAGAACCAGGGCAATACCAAGGGAACGCTTCATTGCATCTCCTATAACGAACTCGGTGCAAACAAAAGTACTGGACACTTAAGTAACTATCGTCATCCAGGAATCCGCGAAATCACACTTTAGTCCTACGAGCGCTTGCAGGAACAAAAATTTCGCAGTTACCGTGTATTAACTTCCCCTGCAATCCTGCGGCCAAACACTCCCGCCAGCTCAAGCTGTCAAATGTCCTACAAACGGTGGAATTTGAGGCACTTCCACCAGAATTTTCCACATGCCAGCAATCTACTCCTATGATCCGCCGCGCAGCAATCCAAAAAACCATAGTTACGAGCGCCCGCTTTATTAATCAGCTTGATACCTTCATTGTGTGAAGATTCTCCTGGCTTCCATCGCTCCAAACCGTTCGCGGCCAAAATCCGACCCCGCCGCGGCCCTCGCCGCCGACTATCTCGCCCGCGCTGCGCGCTATCTTCCCTGCGAATCGCAGGCCCATGCCTCAGAGTCCGACCTCCTCGCCTGGCTCGATCGCCAGTCCGCCCGGACCGCCCCTGTCCTCATCCTCCTCGATAGCCGCGGCAAGCAGCTCTCCTCCGACGAGATCGCCGCCCACCTCGGTCGTCTCCGCGACTCCGGCACGCAGACGCTCATCCTCGCCATCGGTCCCGCCGACGGCTGGTCCCCCGCCGCACGCAGCCGAGCCAGTCTCACCCTCTCCTTCGGCAATATCACCCTGCCCCACGAGCTCGCCCGCGCCGTCCTGGCAGAGCAGCTTTACCGCGCCCTCACCATCCTCGCCGGCCACCCCTACCACTCCGGCCACTAACCCTGCCGCCCGTCACTGACAACGAGTAGCGAACCCCCTATAACTGAAGTATGTCCGACACCACCGGCACCACGCCCTCCCCCGACTCCTCCCGCCGCGGCCTCATCCTCATCAACACCGGCCCGGGCAAGGGCAAGACCACCGCCGCCCTCGGCACCGCCGTTCGCGCCGCCGGCAACGGCATGCGCGTCCTCTTCCTCCAGTTCCTCAAGGGTTCCTGGCACTATGGCGAACTCGATGCCGCCGAAGCTCTCAACCGCGCCCTCGGCGGTTCCGACACCGCACCCACCTTCGTCATCAAGCAGCTTGGCCGCGGTTTCGTCAAAATCGGCGGAGCCGAAACCGACCCCGAGGACATCCGCATGGTCGAAGCCGCCTGGGCCGAATCCGCCGCCGCCATTCTCTCCGGCGACTGGGACCTGGTCGTCCTCGACGAGATCAACTACGCCATCGGCTACAAGATGCTCGCCCCCGAAGCCGTCGCCGAAGTCCTGCGCCGCAAGCCCGAGATGACCCACGTCATCCTCACCGGCCGCAACGCCCACCCCATCCTCGTCGAGCTCGCCGACACCGTCACCGAAATGCGCGAAGTCAAACACGCCTACCAGCGCGGCATCCTCGCCCAGCGCGGCATCGAGTTCTAACCCCCTGCGGGTGCCCCATGATCACCGAGGCGCAGCCGAGGTTATCGTGGGGTGTCTCTCCTCCCAAACCCGACGCCACAAAATCACCTGCTTCACGGCACCTGATTCTTCACTTGGACCAGCAGCATCCGAACCTGCGTTCTGGCCGAGATGCCGTGGGACAACATCGGCGGCATGTAGACAAACGAGCCGGGCTTCGCATTCACAGTGTCCTCGCCCAATTGAACGTCAGCCTCTCCTTCAATGAAGTAAAGAATGGCCGGCGTCGGAGCCGAGTGCGCTGACAGTGCCTCTCCAGCGGAGAATCCGAACAGCGTTACGTTAACGTAATCGTCCTTCTGCAGAATATGGCTCAGAATGCCTTTTTCGGGCAACGCAAACTCCGCCTGCAGGTTCGTCAGAAATGTGTAGTCCATGGATCTCCTCTTCGTGTCCTCAAAAATCATTGGCGAAACAGGTGCGGCGCGTCGAAGAACAAGCATCTCCAAACGCGCCGCGTCCGACTCAGCAGAGTGATTACCGTCCAACCAACTCCGCTGCCTTCTCCTCCACCGCATGGATCTGCCCGACTGTATCGCTCTTCTCAAACGAGCGTCCGGTCAGCAGCCCAAGCACGAACCACGCAAACAGCGCAGCTCCAACCGAGAACAGGATGTCTCCCGGTACGCGCATCCAGCGCAGGGTCTGCATCGACCCCGACTGCATGAACTCAGCCGACCGTGCATACCACGTCCCGTGCTCAACCGACGCCCAGGCCTGCAACAGTCCGACCGGCAGCATGCTCAGCACCACCATGAAGATCAGCCCCAGGTTCAGGAACCAGAACGACAACTTCAGCGATCCGTCCTTCCACTTCTTCACCGGCTTCAACGCCCGCAGGCAGAACAGCGTCAGCCCCAGGCCCAGCATTCCATACACCCCGAACAGCGCCGTATGGCCATGCACCGGAGTCAGGTTCAGCCCCTGCATATAGTAGAGCGCTACCGGAGGATTGATCAGGAAGCCGAACAGGCCCGCCCCAACCAGGTTCCAGAACGCCACCGCCACGAAGAAGTAGATCGGCCACTTGTAGTTCGCGATCCACGGCGCTTGTTCCGTCGGCCGCGCCAGCCGCAGGTTTTCCCAAGCCTCGTAGCCGATCAACGTCAGCGGCACTACTTCAAATGCGCTGAAGATCGCCCCCAGCCCAATCACCGCGGGCGTAGCCCCGGCAAAGTAAAGGTGGTGGAACGTCCCGATAATCCCGCCAAACAGGAAAATCGTCGTCGAGAACAGCGCAGCCCGCGTCGCGCTGCGGATCTCAATCAGCTTCAGCCGTGTGAACAGGAACCCAATCACCACCGTGGCGAACACTTCGAAGAAGCCTTCGACCCAGAGGTGAACAACCCACCAGCGCCAGTACTCCGCCGTCACCAGGTGCGCCCTCTGCCCGTACATCAGGCCTGCCGAGTAGAACAACGGAATCGCAATGCTCGAAATCAGGAACATCGTCAGCAGAGCCCGGTCCTCACTCTTACGCATCAGCGCCGGCTTCAGCGACGCCCACATCATCACCAGCCACAGCACCAGGCCGACAAAGAGAAGTATCTGCCACAGCCGTCCAAGATCCACATACTCGTAGCCCTGGCTCCCGAGCCAGAACCACATATTGCCCAGCCGCTGCTGGATGCCCATCCACTCGCCCGCAAGCGAGCCGCCAACCACCAGCACCAGCGCTCCAAACAACACGTTCACGCCCAGCCGCTGATACTTCGGTTCATGCCCGCTCACCGTCGGCCCGACAAACAAGCCCGTCGCCAGCCACGAGGTTGCAATCCAGAAAATCGCCAGCTGCAAATGCCACGTGCGCGTCACCGCGTACGGCAGATAGCGGTCCAGTGGAATGCCATAGAACCCTTTGCCCTCCACGCCATAATGAGCCGTCAACGCGCCCATCAGAATCTGGATGCCCCACAGCGCAACCACCACCAGGAAGTACTTGGTCGTCGCACGCTGCGATGGGGTCGGCTGGAAGCCGAGGAACGGATCGTTCGCAGGAAAGGGCCCGTGCACCAGTTCCTTCTCCTGCGACCCATACCACCACACCAGCCCGCCGATGCCGGCCAGCAATCCCACAAAGCTCAGAATGCTCCACAACACCGCACCCGAGGTCGGCCCATTCGCTACCAGCGGCTCATGCGGCCAGTTGTTCGTATACGTGCTGCTCGACCCAGGCCGCTCCGTACTCGCCGCCCACGACGTCCACCAGAAGAACGCCGCCAGTTCATGCTGCTTCTCGGTATTCGTCAGTGCCCCGGACGGAATAGCATACTCCGCCCGCCCTTTGCCGAAGACGTCCGCATAGTACGCCGCCAGCTGCCCAAACGCAGCCGCGCGGTCGCCGGTGATGGTCACGCGGTTCCCCGAGCGCTCATACGTGTTCGTCCGCATCTCGCGAATCAGCCGCGCCTTCAGCACCGCCTGCTCGTCCTGCCCCGCCGCGGCAAAGCTAGCCGCGCCGTCGCGTACCGCCCACGCATCCAGCAGCAAGCCCGACTCGCGATGCAGCCAGTCCGCGCTCCAGTCCGGAGCGACGTACGCGCCATGTCCCCAGACTGTCCCAATCTCCTGCCCACCGATCGACTGCCACACACCCTGCCCATCGGTGATCGTGCTTCCCGTGAACAGCAGTTGCCCGTCCGTCGTGTAGACATCCGGCAGCGGCGGAGCTTCGCTGATCATCTTCCGGCCGACACCTCCCAGCACAGCGAATGATCCGATGATGACAATGGCAAAAGCCACCCAATAGCGTTTGTACGACATACTCTCTCCTCACGAACTACGAACGTTTAACACCGTGCTCAGCAACAGGAACGAAGACAGAACTGCGCCAATCGATGAGGCCATCGCTCATCGCCATCGCCAGGAACCACATCCAGCCGGCGGTGAGTTCTACCTGTGAAACCGGATCTTCCGACTGCGGGAAGAAATACTTTTGCAAACTCATCCAAACCTCCGGAACTGCTTCCACCCTAGATGGCCGGGACTCCGATTGCAGGGACTTTAGTCACTCAAAACAAAGATTCCTTTGCCCTGCACATGAGCATGCCCGTCATGTGACCAAAGCTGGTGTGACGCTCATCACCAACTCTCGGCAAACTGCCGTCCGTCAGTCGATTACGCCACCGGAGCCGCAGCGCGATCCAGCGAAAACGAAGACCGCCCCACCACAAACGTCAGCGTCAGATTCGCAGCGAACAGAAGCACTCCGCTCAACTCCAGCATTCCCGACACCGGCAGCACCTTCCACGCAAGCGCTGCGATCCCTTCGTAAGCCAGCGGCTCCGAAGACACGCGCAGCAGGCAACCGCCCTGCAACAGCACCAGGCATAGAAACATCAGCCGCGTGCTGAATATCCGTTGCACCCCACCAAAGTGCGGCAGAATCCTAGGCCCGATCGCGAACACCATCGTCGCCGCAAACCCAACCGTCAGCCCATGACGCGACGCGCCCCAGATGCCTCCATGAACATCCCGGAACGCAGCCCAGATGCTCAGGCCGCCCGCAACCATCAGCCACACATACGCAAGCCGGATGAACCACGGAAAGCTGCGGTGAACACCCAGTGTCTTCGCGGGCCGCTCCGGCCGCTGCGCCAGATGCAGCGCGAATCCGATCACAACCGCACCGCACGCCAGTAGCATCGTCGCCGCCTTGCTCCAACCCGCGACGCCGCACAGCACGCCCAGCACATCCAGCCCCAGCGCCCAGCGCAGCTTGCGTGCATTGGGCGCAGCCAGCCCCAGGAACGTCGGAAGCCAGCGAGCCGAAAAGCCCCACACCACCGGGACCACAAATCCCCAGCCCAGTAGCACCAGGTACCGCTGATCCAGCCCATGCGGGAACGATCGCAGCCCGCCGGCCAGCGCCAGCCGCACACACTCCACAAAGTTGAAGATCACGGCCGCGGCCATCCCTGCCGTCCCCACCAGCACGGAGATCATCCACATCTCCATCGCCGGTTTCGAGCGGATGGCCCCCGCCTTCTCCGGCAGTTTGTGCTGCCTCGCCGCCCCAAGGAACAGCAGTACCGCAAGCAACTCCATCCCTGCCGAAACAGGAATCAGCACCCGCCAATGCCAACCGTAAATATTGGCCGTCCAGCGCAGCGCAACACCTGTCGTCCACAGCACAAAACAAGCTAGCGGGATGCGCATCGCCGAACGGCCACGCCCAGGCTGCGAATAGAATCCAATCCCCAGGATGAAGCTGCCAATCCAGCCAAACATCTGCGCATGCCCATGGCCTTCCATCCATGCCGCCGGCAGGTTCGCCGCCCCGCGATGCGCGCTGATCGCCATCAGGTTAGAAAAGCCCAGCAACGTCCCCGGCAGGGCCATAAAGAACAGCCCGCTCAGAATCCACGCCCGCAACAGCAGGCTCTTCTGCCGCTCTCGGGCGGCAATCTCGGAAGGGGTAAGCTCAAAGGAAAGGCTCATGGAATCAACTCCAGCCTCGACAGTAGTGACTTCCAACCAGAGTCGCAGTGACTAACATCACTGACTCCAGCGAGCCAAGCCTGTCAGATACATACAACCGGCGCACCCAGCCGTCTCAATTAACCAAGGAGGCGAACCAATGCCCATACAGATCGGCGCTAAACCGGACAGCGGCTTCGATGACCCCATCGGCATGTTGACGGACTGCCATCGCAGAATTGAGCGCTTCCTCGACATCCTCAGCCTGGTGGCCGAACGCGCCCACGAGCGCACGCTCACCGACGAAGAGCAGTCCGCCGTCACGACTTCGCTACAGTATTTCCGCACCGGAGGCGAGCGCCACACCGCCGACGAAGAGCAGTCCCTCTTCCCCCGGCTGCGTGGACAACTCCCGTCTCCCGCGATCGACCGGATCCAGCGCCTCGAAGACGACCACCACGAGGCCGCCGCCCTCCACCACTCCGTGGAAGAGCTCTACACTCGGTGGATCGCGGCCACTACGCTCACCCCGGACGAGCAACAACAACTGCTGGTGGCCACTCGTCGCCTCAAGCAGCTCTATGCGGAACACATTCAGATTGAGGAGACCGTCGTCTTCCCCCATGCCGCCGAGATTCTGAAGTCGCGCGACCTTGAAGCGATGAAGACAGAATTCATCGCTCGCCGAAACTCCCCTTCCTCCTAAGTCACCCACATCCAACCGCCCCAGAAACGGCGAACCAACTCAGCAATCTCTCTTCGCGCAAACGGGAGCAACGGTCCATGCGACACTAGACCCGTAGCGAAATGTCCGACCTTACCTCCCTTCTCCACCGCACCTTCGGCCACTCGGCCTTCCGCGCCAATCAGGAAGCCGTCTGCCGCGCCGCCACAGACGGCCGCGACGTTCTCCTGGTCATGCCCACGGGAGCCGGCAAGAGCCTCTGCTACCAACTCCCTGCCATCGCCCGCGGCGGCACCGCCCTCGTCATCAGCCCACTCATCGCCCTCATGGACGACCAGGCCGCCAAGCTCTCCGCCCTCGGCCTCCGCGTAGCCCGCATCCACTCCGGCCTCAGCCGCGACGAATCCCGTCAAGCCTGTCGAGACTACCTGGACGGCACCCTGCAATTTCTCTTCATCGCCCCCGAGCGCATGCGTGTCCCCGGCTTCCCCGAGATGCTCGCTCGCAAAAAACCGGCCCTCATCGCAATCGACGAAGCCCACTGCATCTCTGCCTGGGGCCATGACTTC
>DASYEU010000159.1:0-4288 GCA_036498865.1 Acidobacteriaceae bacterium | reverse complement strand
CCCAAAGCTGTGTAGCTCTTCCTGAGCGGCGTCATTCTGGACGAAGTCCAGAATCTCAGTAGTTGCTTTTCATACCCCCTCTACACCTATAGGGAAACGGCTCCAGGCCAGGCCGCGTGCCAACGCGGGTGTTGCTCGGCGCCAAGGGTGCGCTGAGGAGGGGTTACCGAAAATCCAGGCTTCTACCGCTTCCTCCCGCCTATGCCGTTATGCAACTCCAGTGTCTCCGTATATAGGTGACGCCTCCATTCACTTTGTAGCGAGCCCAAATCCCTCCACACCCGGAATTGTGTCAAGACCCCCTCGCTCACCGCTAAATTTATTTTCTCCATTACCATCAATCACTTAGGCCAGAAAAATAATCCAAAATAGTTGGCACCTGAGTTTTGGCAACTCGCTATAATTAAAGTAGTGAATAAGAAAATGGCCGCAAGCCACACGCTTGCGGCCGTTTCCATTTAACCTATGCCTCTCTGTGTTCTCTGTGATTCGCCTTTCTGGAAGGAACCAAAAATGAAAGTCCGCCACTCCGACTATCCACTCTGCCGCCACACTAAAACCAATGGTCGCCTCTGCCAGGCCCCCGCGCTCACCACCAGCGCCTTCTGCCGCCACCACCAGAAGCTCCACCGCACCCGCATGTCCACCGTCAGCGCCGGCCCCGGCCTCAGCACCAACGTCCTTCATCCGCTCCACAACGCCCGCTCCGTCCAGCAAGCTCTTGCCATGGTCATCTCAGGACTCGCCTCCAACCGCATCCACCCCAAACGCGCCGGCAAGATGCTCTACGCCCTTCAAATAGCCGCCGACCGCCTGCCATAAGTCCCTGAAGAATGACGTTCTTAGCAGCAACCCCAATGGATGGCATCAGTTAGCTGAACCACATCAAGCTAACCGACACGAACCAAAACACTTATACCCAAGAGCCTATAGGGGGGAGGGGGTACCCTACATCACCGGCGGAGCTTCGATACCCAGGTAGCCCAGCGTCCGCACCATCTCTCGCCGCGCCACCGCCGCTGTCGCCAGCAGCAGCGCCCGCCGCGTGGCATCCGTCTCGTTCAGCACGTGGTGACGGTGGTAGAAGTTGTTGAACTGCTGCGCCAACTGGAACGCGTAGCGCGCCAGCGTCGCTGGCTCTGCCGTAGCAATCGCCTGTTCAATCAGCGCCGTCAGCCGGGACGCCAGCAGCCAGGTCTCCCACAGGCTGGTCCCGTCCTCGCCCGCCAGCGTGGACAGGTCGAGCCGAGCCACCGCCGCCAGAGCAGCCTCCTCGGTCGTGCCGGCCTTGCGAAAGATGTTTGCAGCCCGCACAATCGCGTACTGCACGTAAGGACCGGTCTCGCCCTCGAAGCTCAGCGCGTCCTTGAAGTCGAACGCGATCACCGTATTCCGCGTAAACCGCAGCATGAAGTACCGCAGCGCGCCCACTGCAATCTGCGTCGCAATCGTCGCACGCTCGCCCTCCGCCAGCTCCGGATGCCGCGTGTCCACCTCAGCCCGAGCCGCAGCCGTCAATTTATCAAGCAGGTCGTCAGCCTTCACGCCGTAGCCCTTGCGCCCGCTCACCTCGATGAACGGCCGCGCCTTGTCCTCCTCGGACAGCGTGTAGCCCAACTCGATGGCGCACCGCGGAGTCATCGCCACCATCTCGTAGCTGAAATGCGTGTACCGGTCGGCGGCCTCGGCAAAGCCCATGCCGCGCAGCGCCGCAACCACGTTGTTCTGCGGATCGTTCTGTCGCGAATCGATCACGTTGTAGATCGCGTCCGCGCGCCCAAACGTCGGTGCCGCCGGATCGCTCTCCGACGAGGTAGAAATCCAGCACGTGTGGCTCGGATACTCGCGAAACTTCGCGTACCCAAAGTCTTTGCCCGGAAGCAGCCCGAACTTCCAAAGGTGATACGCAATGTCCTTGCCGACATACGTAACCGTCCCGTTCGACCGCACGATTACCTTCGCGTCCTCGTCCGGTCCGCTTGCCGCTTCACCGTCGGCCGCTGCGGCCTCGGATCCAGCGCGGCGCATCACGTAGCAGCCTTTGTTCTTGCCCTCGGTTTCGAGGTACAGCACGCCGCGTTCCAGCATCAGCGCTCGCGCAGCGTCCCAGAAGTGCAGGCTCAGAATCTCGCTCTCGCGCGGCAGAAAGTCGTACTCAATCGACAGCCGCTCCATCGTCTCCAGATGTCGCCGCAGCACGGCCGTCGAGACCAGGTCAGCAATCACCGCCGTCTCGTTGCCGCCATGCTCCAGCGCATGCAGCGTGTCCAGCCGAATCTGCTTGCGCCGCGCCAGTTCCGCCGCAGCAGGAGCAGTCGCATCGTCCACGCCAGTTCCCGCGTACCACTGGCTGACACGCGCATAAAGGTCCCAGCAGTAGAAGTCGATCCGCTCGCCTAGCTGCACCAGATCTGCAAGCAGCACTCGCGTGCTGCCCAGCGTCTTGCCCTCAAGATGCACCAGCCCGACAACAACGTCCGCAACCTGAACGCCGGTGTTGTCGATGTAGTTCTGCACGCCAACCTGATAGCCGCTCTTGTAGCTATCCGGCCGCAGCAGCCGCTGGAACGTATCGCCCAGGATCGCGTTGCGCAGATGCCCGATGTGCGCAGCCTTGTTCGGATTGATGCTCGTATGCTCGACCAGCCGAAATCCAGCTCCGCCGATGTCCGCATGCTTGTCCGCCGCAATATCGCGTACTGCCGCCTCGCGGTCGAGCCGGATGTTCAGGTAGCCTGCGCCTGCAATCTCGACCGCCGCGACTCCGGGCAGTTGATCGAGCGTCGCGTTCAGTTCAGCGGCCAGTTCCGTCGCAATCGCCCGCGGAGCCTTGCGCAGCCGCTTGGCCAGCTCAAACGCAACCGGCAAGGCCAGTTCGCCGAGCGCGATGTTCGGTGGCTGCTCCACCGCAAGCTGCGTAAGTGCAACGTCGTACTTGGCGGCCAGAATAGCCTGAATCCGCGCCTGAAGAGAAAGCTGAATTGTCCGATACATGTCTAATCGAGTCTACTAGTCCCGCCTCTTATTGGTTGGCGCGAAACCCATCTTGCGACCATCGGGAGCGCCACTGCGAAGCCCAGATCAAGTCACGAAGTGACCGCTGCCCGCGCAGGGCGCCCGTCCGGCAGGACGGCGGTTGAAGCGCTTAGTCCGAGTAGCTGCGCACCCACTCAAGAATCGAGCGCACCGCAATGCCGCTCGGCCCATACGCGTGCCAGGGCTTCTTGTCCTCGTTCCACGCGCAACCGGCAATGTCGAGATGGACCCAAGGTGTATCGCCCACGAACTCCTTCAGGAACATCGCCGCGGAGATCGCGCCGCCGTAGCGATTCTTGCCGGTATTCATGATGTCGGCAATCTCGCTCTTGATGTGGTCGCGATAGTCGTCGGTGCAGGGAAGCCGCCAGAACTTCTCTCCCGACACCGCCAGCGCAGCCTCAAACTGCGCGCAGGTCGCGTCGTCGTTCGAGAACAGCCCAGCGTTGATCATCCCCAGCGCAACCACGCAAGCGCCAGTCAGCGTCGCCGCGTTGATCAGGTGCGTGCAGCCCAGTGTCTTGGCGTAATGCAGTCCATCGGCGAGAACCAAGCGGCCCTCAGCGTCGGTGTTGACGATCTCAATCGTCTTGCCCGACATCGCCGTCACCACATCGCCCGGCTTGAATGCCTTGCCATCCGGCATGTTCTCCGCCGAACAGACGACACCGATCACCTTCACTGTCGGCTTCAGCCGCGCGATTGCATGCATTGCGCCGATCATCGCCGCAGCACCGGCCATGTCGTACTTCATCTTCTCCATGCCGTCCGCGGGCTTGATCGAAATTCCGCCAGTATCGAACGTAATCCCTTTGCCGACCAGTCCGAACACAGGCGCATCGGCTGCAGGCGCAGTCGCCGGTTCGTACGTCATCACGATCAGCGCAGGCGGTTCAGCCGAGCCTTTCGCAACGGCCCAGAACGCCTCCATCTTCAACTCCTGCACCTTGTCCGACGAATACACCTCGCACTTCAGCCCCGCTTCGTCGCACATCGCCTTTGCCCGCGCTCCCAGCGCAGTCGGAGTCAGAACATTTCCCGGCTCATTCACCAGCGACCGCGCAAAGTTCTGCGCCGCCGCAACGATGAGCCCTTCGTCGAATCCGCGCTGCGCCTCAGCGTCCGCGTGCGGCGAAATCAACGTTAGTGAATCGACAGCAGAGTCCTTGCGATCGCTGCGATACGTATCCCAATCGAGTTGCCCGAACTCGGCGCCTTCAACCAGCACGCGAGCCGTCAGCGCAGCCGGAAG
>DASYEU010000158.1:0-16004 GCA_036498865.1 Acidobacteriaceae bacterium | reverse complement strand
AGCGCGGAACGACTGAATTGCCTTTGTTCTCCCAGCCACAAATGCCGCTCGCCAGTTCATCGGCCCTCGGTCTCCCTCCCCACGCGCGGAGCGCGTCGAGAACGGCACGAAGTGCCAAGGTGCCCCATTCATGACGGCCGTATCGTCATGAGTGGGGTCCGCTTCCGCCCCTGATCCGTGCTTCTATCCGTGTTCATCCGTGTTACGCGCCGGGCCGCTCCCGCCACCCTCAGAAAAACTGTCAAGTTTTTTACCGTGGAAAACTCGCCAACTCACTCAAACCAAACGAAAGATAAAGTCCGAAAACGTGGCACCCGAGTTTTGGCAACCTGCTATCCTTAAGATAGTAAGTAAATAAAAAAAGCAAGGCCCGGCACGCGTGCTGGGCCTTTCGCATTTAACCAGAAACTTCCTGCCTTTCAACGTGCGAAGCACGTCAAGAACCGCACGAAGTGCCCCGGCATTCGTGCTGGGCCTTTCGCTTTTAACCAGAAACTTTCCTGCCTTTTAACCCTGAGGAGCCTTCATGTCCGTATCCTGTCCCGCCTGCCATCACGTTCATCCCACCGGCCGCCGCTGCGGCTCGCCCGCGCTCCGCGGCGAGCAGTTCTGCTTCTATCACCATCCAACCCGCCGCCCGCCCACCCGCACGCCGTCCCGCACGCCCTTCCACGTACCTGCTATCGCCGACGCCGAAACCCTCCAGATGGCCCTCTCCGAGGTCATCCGCCGCCTCGCCGACAACACCCTCGACACCCGCCGCGCCAGCCTTCTTCTCATCACCCTCCAGATGGCCAAAGCCAACCTGCCCGCCATGACCGCCTGCATGTCCGAGGAGCCTGTCCCACGCACCGGCACCGCACGAAGTCCGGACTTTTCGGACCTGTCCGGACTTCTCGCCATACTCGGTCCGCTCTCATCCCCCTCCCCATCAAGACTCTAGGACCCAAAGTACGGGGGGGGAGGCCCCCTCCCCCCCAAAAGCACGGGTGCCAGGGCGGAGTCCGCTCCCGCCAGAATCCTGGCCGGATAGGCCGGGACTTTAGTCCCGGCATCAAAAACCGGGTCGCAGACCCGCACCGCTCTGCCCTGAGCGCAGTCGAAGGGCCGGAGTGAAGTCCGAAGGACTCGAACGACAGATTTGCCTTTCCTCCGCCGGAACCCGCGCAGTACAGGTTGCCAAGACATTTACCCAAAGCGGTAGACTGATTCCCTCCCCGGGGGGAACCATGGGTCGGATCCGAATCGCACCTCTACTGCTCACCGTCCTCCTTGCTGGGCAACTCCCGGCGCAAAGCACGCAGCCGCCCGCCAAGCCCCTCGCCTTCGAGGCCGCCGACATTCATCCCAGCCCCTTCAGCTTCGGCGAGAAGTACTTCCACGTGGCCCCGTACACCGGAACCCGCTTCGTCGCCCATCAGGCCACGCCGCTCGACCTCATCAACTCCGCATACAAAGTGGAAACCGACGCGGTCACCGGAGGCCCTCCCGGCCTCGCCTTCGACCGCTACGACATCGTGGCCAGGCTGCCGCCCGGCGCAACCGAAGCCGACACCCCGCGACTGCTGCAGTCGCTGCTCACAGACCGCTTCAAACTCGCCGTCGAGTCCCAGACCAAACCTCTGCCCGCCTACCTGCTCACCCTCGGCAAGGGCGCCAACAAGATGAAGCCCGCAGCCGACACCTCCGCACCCACGGGCTGCCGCTACCATCCAGACTCGCCCGATGCCCAACCTCCGCCCACCGTCACCCTCAACTGCATCAACGTCACCATGGCCCAGTTCGCCGACGCGTTGCGCGACTTCGGCCAGTCCCTCGATCATCCCGTCATCGATCGCACCGGCCTCAGCGGAGCGTGGGACTTCGACTTCATCTTCACCTGGCAGCGAGGCACACCCGACGGCCTCACCCTCTTCGACTCCGTGGACAAAATTGGGCTCAAGCTCGAAGCCGGCACAGCGCCCCGCCCCGCGATCGCCATCACCAGCATGGCCGACGCGCCCACACCCAACGTCGCGGGTATCGAGAAGGTGTTGCCGCCTCCGCCGCTGCCTTCGTTCGATGTCGCAGTCATTCGCCCCAACAAGAGCGAGTACAAGGACGTCCAGGCAAGAGTCACCGGCAGCCAGTTAACCATCACCGCTACCGAGCTGCGCCTGGTCGCCTTCGCCTGGGATTCGAGCGTCAAAATGGTATTCGACGGACCGCCGTTCTTCGATAACCAGGTCTGGGAGATCACCGCAAAGCTGCCCGTACCAGACGTGCCCCTGACTCCCGGCGCTCGCCCCCGCATCGACCCCGACCAGATCCGCCTGATGATGCGCACCTTGCTAGCCGAACGCTTCGGCCTGAAGGCCCACACCGAGAACAGGCCCGGCTTGGCCTACACGCTGTACACAGGAACTCCGCGGCTCAAGCCCGCCAATCCCGCCAACCGCGCCTCCTGCACCGACCATCCCTCTCCCGGCGAGAAGGACCCGAGCGCCGACAATCCATATCTCACGTCGTACACGCGCTGCAACAACGTCACCATGGATCAGTTTGCCCGCGAGTTCCAGGCCTACTCCGGCTACATCATCAAGTCTCCGGTCCTCAACCAGACCGGCATTCAGGGCCGCTACGACCTGACCCTCACCTTCACAGCGCTGCACACGCTGGAGTCGCTGGGCATCGTCCCCAACGCCCACGGCGAAACGCCAACCGCAGGCGGCGTAGGCGGCGCGCCCGGCGAGCCCGCAGGAGTGCCCGTCATGTTGACCGATGCGGTGTCGAAGCAAACCGGCCTCAAGCTCGTCTACGAGAAGCGTCCCATCTCCGTCCTGGTAGTCGACCACATCGAAGAGAAGCCCACCGACAACTGATCCCGCCTGTCTCGCTCGCAGTTGCCGTACAAATACAGCATGATCGCGGACGCGCCGCTCGCGTGCGCCCTGCTGCCAGCCAGGTGACCGCAGTCACTGCTTCCCTCTCCCCAACCTCCTACCCTTAAAACACTTGGTTTTCCCCCAGGTTCTCCCGAACGAGGGGGAGAACATGAACCTCCGCCGTCTCACCCAATCGACGATTTACTCCGCCCTGCTCCTGCTCCTCGCCGTATCCGGCCCTCAGTTGCGAGCCGCGCAGACTGTCCCGTTCAAGCTTGCCCAGGACGCTCTCATCCTCGTCCCGGTCACCGCCAACGGTCAGGGCCCGTTCTATTTCCTGCTCGATACCGGTGCAGACGTCTCCATCGTCGACACAACCCTGGCCAGGAAACTAGCGCTGCCAACACTGCAGTCGGCGCACCTCATCACCATGAACGGCAGCCAGACCGTAGGCGTTAGCCGGCTCGCCAGTCTCTCCATCGGCGACGTTCAGGTCAATGGCCTGCCTGTCTTCGAGAAGGACCTTTCCTGCCTTCACCGCATCAATGGCAAAATCGCAGGAGTCCTTGGTCAGGACTTCCTTTCCGCCTTCAACTACCTGCTGGACTACAAGGCGCGATCCCTCCGCTTCGAAGAGAAGGACGACCTCCGCGACGAACTCGACGGCGACGAAGTGCCCATCCAATCCGGCGAGAACCGCATGATCATCGCAGCGGAAGCGGAATTCCGCGGACACGCGGACGTGCACCTGCTCCTGGATTCAGGCACCAACTTGCCGGTGCTCTTCGGCCCTGTATCGAACCAGCTTCACTGCCTGGAGGACCAACAAGGGTTTGCCCTCTCTTCCACCGGCGAAACCCCCATCCGCATCGGAGAGGTCGACTTGACCGTAGCGTCGCACGTCTTCCGCGATGTCCTCATCAGCCTCGCCACCGACACTCCCCCGCAACCCGTCGGCGATGGCTTGCTGCCCATGTCGCTCTTCGACGCCATCTACGTCAACAACCACCAGAGCTTCGTGATGTTGAACCCGCACACCAGGCAGCCAACCAGTCAGGCCACCGCAGGCGGTTCGCAAAAAACCATACACGCCGATCGCTAACCCGATCACCCGCTATCGGCTCGGTTGTCCCTGCCGCACCTCGCCAACCACCTTGTCCACCGCCCGGACAATCGCGTCCGGCTGTTCCGCATCGTCTTCGAGTACCAGTTCGCCGCGAGTGGAGAGTGCCGCCAAGCGCGGCTGCAGGTGGTGAAACCAATATTCGTTCAGTTGCGCCGTGACGTGTTCGTACTGCCCACCGGGCGGCGCACGAAACGGCTTCGAAGTCGTCAGCACAATCAACGGCCGATCCCCGAAATCGCCCGACGCCCGCACCTCATCCAGCCCTTCGTTCAGTTCGCATCCCTCGCCACCCCGCACAGCCTCCGGATTCTTCGAGAGGAAACTCAGCTCCCTCTGCTGCTCAGGCTGCAGATAGTCGATTCCTTCCGGCCGTCCCGATCCTGGATTCCCCATCAGCCGTAGCATCCCCAGGTCCAGCATCACCGGCTTCATTACCATGCACATGAACCTCTTCAGGGACGGAGGAAACGAAGCCATGCCGCCCTTCATGTACTCCGGCTCGTATGCGAACGCCTCTGGATCCGACGCATGAATCAACACCGCACCCGCGACCTCATCCGGATACAGATGGTTGTAGACGCGCACATGAAATGTGGCTAGCGTCGGACCCGCCAGCACATAGGGGGCGGCTTCAGATGCGCCGCATGCACCAGCGCGTGCAGGTCGCTCGCGACCGCTCTGTACGTTCGCGGCGATGGCCCCGCATCGCTCCATCCATAGGCCGCCCTGTCGTACCAGCAGACGCGCGTCACCTTCGCAATCTCCGGTTGAATATTGATCCAGCTATAGCCCGCGGTATGCCCACCGCTCTCCAGAATCACCGTCGGACTACCGTCACCCGAGCAGTACAGATTCAGCGTGCGGCCGCCAATGTCAACCGACTGGCCGATCTGCGCGTATCGCTTCCGGTCCTGGCGCTTTCCCACCTGCTCGTACACCATCCCGGCAACTACGAGCACACCGGCAAAGACACCAACCATCTTCGATGCGGAGATTACCTTCCGCTTCCACGGAGTTTGCATACCGGCTCCCTCGTTGGATCCCGCCAAGTCGCGTATTTCGCTGATCAGCTAAGCGACGACACGTCTTCTTCTTGCGCGAGGATTCAGCCTCCGGAATCTGAGGTTCCAGACTCCAAGCGCAGTCATCCCAACCAGCACCACCACAATCCCGCTGCTGTAGACAACAAGATGCGCCATGTCGATCGGAGCGTTCGCCACAGACGGCATCACCTTGCCGGCGTGAGTGCGAGGAAGAAACCACAGGCGCCCGAACACCTCCGCCTGCAGCACCGCTCCAGCAGCGGCGGCGGCGAACCTCCACAATCCCCAGCGCAGAAACCACTGCCGCAGCAGCGACACCACGCCATCGACTAGCAGCGCGAACGAGCCTTCAGACCGTTCCGTCTCTTCGTAGATCCACAGCATCTCGGCCGCATACTTCCCGCGGAATGTGGCCGGATGCATTCTCAGTAGCTGCACATAAAGAAATCGCATCATCGCCACTCCCTCAGGTCGACGGCTTCAACCGCAACTTCGCTTCGCGCACCACATTCTGCAAACGCTCAACGTCGGCCTCCAGAACACTCCGGCCGAACCCCGTCAACTCGTAATACCGCCTGCGTGGATCATCGCCTGCCGGTCGCTTACGAGCCTCCTCCACCAGTCCCTGGTCCATCAGCTTCTGCAGATTGTCGTATAGCGTTCCCGGCCCCAGCTTGTACTGGCCATTCGATTGCTCGACGACATCCTGCATGATTCCGTAGCCATGCCGCGGCTCTCCAGCCAGACAAAGCAGAATATGAAGCGCCGCAGGCGCCAGAGGCAAGAACGGTTTGAGATCGTCGCTCATATATCGGATATTGATATATCGAACTCAGAGCTAGCTTGTCAAGCACCTTGGCAATCTGTCCGAACCTGTACCTGCAAAAAGCGGGCCGTCACACGAATGTTTTTCCCCGCCGGCGTGTGATGGGAATCGAATATCCCGCCGATAAGGGCTTTGCCGGCGCGATTCGTTGTCCCGCGCCGTGCTGAGGTTCCGCGCACTTGTCGAAAAGCCGCATCTTTCGCATTCCTTCCACCGAGCGCGGGCGACTCGCAATCCTCGCCCTCAGCATTCTGCTGCCGATCCTGGCAGCAACGTTGGTGTGCAACTCCCTCCTGAGCTGGATGCTGCGCTACGATGCCCAAACCACATCCAGCAGTTGGGTCTCCATGTTTGTCTCGCGCAACCCCCAGGTTCTCGCGATCTTCACGGGCGCCTCTCCTTCTACCGGCACCCAACAGCACCTCAACGAAGCCAGCCAGGTCGGTGACATCTACCGCCTTCGCCTCTGGGACACATCTGGCCATCTCGTCTTCAGTTCCGAACGGCTGCACTCGGCTGGACCTCCGGCGGTCGACAAGCTGCCAATCTCCGACGTCCTCCGCTCAGGGTCCGTTCAGGAGGAAGGCCACACCGGCAGTCCGCCGCACGACGTCCCCTACTACGTCGAGTCGCTCATACCCATCAAGCAGAATGGCGCCGTCATCGGAGTCTTCGACGTCTAC
This sequence comes from Acidobacteriaceae bacterium, assembly GCA_036498865.1. Classification (GTDB taxonomy): domain Bacteria; phylum Acidobacteriota; class Terriglobia; order Terriglobales; family Acidobacteriaceae; genus Edaphobacter. The sequence continues at coordinate 9,462 of DASYEU010000158.1, read as the reverse complement.
CTCGATCAGAGTGACGACAAGCAGCTGTATCAGCGCTCTCTCTTTCTCACCGAAGCGATCATGGGCGTTCTCGTTCTGCTTGCAGGCGGCATTCCTGCCTGCATGGCCTACCGTCAGATTCTGGAGCAGCGCGCCGCCAAGGCACAGGCCCTCTACCTGGCGGAACATGACAGCCTCACCGGCCTGCCCAATCGCAAGCAGCTCAACGACGTAGCCCGTACGGCCCTGGCCGCGAGTCGCCGCAATCAAACCTGCGTCGCCGCTCTCATGATCGACCTCGATCGCTTCAAGGAGATCAACGATAGCTTCGGGCACTCCGCCGGCGACGAAGTCCTGAGGAACGTCGCCATTCGTCTGCTGGCCTCCGTTCGAGAGTCGGACTCCGTGGCGCGGTTCGGAGGCGACGAGTTCATTGTGTTGCAGGTCGGCCTGGCCCAGCCCCACGGGGCTTCCGTCCTCGCCGAGCGCATCATCCGTGCTCTGTCTGAACCCTACGACTTCGGCAACACCCCTTTGACCAGCGGCGCAAGCATCGGAATCGCCATCGCTCCAGCCGACGCGGGCGACTTCGACTCCCTCCTCGCCTGCGCGGATGTTGCTCTCTACAAGTCGAAAGCCCACGGCCGTAACTCCGTCACCTTCTTCGAGCCCGGGATGGACGCTGCCGTCCGCGAGCGCTGCCAGCTTGAGTCCGACATCCGCCGCGCCTGCGACACAGCATCCTTTCAACTCGCCTATCAGCCGCTCCACAGCTTTGGCGATGGCAGCCTGGTTGGCTTCGAAGCCCTGTTGCGCTGGCCCGAAGGCTGGAGCCCGCAGCAGTCTCCCTCGGTGTTCATTCCCATCGCCGAAGACTCCGGCCTTATCCTCCAGATCGGTGCCTGGGTGCTGGAGACAGCGTGCCGTGCAGCGGCCGGATGGACCAGTCCGCTCAAAGTCGCCGTCAATCTCTCTCCCGTCCAGTTCCGCCATGGAGACATCGTTTCCATCGTCGCAAAGGCCCTGCGCGATTCCGGTCTCCCGCCGGAACGGCTCGAACTGGAAGTCACGGAGAGCCTTTGGATCCAGAACCCAGACGCCGTTCTCGAGCAACTCAAGCGCCTCAGCAACATGGGTGTTTCCGTTGCGCTGGACGACTTCGGCACGGGCTACTCCAGCCTCACCCACCTTTGGAAGTTTCCCTTCGAGAATGTGAAGATCGACCGCTCCTTCGTCAACGGCATGGAGTCGGAGCCCAAGGCAACCGCCATCATCAAAGCGATCGTCGCCCTCGGCAAGATGCTGAATCTCACCATTACTGCGGAAGGCGTGGAAACGCCGCTCCAGGCGCAGATCCTCCGCGCCGCCGGCTGCGACCAGGCACAAGGCTTCCTGTTTGGCCGCCCGCTGTCCGCCGCATCCGCAAACGCGCTGGCCAATCCAACCTGCCAACCCGCCCGCGCATACCCCGCATAGAAAACTCAGGGCAGGACCACCTAAACCATCCTGGGGTTCGGCTCATTCCTATGCCCCAACAGTCGACATCCATGTCGGCACTCACCTGGCTGCATGCCGTCTTGTATTGATCTGGGCACGCGTAAAACCCCTCGCCAATCCAGCCTCCCCCGTCGTAAGCTGATCCACCATGCCCAGCCCGACGCACGCCACCCTCATCCTCACCCTCGCCCTGCCGCTTGCTCTCGTCGCCCAGCCCCCGGTGTCTCCAGCCCCGGCTGCCAAGCCCGTCGCCTCACCCACCCGCGCATCTCTCGCCGGTGCCTACGACGGAGGCCAGATGGAAGTCGGCGCGCAGCTCCTCCTCAAGCCCGACGGCCACTTCCAGTACGAGCTCGCCTACGGCGCGCTCGACGAAGCTGCCGAAGGCACATGGGAGATCAAGGGGAGCGCCGTCCTGCTTACCACCGTGCCCGCCGTCTCCCCGCCCCGCTTCGTCGTCGTCAGCGATACTCCCGCGCCCTCCGGCCTCTTCGTCAAGCTCGCCAAGCCGCTCGTTGAAGGCATGCGCCAGCGCGTCCTCCTCCTCTACGGGACCGTCCCGAAGTACAGCCAGGACGCGGATGAAGCCGACGTCAACGACGACGGCTCGGTCGACATCCCCGCCGGCAAGCACCCCTCGGCCTTCATCCCCGAGATCCCCGTCTATCCCATGCAGCCCGAGCCGATCGCTCTCTCCGGCACCGGAGGCCACCGCTTCGTCCTCCGCTTCGAACCCCACGACATCGGCAAAGCTAACTTCCGCGCCACACCGCTTACCCTCGCTGACGGCGTCCTCACCATGACCCGTCCCGACCTCCAGCTCCAACTGCACTTCCGCCGTCAGAAGTAAGTGGACGCTTCCGTCGCATCCCCCCGTTCCTCGGAAGGGCCCGGGCCGCGCGCTTCGGTTGACTTTCCCGCAGAACTGCGCTCCCCTAGCAGTTCACACCGATTCCGAAACTCCGGGCCGCGCTTCGCGATTTTGAAGACCGCATCACGAAAGGAAGTTGGATGCCCGCTCACGTACTTGGCCTGTCCCTAGCTGCCTTCACTCACCTGCACGTCGCCCTCAGCCTCATGGGAATCTTCGCCGGCCTTGTCGTCCTCCTCGGCCTGCTCGGCTCGGAGGAACTGAACGCCGTCACAGCTCTCTTCGTCCTCACAACGGCGCTCACCAGCCTCACCGGATTCCTCTTCCCCTTCAAAGGCGTGACGCCCGGCATCATCTTTGGCGTCCTCTCGCTGATCGCCCTCTTCATCGCCATCCTCGCGCGTTACGCCTTCCACTACGGCGGCAGGTGGCGCGCGACCTACGTCGTCACGACGGTACTCGCCCTCTGGTTCAACGTCTTCGTCTTTATCGTTCAGTCCTTCGAGAAGATCCCCGCCCTCCACGCCATGGCCCCCACTGCAACCGAGATGCCATTCAAGATCACCCAGCTCGTCGTCCTGGCGGTCTTCATCGTCCTCGGCATTCGCGCGGTCCGCAAGTTCCACCCTGCCAAAGAGACCCCCGAGGACGGTGTAGTCACCGCGTAATTTGCCCGCCGACTCTTTCGCGCGAAGCGTTCTCCGCCCAGGAGCGCCAGAGTTGATATCCTCAACCTGCGATGGCGACTGAAACCAGCAAGCCCTCAATCTACCTGCTCGACTCCATGGCGTTCATCTTTCGCGCCTACCACGCCATGCAGCGCCAGCGTCCCATGTCCACTCGGACCGGCATTCCCACCGCCGCCACCTACGTCTTCGTCAACATGATCAACAAGCTGCGCAAGGACTTTGCGCCGCAGTATCTCGCCGCGGTATACGATGTCGGCGCGCCCGTCCATCGCAACGAGATGGCCGCGCAGATGAAGGACGTCAAGAAGTTCAACATCAAGACCCAGCAGTTCGAGACAATCGAATACGGGGGCTACAAAGCCAACCGCGTAGAGACCCCGCCCGACCTTATTCAGCAGCAGCCCTACATCCGCCGTGCCCTCGAAGCCTTCCGCATCCCCATCCTCTACTACGAGGGAATGGAAGCCGACGACGTCATCGGCACTCTCTCCTGCAAACTCTCCGCGCTCGGCCACCACGTCTACGTCGTCTCATCCGACAAGGACATGATGCAGCTCGTCAACGAGCAAGTCTCCATCCTCAACCCGACCAAGGACAACCTCGTCCTCGATCCCGCCGGCGTCGAGTCCGTTCTCGGCGTTCCGCCCGAGCGCGTCATCGATGTGATGGCCCTGCGCGGCGACTCCGTCGACAACATTCCCGGCGCCCCCGGCATCGGCGACAAAGGCTCCGTCGAGCTCATCAAACAATTCGGCTCCGTCGAAGCCGCGCTGGACCGTGCCGACGAAGTCAAAAAGAAGACCTACCGCGAATCGCTGCAGAACAACCGCGACAACATCCTCCTCTCCAAAGAACTCGTCACCATCCACACCAGTGTGCCCATTGAGTACTCGCTCGACGCCATGCGCACCCAGCCGGTCGACAACGCCGCCTGCCGCGCGCTCTTCACCGAGCTCGAGTTCACCACCCTGCTCAAGGATCTCGCCCCGTCGGCGGACAACACGCCCATCGCCTACAACCTAAAACCCACGCAGGCCGAGATCACCGCGCTTCTTACCACCGCCAAAACCTCGGGTCTGGCGATCGCCATCCTCGAAGATACGCAGGCTCTGTCCGAGGAGATCGCAGTCGAGTCCGAAGACGCCGAAGCGGCCGAGCCGGCTGCGGCGGAGAACCTCTCCCTGTTTGGTGCTCCTGCAACTACGGACACACAAGGAAGCTCGACCAAGGCGGGAAACAACGCGGGCTCAACGGCCCCCGACCCCGCTTGCCGTCTTGGCCTCGCCGTCTCCCCCAACGCCGCCATCGAAGTCTCCCTCGATACTCCCGGCATCCGCGAAGCCCTCGCAGACGCCTCCCTTCCCAAAGACGTGCACGACCTCAAAGCCGTTCTCCGCGCACTCGAGCCCCATAGCGTCCCCCTGGACGGCCTGCGCAACGATGTCATGCTGCTGAGCTATCTCGTCAACCCCACGCAAGGCTCGCACACGCTGCCCGACATCTCCGCCCGCACCACCTCGCGCGCGCTCGTCCACCAGCCCAGCAAGGCCAATCCGGCCGACCCCAACCAGCTGCCCGAAGCGGCCGCCGCAGTCGTTCGGCTTGCCCCCGCCCTGCTCAGCCAGATCGCCGAAGCCGGCACCTTCGAGCACCACATCCCCGAGGACAACCCAGCCCTCGGCGGCGCCATGACCACCGAGATGCTCTTCAGCACGCCGGTCACCTCCACCGCCGCGCCGCAAGCCGCATCACCGCTGCTCAACGTCTACCAGACCATCGACCTCCCGCTCGTTCCCGTACTCCTCAGCATGGAGCAGGCCGGCGTTCGCATCGACACCTCCGTTCTCTCCAGCATGTCCTCGCGTCTCGCGGTCGAGATGGACACGCTCGCCGGGCGTATCTTCCGCATGGCCGGCGAAGCCATGGGCACAGACTCGCACACCTTCAATCTCAACTCCCCCAAGCAACTCGGCGACGTGCTCTTCAACAAGATGGAGCTGCCCAAGCCGATGAAGTACGGCAAGGGCAAAGTCATCTCAACCGCGCAGGACGTGCTCGAAGAACTCGCGGAACATCATCCCGTAGCCGCGCTCGTGATCGAGCACCGGCAGCTCTCGAAGCTCCGCTCCACCTATCTCGACTCACTGCCCCACCTCGTCGACGCCGAAGGCCGCGTGCACACCACCTTCAACCAGGTCGGCACCGCCACCGGCCGCCTCTCGTCCACTAATCCCAACCTGCAGAACATCCCCGTCCGCACCGCGCTCGGCCGCGAGATTCGCGCCGCCTTTATCCCTGCACCCGACAACCTGCTCATGTCCGCCGACTACTCGCAGATCGAGCTCCGCCTCATGGCCCACTTTAGCCAGGACCCGCTCCTGCTCGACGCCTATCGCACCGGCAAGGACATTCACACTTTGACAGCCTCAGAGGTGTTTGGAATACCTGTAGCCAAGCTCGACAAGGAAACCCGCAACCGCGCCAAGGCTGTCAACTTCGGCATCGTCTACGGCATCTCGCCCTTCGGTCTCGCCGCGCAGCTCGGCATCGACCAGAAGGAGGCCCGCGCCTACATCGACAAATACTTTGAGCGCTACGCCGGCGTCCGCACCTTCATCGAGCGCACCCTCGACGAAGTCCGCCGCGACCAGGCCGTTCGCACCGCCTTCGGCCGCATCCGCCCCATCCCGGACATCCAGTCGCGCAACCCCAACATGCGCGGCTTCGCCGAACGCACCGCCATCAACACGCCGCTGCAGGGCACCGCAGCCGACCTCATTAAGCTAGCCATGCTCCGCATCGACGCCGCCATCACCCAGCGCAAACTCCGCTCGCGCATGACCCTCCAGGTCCACGACGAACTCCTCTTCGACGTAGTCCCCGAGGAATCCGCCGAACTCAGCGCGCTCGTCCGCCACGAGATGGAACACGTCGCCGAATTCTCGGTCCCCATCGTCGCCGAAGTAGGCCTCGGCCCCAACTGGCGCGACATCAAGTAGCTTCACTTCCAGAGGCCGGTACTTGATAGGTCGGCACTTCAGTGCCGACATCAAGCACGTTAACAAAGTCGGGGCTTTAGCCCTGGGCTTCCCTGGTTTGAGCACGCCCAAAACTTTCCCCCACGCTCAACCACTTTGCTTAAGGGGACGGATTTATCCGTGCCGTAAACGCCTCACTTGCAACAGGGCATTAGCCCCTGAGGTCACAAAGCCGAAGAACTCCGCACCCTCGTTCAGTACGAGATGGAACACGTCGACGAGTTCTCCGTCCCCATCGTCATCTGGAATGAAAGCGATACTTGCAACGCCAATGACGGCGGAGACTGTAGGCCAGTTTCGGCCGTGAAAAGCGCTCAACCAAACTATTGCAGCCTTCTCATTCACAATCTCCGTCATCGGTATGATCAGGCACATCGCAATAGGCCGCCGTATCCGGTAGGCTGATCGCGTCCCCTTTTTGCGTCCAATGCCCACCCCAGCCACTGCCATCCTGCTCATCGACTGCCCGGACCGCAAGGGCATCGTCGTCACCATCATCAACTTCCTCGTCAACCGTTACGACGTCAACATCCTGAACGCCGACCAGCACCAGGACGTCGAAGCCGCTCTCTTCTTCATGCGCGTTGAGTTCGCCACCGACACCCCCGGTTTCGACGAGGCCACCTTCCGCGCCGCCTTCTCGCCCATCGCCGCCGAGTTCCGCATGAACTGGCGCATCGAGTTCGCCGATGCCCCCCAGCACGTCGCACTCTTCGTCTCGCAGTACCTGCACTGCCTCGCCGACCTGCTTCACCGCCACCAGACCGGAGAGTTTCACTGCAATCTCGCCCTCATCGTCAGCAACCACGAAGACGCCCGCCCGCTGGCCGAGTTCCACGGCGTCCCGTTTCACCACCTGCCGGTCACGGCCGCGACCAAGCCGCAAGTTGAGGCTGCGCAACTCGCCCTGCTCGCCGAGCACAACATCGACCTAATCATCCTCGCGCGCTACATGCAGGTGCTCTCGCCGCACTTCGTCGACGCCTACCCGCGTCGCATCATCAACGTCCACCACTCGTTCCTGCCTGCGTTCACCGGCGCGCGCCCCTACCACGCCGCCTTCGCGCGCGGCGTCAAGCTCATCGGCGCCACCAGCCACTACGTCACGGAGACGCTCGACGAAGGCCCCATCATCGAGCAAGACGTCGCCCGCATCTCCCAGAACGACCAACTCCCCTCCCTTATCCAGAAGGGACGCGATCTGGAGCGCATGGTGCTCTCCCGCGCCGTGCAGTGGCACCTCAACCACCGCATCCTCAGCTACGCGAACAAGACTGTCATCTTCGCCTGAGCCTTCGACTCACGCGACGACCAGCGGCTACGCCTGCCCCACCACCGTCGTCGTCGCCGTCGGAATCTGCGCCGGATGCACAGGCCTCTTCTTCAGGAAATACATCCGCTGGTCCGCGAGCCGCAGCAGCTTCGTCGCATCCTTCGCGTCGTTCGGATACATCGCGAATCCGAAACTCGCGTTCACCACCATCGACTGATCGTTCACGGTAATGGGATGCGCGATCGCGCTGCGCAGTGAATCCGTGAAGCGCTCCACGGCGGTCGCGTTCGGCATATCGGTCGCCACGATAATGAACTCGTCGCCACCCAGCCGCGCCACGGTGTCGGACGCGCGAATGCTCTTGCGCAGCTTGGCCGCCACCTCGCGAAGCACCTGGTCGCCTGCAACGTGTCCCATGGTGTCGTTGATCCGCTTGAAGTCGTTCAGGTCCAGCACCACCAGCGCCAGGCTGCTGCTCCACCGATCGGTGTGCTCAATCGCCGTGGTCAACCGAGCCGCAAACAGGCGCCGATTCGGCAGCCCCGTCAACTCATCGTGCAGCGCCAGCCACTTGTTATTCGAAACCTGTTCCTCCAGCATCATCAGGATCATGCCGATGGAGATCAGCGACTTCTGCATATTCCACATGTGCGAAGCAATATCGGCGCGAGCCGCGTAGTGGTCCATGATCCACGGATGCGTCAGGAAGAACGCCGCCCAGATCAGGAACCCGGCAACAACCGCCAGTTTGCCCGTGCTGTGCCGTTCCAGCCGGCGCTGAAAGTTAAGGGCCGCAATGGCGTACACGCAGCCAAGGCTCCAATACACCGCAGCGCGGAAGTTATGCTGCGCAACCAGCACGCCGATCGCTGACCAGCCGACGGCGTAGGCCAGTGCGTACAACCACTTGCGCCGCAGAAAAATGGAGGTGGCCACACCAATGATCCCGCCGATCACAACCGCGGGCACATAGATATCCGTGTAGCGAAGGTTCAGGCCGTAGGTCGTTGTCAGGACCAGCAGCGCGCTCCCGTTGAGCGCGAGGTAGACGAATCGCCGGGTACGGTCCAACGCCTGATCGCCGGCGGCCCAGTTGAACACTAGTCCGGCCAGCACATAGCAGTCCACCACGATGACGTGGAGCACGGCGGCCGGCATGCCCGTGGGCGCATAAAATGTGTGAGCGAGAGACTCGATCAGGGTGAAAGAAAGACCGACGAGCCAGGCATCCGCGCGAGCGTCGGAGTGACGGCGACGGACCATCACCAGAATGGCGATCAGCAGAGCCAAGGCAAAAAGATCTGGAAGGAATGCAATATTCACGGTGCCTCCGGCCCTGGGTTGCTCTGCGGCGATCTCAGGTGTCGGCCAGGTTGGCCATATTTTCGAACGGGCGGCTATCTCCCAAGATTATCCCTCATCCCGGGCGTAACCAGACACAAAAAACAGGGGAAGCTCTCAAAATCGATACCCACTCCGCTCCTGGCGGAATGCGGCATCCAGCCTGCACTATATCTTAGCCTTAGCCACACAGTCACCCCGCAGGAGCTCGTATGCCCTTTCCCGTTCGCCCTCATTTCGACTGGCGCCTTCGCACCCGCTCCCTGGCGCTCGGCGGCAGAACCCTGCTCATGGGCATCCTCAACATCACTCCAGACTCCTTCTCCGACGGCGGCCGCTTCTTCTCCCCCGAATCCGCCCTGCAGCAAGCCCTCGCCATGCTCGACGACGGAGCCGACCTCCTCGATATCGGCGGCGAATCGACCCGCCCCGGCGCCACCCCCATATCCCCAGCCGAAGAGCAGGCGCGCGTGCTCCCCGTCCTCCAGGCCGTCCTCGCCGCCCGTCCCGGCACCATCGTCTCCATCGACACCTTCCACGCCGAGACCGCCCGCCTCGCCGTCGAATCCGGCGCCGAGATCGTCAACGACGTCAGCGCCCACCTCTGGGACCCGGCCATGTCCACCACCTGCGCCGCACTCCGTTGCGGAGCCATCCTGATGCACACCCGCGGCCGCCCGCAGGAGTGGCGCACCCAGCCACCCCTCGCGCCCGCCGACGTCGTGCCCCTCGTGCTGCGCGATCTGAAGGCCCGCGCCGAAGCAGCGCTCGCCG
>DASYEU010000157.1:0-46590 GCA_036498865.1 Acidobacteriaceae bacterium | reverse complement strand
GAGAGCGAGCGCCGCCCCGACACCGAGGTGAGCAGGATGAAGAGCGACTCGGGCGTGGTGACCAGGATGTGCGGCGGGTGCTTGGCCGCCCGCTGCCGCTCGCTGGCGGGCGTGTCGCCGGTGCGGACCGCCGTGCGGATGGAGGCGGGACCTTCGCCGAACCCGAGCTCCGCGGCGAGCGCCGCGATCTCGGCGATGGGCTGCTCCAGGTTCTTGCGGATGTCGTTGGAGAGCGCCTTGAGCGGCGAGACGTAGACGACGTGCGTGGTGGGCGCGAGGGAGCCGTCGATGGCGAGGCGCAGGAGCTGGTCGATTGCGACTAAAAATGCTGCCAGAGTCTTTCCTGATCCAGTCGGCGCGGAGATGAGGGTGGTGTCGCCGCGGAGGATGGCGGGCCATCCCTGTTCCTGCGGCTCGGTGGCGGAGCCGAATTTGGCGAGGAACCATTCCTGCACGACGGGGTGGGCCCAGGCGAGGGCTTCGGCTGCGTTGAGGTTTGGCTGCAGGTCAAGGTCGGAAGCGGCTGCCATGCGCTATTGTAGCCCGAGATTTTCGTTCTTTGTTCGCTGCGCCGGAGGTTTGTGTCTCTGCCGCATCGACCGTCGTGGGCGATCTTTTGCTGGAGGTTCCGGCAAGCGCTTCACAAGTCGGGTGTTGGTGGCTGATAATGGGGCGCCGTTTCGAGGGGGAAATTGTTTTGAGTCAAACTACTCGCCGCGAATTTCTGAAGGATGCTGCGCTTGCGAGCGCTGCCGTCACAACCTTGTCGCTTGCCGAAGGCAACCTGCTGGCTGCTGCTGCGCAGGCTCGCGGTACAGCTCCGATTGCTGCGGTTCCGCAGTCGGTGGCGCTCTCGTGGCTGGGAGGCGAGGCGCCTCGCGTGGCGGGCGGCGTGAGCTGGGGTGTGCCCTGGGCGCAGGGAGCGGTCCCGAGCGGGACGACGTTCCGGCTGAGTGCGGGAGGCAGCGAGCTGCCGGTGCAGAGCTGGCCAATGGCCTATTGGCCGGACGGGTCGATCAAGTGGAGCGGGTTTGCGAGCGTTGCCACGGCTGGGCAGGCAGGTACTTTGACGCTGGCCACGGGTACGCCTGGTGCATCTGGCACGGTGAAGGTTACAAAAGATGCGAGCTCGGTGGTGGTGGATACGGGTGCACTGAAGTGCACGATCCCGATGAGCGGAGCGGACATCATTCGTTCGATGAGTTTGGGTGGGAAGGATATCGCCGGCGCGAGCCAGTTGGTGTGCATTCTGCAGAATGGGCCGGAGACGAACCCTGAGGATTCACCGGCGCGCGAGCGATATCTGAGCGACGTGAAGCATGTGACGGTGGAGCAACAGGGGCCGGTGCGGGCGGTAGTGAAGATTGAGGGCATGCATCGCGGCACGGTGTCGAAGCGCGAGTGGCTGCCGTTTACGGTGCGGCTGTACTTCTACAGTGGACAAAGCACGGTGCGGGTGGTGCACACGATCGTGTTCGACGGCGACCAGGAGAAGGACTTCGTGCGTGGGCTGGGGCTGCAGATCGATGTGCCGATGCGCGATGAGGCGAGGAATCGCACGGTGCGGTTTGCAGGTCCGGACGGCGGCGTGTGGTCGGAGCCGCTGCAGCCGGGTGGCGGAAGCGCCGCGCAGGAGTCGGGGCAGGCGTTCAGCGGCAGCCCGGTGTTTGGGAAGAATGCGATCTGGGATGACTTCAAGCTGGCGCAGCCGAGCCCGGATGGATTCACGATCGTGAAGCGCACGCATCCCAAGGAGACGTGGCTGTTCTCGGCGGCGGGTAAGCGGGCTGCGGGGCTGGCCTCTGTGAGCGACCTGAGTGGCGGGCTTGCGGTGAGCGTGAAGAACTTCTGGCAGTCGTTCCCGGCTGGGCTGGAGGTTTTGAAGGCGAGCAGCCCGGCGGCGAAGCTGGTTGCGTGGTTGTGGTCGCCGGATGCGCCGGAGATGGACCTGCGTTTCTATGACACGGCTGGGCATGGACTCGATGCAGCGTATGAGGATGCACAGCCAGGTCTGAGCACTGCGCATGGTGTGGCGCGCACCAGCGAGCTGACGCTGTATCCCGGAGGAGCGTGGCCGGCGCGTACGGAGACGGCTGCGCTGGCGGGTGATGGGAGCCAGCCGCCGATGCTGGCGTGTGCACCGGAGCATGTTCACTCTACCGGCGTGTTTGGTGTGTGGAGCTTGCCGGACCGTTCGACGGCGTTCAAGAAGTCGATTGAGGATGGGCTGGACTCGGTGCTGGCGTTCTATCAGCGGCAGGTGGAAGACCGGTCGTGGTACGGGTTCTGGCAGTATGGCGACTTCATGCACTCGTACTCCGCGCCGCGGCATGTGTGGCATTACGACTGGGGCGGCCATGCGTGGGACAACACGGAGCTGGGAGCGCCACTGTGGCTTTGGTACAGCTATCTGCGCAGCGGGCGGGCGGATTTGTTCCGACTGGCGGTGGCCCACTCGCGCAATACGAGCGAGACGGACTGCTACCACCTGGGGTCGATGAAGGGGCTGGGTTCGAGGCATAACGTGGTGAAGTGGGGCGATGGAGCGAAGGAAGCGCGCATCAGCCAGGCCGCGCACTGGCGCTTCTTCTACTACCTGACGACGGACGAGCGCATGGGCGACATCATGCATGAGTCTGCGGAGTCCGCGGGCGTGTCGGTTGGAAATTTCGATCCGATGCGCGAGGCGTCGCCGATCCTGCCGGGCGAGCCGAAGGTGCGTATTCGCATTGGGCCGGACTGGTTCGCGCTTGCGGGCAACTGGATGACGGAGTGGGAACGCACCAACGATCCGCGCTGGCGCGACAAGATTCTTGCAGGCGTGGATTCGATCCTGGCGATGCCGTATGGACTGGAGACGGGCAAGCCGGTGGGGAACTCAAAGGCGGGTGCTGCGATTGTCGGGTTCGATAATGCGACCGGCAAGCTGACGGCCGATCCCGATCCGACGACGAAGGCGCTGGCGCCCATGAACTACAACCTGGCGACAATCCAGGGAGGCGCTGAGGTGATGTTCGAACTGGTGCCGCTGCTGGGGCGCAAAGACTTTGAGAATGCGTGGCTGGAGATGTGTCGCATCGGCAATGCATCGGCAGCCGTCTACGACAAGGACAAAACGACGGGCAACGAGGGCGCAGATGCGAGCCTGGTGGTTCCGGGACAGAGCGGACCGCGTCTGGCAGCTTACGCTTACGCAAAGACGAAGAATAAGGCGTTTGCGGAGAAGGCCATTGCGGGCCTGCTGGGGCAGGGCGCGGGAATCGCGAACCCGCACCTGCTGAGCGGGGCGGACTCGCTGCGCCCGGTGGAGGAGGACCCGCGCATGTCGACGAATGAAGCGGCGCAGACGGGGTTGCAGGCGATCGAAATTCTGGAATTGTGCAAGGATCAACTGCCTACCGCAGCGGCAGTGCGAACCGTGCGCGAGTTCCGCGGCCGGCCGGGGCCCGCTGCTCCGGTTCCACCGGTAGCGCCCAGATAGCGCGGGCGGCGGAGTTTGCCGCTTGCATCCGATCGATTTACTCTTGAGCCACCTCGCGGCTACGGCGTACTGTTGCTCCATTGCTTCGCCGATGTGCACGATTGGAGGTTCGGGTCACCATGCGAGACCGAAGGTGCCGCGTTCTTCGCGGTGGAGTCTGGGTTGCGGTGACCGTTGTGCTCGCGTGTTTTGCGGGCGGTGGTTTGCGTGCGCAGCAGGCGGGATCGCCGGCGGGGCCGGGCCAGGCGGTGACTCCGGACACGCAGACGAGGCTGGATCAACTGCAAGGGATGTTGAAGAAGGCGGAGGCGGATGGGGACGGCCTGCGTCAGGCCTCGGCTCTGTTCGCAATCGGCGAAGTTTACCTGCTGACCGGGGATAGTCAGACGGCGATGGAGGAGTTCAACCGCGCATTGCCGATGGTGCGGAAGCTGGGTTTGAAGCAAGGCGAGGCGATGGTGCTGTTGGATATGGGCAGTGCGTGCCGCGAGGAGTCCAAGGAAGAACAGGCGCTCGAGTACCTGAATGACTCGCTGGCAATCTTCCGGGGGCTGCGGAATGCTGTCGGCGTGTCGAATGCGCTGAACAACCTGGGGATTGTGTACTACGACCTTGGCGAGAATCAGAAGGCGCTGGAGTACTACAGCCAGGCGCTCACGATGTTTGAAGGGCGCGGCGATAAGGCGAGTACGGCTCTGATGCTGAATAATATGGGCCGCCTGTACCACGACATGGGGCAGGGACCAAAGGCTGAAGAGTTATTGAATCGGGCGATCCCGCTGTTGCGGGAGACCGGGGCGCTCATTGTTGAGGGACGTGCCGAGAAAAATCTGGGCAATGTGTATCGCGACCGCGGCGATACGGCGAAGGCGTTGGAGGCGTACGGCAAGGCGCTGGCGATTATGAATGGGCTGGGCGACCGCGCCGGGCAGGCCATGACGCTGGACGATATGGGCTCGTTGCATGCTGGAAGAGGCGAGACCGCGGAGGCGCTGGATGCCTACAAGAAAGCGCTCGCGGTGGCTGTAGCAACCTCCGAGCCGTTGCAGTCGGCGCTGATCTACAGCAACCTGATGCATCTGGAGCGAAGGGCGTCACCGGCGTTGGCGGTTTACTACGGAAAGCAGTCGGTGAATCTGCTGCAGCAGGTGCGCAGCGACATTCGCACGATGGACAAGGATCTGCAGAAGAGCTTTCTGACTTCGAAGGCGGACTACTATCATGACCTGGCCAATTTGCTGATCGACCAGGGACGTCTGCCGGAGGCGCAGCAGGTGCTCGACCTGCTGAAGCAGGAGGAGTACGAGGAATATGTCCGGGGCGAGGTGACGGATGCGTTGAGCCCGCTCTCGTTGACGGCGGCAGAGCAGAAGGCCGAGGAGGCGTATCAGCAATCGACTGCGCAGATTGTTTCGGCGGGGCAGCGGTGGGCGGAGCTGAAGAAGGTTGCGGCTCGAAGCGCTGAGCAGGAGAGCGAGTTTCAAAAGCTCTCGGGGCAGCTGAATGCCGCGAGTTCGGGATTGAATGACTACTATGGGCGGCTGTACGAGCTCTTTGGCTCCGGCAAAGCGAACGCCCAGGTAATGGATGTGAAGGGCAACACCGCAGCATTGAACCAGGTCATTGCAGGAATGCCGCGGACCTTGGCGTTGTATACGGCGGTGACGAAGGACCGTTACAGCGTCATCGTGATCAGTGGCGCGGGGCCCGCGATTGGACGGAAGTACGACATCTCCGAGAAAGACCTGAACCAGAAGATCGCGGCCTTTCAACAGGCATTGCGCAGTCCGAAGGGCGATCCGAAGCCGCTGGCGCAGGAGCTCTACAAGATTCTGATCGGGCCGATTCAGGGGGATATTGACCAGGCGCGCGCGCAGACGCTGGTGTGGTCTCTGGATGGAGCGCTGCGCTACATCCCGATTGCGGCGCTTTACGACGGCAAACACTATGTCGTGGAAAACTACAACGTCGTTGCGTTCACGCCGGCCAGCGTTCCGTTTCTGCGAAGCAAGCCGGACCTTGGGAGCCTGAGCGCAGTGGCGATGGGGATTTCGCGCAAGTATCAGGATGGATTGAATCCGCTGCCGACGGTGGTCAGCGAGTTGGACGACATTGTGAAGGACCCGGCTGTGGAGGGCGCGAGTGGCGTGCTGCCGGGGACGATTCTGCTGAATGGGCAGTTCACCGAGAAGGGTATGGAGAATCAGCTGGGTGGCCAGCATACGGTGGTACATATAGCGAGCCACTTTGTGCTGCAACCCGGGGACGACAGCCAGTCCTACCTTCTGCTGGCCGGCAAGGACAGCGAAGGCTCGGGATATCACCTGACCGTGGCGGACTTTCGCGACAATCAGAACCTGGGGTTGGCGGATACCGAGTTGCTGACGCTCTCTGCCTGCGAGACCGGTGTGAGCAGCCTGGCGAGCAATGGGCGGGAGGTGGATGGGCTTGCGACTACAGCACAGCTGAAGGGCGCGAAGGCCGTTCTCTCCTCGTTGTGGCCGGTAAACGATAGCAGTACCGGCGCGCTGATGGCGGACTTCTATCGTCGATGGACCGGAGGCGGCGGCAAAGTGACCAAGGTGGAGGCGCTGCGCGAGGCGCAACTCGACTTGCTGTTGGGCAAGACGGGTTCTGCTGGAGTGAGCAATCGGGGACTCAATTCGGAGGATGCACAGGCTGCCCCCGCGAGCGTTGGGTTCTCGCACCCGTTCTATTGGGCGCCCTTCGTCCTGATGGGCAATTGGAGGTAGATCGTTCGTTGAGCGGTTACATTTTTCCTGTGCCGATATCGGCGGCGGCAGCGGCGGGATTGTCGTGGTCGAGGAAGGCCTCGATGGCGGCGTCGAGCCGGCCCTGCGCGGCGAGAATGAAGTCGATGGCGTCGCGCCCGGCGCCATGACCGCCCGGATTGGGGGTGATGTAGTGCGAGGCGTCCTTAGCCTGGATGCGGGCGTTCGCCGTTGCGATGGAGAGGCCACAGGCGCGCATGACAGGCAAGTCGACGACATCGTCGCCAACGTAGGCGAGTTCGTCGATGGTGATGCCGGCCCGTGCGAGGATCTGCTCGACGGCGACCATCTTGTTGGATTGACCCTGGTAGACGAACTCGAGACGGAGATCTTTGGCGCGGATGGCGACGGTGGCGGATTCGCGTTTGGTAATGAGGCCGACGCGCAGGCCGCCGAGGCGGGCCAGGGTGATGCCCAGGCCGTCATGCGCGGTGAAGCCTTTGAATTCGAGGCCGTATTGCTGGCCGTCCGCGTCTGTTTGCGGGAGGAAGTAAAGCTGGCCGTCGGTGAGGACGCCGTCAACGTCGAAGATGAGGACTTTGATGCGGCGGGCGCGGTCTTCTGCGGTGAGAGTCATACAACGATGATAGCGTGCGCCGACGGGAAAAGTGGGCCCGCTGTGATTGAGCGGGCCCACCTTTTCGTGCAGAGGTTTCGCAGGTTGGCTTTAGCGCCAGTGACCTTCCACCCAGACCCATTCTCCGTGGCGGTGATTCCAATGGCCTGCTACCCAGCGGGCACGCGGATGGGGTGGCGCAACGTATTCACCCGGAACCCATACGTAAGCGCGACCATCCCAGCGATGATAGCCGGCGTGCCAAACCCAGTCGCGGTGTTCCCGCGGCCGTGGCGGGATCACTTCGCGCGGACGCGGCGGCGGGCCAATCGTAATGTGTACCTGCGCGGCGGCCATGCCAGCCGTCAGGAAAAGAGCGCAAGCTGTGACAAGAAGCTGCTTTCTCATGAGTCGATCTCCTTAGAAACTGCTCTGGATTAGGACGCGATTTTGTCGAGAGAAGTTGCGGGGTCTTCGATAGTTACCGAGCCAGAGGGCGATTTCTCGGCCGGCACCGAAATGGGAAGAGACGATACGGCCTGGCGATGGGCAGAGGAAAAGGGGTAGAGTTCTGCGGCAGCCGCGAGGTTGGCACGTACAGGCAACTGGTGCAGGTAAGCGCGGACGACTTCCAGATCGTGATTGTTCGCGACGGAGTATGCCGTGTAGGTGTTCTCCCATACTGGGAGCTGCGTGTCCAGGCGATGGGAGAATCCGCTCTTGATGAGGCCGATCGCCTGGCCCAGCGTGATGGATTGCGGGGTGAGCACGAGGTGCACGTGGTCCGGCATGACGACGTAGGCGTGCAGTTTGTAGTGGCCGAGCGTGCGGTAGTGGAGCAATGTGTCGATGAACATCTCGGCGACGCGTGAGATCTCGAAGATGGGGCGGCGCTCGGACGTAGCCGTCGTGACGTACGACATTCCGGGCCGTGGAGTACGAACCTTCGCCATGAGTGGGATGGTAGGACAGGGACGGCGTCAGGGAAATCCCACAAACGGGGTGGTTTGCGGACGCGCGAAGTGGCGCGGGATGAAGTGTGGCGACCAACTCCACGGCGCGGATGAGCGTCCTATTGCCCTGAAACGTCGACCAGACAGGGGACTTTGATGCTGCGCAAGCTTCTACCTGGCAAGCCGTACCCTCTGGGGGCGAAGGCGGCCTCGAGGGGGACGAATTTTGCTATCTATTCAGAGCATGCGACAGGCGTGTCGGTGTGCCTGTTCGATGACTCAGGCAAGCAGACCGACTGCGTCGAGCTGCGCGAGCGGACGGCGTTTGTGTGGCATGGGCTGGTGCTGGATGTGAAGCCCGGACAACTGTACGGCTATCGGATTGATGGACCATGGGAGCCGGAACATGGTCTTCGTTTCAATCGGAATAAATTGTTGGTCGATCCCTATGCGGAAGCGATCTTCGGCGGCCCAGATTGGAAGGCCCCAATCTTTCCCTATGACCTGGAGAGCGGCGACGATCTGAAACGAGACGACCGCGACAGCGCCAGTGGAATGCCGAAGGGCGTGGTGGTGGAGCATCGCTTTAACTGGGGGGACGACCGGCCTCCGCAGACACCGTTGGCGGACTCGGTGATTTACGAACTGCATGTAAAGGGATTTTCGGAGCGGAATCCGAACGTTCCGAAAAATCTTCGCGGGACGTACGCAGGGCTGGCGCACAAGGCGAGCATCGAGTATCTGAAGGCGCTGGGAATCACGGCCGTCGAACTGATGCCGATTCACGAGATGGTGGATGACGGCCATCTGATCGATCGCGGTCTGAAGAACTATTGGGGATACAACACGCTGGGATACTTTGCGCCGGCGTCGCGTTACTCCTCCTGCGGCGACCGCGGCGGCCAGGTGGGCGAGTTCAAGAAGATGGTGAAGGCGCTGCATACGGCGGGGATCGAAGTGATTCTCGATGTGGTGTACAACCACACCTGCGAGGGGAACCACCTGGGCCCGATGCTGAGCTTCAAGGGCATCTGCAACTTGACCTACTACCGGACGAACGTGGACGATGCGCGCTACTACATGGACTACACGGGGACGGGGAATTCGCTGAACGTGCGCCATCCGCAGGTGCTGAAGCTGATTATGGACAGCCTGCGCTACTGGGTGACTGAGATGCACGTCGACGGGTTCCGATTCGACCTGGCGGCTACGCTGGCTCGGGAGTTGCACGATGTGGACAGACTGAGCGGCTTCTTCGATACGATTCACCAGGATCCGACACTGGCCGATGTGAAGCTGATCGCCGAGCCGTGGGATGTAGGCGACGGTGGATACCAGGTGGGGAACTTTCCTGTGCTGTGGGCGGAGTGGAACGGCAAGTATCGGGACACGGTGCGGCGATTCTGGAAGGGTGACGGCGGGACGCTTTCCGACTTTGCCTATCGCCTGACGGGCTCGAGCGATCTCTACCAGCACGACGGGCGCAAGCCGTATGCGAGCATCAACTTTGTGACGGCGCACGATGGATTTACGCTGTGCGACCTGGTGAGCTACAACGAGAAGCACAACGAGGCCAATGGAGACAACAATACAGACGGCGAGAGCAACAACAACTCATGGAACATGGGTGTGGAGGGGCCGACCGACGATCCCGCGATCAATGAACTGCGGGAGCGGCAGATCCGGAACTTTCTGGCAACGCTGTTGCTGAGCCAGGGGGTGCCGATGATTTCGGGCGGCGACGAGTTTGCGCGTTCGCAGCGGGGAAACAACAACGGCTACTGCCAGGACAATGAACTGACCTGGTACGACTGGAAGCTGGATGTCTCGCGCGTGCGGCTTATGGAGTTTACCCGCAAGCTGATGAAACTCCGGTTGACCCATCCGAATCTGCATCGGAGAAAGTTCTTTCAGGACAGGACGATTCGCAACTCCGTAGTGCGCGATATCGCATGGTATGGGGCGGATGGAAACGAGATGCCTGAGTCGTCGTGGACGACGGAGTGGACGCGGTCGATGGGATTAATGCTGAACGGGAAGACTCTGGGCGTGTCCGACGAAGAGGGAAATCCGTTGGAGGACGACAGCTTCCTGATCCTGGTGAACGCGTCGCACGAGGGCGTGGAGTTCACGCTGCCGGCGGTGCCGAACGGCTCGCCGTGGTGCCACATTATGGACACCGAGAATATCGATGATCCATTCAAGGCTTCCAAGGTTGGGCAGAAGGTGATTCTCGGCGGGCGGTCGATGATGGTGTTCAGCGACAGCAAGGAAGTGATGCGACGGCTGAACGAGCCGGAGTCTACAGCGTCCCAGAATTCTGGAGCGCCTTCTTCATCCCCGCCCAGCTAACGCGGCTGGAGGCTTCGGGCGTGCCTGCTCCTCGCCAGTGGGTTTCGAGCGAGATGGTGCCACGATAGCCGGCCTGTTTGAGTGCGCGAAACTGCGCTGCCCAGTCGATGAAGCCGATGTCGACGGGTGCCCAGACAACTTTGCCTGCGTCGTTGCGGACGGCGTTCTTGCAGTGGCAATGCAGGATGCGATCCTTGGGCAGGAGGTCCCAGCCGACAGGGAATGCGTCGAGTTCACCGTGCATGACGGCGTTGGCGGGATCCCAGTTGAGGCCGAGCGGTTTGACTGCGGCGAGGAGACGCGCAGCCTCGGGGGCGGTTGCCGTGTTGCATGCGCTCTCGTTCTCAAGGACGAGGGCGATGCCTTGTTTCTTCGATGTTTCGGCGGCCGAGCGGAGCTTGTCGTCGATGGCGGCACGGTAGGGTGCCTGATCCTCGAGGCGCCAGAAGTCGAAGCAGCGAATCTTGTCCGTCTTGAACTGCTTCGCCAGGGCTATGCATGCGGCGAGGACGTCGTCCTGCTTATTGAAGTCGGTGGCGGTGGCGTGATTTTGATTGCTGGAACTGAACTTTGAATGTGGCGCGCCGGGCCAGTCGATCTTGAAGAGAGGGCTGCTGATGTCGGCCACGCGCAGCTGGTACTTGCTGAGCACGGCTTGTGCGCGTGCGACGTCGTCGGAGCCGAGGTCGGCGATGTTCTTGCCCCATAGGGCGCGGATTTCGACCCATCCGAGGCCGAATTCGGTAGCGGCGACGGAGCATGCGTGCTCGAAGTCGTCGGAGATTTCGTCCGTGATGACGCTGAGTTTGAAGGGTGAAGTTTTCTGAGCTCGAGCGATTGCCGGCGCAGCGAGGGCCACTGAGGCACAGGCTGCACCGGCAAGGAATTCGCGTCGGTTAGGTTTCATCATTTCTCTTTGTCGAAGGCGTCGGACTCGTGGTTGAGCGCGTCCGGCGTTACGGTACCGCTGACGATGAGGATGCGGTAGTGGAACGTGGCGGACTTGCCGGGATCGAGGGTGAAGTTCAGCGGAGTCCCCTTGGGGTCGAATCCGTGAGCTCCGAGCGGGTTGACTGCGAACAGGCCGTAGTCGCGGGCGTGCCAATAGGTGGGGTAGTTGGGGTTGCCGGTGTGGTCGAGGACCGCGATGGTCTCGGCTTTGCCATCGGCGGTGGTGCCGGAGAGCTCGCACCACTTGCCGCGCGTGCCCCATGCGGCGTCTCCGACTTTGCCTTCGCTGGTGCGATAGACGCCGTTGGCGCCGGCGGTGGCGCCGGCTACCGGTGTGGCAATGCCGTTGGCGTCGCGGAGGGTTTCGGGCTTCGCTGTGGCCGCCTCCAGGAAGTGGGCGACGCGGATGCCGAGCATGCCATCCTTGTCGTCGTGGAAGACGGAGGTCACGAGCGCCTTGAGTGTGACGGTCATATCGATGGCGCGCGCGGGCTTGCCTTCGATGGTGAGTTTGGAGAAGACGTAACGCGTGGTTTGCTTGAGGATGGGTGGCTGCTGGTTGCTGCCAATGGAGGGAACGTCCGACGACGGGTACCAGGTGGACTCGGTGACGAGCTCGCCCGAGGTGGCACCGCTCTTGGAGGAGACGATGCGGTCGTGGTCGATGGAGCCGAACTTGGCGCGAGCCTCAGGTTTGATGGCGTCCGAGTTGTTCCAGTAGTCAATGTTGTTGACGTTCGAGTAGTTGAACCAGAGTCCGGTGTGATGAGGATGGTCTGTGCGTTCGCCCGGTAAGGGTGGGTTGCCGCGGGTGAGGGTGACGCTGTCGGGGGAGATCAGCGGGTAGAGGATGGGCTTGCGCTGGTTGTTGCCCCAGAGGTACGAGGTGAAGGGCTGACCGTCGACGGTGATGTCGACGCGGTGCTTCGCTTCGTCGGTGACGACGGCGACGCCCTTGGCGGGCCCGGCAGCGTTGAGCATTGGCGCAAGTGCGAGCAATGCGGGCAACACGAGTTTAGACATGCTCATACGGCTTGCCTCCTACCATGACCTGCTGGGTCTTCTCGTCGAAGGTTACCTTCTGGCCGGACTGGATTGCAGCCACGTTCATGCAGAGTGCGATGGAGTGGCTGTAGCCTGCGCGGATGCTGGCGTTGGGCGTCTTGCGCGAGCGGACGCACTCCATCCAGTTGCGCATATTGGCGGCGGTTTGAGGATCGCCGTGGGCCGGCGCAGCGTCCGTGTCCATCTTCTCAACCTTCTCGACCAGGGACATGCTGGGCAGCAGGTTGGGCTGCATCTTCATCTCGGCTGCCATCTTGGCGTTGAGGCCGCCAGCCGGCGTGACGGTCTGCTTGTCCATGTCGATCATGCCGCCATTGGAGTAGTAGAGTTCCTTGACACCGCCCGCGGAGTTGGTGAAGCGTGAGGTGTACTGCACCTGGAAGCCCTTGGTGAGATCGTCGAGCGGGCCGTAGTCGAATACGGCGGTCATGGTATCCCAGTTGGTGCGGCCATCCTTCCACAGGTAGGTGCCGCCGTTGGCGACGACCGAGCGCGGGTGCGGCAGGCCGGTGAACCAATGCACGGTGTCGATCTGGTGGACGAGCCACTGATCGGGAATTCCCGAGGAGTAGGGCCAGAAGAGCCGGAACTCCAGGTACTTGCGTGCGTCGAACTTATCCTTGATGACGCCGAGGCAGTAGCGCTCCCAGTCGGTATCTTCCTCTTTGAGGAGGGGCACAACGTCGGGGCGGCGCCAGCGTCCGGGCTGATTGACGTTCCAGCTCATCTCCACCATAACGATGTCGCCGAACTTGCCCGATTGGATGTATTCCGCGGCCTTGATGTACGCGGGTGTAGAGCGGCGCTGCGTGCCAACCGCGATGACCTGCTTGGAATCTTCCACAGCCTTGAGGAAGTTGCGAGCGTCATCCATGCGGTGGGCGGTGGGTTTTTCGACGTAGGCGTCGCGGCCGGCCTTGACGGCTTCGATGCCGTGGCGCGCATGCTGGAAGTCGGCGGTGGCAATGAGGACAGCATCGACGTCCTTGCGGGCGTACAGCTCCTCGTTATTACGCACCATGTCGACCTTGCTGCCGGCGACCTTTTCTACGGTGGCTGCTCCCTTTTCGCGGGCGAGCTTCCAGATGTCGGAAACTGCGACCAACTCGAAGTTCATGTCTTTCTGGTTGGTGGCGAATGCCGGAAGGTCTCCGCCGAGCATACGGTCGCCGCAGCCGATGATTCCGGTGCGCACGCGATCGTTAGCGCCGACGATTTTGGCGTAGCTCTGGGCGGTTTGGGTGGCGGCGACGGCTAGGGCTGCTCCGCCCAGCTTTACGAAGTCTCTGCGGTTGGTATCGAGAGTCGGCATAAGTTCGGTCTCCAAGTTAATTCCGCATGCGAGAAAGAATAGGGTTTGCGGGCGACCGAAAGTCTACATGGTTTAGGGCGACTTGTGCGACTGTGGTTGGACCAATGGCAGGAATCTTTCGGATTGGCTGCCCAGGGCGGGCCCCCCGGGGCTAGCGGATCGTGACGTCCCAGATCCTGGAAAAGCGGGATTTGCCCGCCGGGCCTTCGATCGACAAGACGACCACGTACTCGCCGCCAGCCTTGTATTCATGGATGGGGGACTGCTCGGTGGATTCTGTTCCGTCGCCGAAATCCCACTTCCAACTGGTAATCTTGCCCTCGGACTCATCTTCGAAGGCGACCATGCGGCGCTTCGGATCGACTACCTTGAAGCTCCATTGGGCGTCGATCGGCTTGCGCAGCTCCGGTTCGAGCGGCATCAGGCGGAACTCGCGCAGGTAGTTGGCCTGGCCGTACATGGTGTGCTCAGGCGAGAGGTTCCAGAAGCCATTGTTCTTCTTATCGGGCGATCCGTCGTAGTCGATGATGGCCCAGGAGAGGCCAATGATCTTGTTCTCGAAGAACTCAGACTCGACGGCGCGCTGTGGGCCTTCGCATCCGGCGTAGTCGAAGGGAGTGATGTAGAACTCCAGGATGTACTTGCCGGCCTCGCCCGGGCGGAAGTGGTATGCCTGGGCGTGGTTTGCCCATGGAAGCGCCTTGTCCCAGGGTTGGCAGCCCCAGGCCATCGCCCAATCCTTACCTTCGGCGGGAGTCATGATGTGGTAGTTCTGCGCCTGCACGCCATGCATGGAGAAGTGCGAGTCCCAGTCGTCGGTTGTGTCGATCATGTTGCGAAAGCGCGGGATAAGCGGGCCGCCGGAGCGGTCGCCATCGACGATGACTTCGAAGGTGTCGTTATGCAGGCCCGGGTCGGCGAAGTCCCAGTAGTTGTCGTAGGCCTCATAGAGGAAGTAGAGGCGGTTGAGGCCTTTCACCCATCCCACCTTCACATGGATGTCGAGATCCTTGGGGTCGGGCTTTGAGTGGATGTGCTGATCGTCATGCATGTCCGCGAGCGAGATGGTGTAGCTGTCTGGAACCATCGTCCAGTCATCGTCTTTGCCGTCGATGCGGGGAATCTGGTCTGCGGGGAATTGGAAGACCTTGAAGGACGGCAACGGGGGCGGTGGTGGAGTTGCCGGCTTTGGCGCGGCGAAGGAGAGCGGCGCGGCTGCGGGCGCAGGGGTTTGTTGCGCGACTGCGGCAAGACCTGCGAGTACGATGGCCGAGGCTGCGATGACGTGAGTGGCTCTCATGCGATGGATACTGCCTTTCCGAGGGAGGCGTGCGCGGCTTGGCCTTTGAGGCCTTCCAGTTTGAGGCCGGTGGTATCCTTCGCCTCGACCGCGTAGCTGAACGAGTCGGGGACGTTGGCTCCCCAGGCGACACTGCAGTTGCGCAGGGCGACGTTGTCGGCATGCTCGATGGAGAATCCGGGGGTGTCGTGCGGCTCAATGGCAGGCTGTGCAGTGGTGGGGCGATTGTCGTAGAGCGCGCCCTTGTAGTGTGTGGTCTGGTCGAGGGTGACGGCGACGCGGTCGAATGAGACGTCGTGGATACGCGATTGCGCGCTTCCGCAGACACGGACGGAGTTTTCGGCGTGCCCGGTCACGTTCTGCACGTTGATGTGGTGCAGGGTTCCCGGCTTGCTGGCGGGGGTACGCGGGATGGCGGTGAAGGAGATGGCCTCGCCACGGCCCCACCATGGGTCCGAGTAGAAGCGCGAAGTGAACGTGATGTCGCGGTAGTCGATGTTGTAGATGTTGCCTTCGTCGCGGAGCTGGATGCATAGGCCGCGGGAACTGGTCTTGATCTGGCAGCGCTCGAAACGGATGTCGTGGATGTCGGAGGTAGTTTCGGTGCCGATCTTCAGGCCCGCGTCCTGGGTTTCGATCACGCAGTCGTGGACATGGATGTTCGAGCACTCGCCGTAGTCGATCGGCTGGCGACTGCATTTGATCACGACGCCATCGTCGCCGCAGACGAGGTTGCAGTTTTTGATTTCGACATTGCGCGAATGGTCGGGGTCGATGCCGTCGCAGTTGGGCACGTCGAGCAGGTTGCGGACTTTGACGTTGTCGACGAGAACGCCGTCGCAGCCGAGCATGTGCAGGCCCCAGTTGGGCGCCTCGGCGAAGGTGATGTCGCGGACCTCAAGGTCCTTGCAGCCGGTGAGCACGAACATCTTGGGACGGAAGTCGCCGGGAAGCCACCATTCGTTGACCGTGTCGTAGCTCTTCATGAACTCGCGCGCCCGGCCCTGCAGGGTGCCGGTGCCAGAGATTTTGAGGCCCTGCGTGTGATCCGCCATGATGACGGCTCCCAGCGCGGCAGCCATGGTGGCTCCATCGACCGATCCAGAGAGGCCGCCGCGATAGTCTTCGCGGCGTGTGCTGACGACGAGTTCCGCGTCGTCGGCGAGATGGAAGTCAATCGCGCCCTTAAGTTCGATCGTTCCGATGAGGAATTTGTGGCCGCCCCGGACGAGCACCTGGGCTTTTCCTGCGTAAGCGGCTGCCTCGTCGATTGCGCGCTGGAAGGCGGCGCTGTCGAGGGTCTTACCGTCGCCTGTCGCGCCATATTTCAGGACGTCGAAGACCTTCACCGCGGGGCCGGGCCTCTGAAATGCGAACGCACGCAATGAACCTGTCGCTGCAACTCCGGCGCAGGCCGCAGCCGCTCTAAGTACGCTTCGGCGCGTAAGAATGTGCCTGGCTTCTATTGTGGATGGATTCAACGAAATTCTCCCGCTCCCGGATTCCGGCTCGGCCACCACTCTACTATAGGGAGCGCTGCAGGCGTGGCGGCTAGCCATCATGGTTTGGCGGGCTGAGTCTTGACCGCGGCGCAATCGCTCGGCTATCGTCATTTCCGCACCGTAAAACGTTTCCCTATCGGATTTTACTCAAACCGGTGATGGCGCGTGCTGCTTTGTGCAGGTGGCCGTCACCTTCGAGGACCCTCTCATGCAACCGACTTCCGCTCGCTCTCTCATCGCAATTCTGTGCGTCACGCTCGGCCTCACCCCGTTTGGTACGGCGGAGGTGAAGCCCTCCGCGCTGTTCAGTGACCACGCGGTCCTGCAGGGTGGGATGCCAGTGCCGGTGTGGGGTACGGCGACGCCCGGAGAGAAGGTCGCGGTGACCATCCAGGGGCAGACGAAGTCTGCCACCGCCGCGACTGACGGCAAATGGATGGTGCGGCTCTCCAAGTTGAAGGCCGGTGGTCCGTTCGAGATGACCATCGCCGGCAAGAACGCGGGCGAGACGCCGATCGTGGTGAAGGACGTATTGGTTGGCGAGGTGTGGCTCGGCTCCGGACAGTCGAATATGCAGTTCTACGTGTCCGCCAAAGGGCCGGGGCATGCACCGTATGGCCTGCTCGACGAAGAAAAAGAGATTGCAGAGGCGAACTATCCGCAGGTGCGCATGTTCACGGTGAAGATGGCGAGCACGATCGATCCGCAGACGGAGGCGGTCGGCGAATGGCTGGTGTGCACGCCAGAAACGGTACCGAACTTTTCGGCGGTGGGATATCTGTTCGCGCGCGATCTGAACCAGGCGCTGAAGCGGCCGGTGGGCATTGTGCTGTCAGCATTCGGAGCCAGCACCGCCGAGGCCTGGATCCCGCGCGAGACGCTGGTTGCGGATCCGCAGCTGAAGCCGATGGTGGATAAACTCGATGCGCGGGAAGACTACTTCAAGGCGCATCCGGCAGTCACCGATGCGGGCGCTCCGCCCGCGCCGGCGACGATTAACTCGCGCCCTGGCCGGCCGGGGCCTTTGCGCGATCCGGCGCATGACCAGCATCAGCCGACCGTGCTCTTCAACGCGATGATCAATCCGATTGTTCCGTATGCGATTCGTGGTGCGCTCTGGTACCAGGGCGAGTCGGTCGTGGGCGGTCCTGGCGGCGTTCAACTTTACGGCCACGTGATGGATACGCTGGTTACGGAGTGGCGCAAGCTCTGGGGTGAGGGCAATTTCCCGTTCTATGCGGTGCAGCTCCCCGGGCAGCAGAACGTCAGCAACAATCCGCTGATTCGGGAGCAGCAAGCGAAGATACTCGCGCTGCCGAATACGGGCCTGGCGGTGGTGATGGACACCAGCGAGGCGAAGAATGTTCATCCGAAGAACAAGGAGCCGCTGGGCGACCGCCTGACGAAGATTGCGCTGGCGAATGTCTATGGCCAGAAGATCGAGTACTCGGGGCCGACGTACGTGTCGATGAAGGTGGAGGGCAGCGCGATTCGCGTCAAGTTCGCTCACGCGGCGGGACTGACTGCGAAGGGTGGGCCGCTTACGTGGTTCCAGATTGCCGGCGCTGACGGGAAGTTTGTGGATGCAGATGCGAAGATCGAGGGCGACTCGGTGGTGGTGAGCAGCCCGAGTGTGAGCACGCCGACTGCGGTCCGGTACGCGTGGGACAACTATCCGAATACCGCGAACCTTTACAACGCTGCTGGGCTGCAAGCGGCGCCGTTCCGCACCGATACCTGGGACGCGATGCCGCCCATCGCCGCGCAGTTCACCGACGGATCGAATCAGGCGAAGAAGGCCGCGCCGGCTGGTGCAGCGAAGCCGCAGTAAAAGAAAACGGCCCCGGAGCAGATTCACTCCGGGGCCGTTGGAAGTTGCTTAGCGCGGCGCTGGCGAGTAGGGCTCGCCGTGGCGCTTGACGCTGGTGGGGTCAAAGCTCATGGTCCCACCGGTATCCCAGGTTGCTCCGGGCGGCACGAGCACGTTGTCCACGGTACGGCTGGTTATCTCGCCGGTGCGGACCTGGATGCGGTTGGCGTTGATGCCCTTCTCATCCGTGAGGTATTGCTTGACGTTGAGCGTGCGTTCTGCGGCCGCTTCGGGCTTCTCGGTTGGATCGTGCTTGCCGACGACGACCAGGACAGAGTCGGACTCACGATTCATCTCCAGCGCGATGTCGTCGAGGCAGCCCTTGGCTTCGTTGTCGACGCGTGCCGGGCGTTTGCGGTCACGCTCGAAGGAGATGCTGCACAAGGTTTGCGCGGTGGGCGCCGGTTTTACTGGCGGTGGCGGCGGTGCAACCACGGTGATTGTTGTCGTCGCGGAGGCTGACTTGCCCAGATCGTCGACCACGTTACACGTGACGGTGATGGGGCCGCTTCCAACGTCGGCAGTGGAAAGAGTGCCCGTGGTGCCGGTGCCGGTGATCTGTCCCGCGCTGGCGCCGTAGGAGTAGTTCAACGTGCGGTTCTGAGGGCTTCTGCCAGACGCGGTGATAGTCGCGAATCCACCCGGTTGAATGCTGGTCGGATTGGCCGAGCAGGCAACGGTCGGCGGCTCATACGCGGTGACTCGGAATGAGGTGGTGCAGTCGGCGTGCTGGGTCGGCTGGCTGCCTTCACTGATCTCGCCGGAGACAGTGTAGTCGCCCGCGGCCAGGCCGTTGGTGGCGATGGTCGCGCTCTCGCCGCTTTGGGTGACGCGGCCGCCAGTGGTGGTCCAGGTGTACGTAGGCGCCACGTTCTTCTTCGGTTCGAGGTTGATGACTCGACCGGTGATCGTGACGGGATCTCCCGGATAGACACTTACCGGCTGCGCCTCGCAGCCAAAGGATGCGGGCAACGGTGGCGTCTGCTCGCCGAAGCGGAACACGAAACCGGCGCTCAACCGCAGTGCCGTGATCTTGCTTTCGCCGCCGGTGAAGGAGTTGGGCCCGCCGGTGCGTGCGCCGTAGTTGACGTCGGAGTATTCGAAGTCGGCCTCAGCTAACCGCAGGGCGAGGTGATTGCGCAAGGACGAAGCAGGCAGAATGTAGTCGAGGCCGAGTCCGCCGGTTGCGGTCCATCCCCAGTCGCAGGAGTGGGACGATCCGTTGTGGACGTACGATGGGCCCACCTGCGCCGCCCCACCCAGAATGTGGGCGAAGGGAACGAGACGCCCCATTGGGTGCCGGTAAACCGGGCCGCCCTGAATCGCGCTAAAGCAATAGTCGGGGTCGTTGAAGAATTTGCTGTACTCACCCTGGAGGCCGAAAGAGTGACTGAGGTAGCCGGTAAGACTGACGACGCTTCCCGCCGGGAGTGAGGTGTATTCCTGGCCGTATAAATCGCTGTCGACCGGATGCAGATACCCATAGCCAGCGTAGATATCGACTTTCGACGGGCTCGGCGTTCGCGAGCCGGCAGGGGCAGCCTGAGCCACGCCAAGGCGCGGGAAAACGCAGCCCGCAGCGACTAGCAACAACATTAGGCACACTTTTGAAGAGCGCTTGTCCATCGTCATTTCCTCGCTTTTAAGTGTTACAAAATCCCGCTACTGTTGGGGATACGGGGAATCGACTGAGTTATTAACTTTCGTGTGATTCGTCGCCATGGGTGTTCATTCCGGCACCAGAGCTACGAGCAACCCTTTTGGCTGAATTCGGCGTCCAAACAGAGTGGGCGTGTCTGGAGTAAGCTGGTCACAGGCGCGGGCGGCGCCCAACCAGAGTTGAGACTAAGTTGGGGGGTAAGTCGGAAGTGGGGATTGTCAAACTTGCGCTGAATCGCCCCTATACTTTTATCGTTCTCGCGTTGCTGATTCTGCTGTTGAGTCCAGTCATCATTCTTCGTACCCCGACGGACATTTTTCCCAACATCAACATCCCTGTGGTTTCCGTGGGATGGACCTATACGGGCCTGAACCCCGAGGAACTTGAAGGGCGTTTGACGACGCCGTATGAGAAGTCTCTCTCCACGCTGGTCGACAACATCCAGCACATGGAGTCGACCACGTACAACGGCGCAGTCGTGGTCAAAATTTTTCTGCAGCCTGGCGCGAGTCTCGACACCGCCAATGCGCAGATCACCGCAGCCTCACAATACCTGCTGCGCCAGCTTCCGCCTGGCATTCTTCCTCCGCAGATTCTGAACTTCTCAGCGTCCAGCGTTCCGATTCTGCAGATCGGTGTCTCCGGCAAGGGGATGACTGAGCAGGCATTGAATGACGCGGCCGCGAACTTTATTCGTCCGCAGTTGATCAGCGTGCCCGGTGCCGTGATGCCTCTGCCTTACGGAGGCAAGCAGCGCGAGATTCTGATCAGCATGGACCAGGCTGCGATGCAGGCCAAAGGCATCGCACCCGGCGACCTGCTGGCATCGCTTGCTCAGCAGAATGTAGTCACGCCTTCGGGCACCATCAAGATTGGTCCCACCGAGTACGACGTTCGCACCAACGGAACGCCGCGCACGGTCGCCGATCTGGGCAGTGTTCCGTTGAAGGAAGTGAACGGCACAACTATTTATCTCCACGATGTGGCTAGCGTCTCGGACGGTTTCGGGGTGCAGACCAATATCGTCCGGCAGGATGGCCATCGGGGCGTGCTCATTAGCGTGCTGAAGAATGGCAGCGCCTCCACACTGGATGTTGTGAAGGGCGTTCGCGCATTGCTTCCGCGTGTGCTAAATACCATTCCGCCTGGCATCCGCCTGACTCCATTGGCCGACCAGTCGGTGTTTGTGCGCGCGGCGGTCCAGGGGGTTATCCGCGAGGGTGTTATTGCGGCGGCGCTGACCGCGCTGATGATTCTGCTGTTCCTGGGGAGTTGGCGTTCCACCATCGTGATCGCTGTGACGATTCCGCTGTCGATTCTCACGTCGGTGATCGTACTCAGCATCCTTGGCGAGACCATTAACACGATGACGCTCGGCGGTCTCGCACTGGCGGTCGGCATTTTGGTCGACAACGCCACTGTCACGATTGAGAACATCGAACGGTATCTCGAAGAGGGCCAACCGCTGCGCCACGCCATTTTGGAAGGCGCTGCGCAGATTGCGATTCCTACGATGGTGTCCACGCTGTGCATCAGCATCGTGTTTCTGCCGATGTTTTTCCTTGCCGGCGTTTCGCGTTATCTCTTCGTGCCGCTGGCTGAGGCCGTCGTACTCGCGGTCGTCGCGTCGTACATCTATTCGCTGACGGTAGTGCCTACGCTGGCGATGTATTTGCTGAAGCCGAAGAAGCATCACAGCGCTGCCAGGGGCTTGCTGAGCCGGTTTCAGCGTGGGTTCGAGCGCAAGTTCGAGGGGCTGCGGGCCAAATACCACCTCCTGCTCGACAAGCTGGTCTTCCACCGGGCGCTGTTTGTTCCGGGCTTTCTGCTGGTGGTGCTGTGCTCATTTTTGCTGCTGCCATTTCTCGGACAGAATTTCTTCCCCGACACCGACAGTGGCCAGTTCATTCTCCACGTCCGGGGAAATACTGGGCTACGCATCGAGGATATGGCGAGCTTGTGCGATCAGGTCGAAGACGGAATCCGCAAGGAGATTCCTGCCAGCGAACTGGACAATATTCTCGACAACATCGGTTTACCCACCAGCGTTTCCACGACGCAGCATTTGACCAATGGCGCGCTGGGGCCATTTGACGCGGACATCGAAGTCTCGCTGAAGCCGGAGCATCATCCCACTGCTAACTACGTGAGCGAGTTGCGCAGCAAACTGCCGCGGGCGTTTCCTTCCGCGACCTTCTACTTTCTGCCCGCAGACATCAATACGCAGATCTTGAACTTCGGTATCCCGGCGCCGATGGATATTCAGATTGAGGGCAACGACGTCGACGAAAGTAAGCAGATCGCCGATCGGTTACTGGCGCAACTGCACCGCGTTCCGGGCCTTGTCGATTTGCGCATTCAGCAGCCTTTCGACTATCCGACGCTGCAGGTGGGCATCGATCGCACCAAGGCCTTGCAGGGCGGCTATACCGTGCGTGATGTAACCAGCAGCATCCTGAATACGCTCAGCGGCAGCTTCCAGTTGACGCCCATCTTCTTCCTGAACTGGAACAACCATGTGAACTACAACGTTGTGGCACAGACGCCCCAATACAACATGGACTCGAAGCAGGAACTGGAGAATATTCCCATCAACCGCGCCACGGGACCTGTGGCTCCTACCCCAGCGCAGGGCGGAAGGCAGCAGGCTGGTCCTTCGGCCGAGATTCTTAGCGATCTCGCGACGGTGACCCGCAGCCACGAGATGGGTGTGGTGAACCACTACAACGTTCGCCGGGTCGTGGATATCTACGGCAATGTGCAGTCCCGCGATCTGGGAGCGGTGAGCGCCGATGTCCACCGAGTGCTGGCCGAAAACAATAAGGATCTGCCGCGCGGTACCTTGGTCTCGCTGAAGGGGCAGGTGGACACGATGCACAGCGCCTACATCGGACTCCTGGGCGGCCTGGTGTTTTCCGTCATCCTGGTTTACCTGCTGATCGTGGTGAACTTCCAAAGCTGGGTCGATCCGTTCATCATCATCACCGCGCTGCCGGCTGCGCTCGCGGGGATCGTGGTCTTCCTCTTCTTTACCCACACCACGCTTAGCGTTCCGGCGCTGATGGGCGCGATTATGTGCATGGGCGTTGCAACCGCAAACAGCATTCTAGTGGTTGCGTTTGCCACAGAGCGGCTGGCCGCACACGGCAACGCAATTCGCGCCGCCATTGAGGCTGGAACCACCCGGTTCCGCCCGGTGCTAATGACGGCGCTGGCGATGATCATCGGCATGATTCCAATGGCGCTGGGAGCGGGCGAAGGCGGCGAGCAAAATGCGCCGCTCGGCCGCGCAGTAATCGGCGGGCTGCTGTGCGCCACGGTCGCGACACTCATCTTCGTGCCGGCCGTGTTTGCACTGATTCATGGGACGGAATCGCGCCGTGCCGCGCGGGAGAAAGCCAAGCTGGAAACGCATTTTGCATGATGCAGTTCGTATCGGGAGACCCCGGGCCGGAAAGCGGAGGATTGCCACGATGAGGATTGGGCGCTCAAAATGATGTATAGACCAATGGGAAAAGTGATCGACAAGCCGGAGTTGCAGGATCCACCGCACTGGGTTGCGACGACGACCACGCCTGAACCGCATCATTCCGCGGAAGAGGAACATGTTGGCCAGCGGCCGCCGAGTGACGATCAGGAGCCTGAAACTCAGGGCTCCGGCCGACGCTCGATGTTGATCGGTACGCTGATCGTTCTCGTCCTGCTGGGCGGTGCTGTCTATTTTGGGATCCACTCGCGCTCCACGGCGGAGCACAAACTGGAGCAGGCGACCGAGAGCGCGGCCATCCCAACCGTGAACGTGATTCATCCCCTCATCGGTTCGAAGGCGCAGGAGGTTGTACTTCCGGGCAATACGCAGGCATTCATTGATACGTCCATCTACGCCCGCACTAACGGCTATCTGAAGCAGTGGTTTGTCGACATCGGATCGCATGTACATCAAGGCGAGTTGCTCGCGGTTATCGATGCTCCCGAGATCGACCAGCAACTACAGCAGGCGGAAGCCGATCTTAAGACCTCGCAGGCGAATCAGCAATTGGCCGAGACGACGAATGTCCGCTGGCAGGCTCTTGTGGCGAAGCATGCTGTTTCCCAGCAGGAAGCCGACCAAGTGGCCAGCGATTACTCCGCCAAGCAGGCAGCGACGGCTGCAGCCGAGGCCAACGTTCGCCGTTTGCGGCAACTCCAGAGCTACGAACGCGTCACCGCCCCGTTCGACGGGGTGATTACGGCGCGGAGCACCGATGTTGGCTCGCTCATCGACGCTGGATCCTCAGCCGAGCCACACGAGCTCTTCCACCTCGACCAGGTTGGGAAGCTGCGCGTCTTCGTCTCCGTACCGGAAGTCTACGCGGAGAGTGTACGCGACGGGGCGCAGGTCGATATCACCCAGGACGCCGATCCGGCCCACGTCATCCGGGGAACGGTTGCGCGGAATTCAAATTCGATCAGCCAGACATCGCGCACCCTCAACGTCGAAGTGGACGTCGACAACGCGAACGGCATCTTGCTGCCCGGCGCCTACGTTTTTGCTCACATGAAGCTACCCGCCGGTTCGAATACTGTCACCATCCCATCGAATACACTGATTTTCCGCTCCCAGGGCCTACAGGTCGGCGTTGTTCGCAATGGCCGCGTGCAGCTTATGCCCATTACTATTGGCCACGACTTCGGCAATACGGTTGAGGTGACCTCGGGAATTTCGCCGAATGACGAGGTGATCCTCGACCCCTCTGACTCGCTCATTACCGGCGCACAGGTTGAGGTGGGCTCTGCCACAGGGAGTGTTTCACCGCGATGATTGCCCAGCACAGACATCTCTGCGCTCGCCCGCGCCGCGCGACCTTGATTGCTCTCGCATGTGGCGTTGCGTTGCTCGGCGGGTGCCGGATGGTTGGTCCCACGTACACCAGGCCTCCCGCGGCCAGCCTCGTGCCGGAGTTCAAGGAGCCAGGGCCGACTTCGTTTAAAGAGAGCGATGGCTGGAAGGCGGCGCAACCCGGCGACCAAGCGCTGCGCGGCAAATGGTGGGAGAACTTCAACGACCCACAGCTCAACTCGCTGGAGGAGCAGATCGATCCGGCGAATCAGACGCTGAAGGCTGCCGACGCGGATTTTCGCGCCGCGCGCGCCGCGATCGGCCTCTATCGCGCGAACGAGGCGCCCACGCTCAGTATCGGACCGACGGCCGGTGCGGTGCGTCAATCAGCCAATGAGCCCTATGCTGGCTCTACCGCCATCGCGGGCGGTCCGGGCGAGGGCGGGTTTCTCCTGCCACTCGACCTGAGCTATGAAGTCGACTTGTGGGGTCGCATTCGCCGCAGCGTGACGGCGGCGAAGGAGCGCGCGCAGGCTGTCGACGCGGACCTGGAAACGGCGCGCCTTAGCCTGCACGCAGAGCTCGCGATTGACTACTTTGGCCTGCGCGCCGACGACGCACAAAAGAAGCTGCTTGACGACACCGTGGCGACGTACCAACAGGCGCTGCAGCTTACCCAGGATCGCTATGACGGTGGCGCTGCGCCGCTGTCCGATGTGTCCCAGGCGCGCACCCAACTGCAGACCGCAGAGGTGCAGGATTCCGACGTTACGATTCAGCGCGCGCAGTACGAGCACGCGATTGCGGTGCTGACTGGACAGGCTCCCGCCGCGCTGACTCTCGTGCCCGAGCCGGTCACCATCAGTCCTCC
This sequence comes from Acidobacteriaceae bacterium, assembly GCA_036498865.1. GTDB lineage: Bacteria > Acidobacteriota > Terriglobia > Terriglobales > Acidobacteriaceae > Edaphobacter. The sequence goes on along the minus strand of DASYEU010000157.1, from coordinate 21,106 downwards.
TACGATTCCGGTTATCCCTGGCGCACTGCCGTCGCAGTTGCTGGAGCGGCGCCCTGACATCGCCGCCGATGAGCGCAGCATGGCTGCCGAGAATGAGCAGATTGGCATTGCGCAGGCCGCGTATTATCCCGCGCTCGATCTTTCCGCTGCAGTCGGATTGAGCGGCACGTCGCTGCTGAATCTTTTCGCGCTGCCTTCGCGATTCTTCGCCGTTGGCCCAACACTCAACGAGACGATCTATGACCATGGCCGCCGGCACGCGGCCTCGGATATCGCGCTCGCGCAGTACGACGCTGCGGTTGCGAACTATCGCCAGACCACGCTCACCGCCTTTCAACAGGTGGAGGATTCCCTGGCAGCGCTGCACGTGCTCGAAACCGAGGCTGATCAGCAGCGAGCAGCTACGGAGTCTGCCCAGCAGTCGGTCGACCTGTTCAAGACGCGCTACGAAGGTGGCGTCGATACCTACCTTCAGGTGGTTACGTCGCAGACGACCGCGCTCGCGAACCAGCGGAACGACATCGAGATCACGCGCCGGCGGCTGGATGCCAGCGTTCTGCTGATCAAGGCGCTTGGCGGCGGCTGGACGACCGCGCAACTGCCCAAGCTCTAGGCAACTGCGTCGCCCCTGGTTTCGGAAGTGGCGTTCACGCCGTGTCGGTGTCATTGGTTTACCCTTAGCCACAATGGCCTATGCGCACACCGTCGGCGGCGTTCGCTACACGTTCGACTCGCTCGCACAACTGCTCGCGCGCGCTACTCCGGAGCGCTCGGGCGATCAACTAGCCGGGCTCTGCGCTGGGACGGCGCAGGAACGCATCGCAGCACAAATGGGCCTCGCAGATCTGCCGTTGAAGCAGTTCCTGAACGAGGCGGTTGTGCCGTACGAAACCGATGAGGTGACCCGCCTCATTCTCGATACGCACGACGCCGCGGCTTTCGCGCCGATTTCAGCCTTTACCGTCGGCGACCTGCGCGACTGGCTGCTCTCCGACGACGCCACCGGAGAGCGTCTGACCACGCTGGCTCCAGCTCTTACGCCTGAGATGGTCGCGGCGGTTTCGAAGTTGATGCGACTGCAGGACCTTGTGCTCGCCGCGCGCAAGGTCTCAGTGGTTACCCGCTTCCGGACCACGGTTGGCCTGCCCGGGAGGCTGTCCACACGCTTGCAGCCGAACCATCCAACGGACGACCCGGCTGGCATCGCCGCCTCGATCGTGGACGGCCTGATGCTCGGCTCTGGCGACGCGGTCATCGGCATCAATCCAGTGTCGGACAACCTGCGCACGCTGATCGAACTGCTCCATCTCGTCGATCGTGCACGCACGCGCTTCGCTATTCCTACGCAAAGCTGCGTGCTTGCCCACATCACGACACAGATGGAGGCGATGAGGCTGGGAGCGCCGGTGGACCTGGTCTTCCAGTCGATCGGCGGCACGGAGGGAACGAATACGTCCTTCGGCGTCTCCATCGCGATGCTGGACGAGGCGTATCAGATGGCGCGTGAACTGGGTCGCGGCGGTATTGGCGCGGAGACGGGCGGCGAGAACGTGATGTACTTTGAGACGGGCCAGGGCAGCGCTCTCTCTGCGAACGCGCATCACGGAGTTGACCAGCAGACGATCGAAGCTCGTGCCTACGCGGTCGCGCGCCGCTACCGGCCTATGCTGGTCAATACCGTGGTCGGGTTCATCGGTCCGGAATATCTCTACGACGGCAAACAGATTCTGCGTGCCGGACTCGAGGACCACTTCTGCGGCAAGCTTCTTGGCCTGCCCATGGGCTGCGACGTCTGCTATACCAATCACGCCGAGGCCGATCAGGATGACATGGACGCGTTGTTGACGATGCTCGGGGCAGCGGGTGTCAACTACATCATGGGCGTTCCCGGAGCCGATGACATTATGCTCAACTACCAGAGCACGTCGTTCCACGATGCGGTTTACCTGCGCCGCGTCCTGAACCTTCGACCTGCACCTGAATTCGAAGCCTGGTTGGCGCAGGACATGCCGCGCGAACTCTCAGTGCAGAGGTTGCTGACTGCATGAGCGACGAAGACCAATCCGCTCCGCCCTCTCTGACGAACGCGCCTGCGGACCTTCGTGGTCTCACGTTGGCGCGGGTCGGGCTCGATCGTACCGGTGCGAGCATCACGACGCGCCATGCACTTGAATTCTCGCTTGCTCATGCGCAGGCACGCGACGCAGTTCACGCAGCGCTTGCTGTGCCCTCGCTTCTGGCTGAATTGCACATGCGCAACCTCGCCGCCGTCGCGGTTCGGAGTGCCGTTCATGACCGCACGGAGTATCTCCTTCGCCCCGATCTCGGTCGCACCCTCGCGCCTGCATCGGCCCGTCTACTGCAACCGACGGCGCGCGGTCAGGAATCGGCGACTATCCTCACGTTGATTCTCGCCGACGGGCTTTCAGCGCTCGCGACGGAGCGTCACGCGCTGCATGTGGTCGACGCCTTGCTGCCGCTGCTGGATGTTACGTGTCGACTTACTCCCATCGTTGTGGCCGAGCAGGCGCGGGTTGCGCTCGGTGATTCGATCGGCGACGCGCTGCGATCTGACGCGACTCTGATGCTCATAGGCGAGCGTCCGGGTCTGAGTTCGCCAGACTCGCTTGGCGCCTACATTACTTGGTCGCCGCGACTTGGCCGCACCGATGCCGAGCGCAACTGCGTCTCGAATATCCGCATCGAAGGCCTGGAGTATGCGGCCGCTGCGCACAAGATTGCGTGGCTGCTTGCTGAAGCGCGGCGGCTCGGACTTAGTGGTGTTGCCCTGCGCGAATCCGGTTCGGCACTTCTGCCGTAGAGCCGTTCTCCGGCTTACTTGACGCCGTAGGCTTCCAATACATCTTCCAGCGTCACGATGCCTTCCAACTGATGTGCGTTCGCGCGGCTCACAACCGGAAGAATATCCAGGTGGTTGGCCCCCATGCGTTCGAGCGCGAGATCCAGTCCCTGGTCAGCGTGGATGTGCGGAAATACCGAGCCAACAATCAGTTCGCCGAGTATCTTCTCCTCGCCCTTGGCCTGCTCTATCTCCAGCCGCGAGAGATCGATGACGCCGATTACGCCGCGGCCGTCGGCCACCGGCCAGGTGCGGAACTCACTCGCGCTCACTCGTGCCAACGCCTCTTCTACCGTGATCTGCGCGGGCAGCAATTGACTGGCAGGGCGCAGGATGTTTGCTGCCAGCCGCTGACTGAGTCGCTGGCGAGTCTTCGCCGTTGGCAGGTGGATTCCATCCTGCACGGCCAGGGCTTCGTAAATTGGCTCGTGTTGCAGGATTGACGCGATGAACAGGCTCACCAGGTTCGCGATCATCAAGGGCACGATGACCGCATAGTCCTGAGTCATCTCGAAGATGATCAACACGGACGTCATGGGCGCGCGCACTACGCCTGCGAATACAGCGCCCATCCCCACCAGTGCGTAGGCGCCGGGCAACGCGGTCGATGCCGGGAACAGGTGATGAGCGCCCGCGCCTACTGCGCCTCCCAGCATTGCGCCTATGAACAGCGACGGTCCGAAGATGCCGCCCGCGTTGCCAGAGGCGTAGCTGGTGGTCACCGCAAGCAGCTTGAGCACGAGCAGCACCAGCATCAGCCGTACTGCCATGTTGCCGTTCAGTGCGTCGCCGACGAACCCGTACCCGACGCCCAGCACCTGCGGCACGAACCACCCCATGCCACCGACCAGCAATCCGCCGGCCAGCGGCTGCAGCCACGCCGTATTGCGCGGCAGGCGCAGACAGTATGCACGCATTCCCAGCAGCAACTTTGCGAAGATTGCGGACACCACACCGCCCGCTACGCCGAGCACCGCGTACACGCCGAACTCCGCCGAGCTGACCAGGTGATACTGCGGCACCTTGAACAGCGGATGATCTCCCAGGGATAGCCGCAGCACCAGCCACGCCGTTGCAGAGGCCAGGACCACACCGCCCATCATCGGTGCATTCAGGTCGCCGAGGATTTCCTCCAGCGAGAAGACCACGGCGGCCAGAGGGGTGTTGAATGCGGCCGCCACTGCCGCTGCCGCTCCTACCGGAATGAGCTTCTTCACCTGCTCCGGGCTGAGCCCCAGCGTTCGTCCGAGTACGGACCCGAGGCCGGCGCCAACCTGCACCGACGGTCCCTCGCGGCCGAGCGGGATTCCGCTTGCGAGGGTGACCGACGTGCAAAAGAATTTGCCGAGCACCGTCCGCATGGAGATGTGGCCTTCGCGGGCGAACAGCGCTTCCTTGGTCTGCGGCACGCCGCTGCCGCGAGCGTTGGGGAAGAATCGCCACAGCAGGTAGCCGATGCCCAACGAGCCCACTACCGGAAACAGGAGCCGGCGCCAGGGGGCTCCGCTGACGGGGTAGAGACGCATCCCGAGCCGCTCGGTCAGCACGATGAACGCGACCACCACCAGACCGGTCATTGCTCCGATCACCAGTGACAGTCCCAGGAAGATCTGGCTTTCCCGTGGTTCGCGCATGCTATCCAACAGGAACGTGCTCCACCTGCTTCTGCCAGTATTCACTGCGTCTTCAACCATCTCCCGGGGTATACCTCACCCCTAGGATATCGCAGTGAACGGGTTGCTCGCAGCGGGCGATTCCGCTTGCGGTTTCTTATCCATGCGGAACAGCGATAAGCTGGAAGAGACGCAAGCAGCAACAGGCAATAAACATGGGACGCAACCTCTTTATCCTCGCCGCATCGCTGACGCTGTTTGCGATGATCTCCTGCGGCATCGCTTACACCAACATTGCGCAACAGCCGGGCTCTCCGGGTGACGCGTCGCTGTGGCGCACCATGGGGTTGATGCTGTTCCTCGTCGCGCTAGTGGTCGCGCTGGCGGGCATTCTTTCCTCACTCTTTTACCAGGCAGAGCGCCGGGCGGAAGAGGCTCGCCGCAGCCGGCGTTCCTGATTGTGTCTCCGCGGCCCCAATCCTTCGCGGACGGCTACAATCAATAGGGAAGGGAACGGATACGCAATGTTTGAGGTTACAGTCGAAGCCGGTTTTTCTTCCGGCCACTACCTGCGCAACTACCAGGGCAAGTGCGAGAATCCCCACGGCCACAACTATCGTGTGCTGGTGACTCTGGTCGGAGCGGAGCTCGATGAGACCGGTCTGCTGCTCGACTTCAAGTTGCTGAAGACGTTGCTGAAGCCCGTCGTCGAATACCTGGACCACAGGATGATCAACGACCTGCCGCCTTTCACGGAGCTCAATCCCTCGGCAGAGAACCTGGCGCGCTACTTCTACGACGAGACGAGCCTGCACCTGCAGGCGCTTACCGCAGGCCGCGTCCGAGTGAAGGACTGCACGCTCTTCGAGACCGATACCAGCTTCGCCCGGTACTACGAGTAGACGCTAGCGATCCGGCTGCGCGACGGAAGCCACGGCGTTCTTCGGTTCGGGAAGCGCCAGTGTCAGCGCCATCGCTGCCCAGTTGGTTCCGGCGGTTGAAATCCACTGATCGTGCCCGTGCGGGAAGCCCGCGTCGAAGTATGGCTGGAACGCCAGCGCGCGCGTTTGCACATACCACGAGCCATCCTTTTCCTGATGACTCAGCAGCCACTTCACGCCGCGCTGGTAGGCGGCATCCGAAGTTGGCAAGCCACCGATCTGCAAGGCAACTAGGCTCTTGCCGGTTGCGTAGGCGGTGCTCTCCATCGTCGGCAGATCGGACCAGCTGCCATCGGGCTTCTGCGTGGCCAGCAGCTCCTGAATGGCTTTCTGGGTCGCCGCCTTGTTCGTGCCTGCCCAGGCGAGTCCGGTGACCCGCCATCCGCGGTCGTCGTTGCTGTAGGACCTGGCGTTTGCGATCCAGGCGGCCGCCTGCTCGATGGATCTGCGGTACTTCGCTGTGTCTGTTTTCGGCATGTACAACTGCAACGCGCGCATCGAGAGCGCCGTCTCGCCGATGTAATCGAGGCACAAGGGTGGGCGCGTGTCGGAGGTCATCTCGGCCCACTCGCCTCCGGGCTGCTGCCGGAATCGGATCTGCATTGCCGCCGCGTCGGTGTTCAGGTCCGGCTTGTAACCTTCCGCGTTCAGACCCAACAGGATGTAGGCGAGAATGCCCTCGCTGAAGTTGTCCTCGACTGGCAGCAGAAAGCCCTGATGCATGCGGTCGCGCGTCTTCTGCAAAGCCTCTACGTTTGCCTGCACCTGCGTTGCAGCAATCTTCTCGTCGATCTGGAAGCCCTGCTTGCGGGCCAGGCTCATGGTCATCGCCGTGAGGCTGTTGTTGTGGCAGGAGATGCATCCCGACTTGTCGGCGAAGTTCGCGTCGGCGTGTTGCAGCAGCGGGAGGCTGTCCTGGATCGCGAGCCGGATGTCGTTCTTCAGACGCGGTGTGAGCACGGCTGGAGTCACGGTGCCGGGCTTGGCTCCCGAGGCCAGCAGGAGCTGCGTGATCGGCGTGTCGCCTTTGCGCTGTGCCATGTCCAGCACGGACATGCCTTCGTCGCCGGCGTTGGCGTGCTTGCTGCGCGCATTTACGTCCGCACCGCGAGCGATCAGGAGCTTCACCTCATCCAGCGGCAGGGCATCGGAGGTTGCGGCGTACATCAGCGCCGTGCGGCCCAGCGGATCGGATGCCTTCACATCCGCGCCGTGGTCGAGCATCAGCTGCACGGCTTTCATGTCGCCATAGACTGCGCTGTCCTGCAACGCGGCGGTGAATACGTTCTTGTCGGTCACCTTCGAGGCCAGTAAGTCCAGGCATTTTCCGCAGCTGGTTGCGACCGACATGAAGAGTCCGGACTCGCCGGTGGCCTTGCCGTCGCCGTTGTGTTGCAGCAGCAACTCGACGATTGCCGCATCGCCCGCGGTGACGGCCTCCAGCAACGGAGAGGACTCGGTCTCCGGCTTGGCGTTCGGATTCGGGTTGGCTCCATGCTCCAGCAGCAGCTTCACGGTGGCCGCATTTCCTGGCTTGCGCGCCGCGATCATCAACGGGGTGCGCAGGTCGTCGGACCTGGCGTTGACGTTCGCGCCATGCTCCAGCAGGATGCGGGTCTTTTCGACGTCCGATGCTGCCCACATCAGTGCGGTGGCGTTGGTGTCGTTGGCGCGGTTGGGATCTGCGCCCTTCTTCAGCAACTGCGTCAGTGTGGCCGCGTTGGCATACAGCACCGCGTACATGAACGGAGTGGAACCTTCGGGTCCGCGTGCGTTCAGCAGCGACGGCTGGGTGTTGACCGCCTTCATAAAGGTGGCGAGGTCGTTGTTGCGGAGCGACTCCACGAGGGCGACGGCCCTGGCGTCCGGGGCCGGCCGGTCGATCTCGTTGGCCAGCGCGTCCGGCCACTCGGCGCCCTGGTCGATCCACGTCTTGATGGTAGCGATCTGTTGCGGCTTCAGTGCGCCGTCGGGAGGCATGGGCGCGCCATACTCGCCGACGATGCGGTGGTAGAGGAAGCTGTTGGCGCTGCTGCCGGGAACTACGCGGCGCGAAAACTCCTTCATCACCGAGCTTTTGCGGTCGATGCGCATGCCGGCGCGCTGCTTCTCCGTACCGTGGCACTCGACACAGTTGGTGCGGAAGATCGGCAGTACATCGGTGGCGAAGTCGACCTTACCGGCGGGGGCGGCCGGAGCCTGCGCCGACAGAGTGGCAGAACATAGCAGAAGGCAGAGAGGTGCAAAGGCAAATCCTGTTCTTGTCATAGCAAGTCTCCCAGTCAGGATTCCTCGAAGTTGTCCCAGATCAACGCAATACTATCCGCAATCCGCGCCCGCGTCACTCTGAATGCGAGTTCTTATGGCTCGAGCCTCTTGCGATACACCAGGGCGTCCAACCCGCGGCCGTAGAACGATTCCACCATGCTGACGCGGCCGTAGCCCATCGATTCGTAGAATCGCACTGCGCCGGTGTTTCCCTTGAACACATGCAGCGAGATGCTCTTTGCGCCGGTGGCACCTGCTTTGGACTCGAGGGCAATCATCAGGCGCCGGGCTAACCCGCGACGGCGCCACTCCGGAGCTACGTCCAGGGTGACGACGTATGCGGCTTCGTCTTCGACCTCGGCGATGCAGAAGCCGACCAACTCACTCTGGGCTTCGGCCAGAATGGTCACGGCGCGCTTGGCTTCGGCGAAGTAGCGCATGGCGCGGCGGCTGAACTGGAACACCGGATCAAAGCAGAGCACGTCGAGGGCGTACATCGCCTCGGCGTCGCCTGTCCGATACTCGCGTAGCGTTACTTCGCTCACTGGGACTCCGTGGGTTGTGCTCGAACCTCGAACCCTTCCAGATGTACCATCTCTTATGCGCGCAATTCTTGCTCTTCTTCTGCTGGCTCCTTCTGTCTGCGCGTGCGCGCAGAGCGCCGCGCTGCCGAAGCCGGTTGAGATCAAGGTTGTTGTCATCAGCATGTTCGAAGCGGGCGCCGACACGGGCGACGTCCCGGGTGAGTTCCAGCATTGGGTCGAAAACGAGCATCTGGACACGGTCGTGCCGTTTCCGCAGGGGTTTCATGATCTGCGGATGAATGCGAAGACCGGCGTGCTGGGGCTGCTTACGGGCGTGGGTACGGCCCGGGCGGCGGCGTCGGTGATGGCGCTGGGGCTTGATCCGCGATTCGATCTGACTCATGCCTACTTCCTCGTGGCCGGCATCGGCGGTATCGACCCGGCGGCGGGGTCGCTGGCGTCGGCGGTGTGGTCGGAGTGGATCGTTGACGGCGATCTGGGGTACGAGGTGGACGCGCGCGAGATTCCGCACGACACGCCGGAGCAACGCGCCCAGTGGACGACCGGTTACATCCCGCTGCGGAAGAACGTGCCGTATGAGCAGCCGCCCATGCCGATGGGAGCCGACGGCAACGCGACCTACCATCTGAATCCGGCGCTGGTCGACTGGGCGTTCCGGCTGACCAGGGACGTTGCGCTTCCCGACACGCCCGAGATGAAGGCGCAGCGGATGCAGTTCGATGGCGACAACGCTCACCGGCCTCCTTTTGTACTGAAGGGCGAGAACCTGTCGGCCAGCACGTTCTGGCATGGGGCGCTGATGCAGCAGTGGGCGCGCGACTGGGTGAAGTACTTCACCGGTGGCCAAGGGACCTACGCGATCTGCGGCATGGAGGATACGGGCACGCTGCAGTCGCTGACGTTCCTGGCCAAGGCGCAGCGGGTCGACCTGAGCCGCGTGCTGGTGCTGCGGACGGCGAGCAACTACGACGTACCGCGCAAGGGCCTGACAGCGACCGAGTCGATTGCGGACACCAAGATCGGACACTACAGCGCGTACCTGCCGTCGCTCGATACCGCGTACCGCGTGGGGCACGTGGTGGTGGACTCGATCGTGGAGCATTGGGCGCAGGACCGGGAGCGTCTGCCGAGCGCCCCGTGACCTCTAGGTTTGGGGGTACCCCCCCGGGGGGGGGTGGTGTTAAATCCTTTGTTTGCAGCGGTATGCCAAATTTGACCTCTGTAAATATTTGATTCGGTTGCAGTTATAGTCAAATATAAGATTCTATGTCGGTTACGGGCAAGGATGATTTATGGGACAGAAAAACCCGGCTCGGGTCGCCGGGTTTCTTCTTTTTATTTAACTTACTTCTTAAGTATAGCAGTTTGACCATAACTCCCCGGCCATTTTCTTTGTTGTGTGGAAAACGCGGTAAGTCGATGGTGGGGAAGGGTTTGTGGACGAAAAATAAAGTTCGTTTTCGGCGAAGGGGCTTGACACAATTCCGGGGTGGGGAAGTTGGGTTGTGGAAGCATGTCGCCGGGGCTAAAAGCCCCTTTTATTTGTTTGGCTCGGAGCCGGCACTAAAGTGCCGGCCTATCTGCGGCCAATATCCAGATTGCGGGGTGCTAGATGTGTTTGCGGACGAAGCCGCGGACGGTTTCGGTGGTGACGCCGTAGACGACTCTGGAGCTGAGTTCGCCGAAGAGATCGAGGGAGGTGGTCTCTGCGGGGTCTGCCAGCCGGGCGGGTAAGGGAAGGACGCCGCGTTGGGTGAGGCCCTCGAGCGCCATGCCGAAGGCTGCGCCTTCTCGGGCGGTTGCGGCGGGATAGAACTCGGCGGCTATGCCGTAGGCTGCGCCTGCTGCTGCGCCAAAGCCCCAGTGGATCGGCTGGGGATTGGCGGCTTCTTCGTGCGTGAGCATGCGATCCAGGACAGCCATGGCGACGGCGCCAACCAGTCCGCCGACCAAGCCGGCGAGGAGTCCTTTGGCGAGAGACTTTTCCGTGCCTGTCGCAGTCTTCAATTCGGTTTTGTTTGCCACTCTTGGCCTCTCGCAGGAAGATCGGATCATCTTAGCCGCCCCTGGTATTTTCCCTCAGCGACTCAAGCCGCGTCGTGTTGGAGGCGGTTGCGGTACGGGTAAATCCGTTCCCTTATGCAAAAACGGGACCTGTCAGCAGCCGGTTAGCGGAGGCTGCCGCCTTCGTTCCACTCGTACACTACGACGCCGAGGTCGCCCAGCGTCTTGATGGTTGCTTCCACGTTGCGACGGACGGCAGGGCGGGCCGAGGTGGGGGTATCGTGCGCTTCTTCGACGGCGACCACGCGGCCGTAGGGCCAGGAGTTCTCCGGGATGGCATTGAGGGCGGCGGGCAGATCGCTGACGCGGATGACGAGATCCTGGCGACGAGCGCCCACGGGGCGCAGCATTCCGCCGGAGCCGAGGTCGCTGGTGTTGGCATCTGCCAGCGTGACGTGCAGGGTGGCCATGTTTTCCTGGATGGTGAGGTAGGGGTTCTCCCAGGTGGTGAGGGTGTGGACGGACATGTAGCGGGTCTTGGAGGGCGGCGGGATCAGCTCCAGCTGTTCGCGGGCGGATTCGATGACCTGGGGGCTGGCGGTGGTTACGGTGATTCCCGCAGAAGCGCGGTTGCAGCCGGAAAGGAGCACGGGCAGCGCGAGACACGCGGCTGAGGTGAGAAGGAGAGACAGGCCCGGCCGGGCGGGGGACATCCGCGTGGAACGTGTGCGGCAGAAAGAAGAGGAGGGAACAACAGACATAAGCACGTCTCTAAGCATACCAAGCCGTTCGATGCGGATTCTACTCCTATGGTTCTTCATCGGCCGGTCCACACGGCGGTGCGCTTTTCGAGGAAGGCGCGGGTTCCTTCGCGCTTGTCCTCGGTGCCGCAGAGGCGGCCGAAGATGGAGGCTTCGAGGGCGATGGCCTGATCGAGCGGGAGGTCGGCACCGCGGTTGACGGCTTCGATCTGGGCGGCGACGGCGAGGGGAGGCATTGAGGCGATGAGGCGGGCGAGCTCTGTGGCGCGCTCCATGAGCTTGTCCGGGGGATGGACCTCGTCGACGAGGCCGATGCGAAGGGATTCAGCGGCGTCGATGATGGCTCCGGTGAGGAGGAGTTTGAGGGCTGCGCCGTGGCCGACGAGCCGGGGCAGGCGCTGGGTTCCTCCGAAGCCGGGGACGACGCCGAGCTTGATCTCGGGCTGGCCGAGGCGGGCGGCGTCGCTGGCGAGGCGGAGGGTGCAGGCCATGGCGAGTTCGCAGCCGCCGCCGAGGGCGAAGCCGTCGATGCAGGCGATGACGGGCTTGCCCATGGTCTCGATGCGGCGGAAGATGCGCTGCGTGCGCCCGGCGAATGCTTCGCCGGAGGTTGCGTCGACCTGGGCGAGTTCGGCGATATCGGCACCGGCGGCGAAGGCTTTGCCTCCGGCGCCTTGGAGGAGGATGACGCGGACGGCTGCGTCCTGGGCGAGTTCGGCGAAGAGCTCGTCGAGCTCGCGCAGCATGGTGGCGTTGAGGGCATTGAGCACCTTGGGCCGGTTGAGGGTCACGGTGGCGACGTGCGCGTCGGTGGTGGAGATGAGGGTTTCGAGTTCCATGAGGCCTCCGCTTGCGAGAATAATCGAAAGGCGGGGTGGTGGGGGCAAAAGCAAAAGCAAAAGCGAAGGCAAAAGCGAAGGCAAAAGCAAGAGCAAGAGCAAGAGCAAAAGCAAAAGCAAAAGCAGAGCAAAGCCAATGCGGGGGTCTCTCCACTGCGCGCTACGCGCTCCGGTCGAGATGACGCCTTCCTTTTTTGGGGGGGCACGATCGGTCGAGATGACGCCCTCCTTTTTGGGGGGCATGATCGGTTGAGATGACGCTTCTTTTTTGGGGGGCATGATCGGTCGAGATGACGCCTTCTTTTTTTGGGGGGCATGATCGGTCGAGATGACGCCTTCTTTATTTTGGGGGGCACGCTTCGGTTGAGATGACGCATCTTTGGGGGCGGGCATGCTTGGGTCGACGCATCCTTAGGGGTGACGCATTTTGTGGCTCCGGTCGAGATGACGCCTTCTTTTGGGGGGCATGCGCCAGTCGGCGGGGGACTTGCAGACGATACAATCGAAGGATGATCAAGGGAATTACGCTGGTGACGCCGGTCGCTTCGGCGGCGGTGATGGACAGGCTCGCCAGCCTTTTGGGGGCGCTCGGGTTTGAGCCGGGCAAGGGGTGGGATGATGGGGTAGGCCGCGGCGCGGCGTTTCTGGCGCCGGTGGGCAACCTGGAGATTATGACGGGGCGGGCTCCGGCGGTGCCTCCGGTGCTGGTGGAGGTGACGCAGCTGGACCAGGTGCGGCAGGCGGTGGAGCACTGGATGCTGGCGAATTATCGTACGGAGGAGATTGCGGCTCTGCTTTCAGAGGTTGAGGGGACGCACTGGAACTCGCGGCTGTTTACAGTGACGCTGGATGCGTCGCTGGTGCTGGGGTTCTGGGAGTCGGAGAATCCGCTGCATGGCAAGCCGACGGCGATTGAGGGCGATCTCTCGGCCACGGGGATGAAATTTGCGATTGTGGTGGCGCGGTGGAACGCGGTGATTACGGACCGTCTGCTGCAAGGAGCGCTGGATGGCCTGCTGCGCAGTGGGGCGTCCAGGGCTGAGATTCAGATTGTGCGGGTGCCGGGCGCGTGGGAGATTCCTGCGGCGGCGCGAACGCTGGCGGAGTCGAAGAGCTGCGATGCGATTGTGACTCTGGGCTGCCTGCTGCGCGGCGAGACGGCGCATTATGAGGCGATTTACACCGAGGTTGCGCGGGGGATCGGCCAGTCGCAGCAGGAGACGGGCGTGCCGCATGCGTTTGGCGTGCTGACGTGTGAGACGCTGGAGCAGGCGTTGAACCGGGCGGGCGTGAAGGCCGGCAACAAGGGATTCGAGGCCGCGATGGCGGCGATTGAGATGGTGTCGGTGCAGCGTAAGCTGGCGGGGAAGGAATCGCAGTCCATGGTGAGCAAGTAGATGGGCACGCGGCGCAAGTCTCGTGAGTTGGCGATGCAGATGCTGTTCCAGGGCGACCTGGGCAAACAGACTCCGGAGCAGGTGAGTGCGTTGTTCTGGCCGTCGCGCGACGATGTGGACGCGGAGACGCGCGGGTTTGCGGAGGATATCTACCGCGTGGCCACGTCGCGGCAGGCGGAGGTCGATGCGCTGATTGAGGCGCATGCGCAGAACTGGCGGCTGGAGCGGATGGCGGCAGTGGACCGCAACCTGCTGCGGGCGGCGGTGGCGGAGATGGTGGCCTATCCGGGCACACCGGGGCCAATCATCATCAACGAGTCGCTGGAGATTGCGCGACGGTATGCGGCGCCGGAGTCGGTGCAGTTTCTGAATGGCGTGCTGGATGCGATCTCGCGGGCGGTGCTGAAGCAGCGGCTTGGGTAGGTTGCGGCCTGGGTGGGGTGGGCAAGCCGGGTGATTTTCAGCATGGAAGATGGCGAACTTGTGTGATGGATGTCACATGCCATTGTGGCGGCTGCCATGGATTCTAAGGGGGTATTTCCGACTTTTTCAATGATGCCGAGTCCCCGGGCCTGGGACGGCAGGCGGATGATCGACCCACGGAATAGGGCGGGAGCGATGTCCGCATGGTATGGAGTTCCCAATGAGCCAGACTCCAATCGCTCCGACGCGGCAAGTGCCGTTCGAGATCCAGCCCGGCGCTGAGGCTGCGTCTTGTGCTTCGGCCATTCCGGACAACTGTCCGCTGGCCGCGATTGTCCCACTCTTTTCCGAACCGCAGAGCTCAACGGAGCGCGAGAAATCTGCCTGGCTTGCGCGAGGTATTGCGGAGAACTGCCCTGCGGGAGCGGTGCTGCGCCACTCGGAAGAGCAGTATCGGCTTCTGTTTGAGAGCAACCCGATTCCGATGTGGGTGTTCGACCGGCGCACGCTTCAGTTTGTTGCTGTGAATGAGGCGGCGATCCAGCAGTACGGATTCAGCGAACAGGAGTTTCTGGAGCGGACGATTGCCGAAATCCGTCCGGAAGAAGATATTCCGGAACTGATCCGGGATGTTTCGACGCGCGTGGTCGGGCTACAGAATCCAGGCGTGTGGAGGCATCGCAAGAAAGGCGGAGCAATCATCGACGTTGAGATTGCTTCCCATCCGATCAAGTTCCGCGGCGTGGAGTGCATGCTGGTGGCGGCGCACGACGTGACGGAACGCAAGCGAGCTGAGGATGCGGTTCGGCGGGCGGAGGAGAAGTATCGTGGATTCTTCGAGGATGCGGTGGTGGGGATCTTCCAGGCGACGCCGGACGGGCAGTTGACCAGCATCAATCCGACGCTGGCGCAGATGCATGGGTACGACTCGCCGGAGGAGCTTATGGCGGAGGTGCACAACGTCGCGCAGCAGCTGTTTGTCGATCCCCGGGGGATGGTGGAGATGGTGCATGGGTTGACGAGGCATGGGGTGGTGCGCGGCGCCGAGGTGGAGGTTTACTGCAGGGATCTTTCGCGAAAATGGGTTCGGGTGAACGCGCATGCGCTTCGGGATGCGGACGGTAACGCCACGTCGTACGAGGGCACGGTGGAGGACATTACCGAGCACAAGGCCGCGGAAGAGCGGGTGAAGTTTCTGGCGTACTACGATGCGTTGACCGAGTTGCCGCATCGGACGCTGCTGCAGGATCGGCTGGAGAATGCAATTGCGGCTGCGCGGCACAGGGGAGAGAAGATCGCGCTGCTGTTTCTCGATCTGGACCGGTTCAAGGCGGTGAACGACTCGTACGGGCACTCGTTTGGGGACCTGGTGCTGAAGGAGATTGCGAAGCGGTTGAAGGAATGCGCGGGAGAACACAACACGGTCGCGAGAGTGGGCGGCGACGAGTTCCTGGTGATGTTGAGCAGTGTTGAGGATGAGGCTGAGGCGGCGTTCGAAGCGGGTCAGATGATCGAGGCGATGAGCCAGGACTTCAGGGTGCTGGGGCAATCGATCCGCATGGGTTGCAGCATCGGCGTCAGCCTGTTCCCGGATCATGGCGATGATGGCGAAACGCTGATCCGGAATGCGGATGCGGCGATGTTTTCCGCGAAGGACGGAGGGCGCAACAACGTCCGGTTCTTTACCGAGGCGATGAATGCGCAGGCGGTGGAGCGGCTGACGATGGAGAAGGATCTGCGGCTGGCGCTGGAGCGAGAGGAGTTCTTTCTGCTCTATCAGCCGCAGATGGATCTGGGCAGCGGGCGGGTTACGGGGCTCGAGGCGCTGATCCGGTGGCAGCACCCGGAGTTGGGGCTGATCCTGCCGGACCGGTTTATTTCGATCGCGGAGAGCAATGGGCTGATTCTGTCGATTGGCGAATGGGTGCTGCGCACTGCTTGTGCGCAGGTGCGCAACTGGCAGGAGGCAGGGTTCACGGGGGTTCCGGTGGCGGTGAATGTGTCGGCACTGCAGTTTCGCCAGGAGAGTTTCCGGGACATCATCCGGCGGGCGCTGGAGGAGAGCGGACTGGGACCGGAGTGTCTGGAACTGGAGCTGACGGAGAGCCTGTTGCTTTCCAATGCGGACCTGACCCTGTCCGTGCTGCAGGAACTGAAGGAGATGGGGCTGAAGCTGGCTATCGATGATTTCGGGACGGGCTACTCGAGCTTCAGTTATCTGCGCCACTTTGCGGTGGACAAGCTGAAGATCGACAAGATGTTTATTCGGGACATCGGCGCGGGTGGCGGCGATGCAGCGATTATTTCCGCGATTCTAAGCCTGGCAAAGAGCATGCATCTGAAAGTGATCGCGGAAGGCGTGGAGAACGAGGGGCAGATGGCCTTTCTGCGCGGGCAAGCTTGCGATCAGATTCAAGGCCACTACTTCAGCGAGCCGCTGAGTGCGAGCGATGTGGCGATCCTGCTGCGGCAAGAACAGGGAGAGGAAGGGCTGCGGAGGGCGACGGCCAGAGTTTCGTGAGCCGCTTGCCGCAAGACGTCCCTTATCGATTCGAGTGGCGACGAGGAGGCCTTCGCGGCGCAATCAGGCGATGGGGAGGCAATCGTTCTCCATATCCTCGTTCTCGTGGCTGTCGGTGAGGGCGCGAACCAAATTGCGGCCGTGTTCCTTGGCCTCGTACATGGCGGTATCAGCGCGGCGCATCATGGCTTCCCAACCGCCCTGGGACGGGTCGAACTGGGCGACGCCTGCACTGACTGTAATGTGAATCGGGTCGTCTTCGAAGGGGACTTGGAGGGCTTCGATGGCTTGACGAATTCGCTCCGCGGCTATGACGCCGGCATCTGCCGGTGTGTCGGGCAGGAGAATGGTGAATTCTTCGCCTCCGGTACGGGCGAGCAGGTCGTTTCCGCGCAGCATGGTCTGGATTTCGCACACCAAGGCGCGGAGGGCGCAGTCTCCAGCGGCGTGTCCGCGGGCGTCGTTGAGTTGCTTGAAGTTGTCGACGTCGAGCACGATCATGCAGAGGCCGTTGCCGTGGCGGAGGCTGCGAGCCGTTTCGCGCAGGGCGGCTTCCTCCATGGCGCGGCGATTGAGGGCTCCGGTGAGGGAGTCGGTGCGGGCCTGTTCGGCGAGTACTCTGCCCAATTCGGCGACGAGATACCAGAGATCGCACATGACCATGCAGGTGGCGAGGAAGGCCGCCAGCGCCAGCGAGTAGAGCCATCGTGGGTCGGTCTGCGCGTGGACCGTCTCCCATGGCCGGATGTAGCGCATGTTGGTGAGCCAGGCGCGATAGGCCATGACGAGGGCCTGGGCGCCGACGATGACGGCGGCGACCCGCGAGACGGCGGCGCGGCTGTGCTTTAGCAGCATCCAGGATGCAGTTACGCACACGAGGACGTTGGGGATGTTGATGAGGTTGCCGCTGTAGGGGATGCGGCCGAGAAACATTGCGGTGTAGAGGGCGAGCGCCGCACCGACGGCGACGAACGGCCAGCTATGCCGAAACGGCCGGCGAATTACGAACCAGTGGAGTCCGATGAGCTGGAAGAGGGAGGAGATCAGGTACAGCTCGTTGGCAATCATGCTGCCGAAGATGGAAGGCACCCTGCCTTCCAGTCCCTGCAGGATGAGCTTGATGAGGCCCACGATGAGGCTGCCTGCAAACCATCGGATTCCGATGACGCTGCGATTGCGCAAGGCTAAGAGGCTGACGCAAACCGTTAGCACGGTCATCGAAACGATGTTGGTGAAGAAGAAGGTTCCGTAATCCATGGGCCCGGCAACAGGTGGTTCAGAAAGTCAAGGAAGAAGGTCCTTCCTCGCCACAAATCATAGGCGATTCATCGGGCCTGCAAACTACGACTTTTGTTTACCAATCAGCGACGAGCGGTCTATCTCCGAGCTACGTAAGGACAGAGGCAGACCGGAAGGGTGCAGATGCAACTTCGTTGCGTTACGGCAATACCTAGGTTGTCTTGCGTGGCTTCTGGACGATCAGGTTTACCGGTGCGACTCCGCCGGCTTGACCAGGCAGGTTCGGCGCCAGGGTGGAGCTGTCGGTGAGCGTGCTGCGGTTGATGACGTGGACGAGATTGTCGCCCGAGGTACCCACGTAGACCGTGGTGTTGTCCGCGGTGACAGCGCCTGCCACGGGGGCGGTTGCAGTGCCGGAGAGCTTGATGTAGGTGGTCGTGCCCAGGCCATTTGCGACGGGCGCGTAGGCGGGCAATACTCCACCGGCACCGGTGTACGTGACGAACGCGAGTGACGAGTCGGACGTGGGCAGGACGCCGGTGATGGCTGTCGCGGTGATCTGGTTGAGAAGAGCCGTCGAGAGCGTGTTCGAGAAGGTGAGGCCACCGGTCGTCGGGCAGGCGATGCTGACCGAGCCTCCGTTGTTGCCATTGGGGATCTGGACGCGGAGGTCGCTGAGGGTCGGGACGGGTGAAACGGTCGCACCCAGGATGTGGCGGCCGTCGTTGGTGGCGGCGATCCGATCGGTGATGGCGGGCGAGCTATCCGCGGGCGGGTAGAAGGCGTTGTTCTCGCTGTTGGGGGCGGTTGCCGGAGTGCTGATGGAGCAATAACCGCGGGCGGTGGTGGTGGGGCCGGCGAAGTAGGCTCCAACGCTGGGCACCGTGACGGCAACGTCGGTGACCGGGGTGCCTGCGGTGGTTGCGGGCGAGATGTTGGTCCATCCGGTGTAGGCCGCGTAGACAAGGAGCTGATTGCCTGCGGTGATGTAGACCGACTGACTATCGGGAGCGAAGGCTGCGCGTGTGCCTACTCCGCCGAAGGAGGTGATGACTCCGCCGGAGGAACTCTCGATGGAGGTGATCTGCTTGACGGGGTCGCTGAGGACGATCTGGCTGCCGTCGGGCGAGACGGCGAGAACGGTTCCGGGCGAGGTGATATCCACGCGCGAGAGGCTGAGCGTGTTGACTGCGTTCAGCACCATCAGGGCTGTCGCGCTACCCATGTAAATGGTGGAACCATCCTGGCTGATGACCATGGAGTTGGGAAGGAAGGGGAGCAGGAAGGGATTGGCCGCAGATGGCTGGGTGAAGTCGCGGGACTGCATGTACATCGACTGCGTGCTGGCCATATAGAGCACGGTGCTGTTGGTTCCGGGGGCGGTGATGTCCACCGCATTCGAGGTGATCGGCTTGCCGTTGCCGAAGAGGCCGATCTGGTTGTAGGCCGAGGAATTGCAGGCGGGCGGCTGGCAGATGGCGGAGATGGCAGCTGCGCCAGCCAGGATGGGAACTACCGTGGAGGATGCGGGAATCGTGGTGGGCGCCGTGGAGACGTACTCGAGGGTCAGGCCGGTGATGGGATTGTTCTTGGTGTCGAGTGCTGTTGCCAGCAGGGCCTGAGGGTTGTTCTGGTTGACGATGACCGGATTGGTTGACGTGCCTGGAGTGGTGAGCGATATCGACGCTGGGGGGCAGGTGGAGAAAAAGCCTGCGGAACTGGCGGCGTTCGAGATGTTTGCGGAGATGAGGACCGACCCCGGCTGGTTGGCGGTTGCGACGCCATTCTGGTCGATGTTGACCACGGGAGAGATTGAGGTAAGCGACGAGGATCCCTGCGAGGTGAACTGCAGATGGCCGACCTGGCAGGTGATGTTGGTCTGGTTGGCGCCGGTGCCGGCAAAGATTCGCGCGACGAGTTGCGCGGTGGCTCCCTGGGAGACGCAGGAGTTTGCCTGGTAGGGGGGCGCGGTGACCGATCCCGGGGTGGTGAAGGGGCAGCAGGCGGTGGTTGGGTCCGTGGTGCAATTGGCCGACGGACTCCCCAGCACGATGCTGGTGACGATGGGGTGAATGAATACGGGGAGGGCGTTGCTGGTTACGCCGTCGGCGCTGGCAGCGATGTAGGCGGTTCCGGACTTGTTGGTCGGATTGCAGACGGTGAAGTCAGGGATTCCGCCGCCGGTGTTGCGGTTCCATGTGCCTGCGCAGAGGCGGCCGGTCTCCGGCTGCACGTCGGCGATGGTCATATCGGTGGTGCCGTAGGTGTAGCGGCCGATGGAGGCGGTGTTGCCCTTGCAGTCTGTGGCGGAAGGGGTACTGACTTGCCCGATTTCGGCAAAGTTCAGGGAGATTCCGTAGACGATCGGATTCAGGGCGATGGTCGTGGCCTGACCTGTGATGGGGCCAGAATCTCCGCCATTGCAAAACACAGGAGGAGAGTTTTTCGAGCAGCCCGAGATCGAGACACCGAATGGAATTGCAAACAGAATCAGTACGACCAACGTAACAAACCGACGCATTAAACCTCCCCGTCCAACCGGAAACAGAGCTGAACGGTCCACACCGCAGACGCTAGTTTCTTAAGCTCCAGTGTAGAAGCTGCGCACACCAGACGCAAATAGAGCCGGCAATTGTTTCGCACTCTGTTGCGGGTGATGTGTGGATCATGTTGCTTTGGACGCGATGTGGGCTTTGAGGGTAGTTGTGTGGGGGCGGGCTCGCGAGATGGCGGAGCGGGAGAGAGGGTGCTTTGGGGGAGAACAGGCAAGGGCGACAGCAAAGGCGAAATGCGGGGGTCTCTCCACTGCGCGCTGCGCGCTTCGGTCGAGATGACGCCTTCAACGGGGGTGGGGGCGCGGCGAGATGACGCCTTCAATAAGGGGGCTATTTGGGGGGCATTTGGGTTTCGAACCAGTCCAGGGCTCGCTTTAGGACGTCGCGCTGGTGCTCGCGGCTGGAGAAGCGGTGGCCCTCGTTGGGGTAGACGACGAGCTGGGTTTTGACGCCCTGGGCTTTGAGCGCGTGCCAGAATTCGAAGCTCTGCGGCGCGGGGCATTCGCCGTCGCGGTCGCCGACGACGACGAGGGTGGGCGTGCGGACGTTCTTGATGAAGTCGATGGCGGAAGACTTTGCGTAGATTTTGGCGTCGTCGTAGACGGTGGCGCCGAAGAAGGGGACCATCCATTGATCGATGGAGTTTTCGCCGTAGTAGCTCTGCCAGTCGGAGATGCCTGCTCCGGCGACGGCTGCTTTGAAGCGCGTGGTCTGGGTGACGGAGAACATGGTCATGAATCCGCCGTAGCTCCAGCCGGTGACGCCTTCGCGGTCCTTGTCGATGGGGAAGCGCTTTTCGAGGACGTCGACGCCGGCGAGGATGTCGCGGAGATCTCCGTAGCCGAAGTCTTTGACGTTGGCCTGGGTGAACTTTTCTCCCTGGCCGTAGCTTCCGCGGGGATTGGGCATAAAGACGAAGTAGCCGAGGGCGGAGAAGGGGACGGACCCGTAGGCCACGCCGGGCCAGCGTGGCGAGACGGCCGAGGAGGGGCCGCCGTGGACGCTGACGACGAGCGGATATTTCTTTGCCGGGTCGTAGTCGGCGGGATAGATCAGCCAGCCCTGAATGTGGAAGCCCTCGTTGGTGTAGTCGATGGATTCGGTCTTGCCCCAGGCGGGCTTGAGGGAGTCGTTGAGGTG